>NZ_RBLA01000007.1:0-358065 GCF_003634475.1 Pseudomonas sp. WPR_5_2 | reverse complement strand
ATGTGTGTTCACTGCAAATCCCTGTGGGAGCGAGCCTGCTCGCGAAGGCGTCGGCACTCACAACGCCCACTTCCGGCAACTGTCACAATTTGTCTTATCTCGGTTATGCTCGCCGTTCGTCGTGAACGCCGGAGCCACTGACCTTATGTCCCCCACCCGCCTGTTTGTCCCCCTCGCCCTCGCGCTGCTGGCCGCTTGCGCCACGCAACCGAAACAGAACGTGACCGTGGAAAAACAAAGCGAATGCCCGGTGAAACTCACCAATGGGCAAAACCTGATCCTGACCTTGCCAAGCAACCCGACCACGGGCTACCGCTGGGCCATTCAGGATTCGGCCGGTGGCGTGTTGCGGGCTCTGAGCCCCGAGGTCTACAGCAACCCCGAAGACGCAGGCGTAGTCGGTGCCGCCGGAATCTCGACCTGGCGTTTCCAGGCGTTCGCCCCCGGTACCGGGCGCTTGCGCCTGACCTCGCAACAGCCTTGGGCCCCGGAGGTTTTGCCGGTGGAGTCCTTCGACTGCGCGATCTCGGTTAACTGACCGTGGGCTGGCTGATTCTGGCGCTGATGGGCGCGGTGACGTTTCTCTACGGCCTGAGCGTGCATGCCGCACTGCTTTGCCTGTTGGTGAAACCGTTGCCGGTACTGGCCTTGCTCGGCTGGCTGCACGACGCGCCACCCAGCGACTATCGGCGCTGGATCAGCCTCGGCCTGATTTTCTCCCTGCTCGGCGATGTATTGCTGGCGTGGCCGGAAGATTTGTTCGTGTTTGGCTTGGGGGCGTTTCTGGTCGCGCATCTGGCCTATCTGAAAGCTTACTTGAGCGATTGCCGGCGGTTGGCGCTGTTGCCACTGATCATCGCCTTGGGTGTGGGTGCAGTGTTGCTGGGGATCTTGATCGCCCACGGACTGGGACCGTTGCTCATTCCGGTTATCGTCTATGGATTGGCCATCAGCGCCATGCTCTGGCGAGCGTTGGCCCGGCTGGGCACCGATGTACCCAAGCGCTCGGCGCTATTGGCGGCGGCAGGCGCGGTGGCATTCGTGTTTTCGGACAGCGTGATTGGTATCAGCCGTTTTGTGGTGCCGTTCGATGCCGCGCCTTATGTGATCATCCTCAGCTACTGGCTGGGGCAATGGGGTATCACCGCTTCGGCGTTCGGCACCAAACCGCGCTGAATTCTTCGCGAGCAGGCTCGCTCCCACAGGGATTGCACTGTACCTGTGGGAGCGAGCCTGCTCGCGAAAGCAATATCACAGGCGACGAAAAATCCGGGGCCTGCCCACCGCTTTATCAGACAATCCGCGCATCCCCGCGCCAACTTGGCTAAAATGCCGGCCTTTTCCCCCGATACCGCCGGAACCGCCGTGAGCAAAGAATCCGATCGCCTTTTCGCCCAGCCTTTGGCCCAGGTGCCTGACTTCGCCTTTAACGAGGATGTGGTGCGGGTGTTCCCGGACATGATCAAGCGCTCGGTGCCGGGCTATCCGACCATCGTGGAAAACCTCGGCGTGCTCGCCGCGCAGTTCGCCCAGCCCAACAGTGTGCTCTATGACCTCGGCTCATCCTTGGGTGCCGTGACCCAGGCCCTGCGCCGGCACGTGCGCACCGATGGTTGCCGAGTCATCGCTGTGGATAACTCAGCGGCCATGGTCGAACGCTGCCGCGAATACCTCAACGGCCAGGATTCGATGTTCCAGGAATTGCTGCCGGTGGAAGTGATCGAGGGTGACATCCTTGCCCTCGACTTCCAGCCTGCCTCGGTAGTGGCATTGAACTTCACCCTGCAATTCATCGCCCCCGACCAGCGTACCGCGCTGCTAAGCCGCATCCGCCAATCGCTGCTACCCGGTGGCGCGCTGATTCTGTCGGAGAAACTGCGCTTCAACGACCCTGAAGAACATGCGCTGCTCACCGACCTGCACATCGCCTTCAAGCGCGCCAACGGTTACAGCGAACTGGAAATCGCCCAGAAGCGCAGCGCCATCGAAAACGTCATGAAGCCCGATAGCCTCGAAGAACACCGCGAGCGCCTGCTGGCCGCCGGGTTCTCGAAAGTCGTGCCGTGGTTCCAGTGTCTTAACTTTGCCTCGTTGATTGCCCTGCCATGATTGATTTGTCCCCCCTCGCCCGCCGTCTGGCCGGCACACCTTTGGCTGATTGGGCCAAGACCCTGCAAGCGCAACTCGACAAGAAAATGGAGAAGGGTCATGGCGATCTGGAGCGCTGGCAAAGCGCGCTGGATGCCCTGCCGAAGATCCAGCCCAGTGAAGTCGATCTGCTCAATGGCTTGAAGCTGGACACCGATTGCGACGACACAACCCGCGCGCAAATGCGCACGGCGTTGATGGGCCTGTCGCCGTGGCGCAAGGGACCGTTCGATCTGTTCGGCGTGCACGTCGACACCGAATGGCGCTCGGACTGGAAATGGTCGCGGGTCGCCCCGCACCTGGATCTCAAAGGCAAACGCATCCTCGATGTCGGTTGCGGCAACGGCTACTACATGTGGCGCATGCTCGGCGCCGGTGCGGACAGCGTGATCGGGGTCGATCCGAACTGGTTGTTTTTCTGCCAGTTCCAGGCCGTTCAGCGCTATCTGTCAGAACCGAATGCCTGGCACTTGCCCTTCCCCTTCGAAGACCTGCCGCCGAATCTGGAAGGTTTCGACACCGTGTTTTCCATGGGCGTGTTCTACCACCGCCGCTCGCCGATCGAGCATTTGCTGGCGCTGAAGGATTGCCTGGTCAAAGGCGGTGAGCTGGTGCTCGAAACCCTGGTGGTCGAAGGCGACAAACATCAGGTGCTGGTGCCGGAGGACCGTTATGCACAGATGCGCAACGTATGGTTCCTGCCCTCGGTGCCTGCGCTGGAATTGTGGCTGCGTCGTGCCGGGTTCACGGATGTGAAATGCGTGGATGTGAGCGTGACAACCGTCGATGAACAGCGTGGGACGGAGTGGATGAAGTATCAGTCGCTGAGCGACTTCCTTGATCCCGAGGATCACAGCAAGACCATCGAAGGCCTGCCGGCACCGATGCGGGCGGTCATCGTCGCCCGTAAGTAACCCAATCCTCCTGACACCGAATAACCCTGTGGGAGCTGGCTTGCCAGCGATAGCGGTGAATCAGTCGACTTCAATATTTGAAGTGACGACGCCATCGCTGGCAAGCCAGCTCCCACAGGGGTTGGTGTTGTTTTCTTAAATGGCTGGTTTTGCCCGGCGCGCCTTGAAGAACTCGCTCAGAACCGCCCCACACTCTTCCGCCAGTACTCCGCCTTCGTACAACACCCGATGGTTGAGAAAGCCCTGGGTAAAAAACTGTCCCTGGCTCTGCACGATCCCGGCCTTGGGCTCCAGCGCGCCGTACACCACCCGCGCAATCCGCGAGTGCACGATCAGCCCGGCGCACATGCTGCACGGCTCCAGCGTCACGTACAGCGTGCTGCCGGGCAGACGATAATTGCTCACGGCCTGGGCGGCGGCGCGGATCGCGACCATTTCGGCGTGGGCGCTGGGGTCGCTGCTGCTGATCGGGCAATTGAAGCCGCGGCCGATGATTTCCCCATCCTGCACCAGCACCGCGCCCACCGGCACTTCGCCGAGCGCGGCACCTTGGGCGGCCAGGGCCAGGGCTTCGCGCATGAAGTCGCGGTCACGGCTGCGGTCGATGATCGCGGCGGGTCGAATCTGACGCATCATGCCACCTCGATGGCGGCCATCAGGCCGGTTTCCATGTGGTCAATTACATGGCAATGGAACATCCACACACCGGGGTTATCCGCCACCAGCGCCACTTGCGCGCGCTCGTTCTTGCCCAGCAGGTAAGTGTCGGTGAAATAGGGAATGATCTTGTGCCGGTTCGAGGCGATGACCTTGAAGCTCATGCCGTGCAGGTGAACCGGGTGCTGGTACTGAGTCATGTTCTTCAATTCGAAAATGTAGCTCTTGCCCTTCTCGAGTTTGGCAATCGGGCGGTCGGCGCAGGTCTTGTCGGTAATGTCCCAGGCCTTGCCATTGATTTGCCACAGGCTGGGCGGCTTGCCGTTGTCGACGTTGACCGACACCGAGCCCACCCATTCGAAATTGAAGTTGAGTTTTTCGGCATTGGCCAGGTCCGGTTCGGCCACCGGGTTGGCGGGCAGCGCGGGTGGCCACTCGCCCGGCGCGTCACTGTTGGCCACCGAGCGCAACGTGCCCAGACGTACCGGACCGTTGCGCAGGGACAACTCTTCGCCGGCCGGCGGGGCCTTGATCGCCAGGCAAATGCGCATGCCGGGACCGAGCCAGTATTCCTTGCCCAAAGGCCGTGGCTCGATGGGGTTGCCGTCAATGGCATAGATCTGCGCTTCCACGCCAGGAATGTTCAGGCGGTAGGTCAGCGTGCTGTCGAGATTGAGCAGACGCACCCGGGTAATCTGCCCGGCCGGCAAATCGATGACCGCTTGCGCCACGCCATTGATCGTCGCCAGGCGCCCCGCCGTACCGCCACGGGCCGCTTCCCGGGGAATGCTGAACTCGACGAAATTGCCCACGTCGTCAACATGCCAGCTCTTGAGGCTCAAGGTCTTTTCGTACTTGAAACCGGTCGGCTCGCGTTCTTCGACGATCAGCGGCCCCACCAGACCACGACCAAGCTCTTCGCTGCTGTTCACGTGGGGGTGATACCAAAAGCTGCCGGCATCCGGCACGCGGAATTTATAGTCGAAGTACTCACCGGGCAGCACCGGCAATTGCGAGACGTAAGGCACGCCATCCATTTCCAGCGGCAGGCGAATGCCGTGCCAGTGGATGGTGGTCGCCACCGGCAGGTGGTTGATGAACCGTACCCGCAGCCACTCGCCCTGACGCACCCGCAACTCGGTGCCTGGCGCCGATGGGCCGAACGCCCAGGCTTCAGTTTTGTGCCCGGCCACCAACTCGACGTCCAACGGCGCAGCAATCAGTTCATAGTCGTGCCCCGCATTGGCATCAGCCCTCTTGCCCAGCCAGTAACGCGACGCGCCACCTGCCCCCACGCCAACGACAACAAGACCGGCCAGGCCACCGAGTATTTGGCGACGGGTAAAGGACATGAACTCAACTACCTCACGAATCAGCGACAGGCACCGGGCCTGAAAAAGGCGAATACGATACACCTGCGATTGAGAAACGGTAAGGGCGGCGTGGCGGATGGTCACACTCAGGCCACTCGCTACACGAGATCGAATCAAGTCGGGGGCTACATATGCAGTGCACTGTTGCTGTGTGATCGGGTCATTCTCGGTCTTCATTTCTCAAGGATAGAGAGCCCATGAACACGATCGAAATCCGTCCACTGCCCAACGCAGAGGACAAGGCTGCGCTCAAGGTCATCGCAGCCCATGTGGTCAAAGCCTGCCCGAGTTTGCAGGACACCGCCCACGAGGTCGCGACGAATCTGCTGGTAAAGCACGGCATCGTCGATCTAGACCCCGACCAGGTTTATTTCCACCGGTTCAAGACCGCCCAGAGCGTGGGGACGTCGTTTACCGGTTGGCAGCATTACGACGAGAAGCCCTATGAATCCCTGACCCTGACACAGCTGGTCATTCACCGATTCCGCGCCACCGATCAGGATAATGCCGACCTGTTGGACCTGTACGGCGGCTTCTACACCGCAGGGCCGGATGAAAAAAACTTCGATGCCACCAATGAAGTGCATCTACATGGCAACGAGGTATTGAAAGACTTCTGGAACATCAATTTCAGCGAGCTTTACCGCAATAAGCTGCAAGGGTTTTGGGATGACTACTCCAGCGAGTTTCGCACCTTGGCCAAATGCAATTTTCTGAGCAAGGCCGTGGAGGCTCGGGACAATGGAAAACTGAGCGATGTCGATTTTCAGACAGCGGTAAACGCTGTCATTGGCCCACTGACCTGGCCGGTCACATTGAAAATGCTGCAACGCGAAACGTCGCTGGGTTCTGACCTACGGGTTTGCTCCCTGGATATCGATGGCCACGTAGCGACAAACATCTTGCGCATCCTTGACCCAAAGGGCCGGCAAATCCTTTACGTGCCCGGTGAAGCCTTGGCCTTTCAGGTCATCGAAACGCCGCTGGACATGCATTTGTGGGTCTTGAATCAGATGAACTTCGAGGCTCCTCGTCGCGCATTCTTGAATCATTTCCCCTTGGCCGAACGTCAGGCAATCAATGAGAACATCACTGACCTGATGAACCGCCTGGTCAGTACCTGGGGTCATGCCGACCATCACATGATCAATCAGAAAGACCTGAACGTGACCGGCGATGCCTTCAATTGGCTGAGGGATTCGACCCGGTCCGCGATGTTCGCCGAAGCGGACCTGTCACTGACCTCCAATGGTGATTTGCGGAAAAAATTGTGGATCGGTTACCTGAGCGCGGGACTGAAAGTGTTTGGTCCGATGGCGGCCGTGGGCTGGCCGGTGGCGTTGCCGGTCATTGGTGCCAGCCTGATCAACATGGGGCTCAATATCGATCAGGCAGTCAATGCCAGGACTGCAGAAGAACGCATGCAAGGCGTGATCGGGGCGATTTTCAGCGGTATCGATGCGCTGTTCAATTTGCCATTCCTGCCGGGTGTGGGGTCGATGGCTGAGGTCGGTGCAGAAGTCGAAGCCGCCGAAGCGGCTGAGATGGCCGAGTTGTCGCCAGTGGAAAAACCGGTGAAAGCACCGCAAGAGCCGGCAACCGTCCCTGAAGAGGCAGAGCCGCGGTTATCCCCTCTTCCGGAAATGGACCCCACCTCCATTCAGTCACCTGAAATACCACAAAAGTACCAATGCAATGAACTGCTGGAGGGAGAAACGCCGATCGCCGAACCGGGGAAATTCCAGGGCATTTACCGGCTCGATTCCGATCCGCCCTACGCCATCTTGATGAATGACACCGCTTATTACGTGCGCTACTTCCCCGACTCACAGGGTGGCGGATATTGGGCGATCGTCGATCCGGCCAGACCAAATCAGTTCATCCACGCTTTGCCGGTTCGCCTGAATGCCGAAGGCACTTGGGAGCGCATGGTGAAACTACGGTTGCAGGCAGGAGGGCAATGCCTGGGCAAGGGATGTCCGGTTGAACTGGAAATGGGGGCGATAGGTGGGTCGCAGCAGCCTGAGGTGGTGGTGGACGAACTGCCTGCGCCTGAAGCCGAACCACAACCCTCCACATCGAGATCGACGGCGCCGCGACTGGTCACAACCTCCTATGAGGTTGCGCCGCAAGCCAGGGGAGGGCTTAAAAAATGGGCGTTGGGCATACGCGAAACTCATGTTGAGTTTCACATTGGCCCGGAAGGAGGACTGATTGCCCCGGATCGGTATGCACTGAATTTCGCCGAGAAAGCCAATACACTCCAGTTATCTTCCCGGCGCTTCTACCAAAATCTTCCCTGGGCCAACCTGCCGCCGCGCCCGCCGATCCCGACAGTAAACAGTTCAACAACGCTCAATACACTGATTGAACGTATTTTCAGTTCCGCTCCCGGCCTGGTCATCGGTGAAACGCTGGACCGGATCACCAGCATGCGTTTGATGATCGAGAACATGCCGTCCTTTGCTGAACAAGGCGTTAAAACCATTTATGTGCGTCGCCTGCTCAGCGATTTTGCCCAGACGGATCTGAACGATTACTTCAACACGGGCGTCATGTCCGATGACCTGCAGGAGTACCTGATCCGTTTGGGTACAGATCCTGCCGGTCAATTCAATGAGCTGGAGTTGATCAAGACTGCCAGGCAAAACGGTATTCGTGTTCAGGCAACCGACTGTGCCGCGTTCTACAAAAGGCCATCAGCCTTGTTGCCGGTGGATGAGCAGATGATGGCGAACCACCTGACGAGCGATATCATGTTCGCGGATAGAACACTGAACGCCCCAGGCAAATGGGTGGTGTTGACCGGGGTTGAAAACACCAACACTTTCAAAGGGCTCGCGGGGCTCAGCGAACTGGAAGGTGGCATTGGCTTACGGGTTGAAGAAGTCAATCCGGGAGAAGGACAGAGTGTCGCAGTTGATCCCGGTATTGAAATAGAAAGAGGCCCCTTCCTCGCAGCCCCAAACGACGTATCACGGGGGACTGTCGAGATCTTTCACGCCGACCTGCGCCTGCAACTGGAAGCCGCCTCGGTCAGCAGAACCGAGCAACAGACTGCAAAGCTGCTTTATCGTCCGGGGATGTACCTGTTCGAGAAGTCCGACGGTGTCTACACCCTGGTTCACCGCAACAATCAGAGTGAAATTGTCCGCACCACCGTAGAGGCTCTGGCCGGTGGCCAATGCACTATCAATCGCCCTTCATGGACTCAGGTCAGCGGTGTTCCTTTTTCGAGCGTGGAGCAGTTGTCCCGAGGTCTTAATCGGATGGGAATGATTTTGCAAAGCCGCATCCCCGCTTAGACCTGAAACCTGAAACAGGCGCCTCAGGGTCATTTGGATTCAGAGAAACACAAAGGCCGTGTGAAACAACGTTTCACACGGCCTTTGATATTGCCTGCACTCAAGCCATCAAGGCTCGCGTGGGATCATTCCCACTCAATGGTCGCCGGCGGCTTGCTCGACACGTCGTAGGTGACGCGGGAGATGCCTTCGATTTCATTGATGATGCGGCCGCTGACAGTTTCCAGCAGTTCGTAAGGCAGGTGTGCCCAACGCGCGGTCATGAAGTCGATGGTTTCCACGGCACGCAGGGCCACGACCCAGGCGTAGCGACGGCCATCACCGACCACGCCCACCGATTTCACCGGCTGGAACACCACGAACGCCTGGCTGACCTTGTGGTACCAGTCGGCTTTGCGCAGTTCTTCAATGAAGATGTGGTCGGCGCGACGCAGCAGGTCGGCGTATTCCTTCTTCACTTCACCGAGGATCCGCACGCCCAGGCCCGGACCCGGGAACGGGTGACGGTAGACCATGTCGTACGGCAGGCCCAGTTCCAGGCCCAGACGACGGACTTCGTCCTTGAACAGCTCGCGCAGGGGTTCAACCAGCTTGAGGTTCATTTCTTCCGGCAGGCCGCCCACGTTGTGGTGCGACTTGATCACGTGGGCCTTGCCGCTTTTCGCGCCAGCCGACTCGATCACGTCCGGGTAGATGGTGCCTTGGGCCAGGTACTTGATGTTGTCCAGTTTGCAGGATTCGGCATCGAACACGTCGATGAAGGTACGGCCGATGATCTTGCGCTTCTTCTCAGGGTCGGACTCGCCGGCCAGGTTGTTGAGGAACTGGTCCTCGGCATTGGCGCGGATCACCTTGACGCCCATGTTCTCGGCGAACATGGCCATCACTTGCTCGCCTTCGTGCAGACGCAGCAGGCCGTTGTCGACGAAGACGCAGGTCAGCTGGTCACCAATGGCCTTGTGCAGCAGCGCGGCAACCACGGAAGAGTCAACACCGCCGGACAGGCCAAGCAGCACGTTGTCGGTGCCGACCTGGGCACGCACCTGGGCGATGGCGTCTTCGGCAATTTTCGACGGGGTCCACAGCGCTTCGCAGCCGCAGATGTCGAGGATGAAGCGCGACAGGATGCGGCCGCCCTGTTTGGTGTGGGTCACTTCCGGGTGGAACTGCACGCCGTAGTAGGCGCGCTCGTCGCTGAACATGCCGGCGATCGGGCAGCTCGGGGTGCTGGCCAGGATGTGGAAGTCAGACGGCATTTTGGTGACCTTGTCACCGTGGCTCATCCACACGTCGAGGCCGAACAGGCCGTCGGCGTCGATGTGGTCTTCGATGCCGTCCAGCAGACGGCTCTTGCCGACCACGTCGACACGGGCGTAACCGAACTCACGCAGCTCGGACCCTTCTACCTTGCCGCCCAGTTGCTCGGCCATGGTCTGCATGCCGTAGCAGATACCGAAGACCGGTACGCCCAGGTCCCAGACGGCTTGCGGCGCGCGCGGGCTGTCAGCCACGTGCACGGACTCGGGGCCGCCGGCGAGGATGATCCCCTTCGGTGCGAATTCGCGAATCGCTTCGTCATCCATGTCGAACGGGTGCAGTTCGCAGTACACACCGATTTCACGCACGCGGCGGGCGATCAGTTGGGTGTACTGGGAACCGAAGTCGAGGATCAGGATGCGGTGAGCGTGAATATCGAGGGCCATGATTCAGTCTCGTCTAAGTCATTCAGTAACAGGCGTGATTCAGAAACAACTCGGGGCTGAATAGAACAGCCCCGGTTGCTTAACGATTTGCTTGAAGGCTCAACCTACGCGGTAGTTCGGCGCTTCCTTGGTGATCTGCACGTCGTGAACGTGGGATTCGGCCATGCCGGCACCGGTGATCCGCACGAACTCAGGCTTGGTGCGCATTTCTTCGATATTGGCGCTACCGGTGTAGCCCATGGAAGAACGCAGGCCGCCCATCAGTTGATGGATGATCGCGCTCAGGGTGCCCTTGTACGGAACACGTCCTTCGATGCCTTCCGGAACCAGCTTCTCGGCGCCTGCCGAAGAGTCCTGGAAGTAACGGTCGGAGGAACCTTGAGCCTGGGACATGGCACCCAGCGAACCCATGCCGCGATAAGCCTTGTACGAACGCCCCTGGAACAGTTCGATCTCGCCCGGCGCTTCTTCAGTACCGGCGAACATCGAGCCCATCATCACGCAGGAAGCACCGGCAACGATGGCCTTGGACAGGTCACCGGAGAAACGGATGCCGCCGTCGGCGATCAACGGAACGCCCGTGCCTTCAAGGGCAGCGGCGACGTTGGCGATGGCACTGATTTGCGGGACGCCGACACCGGCGACGATACGGGTGGTGCAGATCGAGCCAGGGCCGATACCGACCTTGACGGCGTCAGCGCCGGCTTCGGCCAGGGCCTTGGCGGCAGCGCCGGTGGCGATGTTGCCGCCGATGACCTGCACTTCAGGGAAGTTCTGCTTGACCCAGCGAACGCGGTCGATCACGCCTTTGGAGTGACCGTGGGCGGTGTCGACCACCACCACGTCAACACCGGCATTGACCAGGGCTGCAACGCGGTCACCGGTGTCTTTACCGGTACCGACGGCAGCGCCGACACGCAGACGACCTTGATCGTCCTTGCTGGCCAGCGGGTAAGCCTTGGCTTTTTCGATGTCGTTGACGGTCATCATGCCTTTGAGGGCGAACTTGTCGTCGACGATCAGCACGCGTTCGATGCGGTGCTTGTGCAGCAACTCGCGAACGTCGTTCTTGTCGGCGCCTTCCTTGACCGTGACCAGACGCTCTTTAGGCGTCATCACTTCACGGACGCTGGCGTCCAGACGGTTTTCGAAACGCACGTCACGGGAAGTGACGATGCCGACCAGGTCGCCATCGTGCAGCACCGGAACGCCGGAAATGTTGTGCAGGCGGGTCAGTTCGAACAGGTCACGGACCGTGGCGTCAGCCTCGATGGTGATCGGGTCTTTTACGACACCGGCTTCGAACTTCTTGACCTTGCGGACTTCGGCAGCTTGCTGCTCGATGGTCATGTTCTTGTGGATGATGCCGATGCCACCTTCCTGAGCCATGGCGATTGCCAGACGGGCTTCAGTGACGGTGTCCATGGCGGCAGAAACCAGAGGAATGTTCAGCTCGATGCCACGGGTAAGGCGGGTTTTGAGACTGACTTCGTTAGGAAGCACCTCGGAATAACCGGGCACTAGGAGAATGTCGTCGAATGTCAGAGCTTCTTGGCTGATACGCAGCATCGCGGGGGCTCCCGAGCGGGAAAATGGAAGCGCGCCATTATAGTCAGACACCCCTTCGGGTTCAATGTAAAACTCTGTCTATTATCGACGCAGTGATCGACGGGTGTTTTGAAGAGCATCGCTGGCAAGCCAGCTCCCACAGATTCGGTGCGCTCCTGTGGGAGCTGGCTTGCCAGCGATAAACGATAACGCGGTCATCCAGCCGTATTACAACTCGACTTTGACCCAACTGACCGGCTGATCCAGCCAATCGGCGAATTCGTCGAGAAATGCCTGCTTGAACCCGGCCTCGGCCCAATTATTGAAGATGAACCCCAAGTTGGAAAAGCCGCATTCCTGCAGGAACAGGAAGCCGTTGATGTCATCTTCATGCCCGCATTCGGGGCAGGTGAAGTTGTCGGTGCGCGCCGGCATCCAGTCTTCCAGGCTTTCAAACAAGGCTTCACCGATTTCCTTGCGGCACTCGGCGCAACCCGCCTCGCCCAGAAACCCCTTGGCCGGCGTATAGATACAGCGCTTGGTGATGATCTCCAGGCCATTGATCGGCTCGCCGAACGGCAGGGCATCCGGGTGCAGGACCACGTCCCGCGCGCCTTCGCCGATGGCGTGGGCCATGCGGTTGCCCGTGCGGCCGCACGTGGTGAGTTCTTCCTTGACGATGTTTTTGCGCACCAGCCAACGCACGATCGCCCGGGCCCGGGGCTCGTGCACCGGCAATGTGGAGATTTTGGGGACGATGATGCTTTGCGAATTCATGAGGTACAGGCCTGGAGCATTGATGAAGGGGCTTGCCGGCCAATCCAGCGCAATCCCTGTGGGAGCGAGCCTGCTCGCGAAAGCGGAGTTCGCATCAACATGGGGGTTGAATGTGAAATAGCATTCGCGAGCAGGCTCGCTCCCACAGTTCAGTTGCAACAGATTGGTATCGGGGCGAGCCCACACCTAGAAGGTATAGGCCCGCCGCAGCTGTTTTTACAGCTCGACGACAACAGCCTGAGAGGCACGGGTCGCTTTGGCCCGGGCGGCTTCGATCGACTCGTCGCGCGCCAGCGCCACACCCATGCGGCGCTGGCCGTTGACTTCAGGCTTGCCGAACAGACGCAATGCGGTATCCGGCTCGCTCAATGCAGCGCCGAGATTGGCGAAAGCCGTCTGGGTAGACTGCCCTTCCACCAGGATCACCGCCGAAGCCGAAGGCCCGAATTGGCGCACCACCGGGATCGGCAGGCCGAGGATCGCCCGTGCATGCAGGGCGAACTGCGACAGGTCCTGGGAAATCATCGTGACCATGCCAGTGTCGTGCGGGCGCGGCGAGACCTCGCTGAACCACACCTGATCGCCCTTGATGAACAGTTCGACGCCAAACAGGCCACGACCGCCCAAGGCTTCGGTAACGGCCTTGGCCACGCGCTCGGATTCCGCCAGGGCAATCGGACTCATGGCTTGCGGTTGCCAGGACTCCTGGTAGTCGCCCTTCTCCTGACGGTGGCCAACCGGCGCCAGGAACGTCGTGCCGCTGACGTGACGCACGGTCAGCAGGGTGATTTCGTAGTCGAAATCGATGAAGCCTTCGATGATTACCCGACCTTTGCCGGCACGGCCGCCTTCCTGCGCGTAGTCCCAGGCCTTCTGCACGTCATCGACGCTGCGCAGCAGGCTCTGGCCTTTGCCCGAGGAGCTCATGACCGGCTTGACCACGCACGGGAACCCGAGGTCTTCAACGGCCTTGCTGTAATCCTCGAAGGTGTCGGCGAAGTGGTACGGCGAAGTAGGCAGGTCCAGCTCTTCGGCGGCCAGGCGACGGATACCTTCGCGGTTCATGGTCAACTGCGCGGCGCGGGCAGTCGGGATCACAGTGAAACCTTCGGATTCCAGCTCCACCAGGGTCGCCGTGGCGATGGCTTCGATTTCCGGCACGATGAAGTGCGGCTTCTCGGCTTCGATCACCGCACGCAGGGCCGCGCCATCGAGCATGTTGATCACGTGACTGCGGTGGGCAACCTGCATCGCTGGCGCGTTGGCGTAGCGATCCACGGCAATCACTTCAACGCCCAGGCGTTGTAGCTCGATCACCACTTCCTTGCCCAACTCGCCACAGCCACACATCAATACGCGGGTCGCGGTGGGCGACAATGGAGTTCCGATACGGGTCATCTGAAGGTCCTCAAGCAGCGGATCATCGAGGATACGGCGCGATAGGCGCGATCCATGGGGAGAAAGCGCGGCATTTTACATGAACCGCGGGGTTTGGCTTCAGCTGACGACAGCCTGTTTGCGCAGGCGCCAGGCCATGATCAGCCACACGGCGGTCACACCGGCGAACTTCGAGCCCAGGGCGGTGAGAATCACGCCGGGGGTCAGCGCATCGATCATGCCGAAGAAGATAAAGGTATCGAGGGGAATGCTCAGGGCCGAACTTATCCACAGGCGATCATGCAATGGACGTTTGGTGAGGCTGAACACCAACCAGTCGATGCACTCGGACACCGCGAACGCCGTGGCGCTGGCCAGCGCGATGGACGGATCGGACGTGACGTAGGACAACACCAGCGCCGCCAGCATCGCCGCCATCGCACCGTGGCCGAAGCGGGTTTGCACCATGTCGCGCAAGATGAACACCAGTCCGCCCCAGGCCGACCAGATGATGTCCAGGTGCGGGGCGGTGGAAAAGGCGTAGTTGATCAGTACGACGCTGCTGATGTAGGCGATGAGGAAGAGCATGGGGCGTAGGAATACCTGTCAATTTTGCCGCACAGGATACTGTAGGAGCGCGTTTGCTCGCGATGGTCGTCAACGCTAACGCGGGGAGTCTGGCTCTCCGCGCTGTTCTTGAGTCCATCGCGAGCAGGCTCGCTCCTACAATGGTCCAGCCTCAATTTTGCGGTTTTGCCCCGATCATCCACACCAACCCACTGGACTTGGCCCGCTCATGACACAACTCCAGCACCTTGCGGCGTTCTGTGTTGTCCATCCGGCTCCAGCGGGTGATTTCTTCCACCGTGCGCTGGCAACCGGTGCAAATATCATCGTCATCCAGTGCACAGATGTTCACGCAGGGCGATAACACGGGGCGTTCTGGCGTGCTCATTCGTCCTGCTCGACCAGATCGCGGGCGTAACGCTGCGAGTTGTGCACATAGTGGGCGGCACTGGCTTCCAGCATCTTCTTTTGCGGTTCGGTCAGTTCGCGCACCACTTTGCCCGGTGAGCCCATCACCAGCGAACCGTCGGGGATTTCCTTGCCTTCGCCGATCAGCGAATTGGCGCCGATGATGCAGTTCTTGCCGATTTTCGCGCCATTGAGAATCACCGCGTTGATACCGATCAGGCTGTAGTCGCCCACGGTGCAACCATGCAGCATGGCGTTGTGGCCGATGGTCACGCCGGTGCCGATAGTCAGTGGGTAGCCCATGTCGGTGTGCATCACGGTGCCGTCCTGGACGTTGCTGTTCTTGCCGATCAGGATCAACTCGTTGTCGCCACGCAGCACGGCGTTGAACCAGACGTTGGCGCCCTCTTCCAGCTTGACCTTGCCCACCAGCACGGCGTTAGGTGCGACCCAGCTTTGTGGGTGGGTCTCGACACGGGCGTCGCCCAGGCGGTATTTCATGGTGTTGTCCTCAAGGCATCGCGTGTTCAGGCCATTCGGGTGATGGCTTCAGGTATTGATAAAACTTTTCGGCGGTTGGTGCAGGCTGATGTTGGCGTCATAAAGCAAGTTGATCAACTCGACGACCATGATCGCCGTCAGGCCCCAGATCTTGTACTCGCCATAGCGATAACTCGGCACGTACCAACTGCGGCCCTGGTAATCGATGCGATGGGTGTGTTCGCGCGGGTCCTTGCGGAAGAACTCCAGAGGGACGCTGAACACCGCGGCGATTTCAGCATCATTGGCCTGGTATTCGACGAAATCCGGGATCACCCCGACATAGGGTGTGACCTTGATGCCGTGCAGGGAGATCAGTGGACTCAGCGGCCCGATCACTTCGACCAGTCCCGGCGGCAGGCCGATCTCCTCCTCGGCTTCGCGCAGGGCGGTGAAAATCAGGTCCGGGTCTTCGGGGTCACGCCGGCCACCGGGGAAGGCAACTTCGCCGCCATGGGTCGAGAGCCCGCTGGCACGCAATGTCAGTACCAGCTCCGGCTCGTCACTGCGGGTAATGGGTACCAGTACGGCGGCCTCCGGGAAACGTCGGTCTGTCTCCAGCGTTCGCGGTGTGTGGTTACTTACCCGATGCAGTAGCTCGTCCAGCATGAGTGTTCTCGATCTGTGCCTTACCCCGCATCATGCACCAATCGCTTCGGTCGCCCAACCCCCCGGACAGCGGCGTGTCGCTAAACGACAACTTGCCGACAGACACCGTCGCACGCCAAGATAGGCGCAGCATTCAGGAACCCAAGCATGAAATTTTGCAGTCAGTGCGGCAACCCGGTGACCCAGCGCATCCCCGAAGGCGATTCGCGCCTGCGTTTTGTCTGCGACAGTTGTCACGCCATCCATTACCAGAACCCCAATATTGTCGCCGGTTGCGTAGCGACCTGGGGCACCAGGGTCTTGTTGTGCCGGCGCGCCATCGAGCCGCGCCGGGGTTACTGGACCCTGCCCGCCGGTTTCATGGAAAACGGCGAAACCATCGAACAGGCCGCCATTCGCGAAACCGCCGAGGAAGCCTGCGCCCGGGTGCGCAACCTGAGCATCTATACGCTGATCGATGTGCCACATATCAGCCAGGTGCATGTGTTTTTCCGCGCCGAACTGGCGGATCTGGACTTTGCCGCCGGTCCCGAGAGCCTCGAAGTGCAATTATTCGACGAAGCGGACATCCCTTGGGACGAGCTGGCTTTCCGCACAGTGGGCCGTACCTTAGAATGTTTCTTCGCTGACCGGCGGGCCGAGGTCTACCCCGTAAGGTCCGAATCGATCCCGCCGCTTGCTCAGCCTGCCAACTAAAAAACATCTATAAATAAATAGTCGCGACACCTCCTGGGGAATCGTTTCAATGCGCTGGTTGCTTGCCCTGTTTTGCCTGTCCTTCGTCGCTGTGTCCCAGGCTTCTGCCGTGGAGCCGCTGGACGGCAAGGTCATCGAGAAAATCCTGGTTCTCAAGTCTGCCCACCAATTGCAATTGATCAATGACGGCAAGCCGCTCAAGACCTATCGCATTTCCCTGGGCAAACGCCCCAAAGGGCCGAAACTGATGGAGGGCGATAAACGCACGCCGGAAGGTTTCTATTGGATCGACTGGCGCAAGACCAGTGACCGCTTCAACCTGGCGATGCACATCTCTTACCCGAACATCAGCGACTCCGCCCGCGCCCGTCGCGAAGGTGTCGACCCTGGCGGCATGATCATGATCCATGGCACACCAGACACCGAAGACAATCCTGAGGACCTGTTCCACACCCTGGACTGGACCGACGGTTGCGTCGCCATGCGCAACATGGACATGCGCGAACTCTGGAACCTGGTGCCGGACGGCACGATGATCGAGATTCGCCCGTAACGACGACCTTCCGTCGCCCTCGAAAAAATAAATCAAAAGATCGCAGCCTTCGCTGGCAAGCCAGCTCCCACAGGGTTCTCGGATGTACACAGCATTTGTGTACGGCATAAAACACTGTAGGAGCTGGCTTGCCAGCGATGAGACCCTGATCATCAACGCAAAATCCTGGGCATTAAAAAACCCGCTGAAATCACTTCAGCGGGTTTTTCATTTCAGCAGCAGAAGGATCAGAAATCCTCCAAGCGCCACACCTCATAAGCCGGCGTCTCGTAGGGATGGCTCTGTTTCAGAGCCGCCACTACCGAGCGAATCAACTCATCGGCCACCACCAGCTCAACCTTCCACTCCTCGACCTGCTCGACCTGCCCCGCCTCGCCAATGAACGGCTGACTGCCGTCCAATGGTCGAAACTGGCCAAGCCCCAGCACTTGCCATGCACAGTGGTCGTAAGCACCGATCCGTCCGCCACCGGCGGCGAATACGGCACTTTTGACCAGCTCGACATGACTGTCGGGAACGAAAAAACTGAGCTTGTACACGGCTCTTAGTTCACCCACACGCGAGCATTACGGAACATGCGCATCAGCGGCGCATCTTCGTTCCAGTCATCCGAACGCCACGAGTTCTGCACGGCGCGGAACACACGTTCCGGGTGCGGCATCATGATGGTCACGCGACCGTCGCGGCTGGTCAAACCGGTGATCCCGCGCGGCGAGCCGTTCGGGTTGGCCGGGTAGCTTTCGGTGACCTTGCCGTGGTTGTCGACGAAACGCATCGCCACGCAACCGGACAGATCGGCTTCCAGCAACGCTTCTTCGCTGGCGAATTCCGCATGACCTTCACCGTGGGCAATGGCGATCGGCATACGCGAACCGGCCATGCCTTGCAGGAAGATCGAGTTCGACTCCTGGATCTGCACCATGGCCACACGGGCTTCGAACTGCTCGGAACGGTTACGCACGAAGTGCGGCCAGAGCTCGCTGCCCGGGATCAGCTCATGCAGGTTGGACATCATCTGGCAACCGTTGCACACGCCGAGGGCGAAGCTGTCGTTGCGTTCGAAGAAGCCCTGGAACGCATCGCGGGCGCGGCTGTTGAACAGCGCCGACTTGGCCCAGCCTTCACCGGCACCCAGCACGTCGCCGTAGGAGAAACCACCACAGGCAACCAGACCCTTGAACTCGTTCAGATCGACACGGCCGGCCAGAATGTCGCTCATGTGCACGTCGATCGCGTTGAAACCGGCGCGGTCGAACGCCGCCGCCATTTCCACCTGACCGTTGACGCCCTGCTCACGCAGTACGGCAACCTGTGGACGAATGCCTTTCTTGATGTAAGGCGCGGCGACGTCCTGGTTGACGTCGTAGCTGAGCTTGACGCTCAGACCCGGGTTGTCTTCTTCCAGCAGCACGTCGAATTCCTGATCGGCGCAGTCGGCGTTGTCGCGCAGACGCTGGATCTGGTAGCTGGTCTCGGCCCACTGGCGTTGCAGCAGGCGACGCTGGCCTTCGAACACGGTGTCGCCGTTGAAGGTGATGCTGATCTCGCCGTTGTTGATTGGCTGACCGACCACCGACACGCACTCGCCCAAGCCTGCGGCGCTGAACTGCGCGAGGATATCTGCGGTGGAGTCCTGGCGAACCTGGATCACGGCGCCCAGTTCCTCGTTGAACAGGATCGCGGCGATGTCGGCAGAGGTTTCGGCCAGACCGTCGAGGTTCAGGCTCAGGCCGCAGTGACCGGCGAAGGCCATTTCCACCACGCTGGTCAGCAGACCACCGTCGGAACGGTCGTGGTAAGCCAGCAGATGACCATCGGCGTTGAGGCCCTGGATCACAGCGAAGAAGGCTTTCAGGTCTTCGGCGTCATCGACGTCCGGAGCCTGCTTGCCGAGCTTGCCGTGAACCTGGGCCAGGATCGAGGCGCCCATGCGGTTCTGACCACGGCCCAGGTCAATCAGAATCAGGTCGGTGGTGCCCTTGTCCATGCGCAGTTGCGGGGTCAGGGTCTGACGGATGTCAGTCACTGGCGCGAAACCGGTCACGATCAGCGACATCGGCGAGGTGACGGACTTGTCCACGCCTTCGTCGCTCCAGCGGGTGGCCATGGACATCGAGTCCTTGCCCACCGGAATGGTGATGCCCAGCTCAGGGCACAGTTCCATGCCGACCGCTTTCACAGTGTCGTACAGACGCGCGTCTTCACCCGGGTGACCGGCGGCGGACATCCAGTTCGCCGACAGTTTGATGTCGGAAATCTTGCCGATGCGCGAAGCCGCGATGTTGGTCAGGGTTTCGCCGATGGCCATGCGGCCCGACGCCGGAGCGTCCAGCAGCGCCAGCGGAGTGCGCTCGCCCATGGCCATGGCTTCACCGGTGTAGACGTCGAAGCTGGTGGCGGTGACGGCAACGTCGGCCACCGGCACCTGCCACGGGCCGACCATCTGGTCACGGGCCACGAGGCCGGTGATGGTGCGGTCGCCGATGGTGATCAGGAAGCTTTTGCTGGCCACGGCCGGGTGATGCAGAACGCGCTCGACGCAGTCGGCGATGTTCAGGGTCGACGGATCGAAGTCATCACCCAGTTCGGCTTCACGCACCACCGAACGGTGCATGCGCGGCGCTTTACCCAGCAGCACTTCCAGCGGCATGTCCACCGGGCTGTTGCCGAAGTGGCTGTCGGTGACAGTCAATTGCGGCTCGGCAGTGGCTTCGCCGACCACGGCGAACGGGCAACGCTCGCGTTCGCAGATCGCCTTGAAGCGCTCGAAGTCAGCCGGACCGACCGCCAGAACGTAACGTTCCTGGGATTCGTTGGACCAGATTTCGTGCGGGGCCATGCCCGGCTCGTCGTTTGGAATGTTGCGCAGTTCGAAACGGCCACCGCGGTCGCCGTCGTTGACCAGTTCCGGGAAGGCGTTGGACAGACCGCCCGCACCCACGTCGTGGATGAAGCTGATCGGGTTCTTGTCACCCAGTTGCCAGCAACGGTCGATGACTTCCTGGCAGCGACGTTCCATTTCCGGGTTTTCGCGCTGTACCGATGCGAAGTCCAGGTCTGCCGAGCTGGTGCCGGTGGCCATGGAGGAGGCTGCACCGCCACCCAGGCCGATCAGCATCGCCGGACCGCCGAGCACAATCAGCTTGGAGCCGACGACGATCTCGCCTTTCTTGACGTGTTCTTCACGGATGTTGCCCATGCCGCCGGCCAACATGATCGGCTTGTGGTAACCGCGAACTTCATCACCATGAGGGGTGGAGATCGATTGTTCGAAGGTACGGAAGTAACCGGTCAGCGCCGGACGGCCGAACTCGTTGTTGAACGCCGCGCCGCCCAATGGGCCTTCGATCATGATGTCCAGCGCAGTGACGATGCGCTCGGGTTTGCCGTACGGCACTTCCCACGGCTGTTCGAAGCCCGGGATCTGCAGGTTGGACACGGTGAAACCGGTCAGGCCCGCTTTTGGCTTGGCACCACGACCGGTCGCGCCTTCGTCGCGGATTTCGCCACCGGAACCGGTGGACGCGCCCGGGAACGGGGCAATCGCGGTCGGGTGGTTGTGGGTTTCAACCTTCATCAGGATGTGCACCGGCTCCTGCACCGCGCCGTACTGGCGGGTTTCAGGGTCCGGGAAGAAGCGTCCGGCCACGGAGCCGACGATCACCGAAGCGTTGTCCTTGTACGCCGACAGGACACCTTCGTTGTGCATCTGATAGGTGTTCTTGATCATGCCGAACAGGCTTTTTTCCTGGCTCTGGCCGTCGATGTCCCAACTGGCGTTGAAGATCTTGTGACGGCAGTGCTCGGAGTTCGCCTGGGCGAACATCATCAGTTCGATGTCGTGCGGGTTGCGCTTCAAGCCGACGAAGGCGTTGACCAGGTAGTCGATCTCGTCTTCAGCCAGGGCCAGGCCCAGCTCGGTGTTGGCTTTTTCCAGCGCGGCGCGGCCGCCACCCAACACGTCGATGGCGGTCAGGGGCTTGGGTTCGGCGTGGCTGAACAGGCCGGCAGCCTGCTCCAGGTTGCCCAGGACGATCTGGGTCATGCGGTCGTGCAAACCGTCAGCGATCAGCTGAGCTTCAGCGTCACTGAACTGGCCGGCCACGTAGAACGCAATGCCGCGTTCCAGGCGCTGGATTTTCGCCAGGCCACAGTTGCGGGCGATGTCACTGGCCTTGCTCGACCATGGCGAGATGGTGCCGAAACGCGGCAACACCAGGAACAGACGACCGGTCGGTTCCTGTACCGGAACGCTTGGACCGTATTTCAGAAGGCGCGCAAGCACCTGCTGTTCGTCGCCGGTCAGGACGCCGGTAACTTCGGCGAAGTGAGCGAATTCAGCATACAGGCCACTGACAGCCGGAACCTTTTGGCTCAGTTGCTCAAGGAGCTTGCTGTGGCGAAAGGCAGAAAGGGCAGGAGCGCCGCGCAGGATCAACATCTTCGGGACAGCCTCGGGAAGGGGTGTGCTTTGAGGCCGTGCATTCTAGCCTAAACAGCCCGCGACATCACCCGAAACGCTACGCACGGTTGCACTCGGGTGCCAATCTGTGTTTCTGCCTCGAAAGTCAGGTTAACCGGGCGTGTGACGACAGCTTATTTTTACCGTAACAAAATGTAGAAAAGGCCCATTCCTGCGGGGTTTCGGTCGGTTTTGTGATCGCTAGCAGACTAGCCCTTCGCTGTCGAGATATGGCGCCCGTGGTCCTTTGCGTATACTGCGCAGATGTTTTCCCCAACGGCTTTACGTCCGCGGTACGCCAAATGGCTGATCGCAACCGGACTCTTCCTGATGCTCGGTGGCTGTGTTGATAAACCCAACACACTCGAGCGCGTAAAGGAGGATGGTGTGCTGCGGGTGGTTACCCGTAACAGCCCCGCCACCTACTTTCAGGATCGCAACGGTGAAACCGGCTTCGAATACGAGCTGGTGAAGCGCTTCGCCGACGATCTGGGGGTGGAGCTCAAGATCGAGACCGCCGACAACCTGGACGATCTATTCAATCAGGTGGGCAAGCCAAATGGCCCGGTGCTGGCGGCTGCCGGCCTGGTCAGCAGCGAAGAACGCAAGAAGCAGGTGCGGTTTTCCCACTCCTACCTGGAAGTCACTCCGCAGATCATCTACCGCAACGGCCAGTCGCGCCCTACCGAGGCGAAGGATCTGGTGGGCAAGAAGATCATAGTGCTCAAGGGCAGCACCCACGCCGAACAACTGGCGCAGTTGAAAAAGAAGTTTCCCGGCATCGAGTACGAAGAATCCGACGCGGTCGAGGTCGTCGATCTCCTGCGCATGGTGGACGAAGGTCAGATCGACCTGACACTGGTCGATTCCAACGAAGTCGCGATGAACCAGGTGTATTTCACCAACATCCGGGTCGCCTTTGACCTGGGTGACGCCAGTGAACAGAGCTGGGCGGTGGCGGCCGGCGATGACAACAGCCTGCTCAACGAAATCAACGACTACCTCGACAAGGTCAAGAAAAACGGCACCCTGCAACGCCTCAAAGACCGCTATTACGGGCATGTCGATGTCCTCGGCTACATGGGCGCCACCACGTTCGCCCAGCACTTGCAGCAGCGCCTGCCCAAGTATGAACAGCACTTCAAGGCGTACGCCAAAAAGGAAAAAGTCGATTGGCGCCTGCTGGCGGCGATCGGTTACCAGGAATCCCTGTGGCAACCGGCCGTGACGTCCAAGACCGGCGTACGCGGCTTGATGATGCTGACCCAGAACACCGCGCAGGCCATGGGCGTGTCCAACCGTCTCGACCCCAAGCAGAGCATCATGGGCGGCGCCAAGTACCTGGCCTACATGAAAGATCAGCTCGACGAGTCGATCCAGGAACCTGACCGCACCTGGTTTGCCCTGGCAGCCTACAACGTTGGCAGCGGACACCTGGATGACGCACGCAAACTGGCGGCCAAGGAAGGGCTCAATCCCGACAGGTGGCTTGACGTAAAAAAGATCCTGCCGCGCCTGTCCGAGAAGAAGTGGTACAGCAAAACCCGTTACGGCTACGCCCGTGGCGGCGAGCCTGTGCACTTTGTGGCGAACATCCGTCGCTACTACGACATCCTGACCTGGGTCACGCAGCCGCAGCTTGAAGGCGATCAGGTCGCCGAGGGCAACCTGCATGTTCCGGGGATCGACAAGACCAAGCCCGCTCAGGAAAACCCGCCGCTCTAAAGCCGCCCCAATCAAAACTGTGGGAGCGAGCCTGCTCGCGATGGCTGAGTGTCAGTCGACATCAATGCCGGATGTCAGACTGCAATCGCGAGCAGGCTCGCTCCCACATTGGTTTTGTATTGTCGCTTAGGCTTTGGCGGCAGCCGCCAAAATCAGTGCCTTCATCTCCGACACCGCCGATTTGAACCCGACAAACAACGCATGGGCCACCAGCGCATGGCCGATGTTCAGTTCGTTGATGCCCTTGATCGCCGCCACGGCCTCGACGTTGTGATAGTGCAGGCCATGGCCGGCATTGACGATCAGACCCTGGGCCAGACCGAACGCCACGCCGTCCGCGACACGCTTGAGCTCTTCAGCCACTTCAGTCGGCGTCTCGGCATCGGCATATCGGCCGGTGTGCAGCTCGATGGCCGGCGCACCGACTCGACGGGAAGCCTCGATCTGCCGCTCATCGGCATCGATGAACAGCGACACTTCGGAGCCGATCTTCGACAAGCGCTCCACAGCAGCCTTGATCCGCGCTTCCTGCCCTGCCACGTCCAGACCACCTTCAGTCGTCAACTCCTGACGGGTTTCCGGCACCAGGCAAATGTGCGCCGGCCGGATGCGCTCGGCGAACGCCATCATTTCTTCGGTGACGCCCATTTCGAAGTTCATGCGGGTTTGCAGCACATCCTTGAGCAGCAGCACGTCGCGCTCCTGGATGTGTCGGCGGTCTTCACGCAGATGCACGGTGATGCCGTCAGCGCCCGCCTCTTCCGCATCCAGTGCTGCCTTGACCGGGTCCGGGTAGCGTGTGCCCCGTGCCTGACGCAGGGTGGCAACGTGGTCGATGTTCACGCCAAGAAGAATGCGGGTGCTGGTGGTCACGGAAGCGCTCCAGAAGAAGAGAAAGTTCGGTGCACAGCATACGGGGTGATCAGGGCTTGCGAAACAGCTCACGACTGACAAGTGGCCGACCGCCCAAATGAACTGCCAGCGCCTGACGCATCAAACGCTTGGCTGCAGACAATGCACCGGGGGCAGACCAGTCGGCATCGGCCATGGCCAGCAGCTCGATGCCATTGAACAGCCCCGGTTGCAGCAGGTAGACCCGCTCCAGCCCGGCATCCACTTGCAGGCGATATAGGCCGTCCGGGGCGATGGGCTCGCCATGCATATCGGTATCAAGGGCAAAGCCGTAGCCGAGGTCGCTGAGCAATCGCCATTCGAAGGAGCGTAACAACGGCTCCAGCGGACGACCTTCGGCCAGGGCCAGCAAAGTCGCAGCGTAGTGATCGAATACGCCGGGAAGAGGGTCTTCGGCGGGCAACAGGCGAATCAGCAGTTCATTGAGATACAGGCCACTGAACAGCGCCTCGCCATTGAGCCAGGTGGAAACGCCGGCGCTTTCCATGCGCCCGACATTCTTCAACTCGCCTCGCCCGCGAAACTCCACTTCCAGCGGCACGAACGGCCGCGCCAGTGTCCCGGCCTTGCCCCGCGCACTGCGCAACACCGCCCGCAGCCGACCTTGCGGCGTGAGGAAGTCCACCAGGGCACTGCTTTCGCGGTAGGCGCGACTATGGAGGACGTAGGCGGGTTGGCCGATTGGCTGGGACATGGAGCTCTCAATGACAGAACGCAATTTTTCAAACAGCCAAAAACCACTGTGGGAGCGAGCCTGCTCGCGAAAGCGGTGTGACAGTCAACATCAATGCTGAATGCTACACCCTCTTCGCGAGCAGGCTCGCTCCCACAGTAGATCTATGTTGGCTTACAGGTCGCCATAACCCAACGAGCGCAACGCACGCTCGTCATCGGACCAGCCACCCTTAACCTTCACCCAGAGGTTAAGCATGATCTTGGAGTCGAACAGCAGCTCCATGTCCTTGCGCGCCTCGGTGCCGATGCGCTTGATGCGCTCGCCCTTGTCGCCAATGATGATTTTCTTCTGGCCGTCACGCTCGACGAGAATCAGTGCATGAATGTGCAGGGTTTTCCCCTGCTGCTTGAACTCTTCGATTTCAACGGTGATCTGGTACGGCAGCTCGGCGCCCATCTGGCGCATGATTTTTTCACGCACCAATTCAGCGGCCAGGAAGCGACTGCTGCGGTCAGTGATCTGGTCTTCCGGGAAGAAGTGATCGTTTTCCGGCAGATGATCAGCGATCACTCGCTCCAGCGCATCGAGGTTGTGCCCGTGCTGAGCCGAAATCGGGATGATCTGTGCGTTCGGCAACTGTTCCTGCAACCAGGACAGGTGCGGCATCAGCTCGGCCTTGTCCTCGATGCGGTCGGTCTTGTTCAGCGCGACAATCAGCGGGCCGGTCACGTATTGCACGCGCTCGAGGACCATCTGGTCTTCTTCGGTCCACTTGGTGCGGTCAACCACGAAGATCACCACGTCGACGTCTTTCAACGCCGCCGAAGCGGTCTTGTTCATGTAGCGGTTCAGGGCCTTCTCGCCACCCTTGTGCATGCCGGGCGTGTCGACGTAGATCGCCTGCACATCGCCTTCGGTCTTGATGCCGAGCATGTTGTGACGGGTGGTTTGCGGCTTGCGCGAGGTGATCGCCAGCTTCTGACCCAGGATGTGGTTCAACAACGTGGACTTGCCCACGTTCGGACGGCCGACGATGGCAACATAGCCACAGCGAGTTGCGTTTGTATCAGTCATTGCCATTCTCCACACCCAGGGCAATCAGTGCTGCGGCGGCCGCTACCTGTTCGGCAATACGACGGCTCACACCCTGACCTCGGCTTTTTTCATTCAGTAAGATGATCTCGCATTCGACGAAAAACGTCCGGCAATGCGGTTCACCCTGGATATCCACCACTTCGTAACGCGGCAGCTCACAACCACGGGATTGCAGAAACTCCTGCAGACGGGTTTTCGGATCTTTGTTGGTGTCGACCAGCGTCAGGCCTTCGAACTCGCCGGCCAGCCAGGCCAGTACGCGCTCGCGTGCCACTTCCATGCCAGCGTCCAGGTAGATCGCACCAATCAACGCTTCCAGGGCATCGGCCAGAATCGATTCGCGGCGAAAACCGCCGCTTTTCAGTTCGCCCGAACCCAGGCGCAGGTATTCGCCCAGATCGAAGCCACGGGCCAGCACGGCCAGGGTCTCACCTTTCACCAGGCGTGCGCGTAAACGCGACAACTGGCCTTCACGCGCCAACGGGAAGCGATCGAACAGCGCCTCGCCGGCGACAAAGTTGAGGATGGCGTCACCGAGGAACTCCAGGCGTTCGTTGTTGCGCCCGGCAAAACTGCGGTGAGTCAGGGCCAGGACCATCAGTTCCTGATCCTTGAAGGTGTAGCCGAGCTGACGCTCGAGACGGCTTAAGGAGACGCTCACGGTTTACCCACGCTGAGTTCGTGGTTGGATTCCACCGCCATCGCCGGGAGTCGACGCAGGCTTGGGACAATTAACGCTGTGTTCAAAAATAACGTCCTGAATATCATTGGCTTCATGCTTCTGTCGCCGATTGTGCCGGCTCCAGAAATGCATTCGGCGCTGTGTTCAACAGCGCCGTGTTTGATTACTGGATCAGGCCAACCCGCGAGAAATTCGGCAGGTGACTGAGTTTTGGTTCCGGCCAGCTCATCCAGACTGCAAAGGCCTTGCCGACGATATTCTTGTCGGGAACCATGCCCAGCAGATCCTTGGGAATGTTTGGGTCATCCCAGTAGCGACTGTCGTTCGAGTTGTCGCGGTTGTCGCCCATCATGAAGTAATGCCCGGCAGGCACGGTCCACGAATGATCCGGCATTGCGCGGTAGCGACTCATTTCCTTGCGGATCATGTGCTCAACCGCACCGAGTTTTTCCTTGTACAGCTCAGCGCTGCCCAGCGTGCCCGGCTCGGAGCCGACCAATTGCTCGGCAATCGATTGACCGTTGACGAACAGACGCTTGTCGGCGGTGTAACGAACCGTGTCGCCCGGCAAACCAACCACACGCTTGATGTAGTTGACGTTCGGATCGCTCGGGTAACGGAACACCATGACATCGCCGCGCTGCGGATCACCAACTTCGATGACTTTCTTGTCGATCACCGGCAAGCGGATCCCGTAGGAAAACTTGCTTACCAGAATGAAGTCACCGACATCCAGGGTTGGCTTCATCGAACCGGACGGAATCTGGAACGGCTCCACCAGGAACGAACGCAGCACCAGCACGATGAACAACACCGGGAAGAACGATTTGCCGTACTCGACCAGCAGCGGCTCCTTGTTCAGCTTCTCGACCACCACACTATCAGGCTGACTGACGCTGCCCTGATAGGAGGCAATGGCAGACCGACGACGCGGCGCCAGGAACAGCACATCGAGCAACGCCAACAGGCCGCAAACGAACACGGCGATGACCAGCAACAGCGGGAAATTTAGTGACATAGGACCTAGCTATCCAACCTGAGCACCGCAAGGAAGGCTTCTTGTGGAATTTCCACGTTACCGACCTGCTTCATGCGTTTTTTACCGGCCTTTTGCTTTTCCAGCAGCTTTTTCTTACGGCTGACGTCACCACCGTAGCATTTGGCCAATACGTTCTTTCTGAGCGCCTTGACGGTTGTCCGCGCCACAATCTGCCCGCCAATGGCGGCCTGGATTGCCACGTCGAACATCTGCCGCGGAATCAGATCCTTCATCTTCTCGGTCAACTGGCGACCTTTGTAGTGCGAATTGTCACGGTGCACGATCAACGCCAGGGCGTCGACCTTGTCGCCGTTGATCAGCACGTCCAATTTCACCAGGCTGGCCGATTGGTAACGATCGAAATGGTAGTCCAGAGAAGCATAGCCGCGACTGGTGGATTTCAGACGGTCGAAGAAGTCCAGCACCACTTCGTTCATCGGCAGGTCGTAGGTCACTTGTACCTGGGAGCCGAGGAACAGCATGTCTACTTGCACACCGCGCTTTTCGATGCACAGGGTGATGACGTTACCCAGGTGCTCTTGCGGCACAAGAATGTTGGCGCGCACGATCGGCTCGCGCATGTCTTCGATGGCGGACAGGTCCGGGAGCTTGGACGGGTTATCGACGTAGATCGTCTCGCCGGTCTTGAGCAGCAGTTCGAAGATTACCGTCGGTGCCGTGGTGATCAGGTCCAGGTTGTACTCGCGCTCGAGGCGCTCCTGGATGATTTCCATGTGCAGCATGCCGAGGAAGCCGCAACGGAAGCCGAAGCCCAGTGCGTCGGAGCTTTCCGGGGTGTATTGCAGCGACGAATCGTTGAGGGTGAGCTTTTGCAGCGCCTCGCGGAAGTCTTCGAAGTCGTCGGAGCTGACCGGAAACAGGCCCGCGTAGACCTGCGGCTGGATGCGCTTGAACCCCGGCAGCACGTCGACGTCCGGCGTCGAGCTCAAGGTCAGGGTGTCGCCCACTGGCGCCCCGTGAATGTCCTTGATGCTGGCGATGATGAAACCCACTTCACCGGCCTTCAGGTCGGCGGTAGGGGTGTGTTTCGGGTTGAAGACACCAACGCTGTCCACCAGGTGGATCTTGCCGGTGGACTTGACCAGGATCTTGTCGCCTTTCTTCACGCGGCCATGGCGCACGCGAACCAGGGACACAACGCCCAGGTAATTGTCGAACCAGGAGTCGATGATCAACGCTTGCAGCGGATCTTCGATGTTGCCGGTCGGCGCCGGAATGGTGGTCACCAGGCGTTCGAGCACCTCATCGACGCCCAGACCGGTCTTGGCAGAGCAGGTGACCGCGTCGGTGGCATCGATGCCGATGATTTTTTCGATTTCTTCCTTGACGCGCTCCGGATCGGCCTGTGGCAGGTCGATCTTGTTCAGCACCGGCATCACTTCCAGGCCCTGCTCGATTGCCGTATAGCAGTTGGCAACCGACTGTGCTTCCACGCCCTGACCGGCATCGACCACCAGCAGTGCGCCTTCACAGGCCGCCAACGAACGGCTGACTTCGTAGGTGAAGTCAACGTGGCCGGGGGTGTCAATGAAGTTCAGCTGGTAGTTGATACCATCTTTGGCTTTGTAATACAGGGTGACGCTATGCGCCTTGATGGTGATTCCGCGCTCACGCTCAAGGTCCATGGAGTCCAGTACCTGGGCTTCCATTTCACGCTCGGCCAGGCCGCCGCACATCTGGATGAAGCGATCGGCCAGCGTCGACTTGCCATGGTCAATGTGGGCGATGATGGAGAAATTGCGGATATGACTCAAATCACTCACGGATCAACACTCAAAAAGGCTGCAGGCATAGCCCGCCGAAAAATAGCCGGGAATTGTACCTGATCCACGGCGCAAGCGTCACGTTCACAGGTCAGACGGCGCGTACAAAAACGCCCCGGTCTTGCGACAGAGGCGTTTTTCATCATGAGCAAGGTCGGGAAAAACCCGTCATCAACCTGCTCGACGCAGTAACCAGAGCCCTGCCAAGGCACAAACACCGGTTGGCACCAGTACCGAAAACAATGGCGAAAAGCCAAATACCAGGCTCGAAGGCCCCAGCAGATCCTGAACAATACGGAATGTGAAGCCCACCAGCACGCCGGTAAATACCCGCTGGCCGAGGGTCACCGAACGCAATGGGCCGAAAATGAAGGAAATGGCCATCAGCACCAAGGCTGCCGTCACCACGGGTTGCAGAACCTTGACCCAGAATGCCAGCCAGTACCGGCCATTGCTCAGCCCCTGATCCGCCAGGTAGTGGATGTAACCCCACAGGCCACTGATCGACAGCGACTCCGGCGTCAGCACAACGGTGCTCAGCAATTGCGGGCTCAACGCCACGTTCCAGCGCTCGACCGGGGCAGACACCACTTCAGTGCTCTTGTCGTGGAACAACGTCGTGGTGACGTCCGTCAACTGCCAGTGATCCTTATCGAAGTCCGCACGCTTGGCAAAACTCGCCGAGAGCATATGCCGCTCGTTGTCGAAGCGATAACGGGTCACACCGTACAAGATACCGTTTGGTTGTACCGAGTTGATGTGGATGAACTCATCACCCTGGCGGTGCCATATTCCGTGCTTGGAGCTTTGTGCATCGCCGCCACCCTGGGCCAGCGAGCGATTGGCCTGAGCCATGTTTTCGGTAGGCGGGGCGACGTACTCGCCAATCAGTACGCCGGCAAGCATCAACACCAGCATTGGCTTCATGACCGCCCAGACGATTCGACCGATGGACACGCCGGCGGCGCGCATGATGGTCAACTCACTGTTACTGGCCAGTGTACCCAGACCGATCAGGCACCCGATCAGCGCCGCCATCGGCAGCATGTCGTAGAGACGGCGCGGCGCGGTCAGCGTCACATAGCTCAGGACATCGAGCAGGGTGTAGGTATCACTGACTTCACCCATCTCGTCGATGAATGCGAACAGGGTCGCCAGACCGAGAATGATCCCCAGGACGGCCAGAATCGATATGAGTACGCTGCTACCGATGTAGCGATCCAGCTTAACCACGGGCCACCTCCAGCGCGCTGCGGCGACTCGCCCTCTTCAAACGCAAAGGTTCCCAATAAAGCAGGCCCAGACCAATGGCCAGGAATATCCCGTGCACCCACCACAAGCCCATCACCGCCGGGATCTTGCCTTTATCGAGGGCACCGCGAGCAGCAATCAGGATGGTCAGGTATGCCATGTAAAGAAGAATCGCCGGCAGCAATTTGAGGAACCGGCCCTGGCGCGGGTTAACCCGCGACAGCGGCACCGCCATCAAGGTCACGACAAACACCAGCAACGGCAACGATATACGCCATTGCAGTTCGGCACGCAGACGAATGTCATCACTGCCCATCAAGGCGCGGGTTGTCATCGCATCGCGGTCGGTAACTTCGTCGCTGACGTCCGGCTTTGGCAGCAATACACCGTACTCGTCGTACTTGATCGCCCGGTAATCGGCCTGCCCCGGATTACCGTCATAGCGATAGCCGTTATCGAGGATCAGGTAGCGGTTGCCATCCGGACGGATTTCCTGGCGCCCCTTTTCGGCCACCAGCACTGAAATCCCGCGATCCTTGTTGTTGGAACTGATGTTTTTCTGCGAGATGAACACACCGCCCAGATTGACGCGATCGTCCGACATGCGCTCGGTGTAGGTGACGCGGGTGCCGTCGCGCAGGGCCTGGAAACGACCTGGCTCAAGGGTATCGAATTCGGTCAGGGCGTCCTGTTTGTTCAGCAATAACTGGAATTGATTGGCCCCCTGTGGTGCCAGGCTCAGGCTCAACCAGGCCACCACGAGGGCGACCAGCGTGGCCGGAAACAGCGTCATGCAAAACAGACGCTCCTGACTCATGCCCGTGGCCGAGAGTACGGTCATTTCGCTTTCGAGGTACAGGCGACCATAGGACAGCAGGATTCCGAGAAACAGCCCCAGCGGCAGGATCAGCTGGAGAAACCCGGGCAGGCGAAAGCCCATGATCAGGAACAGTGAGCCCGGATCCAGCAGACCCGAGGCCGCTTGCGCGAGGTATTTGATGAAACGACCGCTCATGATGATGACCAGCAGCACGGCACTGACGGCGCTCAAGGTCAACAAGACTTCGCGGGAAAGATAACGGAAGACAATCAAACCAGACACTCCAGGGTTGTCAGGCTAGGGCGGCCAAACAAGCAAACGTATCAGACAGCTCGCTAGCAGAGCCGCTGAAAAAAGATGGCGCATTATCCTGTGATTGGGTGCGCCTGTCACTGCGCAATGCATCTCCCCCATGCAGGAGCGAGCCTGCTCGCGATAGCCGTCAACAATGTCGCGGACTGTCTGAAAGCCAGCGTTGCCTGGACGTCTATCGCGAGCAGGCTCGCACCTACATTAATGTTGTCGAGGGTTGTCAGGCGCCTCCGGCGAGGTTCAAACTGCGGCCTTCGTCGCCGATCGGTATCGGCGCCTTTCTATTTAAATGCACGCAAGCGACGCGCACCCGCAGTCGAGCGCTTGCGAGTTGACCATCAATTCAGGGACCCGGACATGGAACTGGTTGTAAAAAGCGTAAACCCGGAAACGTTGAAGACCGCCACGCTGGTGGTCTCCGTCGCCGAAGGCCGCAAGCTCGGCGCTGCCGCCAAGCAACTCGATGAGCTCAGCGGCGGCGCAATCAGCGCCGTTCTCAAGCGCGGCGATCTGGCCGGCAAAGTTGGCCAGAGCCTGCTGCTGCACAGCCTGCCGAACCTGAAAGCCGAGCGCGTACTGTTGGTAGGCGTGGGCAAGGATGAAGAACTGGGCGATCGCCCGTTCCGTAAAATCATCGCCGGCGTGCTCAACACCCTGAAAGGCCTGGGTGGCAGCGACGCGGTACTGGCCCTGGACGAAATCGTGGTCAAGGGCCGTGACAGCTACGGCAAGACCCGCCTGCTGGCCGAAACCCTGGTCGACGGCGAGTACCAGTTCGACCAGTTCAAGAGCCAGAAAGCCGAACCCCGCACCCTGAAGAAAATCACCCTGCTGACCATCAAGGCCGCCCAGGCTGAAGTGCAACGCGCCGTGACCCATGCCACCGCAATCGCCAACGGCATGGCCTTTACCCGCAACCTGGGTAACCTGCCGCCGAACATCTGCCACCCGACGTTCCTCGGCGAGCAAGCCAAAGACCTCGGCAAAGAATTCAAGGATCTGAAAGTCGAAGTCCTCGACGAGAAGAAGATCAAGGCACTGGGCATGGGCTCGTTCTACGCCGTCGGCCAGGGCAGCGCCCAGCCGCCGCGCCTGATCGTCATGCAATACAACGGCGGCAAGAAATCCGAGAAGCCATACGCACTGGTCGGCAAGGGCATCACCTTCGACACCGGCGGCATCAGCCTCAAGCCTGGCGCCGGCATGGATGAAATGAAATACGACATGGGCGGCGCCGCCAGCGTGTTCGGTACGCTGCGTGCCGTGCTCGAACTGAAGCTGCCGATCAACCTGGTGTGCATCCTGGCTTGCGCCGAGAACATGCCGAGTGGCAACGCTTCGCGCCCTGGCGACATCGTCACCACCATGAGCGGCCAGACCGTGGAAATCCTCAACACCGACGCCGAAGGCCGTCTGGTGCTGTGCGACGCCCTGACCTACTCCGAGCGCTTCAAGCCGCAAGCGGTCATCGACATCGCCACCCTGACCGGTGCCTGCGTGGTTGCCCTGGGTTCCCACACTTCGGGCCTGCTGGGCAACAACGACGAACTGATCGGCCAACTGCTGAGCGCTGGCAAGGCCGCCGACGACCGCGCCTGGCAACTGCCGCTGTTCGATGAATACCAGGAACAGTTGGACAGCCCGTTCGCCGACATCGCCAACATCGGCGGTCCGAAAGCCGGCACCATCACCGCAGCCTGCTTCCTGTCGCGCTTCACCAAGAACCTGAACTGGGCGCACCTGGACATCGCCGGCACCGCTTGGACCAGCGGCGGCAAGGACAAGGGCGCCACTGGCCGTCCGGTTCCCCTGCTGACCCAATACCTGCTGGACCGCGCCAAAGCCTGAAACCGATGACTTCAGGCGGCGTCACTCTCGGGTGACGCCGCCTGAAGCTCAGGAACCGCAATGACCAAAGTCGACTTCTATATCCTGCCCAGCGCCGATCCTTCGGCACGGCTGGATTTCGCCTGCAAGCTCACCGAAAAAGCCTGGCGCATGGGCCACCGCGTCTATCTGCATTGCAGCGACGCCACCCAGCGCGATGATCTCGACGCACGCCTATGGGCCTTCAAGGGCGAAAGCTTCGTGCCCCACGGCCCCGCTGAAAGCGAACCGGACAGCCTGATCGTGCTGGGGTTTGGCGATGATTGCGGCCAGCACCAGGATTTGCTGGTCAACCTCGACCTGAAGGTCCCGGCCTTTGCCCAACGCTTCGCCCGCGTGGCGGAAGTGGTGGTCGAAGATCCGGTGATCCGCCAGGCTGCGCGGGAGAGTTTCCGTTTCTACCGCGAACAGGGCTATCCTCTGCAAGATCACCGTTTACAGCGACTCTGAGCCTTCCGATGGACACTTCAAAACCGCTGCAAAAGTCCGCGCACCTGTTGGACGACCTTGAGTCGATCCGCCAATTGCTCGGCGATGACAACCTGCAACCACCGCTGCTGACCGACACGGTCGAAGAAGGTGATCAGGAACAGATTCCCATGCTGTTCGACACTGTCAGCGAACCCGCGCCGACCGTCGAGCCGACACCTCCCGAGCCTGCCGCCGAACCGGCGCCCAGCGCCAGCAAGAACGCCGACGCCTTGCTATACCTCGACAGCGAACTGCGTGCCGCCGCGCAATTGATCATGCAAGACGTGATCGACGACTTCGCGCCGCACATCGAAACCGAAATCAAACGCCGCCTCAGCGCGCGGCTGGAGCGGTTGTTGAGTCAGTACAACGATTGAACTGTTACAGCGTGCGACTCTTCTGTGGGAGCAAGGCTTGCTCCCACAGAAAAACAGGCCAGGCCATGGTCAGGTGTTGAGATAACGCCCAATCAGCGCAATCCCGCTCGCCAGCACCAACCACGTCACCAGCCGCACAAAGGCTTCGCGCGACAAGCGCATGGTCAACCGCCGACCAATCCACAGCCCCAGCGCCATGGCCGGCAACAGGCACAGCGCCAGTACCAGCAAGGGCAGTTCGGCATACACCCCCGCGACCGCAAACAGACTCAAACGCACCACCGTGCTGCAACTGATCAGCGCGCTTTGCGTCGCCCGCGCTTCGTCCTTGGATAGCCGACTGTTCAGATAGATCGCATACAAAAAGCCGCCACTGCCAAACAATGCGCCAAACATCCCGCCCACAGTGCCCATCGGCAGCGCCCAAACGGCGGACAATTGTTCCGGACGGGACTTTATCCACAGGCTGTAGACCGCATAGGCACTGATGAACAGTCCCATCAACAGCAGCAACAGGTCGGATTTCAGGTTCAGCAGGAAAATCACCCCCAGGGTGCAGCCCACAGCCATGCACGGCAGTAATCGCAGCAACTCCGGCCTGGCCACATTTCGTCGCGAAGGCAACAGATTGCCGAACGCCGCGACGAAATCCAGCAGCACCAGCAGCGGCACGATTTTGGACAACGGCATGAACAGGATCAGAATCGGCCCCGCCACCAATGCCGTGCCGAACCCGGCGATGCCGAACACGATGTAGGCCAGGGCGACGCCTGTCCCGATCACCAGCCAATCCACTGCGCCGAATGGCCACTGACTCAACAAATCAAACACACACTTCCCCTTCTTCCTTGAATATCACTGACGACTCTAACCCCTGTGGAGCGAGCCTGCTCGCGAATGCGATTTTCCATTCAACACATTCGTTGACTGACACTATGCATTCGCGAGCAGGCTCGCTCCCACAAGGGATTTATGCGGACTCATGGAGATTGTTCACCGAATGCCTTTAAACTGCGCCCCATGATTAAAGATCCCTTTGCAAGACTCGGCCTGGACCGCGAAGTCCTGACCGTCAGCCAGCTCAACGGCCGCGCGCGGGTGTTGCTCGAAGACGTGTTCAGCAATATCTGGGTCGAAGGCGAAATCTCCAACCTCGCCCGCCCGGCGTCCGGCCACGTGTATTTCACCCTCAAGGACAGCGGCGCCCAAGTACGTTGCGCACTCTTCCGGCAGAACGCCGCTCGGGTACGCCAGGCGTTGAAGGACGGTCTGGCAGTCAAGGTGCGAGGCAAAGTCTCCTTGTTCGAGGGACGCGGCGATTATCAGCTGATCCTCGACACCGTGGAGCCCGCCGGCGACGGTGCGTTGCGCCTGGCCTTCGATGCCTTGAAGGAAAAACTCAGCGCCGAAGGCCTGTTCAGTGCCGAACGCAAGGTGCCGCTGCCGGCGCATCCGCAACGCATCGGCATCATCAGTTCGCCCACCGGCGCAGTGATTCGCGACATCATCAGCGTGTTTCGCCGCCGCGCGCCGCAGGTGCAACTGACGCTGATCCCCACCGCCGTGCAGGGCCGCGAGGCCACCGCGCAGATTGTCCGCGCACTGAAACTGGCGGACGCCCGGGGCTTCGATGCCTTGATCCTGGCCCGTGGCGGCGGCTCTCTGGAAGACCTCTGGTGCTTCAACGAAGAAGCCGTGGCCCGCGCCGTGGATGCCTGCGTGACACCGATTGTCAGCGCCGTCGGCCATGAAACCGATGTGTCGATCAGTGATTTCGTGGCCGATGTTCGCGCACCCACGCCTTCGGCGGCCGCCGAACTGCTGGCGCCGGACTCCAGCGACTTGCTGCGTCGGGTCGAGAGCCTGCACCGCCGGTTGGTGATGCGCATGCGTGACCGCCTGATGCGTGATCGGCTGCGCCTGGAGGGTATCTCCCGCCGATTGCGTCATCCTGGCGAACGCCTGCGTCAGCAAGCGCAACGGCTGGACGATCTGGACATGCGTATGCGCCGGGCCTTCGAGCGCAGCCTCAATACTCGCCGCGAACGGCTGATCCGTCTGGAAACCCGCCTGGCCGCGCAGCATCCCGGCCGGCAACTGGCGATGCTGCGTCAACGGCTCGACAGCCTCGCCGAACGTTTGCCCCGCGCCATGCGCGAGGGATTGAAAAGCCGTCGCCTGCAACTGCAAAGCCAGATGCAGACACTGCATGTGGTCAGCCCCCTGGCGACCCTCGGCCGCGGCTACAGCATTTTGCTCGACGAGCGCGGCAACGCGATCCGCAGCGCCGGGCAAACCCATACCGGCCAGCGCCTGAAGGCCAAACTGGGTGAAGGCGAACTGCAAGTGCGGGTCGAAGACAATCACCTGACACCCGTCACCCTTTCTTTACTGGATTGATCCATGCCGCGTTTTTTTGCTTCGTGTCTGTTGTTGTGCCTGACCTTCAATGCCTACGCCGACAGCTACATTACGCGTCTGTTGAACAAACCAGTGCCCGGCGGCGTCGCCGTGGTGGACCTGGGCACTTCCGCACAAACGCCGAAAGCCAGTTATCAGGGTAAACCGGTGCTGGTGGTCAAGGAGCAGAACAACTGGCTGGCCATTGTCGGCGTACCACTGACGGTCAAGCCCGGTGCCCAGTCCATCAACAGCAGCGGCCGTAACCTGGGTTTCACCGTCGGCAACAAGAAATACCCGGAACAGCACATCACCCTGAAAAACACCCAACAGGTCAATCCAGACCCGGAAAACCTCAAGCGCATCGAGCGCGAACTGGCCGAGCAGATCGCTGCCTACCGCACGTTCAGCCCGAATACGCCGAGTAACCTGCTGCTGGACAAGCCGGTCAACGGCCCGCTGTCGAGCAAGTTCGGCGTGCGCCGTTTCTTCAATGGCGAAGAGCGCAATCCCCATTCGGGCCTTGATTTCGCCGTGCCCGCTGGCACACCGATCAAGACGCCGGCTGCGGGCAAGGTGATCCTGATCGGCAATTATTTCTTTAACGGCAACACCGTGTTTGTCGACCACGGCCAGGGCTTCATCAGCATGTTCTGCCACATGTCGAAGATTGACGTGAAGGTTGGCCAGCAGCTGGCTCGCGGTGGCGTGGTCGGCAAGGTTGGTGCTACCGGGCGGGCGACGGGGCCGCACATGCACTGGAATGTCAGCCTGAATGATGCGCGGGTGGATCCGGCGATTTTTATCGGGGCGTTTCAGCCTTAGTTTTCGGTTTGGCTGCCGACCTCTTCGCGAGCAGGCTCGCTCCCACAGGTTTTCGGTGATCCTTGTGGGAGCGAGCCTGCTCGCGAAAGCGGCATCACAGACACCACCTATTCTGCCTCCAGATCCTCAATCCCGTGGACTTCCCGGTCCGCCAGACAGTGCCTGACCCACTCCTGCGTCTCCGCTGAAAACCAGGTCAATTCCTCGGCCGTAATCAACTCCCGCGCACACAAACCCAGCAAGTGCGAGCGGGCTTCATGGCGCGAAAACCTGAAAACACCAAACGCCCAATACAGCTCTTTTTGCGCGCCTTTAAGCAATTCCTCACTGGCTTCGATCCGTTCGTAGGGCTCGATACTCTTGTCCAGTACGATCTTTTCGACATCCGCCATGATCCGGGCACACATCCGCTCATGGGCCACCGGACGCAATACGCAATACTGTTTCCAATCGGACTCGTTCATCGCCGACTCCCGCTTGCCAGTCGAGGCTTTAAAGAAGAATAGCCCCGCTGCGGGGATCAGGCGCTAAAACAACCGATTGCGCATCGCTCAAACCTTGCGCAAACAACTTGAACCTCAAACAAATCCCAAGCAATAAAATCTCGATAAATGCGCCGCGACGAGTATTCCTCTCAATTTTTTTCGACTGCTTGCCATCCTTCCCCCCCGCGGTTAGGGTTGAAGGCATGAAAACCTCTCACACCCTCATTCAGCTCCGCCAGCACCGCAGCCTGTGCCTTGTCAGCGCACGACTGCCGGGCTGAATCGCGGCGCCTCGTCCTACGCTTTACCCAGTACATTCGATCCACCGGCAGGCCGCCTTTTTTCGGCCCACACAATAAGGATTTCCCGATGAGCATGCTCAAAGACCCGTCTTCGAAATACCGCGCCTTCCCGACCATCGACATCCCGGACCGCACCTGGCCGTCGAAAACCATCACCGCCGCCCCGATCTGGTGCAGTTCCGACCTGCGTGACGGTAACCAGTCGCTGATCGAGCCGATGGACGCCGTCAAGAAGCTGCGCTTCTGGAAAACCCTGGTGCAGGTGGGCGTGAAAGAAATCGAAGCCTCCTTCCCGGCCGCTTCGCAAACCGACTTCGACTTCGTGCGCACCCTGATCGAAGGCGGCCACATCCCGGACGACACCACCATCCAGGTGCTGACCCAAGGCCGTGAAGACCTGATCGCCCGCACCTTCGAATCCCTGCGCGGGGCGAAAAAAGCCATCGTTCACCTGTATAACGCGACCTCCCCGTCCTTCCGCCGCATTGTCTTCAACCAGGACAAGGACGGGATCAAGGAAATCGCCGTGAGCGCGGCCAAGCTGTTCGTCAAATACGCTGCCATGCAGCCGGAAACCGAATGGACCTTCGAGTACTCGCCGGAAACCTTCAGCGCCACCGAGCTTGAGTTCGCCAAGGAAGTCTGCGACGCGGTGATCGAAGTCTGGAACCCGACGCCCGAGCACAAGATGATCCTCAATCTGCCGGCCACCGTCGAATGCGCGACCCCGAACATCTATGCCGACCAGATCGAATGGTTCGGCCGTCACATCAATCGTCGTGACAGCGTGATCATCAGCCTGCACACCCACAACGACCGTGGCACCGGCGTTGCCGCCACCGAACTGGGCCTGATGGCCGGCGCCGACCGTGTCGAAGGCTGCCTGTTCGGCAACGGCGAGCGCACCGGTAACGTCGATCTGGTGACCGTGGCCCTGAACATGTACACCCAGGGTCTTGACCCGCAATTGGACTTCTCCGACATCGACGGCGTACGCAAGGTCGTCGAAGAGTGCAACCAGATCCAGGTTCACCCGCGTCACCCGTACGTCGGCGACCTGGTACACACCGCATTCTCCGGCTCGCACCAGGATGCGATCCGCAAGGGCTTCGCCCAGCAGAAACCGGACGCCCTGTGGGAAGTGCCGTACCTGCCGATCGACCCGGCCGACATCGGCCGCAGCTACGAGGCGGTCATCCGCGTCAACAGCCAGTCGGGCAAGGGTGGTATCGCCTACTTGCTGGAACAGGAATACGGCATCAGCCTGCCGCGTCGCATGCAGATCGAGTTCAGCCAGGTCGTGCAGCGTGAAACCGATCGCCTCGGCCTGGAAATGACCGCCAAGCAGATTCACTCGCTGTTGATCAGCGAATACCTGCAAGCCAACACCCCGTACGCGCTGGTCAGCCATCGCCTGCAGGAAGAAAACGGTCACAGCGCCGTCGAAGTGGAAGTCGCCAGCAAAGGCCAGGGCGAAACCAACCTGCACTGGCGCGGCAAGGGCAACGGCGCCCTGGAAGCCCTGGTGGCCGGTCTGCCGATTCCGGTGGAAATCATGGACTACAACGAACACGCCATCGGCGCGGGCACCAACGCCAAGGCAGCGGCCTACATTGAACTGCGGGTGAATGGCGAGCGCGCGGTGCACGGCGTGGGCATCGATGAAAACATCACCACTGCCAGCTTCAAGGCCCTGTTCAGCGCGCTGAACCGCTCGTTGAGCCAGCCGGAAGCGAAAGCGGCGTAAGCCTTCGCTGCAATGCAAAAGGCCCCGGGGTGCGAACCTCGGGGCCTTTTTGTTTGCCTGCAGTTTTTGTGTTACCTGCTCCGCCCCCTTCGCGGGCAGCCCGCTCCCACAATGATCAGTGTGTACTCAAGTTTTTTGTACACCAGAGAACCTGTGGGAGCGGGCTTGCCCGCGATGGGGCCGGTTCAGACGCCGAAAACCTCAGGTGAGTTCGAAGGTATCCGCATCCAGATTCGCCGGAAACCTTGTGCGATAAGCCGCCAGTTCCGCCGCATCCAGCACGACCTTGAACACCCCGTCCGCCTCCCCTGCGCTGAGCAATGTCTCGCCCTGGAAATCCAGTACCTGGCTGTCACCGGTATACGCAAAGCCTTTGCCGTCAGTGCCAATACGGTTCACCGCCGCCACATAACACAGATTCTCGATCGCCCGGGCCGGCAACAAACGATTCCAGTGCTGGCGCCGCGCACCGGGCCAGTTGGCGGTGTACAGCAGAAGGTCCGTGTCCTGTGCGTCGCGGCTCCACACCGGGAAGCGCAGGTCGTAGCAAATCAGCGGTCGCACCCGCCAGCCCTTGAGTTCGAACTGCACCTGACGCTCGCCGGGGGTGTAGTGGTGGTGCTCGCCGGCCATGCGAAACAGATGGCGCTTATCGTAGTGCAGCACTTCGCCATCCGGCCGCGCCCACAACAGGCGATTGCGATGGCTGCCATCCGCTGCCTGAACGATAACGCTACCGGTGATCACCGCATCGAGACTCAACGCCTGAGCCCGCAGCCATTTGCTGGTGGGGCCGTTTTCCGCCTCGGCCAGCGTTTCCGACTCCATGGAGAAACCGGTGGTGAACATTTCCGGCAAGATGATCAGATCGGCGCCACGGGCCTGTTCCAGCAACGGCTCGAAATGTTCCAGGTTGGCCTGGCGGTCATGCCAGGCCAGGGAAGTCTGAACCAGCGCAACGGTCAGCTTCGGCAACGCACTTAAATCACGCATAGTTTTTCCGCCGCTTCACGCAGGGTCTCCTCACGCTTGGCAAAACATAACCGCACCAGGCGCTGGCCTTCAGGCGGCTTCTGGTAGAACACAGAGATTGGAATGCTCGCGACGCCATGTTCGCGGGTCATCCACAGCGCCATCTCGACATCATTGAGATCCGGGCGTATCTGCGAGTAATCCACCAACTGGAAGTAGGTGCCTGTCACTCGGGTGAAGCTGAAGCGCGACGGCGCCAGCAGATCGCAGAACAAATCGCGCTTGGCCTGATAGAAGCCCGGCAACTCTTCGACGTGCTCAGGGTGCTCGGCCATGTAATCGGCCAAGGCATATTGCAGCGGTGTCACACCACAGAAATTGACGTACTGGTGCACCTTGCGCAATTCCGCCGTCAGTACCGGTGGCGCGACCACATAGCCGGTTTTCCAGCCGGTGACATGGTAAGTCTTGCCGAAGGAGCTGACCACGAAGGCACGCTGATACAGCTCTTCATGAGCCAGCACGCTGACGTGGGGCACGCCGTCATATACCAGGTGTTCGTAGACTTCGTCGCTGATCACATAGATATCGCGATCACGGATCAACGCTGCCAACTGATCGAGTTCGGCACGACTGATCAGCGCACCACTAGGGTTGTGCGGGGAGTTGAGAATGATCATCCGCGTGCGCGGGCTCAGTGCCTGGGCAAGTTTCTCGAAGTCGATACTGAAATCGTTCAGGCCCAGTTGCACGTGCACGCAACGACCGCCGGCCAGCTCTACCGAGGGTTCGTAGCTGTCGTATGCCGGGTCAAACACGATGACTTCGTCGCCGCTGTGGATAACCGCCTGAATGGCACAGAAAATCGCTTCGGTCGCGCCTGGGGTGACCGTGACTTCAGTATCCACATCCACCTGCGCGCCGTAACTGCGGGCGATCTTCGCCGCGATCTGCTGACGCAACACCGGCAGCCCGGTCATTGGCGAGTACTGGTTATGGCCGCTGGCGATATGCCGACCGACCGCATCGCACAGGGCCTGCGGGGCAGCAAAATCCGGAAAGCCCTGGGACAGATTGAGCGCGCCGGTCTGAGCCGCGAGCTGAGACATCTGAGTGAAGATAGTGATGCCGACATTCGGCAGCTTACTGGTGATCATCGGTGGTTCCCTGCTCTACACCCGGCTCTACGGCGGCGCGGGAGAGCCCGAGGATAGCCCATCCGGCGCCCATAAAAAAAGGGCGCCGGAGGCACCCTTTTTTCACCCTGACCCTGTGGGAGCAAGGCTTGCCCGCGATTGCCACACCGCGGTTGTTCTGACACACCGCGTTATCGTTCATCGCGGGCAAGCCTTGCTCCCACAGAAAGCAGGCAAGCCTTGAATCAGCGCTTGTCGCGACGCTTCTTGTCGGCCTTCTTGTGGTGCGACATCAAGCGACGCTTCTTGTTGACCTGACGGTCGGTGAGCGAGTTCTTGTTGCCTTCGTACGGGTTCTCGCCGCCCTTGAATTCGATGCGGATCGGCGTACCAACCAGCTTCAGGACACGGCGATAGGTGTTTTCAAGGTAACGAACGTAAGACTTCGGCACCTTCTCGATCTGGTTACCGTGAATCACGATGATCGGCGGGTTCGCGCCACCCAAGTGGGCATAACGCAGTTTGATCCGACGATTGTTGACCATCGGTGGCGCGTGCTCACCGACCGCATCTTCCAGAATCTGGGTCAGGCGGTTGGTCGGCCAGCGGGTGACCGCGGACTTGAATGAGTTCTGCACCGAAGCGTAGAGGTTGCCCACGCCCGTGCCGTGCAGTGCCGAGATGAAGTGGATGTCGGCGTAGTCAACGAAGAACAGTCGACGTTGCAGCTCGACTTTCACGAAGTCACGCTCGCTCGGCGTCATGCCGTCCCACTTGTTGATCGCGATGACCAGCGCACGACCCGACTCAATGGCAAAGCCCAGCAGGTTGAGGTCGTGGTCCACCACGCCTTCGCGGGCGTCCATCACGAAGATCACCACGTTGGCGTCTTTGATGGCCTGCAGGGTTTTGACCACGGAGAATTTTTCGACTTCTTCGTGGATCTTGCCGCGCTTGCGCACACCGGCGGTGTCGATCAGCGTGTACTTCTCGTCGTTACGCTCGAACGGGATGTAAATACTGTCGCGGGTGGTGCCGGGCTGGTCATACACGATCACCCGGTCTTCACCCAGCATGCGGTTGACCAGGGTCGACTTGCCTACGTTCGGCCGGCCGATGATGGCGATCTTGATCCCGTCTTTTTCGCTCGGACCAGGAATGCGCTTGGCTTCTTCGCCTTCGGCAACATCCTCTTCCTCGCCTTCTTCCAGCTCGTCTTCGTCTTTCGGGAATTCACTCAGTGCCGCTTCCAGCAACTGGGTGATGCCACGACCATGGGCGCCGGCAATCGGAATCGCGTGGCCCATGCCCAACGGGGCGAATTCTGCGCGGGCCATTTCAGGGTCGATGTTGTCGACCTTGTTGGCGACCACATGGGAACGCTTGTTACGTTTGCGCAAGTGCTCGGCGATCATCTGGTCGGCGGCGGTGAAACCGGCCTTGGCATCTACCAGGAACAGAACAACATCCGCTTCTTCAATGGCCAGCAGCGACTGCTCGGCCATTTTTTCGTCCATACCGTGTTCGTCACCGGAGATACCGCCGGTGTCGATCAGAATGTAGGAACGCCCTTGCCACTTGGCCTCACCGTACTGGCGATCACGGGTCAGACCGGACAAGTCGCCGACAATGGCGTCGCGAGTCCTGGTCAGGCGGTTGAACAAGGTGGACTTGCCGACGTTCGGTCGGCCCACCAGGGCGATTACGGGAACCATGCGGCTCTCCACTTCGTTATTTCAGAAAATACAAAAGCCGCTGCGAGGCAGCGGCTGGTGCTCGGGGCAGCGTATGCAAACGCTGCAAACCCCGTATATCGGGGCCGCTTGGGGGTTAACCCCAAGCATAGTCAAACCTTTACTTAATGGTCAGGGCTTCCAGTTTGCCGCTGTTGCCATATACATAAATCGTGTCACCCACCACCAGCGGACGGGCACGCAGGCCGTCGCTGTCGATGCGTTCGCGGCCGACGAAACGACCGTCCACTTGACTCAGCAGGTGCAGGTAACCTTCCAGGTCACCGACTGCAACGTAGCTGGAGAACACTTCCGGTGCCGACAGTTGACGGCGGGCCAGCGAGTCGTTGCTCCACAGGGCAGTGGTGGAACGCTCGTCGACGCCTTCAACGGTGCCCGAAGACAGGCTCACATAGACGCTACCGAAACCCTGGGCGACGCCAGCGTAGCTGGAAGCATCACGCTGCCACAGCTGACGACCGCTTTGCAGGTCCAGTGCCGCAACGCGACCCTGATAGCTCGCGACATAAATCTTGTCGCCGGACAGCAGCAGGCCGCCGTCGATATCGACGACGCGCTCCAGCTCCGAACGACCTTGCGGGATCGCTACACGCTGTTCCCACACCGGCACGCCGTTGGAAATGTCGAGAGCGACCACTTTACCGGTCGACAAGCCAGCCACCGCGAGGCGGTTGGTGACGATCGGCGCACTGGTGCCACGCAGAGTCAGTACCGCAGGCGTGCTGTCGTACAACCAACGCTGGTTGCCGGTCGCGGCATCCAGGCCGATCAGACGGTCGTCCTGGGTCTGGACCACGACCACATCACCATTGTTGGCGGGTGGTGCGAGGACTTCGCTGGACACGCGAGCGCGCCATTTCTCTTCACCGTTGATGGCGTCCAGGGCAACGATTTCACCCTTGAGCGTACCAATCGTCAGCAGACCGTAACCAACGCCAACGGCACCGGAAACAGGCAGTTCGAGATCTTTCTTCCACTTGACGTCGCCGTTGCTGCGATTCAGCGCCATCACCACACCGGTCACATCGGCGGCATAGATGGTATCGCCATCGATGGCCGGTACCAGCATGTTGTAGGTTTCGCCCTGACCGTCACCGATCGAACGACTCCATTGTTTCTTCAGAACCACTTCTTCCTTGAAATCGGTCAACTCGGCCGGTGGCAGTTCTTTCTTGCTGTTGCTGCTGCAACCCGCGGCCAGAATGGCCAGAGCCAGCAATGCTGCATGTTTCCAACGAATCACGTCACGCATCCCCTTTGGCCAGGTCGTCCAGCTTGATTTGTAGGCCACCGACCGCCGCTTCATCCGACAGTGCCGCCTTGGCTTTTTGATACGCCGCGTGCGCTTCATCGGTACGACCCAGCTGCACAAGCAGGTCGCCCTTGAGTTCTTCGCGAGTAGCCAGGAAGGCCTTGTCGGCATCGCCTTCGAGCAGTTTCAGGGCTTCGTCGGCCTTGTTCTGCGCCGCCAGCACCTGTGCCAGGCGCTGACGGGAGATTTCGCCCAGCGCCGGATTGGCCGGCTTGGCAATGATGGCTTTCAGCTCGCTGGCTGCGTCATCGAGCTTGCCGCTGTCGACGGCGACTTTCGCCACGAACAGGCTGCCGTATTGCGCATAGGCGCTACCGCCGAACTCGCTGTTGAGCTTGGCCGCCAGGTCCGAAACACGGGCCGCATCAGGCTTGCCACTAGGCGTCAGCGTGGTTTCCAGCAATTGCTGATAGAGCATCGAGGCGCCTTGCGACTGATTGCTCTGATACTTGTGAAAGGCTTGCCAGCCGAACACGATGACCAGCGCCAACAGGCCGCCAGTGACCAGGGGCTTGCCGTTGCGTGACCACCAGTCCTTCAAATCCGCCAGCTGTTCCTCTTCGGTACTCGACACCCCAATACTCCTTAATCGCTAATTCGGCTGTTTATGACAGCTTCAACCCTGCACGACGCAGGTGGCCAGGTGTGCAGCAAGCGCATCCCAGGCAATACTTTGTTGTTCGCCCTGGCCACGCAGGGGTTTGAAACCTACCACTTGCTGGGCCATTTCGTCGTCACCGAGGATCAGTGCATACAGCGCACCGCTCTTGTCGGCTTTCTTGAACTGGCTTTTGAAGCTGCCCGCGCCGGCATTCACTTGCAGGCGCAGGTTGGGCAATTGGTCACGCACACGCTCGGCCAGGGCCAGACCGGCCAGCTCGGCTTCTTCACCGAAGGCGCAGAGGTAGACATCCACCTGACGGGAGATCTCTTCCGGGATCTGCTCCAGGGTTTCCAGCAACAGGACGAGGCGCTCGATGCCCATGGCGAAACCGACACCGGTGGTCGGCTTGCCACCCATCTGCTCGACCAAGCCGTCGTAGCGACCACCGGCACACACGGTGCCCTGGGCACCCAGTTTGTCAGTGACCCATTCGAAAACGGTCTTGCTGTAGTAATCCAGCCCGCGAACCAGCTTCGGGTTGATCACGTAAGGAATACCGGCGGCGTCCAGACGAGCCTTGAGGCCCTCGAAGTGCACGCGGGACTCTTCGTCGAGGTAATCGGCCATTTTCGGCGCATCGACCAGGATCGCCTGAGTGTCGGCGTTCTTGGTGTCCAGTACCCGCAGCGGGTTGGTTTTCAGGCGACGCTGGCTGTCTTCGTCCAGCTTGTCCAGATGCCCGGACAGGAACTCGACCAGGGCTTCACGATAACGGCCACGGGATTCGCTGGTGCCCAGGCTGTTGAGCTCAAGCTTGACTGCATCGCGGATGCCCAGCTCGCCCCACAGGCGCCAGGTCAGCACGATCAGTTCGGCATCGATGTCCGGACCGTCGAGGTTGAACACTTCGACGCCAATCTGGTGGAACTGGCGGTAACGGCCTTTCTGTGGACGCTCGTGGCGAAACATCGGACCGATGTACCAAAGCTTCTGCACCTGGCCACCGCCGGTGATGCCGTGTTCCAGCACAGCACGCACACAGGCCGCGGTACCTTCCGGACGCAGGGTCAGGGAATCACCGTTGCGGTCTTCGAAGGTGTACATCTCTTTTTCGACGATGTCGGTCACTTCACCGATGGAGCGCTTGAACAGCTCGGTGAACTCGACGATCGGCATACGAATCTGCTTGTAACCGTAGTTATCCAGCAGGCGCGAAACTTTGCCTTCGAAATGACGCCACAGCGGGGTCTGTTCGGGCAGGATGTCGTTCATGCCACGAATGGCTTGCAGAGACTTGCTCACAAAATTTCCTTAATTCGTTCGATCAGCCGCGCGCGATGACGGCAGCGTCAGCTTCGACCTTTTCGGCCGCTTTCTGGCGGATCAAGCGTTCAAGCTCATCCACCAGATTGTCATTCGTCAGTTTCTGCGACGGCTTGCCGTCGATGTAAATCAGGTTTGGCGTGCCGCCGGTCAAGCCGATATGGGCTTCCTTGGCTTCACCCGGCCCGTTGACCACGCAACCGATGACCGCAACATCCAGCGGCACCAGCAGGTCTTCAAGGCGCCCTTCCAGCTCGTTCATGGTCTTGACCACATCGAAGTTCTGCCGCGAACAACTCGGGCAGGCGATGAAGTTGATGCCACGGGAACGCAGGTGCAGGGATTTGAGAATGTCGTAGCCGACTTTCACTTCCTCGACCGGATCAGCCGCCAACGAGATGCGGATAGTATCGCCAATCCCTTCGGCGAGCAGCATACCGAGGCCCACGGCGGATTTCACCGTGCCAGAACGCAAACCACCGGCTTCGGTGATGCCCAGGTGCAACGGCTGGACGATTTCCTTGGCCAGCAGGCGATAGGCTTCGACGGCCATGAACACGTCGGAGGCTTTCACACTGACCTTGAAGTCCTGGAAGTTCAGGCGTTCAAGGTGCTCGACGTGGCGCAGGGCCGACTCGACCAGCGCGGCCGGGGTCGGCTCGCCGTATTTCTTTTGCAGGTCTTTTTCCAGGGAACCGGCGTTGACGCCGATGCGAATCGGAATCCCGCGATCACGGGCGGCATCGACCACGGCGCGTACGCGATCTTCACGACCAATGTTGCCCGGGTTGATTCGCAGGCAGTCGACACCCAATTCGGCGACGCGCAACGCAATGCGGTAGTCGAAATGGATATCGGCCACCAACGGCACCTTGACCAGTTGCTTGATCTTGCCGAAGGCCTCGGCGGCATCCATGTCCGGTACGGATACCCGCACGATATCGACACCAGCCGCTTCCAGACGATTGATCTGCGCCACGGTGGCAGCGACATCATTGGTGTCGCTGTTGGTCATGCTCTGTACAGCGATAGGTGCATCGCCGCCAACAGGCACGTTACCGACCCAGATCTTGCGGGACTCGCGACGTTTGATTGGAGATTCGCCGTGCATGAGTTATTGACCCAACTTCAGGCGAGCAGTCTCGCCACTGGTGAACGGAGCTACATCGACCGCCTGGCCGTTGTAGCTGACCTGCGCGCCACGGGCGAAGCCCAGGCGTACGGCAAACGGTGGCTTGCCGCTGACGGAAAGGCTGTCGCCTTTACGCTTGAGACCACTAAATAGCACCTTGCCACCGCCGTCGGTCACTTGTGTCCAGCAATCGGCGGTGAATTGCAATTTAACCTGACCCTGGCCGGCAACCGGAGCAGCTGCCGGAGCCGGTGTGGCAGCGGCTTGTGCTGGAATGCTCGGGGCAATCGGTGCTGTCACAGTCGGTGCCGGTACGGCGGGAACAGCCGGGGCTGGAGTCGCAGGCGTCGCGACAACCGGAGCAGGGCTGTGCACCGGTGCTGTTGGCACCGAAGCCGCAGGTGCCGAAACTTGAGTTTCAGCCGGTGCTTCAGCCGAAGTCTCGGCCTGTGGCAATGCCAAGGCAGTGGAACTTTCAGCCTGACCTTCCGCGACAGCCTGGTCTTCCGGCTCGTCCAGCGGATGAATCTGGGTAGTGCCGTCCGCGCCTTCGACTTCCACGTGTTCAGGGCTCAGGCTGACCAGGTCCTTGGTGCGCAGCGAGGTTTGATCCTGCCACCAGACAAAACCACCGCCAATCACCGCCACCAGCAGCAACAGGCTGACAATGCGCAGGATAGTGTGGGAAACCCGGACCGGCTCTTCGATACGACCCAGGCTATGCACGCTGCTACCCTGGGAGTCGGTGCCGGTGGATTGGTCGAACTGCTGGACCAGAACGGCCTGGTCCATGCCGAGCAATTTGGCATAGGCACGAATATAGCCGCGAGCAAAGGTGTGCCCGGGCAGCTTGTCGAAATCGCCGGCTTCCAGATTGCTCAGGGAACTGACGGTGAGGTTGAGCTTGAGGGCCACTTCGGCCAGCGACCAGCCATTGCTTTCGCGGGCCTGGCGCAAGGTCTCACCGGGGTTAACGCGATTCGCTGCTACAACTTCGGGATGCGCCGCTTTCATCATTGCTCCGACAGGTATTGCTGATATTCCGGTGTACCGGGATAGAGTCGTTTTAATTGCAGGCCAAAACTGGCGGCCTTGTCGCGATCTTCAAACACTTTTGCCAGCCGAACGCCGAGCAATAGACTACGAGCATTTTGCTCGGCGAGCAGGCTAAAACGATCGTAGTAGTCACGCGCGGGCACATAATGCCTGTCTTCGTAAGACAACTCAGCCATTTCCAGCAATGCACGTGGTTGTTGGCGATTCAAACGCAGGGCTTTTTCCAGTTGCTGCCGGGCCAGGTCGCGCTGGCCGAGCATCGAAGCGGTCATGCCCAGGTTCTCGAACACTCGCGAACGCTCAGGATACAGGGTATCGGCGGCGGCCTGTTCAAAGCGCTCGTAGGCTTCCTTGTAACGTTTTTGCTCGAAAAGAAAACTGCCGTAGTTGTTGAGGATCCGTGCATCGGCGGGACGGGAAGACAACGCCTTGCGAAAGTGCTGGTCAGCCAGTTCCGGCTCCATCTCGGCCTGGAACACCAGCCCCAGTGCCGCGTTGGCGTCCGGGTCCGCATCATCCAGCTCCAGCGCTTTTTTCAACGGCACTTTTGCCCGTTCGGTCATGCCCTGTTGCAGATAACCGATGCCCAATTGCACATATGCCTCACGCGCTTCGTCGCGGCCCTTGCTGGTCTTCATCGGGTTGTAATCGCCCGAAAGCACACAGCCAGCACAGAGGCTGGCCAATAGCAAAAGCAGCGCAAAGCGCAGGGACATAGAGATCCTCTCTTGATTACTTGTTCGCGGCGTTCTGCGCCAGATCGCTGTCGGCGTTCAATTCACGCACGGCGATATAACGTTCGCTGCGACGGGTGCGATCCAGCACCTGCCCTACCAGTTGACCACAGGCTGCGTCGATGTCTTCACCACGGGTGGTGCGGACAGTGACGTTGAAACCGGCATGATGAAGCTGATCCTGGAACCGACGAATGGCGTTGTTGCTCGGCCGCTCGTACCCGGAGTGCGGGAACGGGTTGAATGGAATCAGGTTGATCTTGCACGGGATGTTCTTGAGCAGCTCGATCATTTCAACGGCGTGCTCGACCTTGTCGTTCACGTCCTTGAGCAAGGTGTACTCGATGGTCAGCACGCGCTTTTCGCCCAGGGACGACATGTAGCGCTGACACGACTCGAGCAGCATCTTAAGCGGATACTTCTTGTTGATCGGCACCAATTGGTTACGCAATGCGTCATTCGGTGCGTGCAGGGACAACGCCAGGGAGACGTCGATGTGCTTGGACAGCTCATCGATCATCGGTACCACGCCCGAGGTGGACAGGGTCACGCGGCGCTTGGAAATGCCGTAGCCCAGGTCATCCATCATCAGATGCATGGCGGCAATGACGTTGTCGAAGTTCAGCAGCGGCTCACCCATGCCCATCATCACCACGTTGGTGATGGCACGGTCGACGGTTGCCGGGACGCTGCCAAAGGATTTGTTGGCAATCCACACCTGGCCGATCACTTCGGCGGCGGTGAGGTTGCTATTGAAGCCTTGCTTGCCGGTGGAGCAGAAACTGCAGTCCAGGGCACAGCCTGCCTGGGACGAAACGCACAAGGTGCCGCGTTTGCCCTGGGGAATGTACACGGTCTCGACGCAGCTGCCGGACGCCACGCGCACCACCCACTTGCGGGTGCCGTCGCTGGAGATGTCCTCGCTGACCACTTCCGGACCGCGAACTTCAGCAACAGCCTTGAGCTTTTCGCGCAAGGCCTTGCTGACGTTCGTCATGGCGTCGAAATCATCCACGCCAAAGTGGTGAATCCATTTCATTACCTGACCGGCACGGAAACGCTTCTCCCCGATTGAGTCGAAGAATTTTTCCATTTCCGGCTGGGTGAGACCCAGCAGGTTGGTTTTAACAGTCGATGTAGTCATGGATTCACCTTCACTCTTAAGCCAATGCTTAGCGAGTGGTTACTTCAGTAGCTGCGAAGAAGTACGAGATTTCGCGAGCAGCAGCGGCTTCGGAGTCCGAACCGTGTACGGCGTTGGCGTCGATGGAGTCAGCGAAGTCAGCACGGATGGTGCCGGCAGCAGCTTCTTTAGGGTTGGTAGCGCCCATCAGCTCACGGTTCAGAGCGATAGCGTTTTCGCCTTCCAGAACCTGAACGACAACCGGACCGGAGATCATGAAAGCAACCAGGTCGTTGAAGAAACCACGAGCGCTGTGCTCAGCGTAGAAGCCTTCGGCTTCGGCTTTGGACAGTTGCTTCAGTTTCGAAGCTACAACGCGCAGGCCTGCTTTTTCGAAACGAGTGGTGATCTCGCCGATCACGTTTTTAGCAACGGCGTCAGGCTTGATGATGGAGAAAGTACGTTGAACAGCCATGGTGTAACTCCAGAAACGGTAATTTACGAAAAATTAAACCCGCGAATTATACGCGGGTTCTCGGGTATTGCCTAACCTGCGGCGTGGCTCAGTCGCGTTCTTCGATCCAGTGGGCCTGAATGGCCTCCAGGATCTTTTCGCCACAATGCTCAGGGTGGTCGTCGAACTCGGGCAATTCCATCACCCATTTACGCAGATCGACGAAATTGACCGACATAGGGTCCACGTCGGGCTTGCTTTCTGCCAGCTGGATCGCGATCTCCAGCACATCAGTCCACTTGAGTTTCATGACAATTCCTTGAATCAGTGCGGTGCTTCGGCTGCGTGGTTGAGCGAATACTTCGGAATTTCGACGGTCAGGTCTTCAGTCCCGACCTTTGCCTGACAGCCCAGGCGCGACTGAGCTTCCAGCCCCCAAGCCTTGTCAAGATAGTCTTCTTCCAGCTCATCGGCCTCTTCCAGCGAGTCAAAACCCTCGCGGATGATGCAGTGGCAGGTGGTGCAGGCGCAGACGCCGCCACAGGCACTTTCCATCTCGATATGGTGCTCATGAGCCAGTTCGAGGATGGACGTACCGGTCTCAGCCTCCACGACCATGCCTTCCGGGCAAAACTTTTCGTGTGGCAGAAAAATGACCTGCGGCATCGTTATTCCTCAATCTCATTCAGGTTGCGCCCCGCCAGCGCAGCTTTCACCGTCGAATCCAGGCGGCGGGCAGCAAAGGCATCGGTCACTTGCGACAGACGCTTGGTCTGCTGCTCGATGGCGTAGCCATCGGTACCTTTCATCAGTTCGGCCAGTTCCTGCACCTGCATGTCGATGACCATGCGCTCATCGGCATCGAGCAGGCGCTCGCCGTCGGCTTCCAGGGCAGCCTGCACCGCTTCGATCAGGCGCTGGGCATCGACCTGCTGCTCGCGCAGTACGCGGGCCACCTTGTCGTCATTGGCGTGCTGGAACGAATCCTTGAGCATTTTGGCGATTTCGCCATCGGTCAGACCGTAGGACGGCTTGACCTGGATGCTGGCCTCGACGCCCGAACCCAGCTCACGAGCGGAGACGCTCAGCAGGCCGTCGGCATCGACCTGGAAGGTCACGCGAATCTTCGCCGCACCCGCCACCATCGCCGGGATACCGCGCAATTCGAAGCGCGCCAGGGAGCGGCAGTCACTGATCAGCTCGCGCTCGCCCTGCAAGACGTGAATGGCCATGGCCGACTGGCCGTCTTTATAAGTGGTGAAGTCCTGGGCGCGGGCGACAGGGATGGTGGTGTTACGCGGAATCACCTTCTCCATCAGGCCGCCCATGGTCTCCAGACCCAGGGACAGCGGAATCACGTCCAGCAACAGCAGCTCACTGCCGTCACGCTTGTTGCCGGCCAGGGTATCGGCCTGGATCGCAGCACCAATGGCCACCACTTGATCCGGGTCGATTTCAGTCAGCGGCTGGCGACCGAAGGCTTCGGCGACGGCTTCGCGAACGCGAGGAACGCGAGTCGAACCACCGACCATGACCACGGCATGCACGTCTTCCAGTTCGATTCCGGAATCACGCACCGCACGACGGCAGGCTTTCAGACTGCGGGCGACCATCGGCTCGATCAGCGCATTGAAGGCTTCACGGCTCAGCTCGGCTTTCCAGGCGCCATAAGCGACCTCTACCGACGCGGCGTTGGTCAGGGCTTCCTTGGCGGCACAGGCGATTTGCAGCAAGTTGCGTTGCACGCCTGGATCGAGGTCGGCGGACAGGCCGGCGCCCTCGATAATCCAGCCAGCGATCGCGTGATCGAAGTCATCGCCGCCCAATGCACTGTCGCCGCCAGTGGCCAGCACTTCGAAGACACCGCCGGTCAGGCGCAGAATCGAAATATCGAAGGTGCCGCCGCCCAGGTCATAAATAGCCACCAGGCCTTCGGCGTGCTGATCCAGACCGTAAGCCACCGCCGCCGCGGTCGGCTCATTAAGCAAACGCAGTACATTCAGGCCGGCCAGCTTGGCCGCATCCTTGGTGGCTTGACGCTGAGCGTCGTCGAAATAGGCCGGAACGGTGATGACCGCACCTACCAATTCACCGCCCAAGGTCGCTTCCGCGCGCTGGCGCAGGACCTTGAGAATATCGGCAGAGACTTCGACCGGGCTTTTCGGACCCTGGATCGTGTCGATGAACGGCATGTGCGATTCGCCACCGACAAAACGGTAGGGCAACTGGTCGCCCAATTGCTTGACGTCGGACAGACCACGACCCATCAAGCGCTTGACCGACAGCACGGTGTTCAAGGGATCGGTGGCGGCAGCCAACTTGGCCGACTCGCCGACCTCGACGCGATCGGCGTGGTAGCGCACGGCAGACGGCAGGATGACCCGCCCTTCTGCGTCAGCCAGAGGCTCGGAAAGACCACTGCGCAATGCAGCGACCAGCGAATTGGTAGTGCCCAAGTCGATCCCCACAGCCAGACGACGCTGGTGCGGTTGAGGACTTTGGCCGGGTTCGGCGATCTGCAGTAGGGCCATCGTTATCAGGACTTATCTGTATATCAGGCGTGCGACCGGAGCGGCACTGGGTTAATCGTCGAGGCGCTCTTCTAACTGGCGCACTTCGTAGGTGAGCTTGTCGAGAAACTGCATGCGCCGCATCAGGCGTTCGGCCCGTTCACGTTGCGCGGCATCGTTCCAGCAAGCTGCGAAGCTTTGGTTCAGTTCATCCTGGGCAGTCTTCAGGCGGCGCTTGAACGCAGCAACACCCGACAAGTCGGCGCTGTCCTGCAGGTCTTCGAGCTCTTCGCGCAACTCCATCTGTTGCAGAAGAAATTCCGGATCATGCACCGTGACCTCCAGCGGCAGCTCGCCACCACTCAAGGCGAGCAGGTAACGCGCGCGCTTGGGGGGACTCTTGAGCGTCTGGTAGGCCTCGTTGAGGCTCGCGGATTGCTCTAGCGCCAGCCGCTGCTCACGCTCGGAGGCGTCAGCAAAGCGGTCCGGATGAACGCTGCGCGCCAGCTCGCGGTAACGCGAAGCCAACTGATCGAGATCCAGGTTGAAGCTCGGTTGCAGCTCAAATAAAGCGAAATGACAAGGAGTACCCACGAGCAGCCTCAGATGTTGAAGCTTTCGCCGCAGCCACATTCACCGCGTACGTTGGGGTTGTTGAACTTGAAGCCTTCGTTCAACCCTTCCTTGACGAAATCGAGTTCGGTGCCGTCCAGGTAGGCCAGGCTTTTCGGGTCGATGATCACTTTCTCGCCGTGACTTTCGAACACCTGATCCTCTGCAACCACCTCGTCGACAAACTCCAGCACGTAGGCAAGGCCGGAGCAGCCTGTGGTGCGAACACCCAGGCGAATCCCCTCACCTTTGCCGCGCCCGTCGAGGGAGCGTCGCACGTGTCGAGCAGCCGCTTCTGTCATGCTGATAGCCATCGGTGACTCCTTACTCGTCGCCAAATCCTGAAAGTCAGATCAAGCCTTTCTTCTGCTTGTAATCGCGAACGGCCGCCTTGATGGCGTCTTCAGCGAGTACCGAGCAGTGAATTTTCACTGGCGGCAGGGCCAGTTCTTCGGCCAGCTGGGTGTTCTTGATGGTTTCTGCTTCGTCCAGGGTCTTGCCCTTCATCCACTCGGTGGCGAGGGAGCTGGAAGCGATAGCCGAACCGCAGCCGTAAGTCTTGAACTTGGCATCTTCGATGATGCCGGCGTCGTTGACCTTGATCTGCAGGCGCATCACGTCGCCGCACGCCGGAGCGCCGACCATGCCGGTGCCGACATCAGGATCTTCCGCGTCCATCTTGCCGACGTTGCGCGGGTTTTCGTAGTGGTCGATGACCTTTTCGCTGTAAGCCATGATGCTTAATCCTCACTCATCAGAGAGTCGCTCTTTGAGCCCCGGAACCTGGGTCCACGGGGCCGGTTCGCGGCGACTTGAAATCAGTGTGCCGCCCACTCGATTTTCGAAATGTCGACACCGTCTTTGTACATGTCCCACAGCGGCGACAGAGCGCGCAGCTTGGTAACGGCCTCGCAGACTTTCTGCGCGGCGTAGTCGATTTCTTCTTCGGTGGTGAAACGGCCGAAGGTGAAACGGATCGAGCTGTGTGCCAGTTCGTCGTTGCGGCCCAGGGCGCGCAGCACATACGAAGGCTCAAGCGAAGCCGAGGTGCAGGCAGAACCGGACGACACCGCCAGGTCCTTGAGCGCCATGATCAGCGACTCACCTTCAACGTAGTTGAAGCTCAGGTTCAGGTTGTGCGGAACGCGGGCGGTCAGGCTGCCGTTGACGTACAGCTCTTCCAGGTGCTCGACCTGCTTGTAGAAGCGGTCGCTCAGGGCCTTGATGCGCACGTTCTCGGCAGCCATGTCTTCCTTGGCCACGCGGAAGGCTTCACCCATGCCGACGATCTGGTGGGTCGCCAGGGTACCGGAACGCATGCCGCGCTCGTGACCGCCGCCGTGCATGGTCGCTTCGATGCGAACACGCGGCTTGCGGCTCACGTACAGGGCGCCGATGCCTTTAGGGCCATAGGTCTTGTGGGCGGAGAACGACATCAGGTCGACTTTCAGTTTCTGCAGGTCGATGTCGACCTTGCCGGTGGACTGAGCGGCGTCAACGTGGAACAGGATGCCCCGGGAACGAGTCAGTTCGCCGATGGCGGCGATGTCGTTCACGGTACCGATTTCGTTGTTCACGTGCATGACCGAAACCAGGATGGTGTCGTCACGCAGTTCGGCTTCGACCATTTCCGGAGTGACCAGGCCATCGGTACGAGGCTCGATGTAGGTGACTTCGAAACCTTCACGCTCCAGCTGGCGCATGGTGTCCAGGACAGCCTTGTGCTCGATCTTGGTGGTGATCAGGTGCTTGCCTTTGGTGGCGTAGAAATGTGCCGCCCCCTTGATTGCCAGGTTGTCGGATTCGGTGGCACCGGAGGTCCAGACGATTTCACGCGGGTCGGCATTGACCAGGTCGGCCACCTGACGACGGGCGTTTTCGACGGACTCTTCAGCTTTCCAGCCGAACACGTGGGAACGGGACGCCGGGTTACCGAAGTTTCCGTCGACCAGCAGGCATTCACTCATTTTTTGCGCGACACGGGGATCAACCGGGGTCGTCGCAGAGTAATCAAGGTAAATCGGCAATTTCATGGACTATCTCCTAAATCAGGCTGGCTGGCGCGCCGTTAGCTCTATGGCTGTCATTCGACGGCGGACGCTTCAATCTTGTCCAGGCGTGGCGCCTTGCTGTTGCAACGGCGTTGATCCTGACGCTGGGCTACTTCTTGCACCTCACGGCGAGTCACAAGGTCAGCCAAGCTGATACCGCTCAGAAATTCGTGTATCTGCAGGCTCAGATCGCACCACAAGTGGTGGGTCAGACAGGTGTCGCCCGAATGGCAATCACCCTGCCCCTGGCATTTGGTGGCATCGACCGATTCGTTCACCGCATCGATCACCTGGGCGACCTGGATACCCTGCATGTCGCGAGACAGCTGGTAGCCGCCGCCTGGACCACGAACACTGGACACCAGATTGCTGCGGCGCAGCTTGGCGAAAAGCTGCTCGAGGTAGGACAGGGAGATGCCTTGGCGCTCGGAGATATCGGCCAGGGACACGGGCCCGTGCTGCGCGTGCAACGCCAGATCGAGCATGGCGGTCACGGCGTATCGGCCTTTTGTAGTCAGTCGCATGGACAATTACCACGGAGTTCGGAATGAGGCGAGTATGCAATTCCCGAGTATTTAAGTCAACTATTAGACCTAGTGCTTTAGTCGGGTTTACCCGCGAAGAGCGGGCGCATGATATCAGGGTCTGCGGCTTAATGGCACACCGCTTAGCGCTGTGCCATTGCCTGAATACGACCTGCGGCAGCTCCTACAAAGGCATCAGCTGGCCCGGGATTGATCCTTGTCCTTCACACACGCAAAATCTTCTTCGCGCAGCTCAGGCAGATCCTTGGCACAGTAATTACTGCCCAGATCCTTCAACGCCCCGCACATGCCCTCCAGGCGACCATCGACCGCCTGCAGATGATCGAGCAGTTGATTGATGGCGCGCGCCACCGGGTCAGGCATGTCTTCGCTGACACCATAGGCATCAAAACCGATTTTCTCGGCCATGGCCTTGCGCTTGGCGTCCTGCTCTTCGTCGGACTTGACGATGATCCGCCCCGGAATACCGACAACAGTCGCACCCGCCGGAACCGCCTTGGTGACCACGGCATTGGAACCGACCTTGGCCCCGGCACCGACGGTGAACGGGCCCAGCACCTTCGCGCCTGCCCCAACTACTACGCCATCCTCAAGGGTCGGGTGACGCTTGCCCTTGTTCCAGCTGGTGCCACCCAGGGTCACACCCTGATAGAGAGTGACGTCATTGCCGATCTCTGCGGTTTCGCCGATGACAATGCCCATGCCATGGTCAATAAAGAAACGGCGACCGACCTTGGCGCCTGGATGAATCTCGATCCCGGTCAACCAGCGACCGAAGTTCGACACCAGGCGTGCCAGCCATTTCAGGTCTGCGCGCCACAGGGCCGCCGACAAACGGTGAATCCAGATGGCGTGCATGCCCGGGTAGCACGTCAGGACTTCAAAAGCGTTACGCGCCGCCGGGTCTCGATGGAATACGCTCTGGATATCTTCACGCAAACGCTCAAACATCATTAATCCTTCCGCTTTAGAAGCTCACCACGGGCCGCTTTCTGGGTTTCCGTGAGGATGCCACGCAATATATTCATTTCCGCCCGGCTGACCGAGCTGCGTCCGTACAACCGGCGCAGGCGCGCCATCAAGTGCCGTGGCTTTTCCGGATCGAGGAATTCAATCGCCACCAGGGTTTGCTCCAGGTGCTCGTAGAATCGTTCGAGTTCGTCCATGGTCGCCAGCTCAGCGCTTTTGACCGATGCCACCTCTTCCTTCTCGACCTTGCTCGGCTGACCTTCAGCCGCCAGCCAGGACATGCGCACTTCATAACTCAACACCTGTACCGCCGCCCCAAGGTTCAGCGAACTGAACTCAGGGTCGGATGGGATGTGCACGTGATAATGACATCGCTGCAGCTCTTCATTGGTCAGGCCGGAATCTTCGCGACCGAACACCAGGGCGATTTCGGCGCCCTGCGCCGCTTCCTCGACCACCTTCGCACCGCATTCGCGGGGATCGAGCAGCGGCCAGGGAATCCGACGATCGCGAGCGCTGGTGCCGAGCACCAGATTGCAACCGACCAAGGCATCTTCCAAGGTGGCGACGACTTGCGCTTTTTCAAGGATGTCACCGGCGCCGGAAGCACGTGCATCGGCCTCGTGGTGCGGGAACAAGCGTGGCTCGACCAGCACCAGCCGCGACAGCCCCATGTTTTTCATGGCGCGCGCGGTCCCGCCGATATTGCCCGGATGGCTGGTATTGACCAGGACGACACGAATGTTTTGCAGCAAGGGAGGCGCTCTCGAACATAGACAGGGGGAGCAGAATCTTACAGCTCAAACTACCGTTAAGCCATGAAAGCGAACGTCGTCCTTCTCCTGTAGAAACTTTCTGATAGAATGCCCGGCTTTCTTTAACAACCTTAGGTGACACATCCATGCAGCCCATGCTGAATATCGCGCTGCGCGCCGCCCGCAGCGCCAGTGAATTGATCTTCCGCTCCATCGAGCGCCTGGATACCATCAAGGTCGACGAAAAAGACGCCAAGGATTACGTATCCGAGGTGGACCGCGCCGCCGAACAGAAAATCATCGACGCCCTGCGCAAGGCTTACCCGAATCACTCGATCATGGGTGAAGAAACCGGCATGCACGCCGGCACCGGCATCGAAGGCGAAGAGTACCTGTGGATCATCGATCCACTGGACGGCACCACCAACTTCCTGCGCGGCATTCCTCACTTCGCTGTCAGCATCGCCTGCAAATACCGCGGTCGCCTGGAACACGCCGTTGTTCTGGATCCGGTTCGCCAGGAAGAATTCACCGCCAGCCGTGGTCGCGGCGCCCAACTGAACGGTCGTCGCCTGCGCGTCAGCGGCCGCACCAGCCTGGACGGCGCCCTGCTGGGTACCGGCTTCCCGTTCCGTGACGACCAGATGGACAACCTCGACAACTACCTGGGCATGTTCCGCGCCCTGGTTGGCCAGACCGCCGGTATCCGCCGCGCCGGCTCGGCAAGCCTGGACCTGGCCTACGTGGCCGCCGGTCGTTTCGATGCGTTCTGGGAATCAGGCCTGTCCGAGTGGGACATGGCCGCAGGCGCCCTGCTGATTCAAGAAGCAGGCGGCCTGGTGAGCGACTTCACCGGTGGTCACGACTTCCTTGAAAAAGGCCACGTCGTTGCCGGCAACACCAAATGCTTCAAGGCAGTGCTGACGGCGATCCAGCCGCACCTGCCGGCCTCGCTGAAGCGCTAAGCTTCCAGCGACAGAAAAAAGCACCCTTCGGGGTGCTTTTTTTATGCCTGCGATTCGCCCTCAATAACACCGTAGATCCCTGTGGGAGCGGCGGTGCGACGATTCGACTTGCCCGCGATAGCGGTGGATCAGTCGCCGCATAGGGCGCAAGTGATACCGTCATCGCGGGCAAGCCCGCTCCCACAGGTTTTTACAGTGTTTTCGAAGCTGTATTTCAGGCACAAAAAAAGCACCCCGCAGGGTGCTTTTTTTTGAATCTGCCTTCAGCGGATCAATGAGCCTGCTGATTCTCCGACAAGATCAACTTGCCCTCTTTATCCACAGGAATCTGATTCCCCGGATCACGATCCATGCGCACCTTGCCTTCCTTGCCGTCCAGCGAGTACCGCACGTCGTAACCCACGACCTTGTCACTGATGTCGTTCACCGTATTACAACGGGTTTGGGTCGTGGTGTAGGTGTCACGCTCCTGCATGCCTTCCTGCACCTTGTTGCCGGCGTAACCGCCGCCAACCGCACCCGCGACAGTGGCCAGCTTCTTGCCATTACCACCGCCAACCATGTTGCCCAGCAAACCACCTGCCACTGCACCGACCACCGTACCGGCGATCTGGTGTTGATCTTTAACCGGCGCTTGCCGGGTTACCGCGACATCCTTGCACACTTCACGTGGAGTCTTGATTTGCGTCTTGACCGGCTCAACGGCGAGTACTTGCGCATACTCAGGGCCGCTTTTCTTAACCAGGCTGTAGGTGGCCAAAGCACCCCCGGCAGTCACACCGACAGCACCCAGTACAGCACCAACCAGCATCGACTTGTTCACATGAACCTCCTGACCATCAAATGCGGGATAAACCCGCGCTTCTCCCAGCCTTGGAGCACAAAAAAAGGCGCGAGTTCAACTCGCGCCTTTTTGGACTACATCTCTGGAAGAGCTGCTCTGGATTAGAGAGCCTTCAAGGACGGTCGTCGACTTCCTTCTCGGCACTCACCGTAGGAATCAGGTCTTCGGAACTCAGATTCAGCCAGATCAGCACCACGTTGGCGATGTAGATCGACGAATAAGTACCCGCCAGAACCCCCACCAGCAGCGCCAGGGAGAAGCCGTGCAGGTTGTCACCACCGAAGAACAGCAGTGCCGCGATCGCCAGCAAGGTGGAGACCGAAGTCGCGATGGTCCGCAGCAGCGTTTGCGTGGTCGAGATGTTGATGTTCTCGATCAGGCTGGCCTTGCGCAGTACGCGGAAGTTCTCGCGAACCCGGTCGAATACCACGATGGTGTCGTTGAGCGAGTAACCGATGATCGCCAGTACCGCCGCCAGCACCGTCAGGTCGAAGGTGATCTGGAAGAACGACAGGATACCGATGGTCACGATCACGTCGTGGATCAGCGAAACGATTGCACCAACAGCGAATTTCCACTGAAAACGGAACGCCAGGTAGATCAGGATGCCGCCCAGCGCCATCAGCATGCCGAGGCCGCCTTGGTCGCGCAGCTCTTCACCCACCTGCGGGCCGACGAACTCGACACGCTTGACCGTCGCCGGGTTGTCGCCGCCGACCTTCTGCAGCGCGCCAGCCACCTGGTGACCCAGTTGCGGGTCTTCGCCAGGCATGCGCACCAGCAGATCGGTGGTGGCGCCGAAGTTCTGCACCACGGCTTCGTGATAACCGGCCGAAACCAGCTGCTCGCGCACCTTGGTCACGTCGGCCGGACGCTCGTAGGTCAGCTCGATGAGCGTACCGCCGGTGAAGTCCAGGCCCCAGTTCATGCCCTTGTGGAAGACACTGAAAATGGCCAGTGCCGTAAGGAACAATGTGACGCCGAACGCGAAGTTGCGAACGCCCATGAAGTTGATTGTACGTAACATGGCAGCCCCTTAAATCCACAACTTCTTGAAGTCACGACCGCCGAAGATCAGGTTGACCATCGCGCGGGTGACCATGATGGCCGTGAACATCGAGGTCAAGACCCCGAGGGACATGGTCACTGCGAAGCCCTTGACCGGACCTGTACCCATGGCAAACAGGATCCCGCCCACCAGCAAGGTGGTCAGGTTGGCGTCGAGAATCGCAGTGAATGCGCGACCGAAACCTTCGTTGATTGCTCGCTGCACACTCATGCCCGCCGCGATCTCTTCACGAATCCGCGAGAAGATCAGTACGTTGGCGTCGACCGCCATACCCATGGTCAATACGATACCGGCGATACCCGGCAGGGTCAGCGTGGCACCCAGCAGCGACATCACGGCCAGCAGCAAGACCATGTTCACCGCCAGCGCGACGGTGGCGATGATGCCGAAGAAGCGGTAGATGGCGATGATGAACAGCGAGACGAACAACATGCCCCACAGCGATGCATCGATACCTTTGGTGATGTTGTCCGCACCCAGGCTTGGGCCGATGGTGCGCTCTTCAGCGAAGTACATCGGTGCCGCCAGACCACCGGCACGCAGCAGCAGCGCCAGTTCGGACGATTCGCCCTGGCCATTCAGGCCAGTGATGCGGAACTGCGCGCCCAGCGGCGACTGAATGGTCGCCAGGCTGATAATCTTCTTCTCTTCCTTGAACGACTGCACCGCCACTTCTTTCTCGACGCCGTCGACCACTTGCTTGGTGTAAGTGGTGACCGGACGCTGCTCGATGAAGATCACCGCCATGCTGCGACCCACGTTCGAACGGGTCGCACGGCTCATCAGCTCGCCGCCGTGACCGTCTAGGCGAATGTTCACTTCCGGCGTGCCGTGCTCGCCGAAGCCTGCCTTGGCGTCAGTCACCTGGTCGCCGGTGATGATCAGGCCACGCTCGATCTGTGCCGGCGGACGCTTGCCCTCACGGAACTCGAAGGTCTCGGAAGTGGCTTTCGAAGCACCAGGCTCGGCCGCCAGACGGAACTCGAGGTTGGCCGTCTTGCCGAGGATACGCTTGGCTTCCGCGGTGTCCTGCACGCCCGGCAGCTCAACCACGATACGGTTGGCGCCCTGACGCTGGACAATCGGTTCGGCAACACCCAGCTCGTTGACTCGGTTACGTACCGTGGTCAAGTTCTGCTTGATGGAGTATTCGCGGATTTCCGCCAGCTTGGCCGGGGTCATCGCCAGACGCAGCACCGGTTGACCATTGAGGTCGGCCGGAACAATGTCGAAATCGTTGAAGTTCTTGCGGATGATCGTACGGGCCTGTTCGCGGGACGCTTCATCGGAGAAGCCCAACTGAATGGCACCGCCCAGTTGCGGCAGGCTGCGATAGCGCAGTTTCTCTTTACGCAACAGGCTCTTGACGTCGCCTTCGTAGACTTTCAGGCGCGCATCGAGGGCTTTTTCCATGTCCACTTCAAGCAGGAAGTGCACACCACCGGACAAGTCCAGACCCAGCTTCATCGGGTGCGCGGCAACGCTGCGCAGCCATTGCGGGGTGGTTTGTGCCAGGTTCAAGGCAACGACGTAGTCATCACCCAGGGTCTTGCGCACGACGTCCTTGGCAGGCAACTGGTCTTCAGCCTTGACCAGGCGAATCAGACCGCCCTTGCCGCCAGCGGCCAGGGTGGCAGCCTTGACGTCGATCCCGGATTCCTTGAGCGCAGCGCTCACACGGTCCAGATCAGCCTGATTGACCTGCAGTGCAGTGCTTGCACCGCTGACCTGGATGGCCGGGTCATCAGGATAAAGATTGGGAGCGGAATAAATCAGACCGATCGCCAGCACCGCCAGGATCAGAATGTATTTCCACAGAGGGTATTTGTTCAGCATCACGCCGCCCGCTTATGACGCGGGGCGCCTTGCGCGCCCCGTCGATTGAGTAGAAGTTGAAACTTAGATCGCTTTCAGCGTGCCCTTGGGCAGCGTGGCGGCGATAGCGCCTTTCTGGAACTTCATTTCGACAGTGTCGGAAACTTCCAGAACAACGAAATCGTCAGCCACTTTGGTGATCTTGCCAGCGATGCCGCCGGTGGTCACAACTTCGTCGCCTTTTTGCAGGCTGCTCAACAGGTTCTTCTGCTCTTTGGCGCGTTTGGCCTGTGGACGCCAGATCATCAGGTAGAAGATGACCAGGAAGCCGACCAGGAAAATCCACTCGAAGCCGCCGCCCATAGGGCCAGCAGCTGCCGGTGCAGCAGCGTCGGCCATGGCATTAGAGATAAAAAAGCTCATTTAGCACTCCAGTTGCAAATGTTGAATCTTGGGGTCAGAAAACTCAGTCCAAAGGCGGAACGGGAAGCCCGCGTTTGGCGTAGAAGGCATCGACAAAGGCGGCCAATGTACCCTGTTGAATAGCCTCGCGCAAACCAGCCATAAGCACTTGATAATGGCGCAAGTTATGGATGGTATTGAGCATGCTCCCGAGCATTTCGCCGCACTTGTCCAGGTGATGCAGATAAGCGCGGGAGAAGTTCTGGCAGGTATAGCAATCGCAGGTCGGATCCAGCGGCGAATCATCATGGCGATGGAACGCGTTACGGATCTTGATCACGCCAGTGTCAATGAACAGATGCCCATTGCGGGCATTACGGGTTGGCATCACGCAATCGAACATGTCCACACCGCGGCGCACACCCTCCACCAGATCTTCCGGTTTGCCAACGCCCATAAGGTAACGAGGTTTGTCAGCCGGCATCTGGCCCGGCAGGTAATCCAGCACCTTGATCATTTCATGCTTGGGCTCGCCCACCGACAGACCACCGATGGCCAGGCCGTCAAAACCGATCTTATCGAGGCCTTCCAGGGAGCGCATGCGCAGGTCCTGGTGCATGCCGCCCTGAACAATGCCGAACAGCGCCGCCGTATTGTCGCCATGAGCGTTTTTCGAGCGCTGGGCCCAACGCAGGGACAACTCCATGGACACGCGGGCGACGTCTTCGTCAGCCGGGTACGGCGTGCATTCGTCGAAAATCATCACGATGTCCGAGCCCAGGTCACGCTGAACCTGCATCGACTCTTCCGGCCCCATGAACACCTTGGCACCGTCGACCGGCGAGGCGAAGGTCACACCCTCCTCCTTGATCTTGCGCATGGCGCCCAGGCTGAACACCTGGAAACCGCCGGAGTCAGTCAGGATCGGGCCTTTCCACTTCATGAAATCGTGCAGGTCGCCGTGCTTCTTGATCACTTCCGTGCCCGGACGCAGCCACAGATGGAAGGTGTTGCCCAGAATGATTTCAGCGCCAGTGGCCTCGATATCCCGCGGCAACATGCCCTTGACCGTGCCGTAGGTGCCCACGGGCATGAAGGCCGGGGTCTCGACGGTACCGCGCGGGAAGGTCAGGCGACCACGACGAGCCTTGCCGTCAGTAGCAAGTAACTCAAACGACATACGACATTGGCGACTCATTCTTTGTCCTCAGGGCCACGTGGTGCGGGGTTACGGGTGATAAACATCGCATCACCGTAGCTGAAAAAGCGGTATTCGTTGTCGACGGCGGCTTTATAGGCGGCCATGGTTTCCGGATAACCGGCAAACGCCGAGACCAGCATCAACAACGTGGATTCAGGCAAATGGAAATTGGTGACCAGGGCATCGACCACATGAAACGGCCGGCCCGGGTAGATGAATATGTCGGTATCGCCACTGAACGGCTTGAGCACGCCATCACGGGCAGCGCTTTCCAGGGAACGAACGCTGGTGGTCCCCACCGCCACCACCCGACCGCCGCGCGCGCGACAGGCGGCAACCGCATCCACCACGTCCTGGCCGACTTCCAGCCATTCGCTGTGCATATGGTGGTCTTCGATTTTCTCGACGCGCACCGGCTGGAACGTGCCAGCGCCAACGTGCAGGGTCACGAACGCCGTCTCGACACCCTTGGCGGCAATCGCCTCCATCAGCACCTGATCGAAATGCAGCCCCGCCGTCGGCGCCGCCACCGCGCCCAAACGCTCGGCGTAGACGGTCTGATAACGCTCGCGATCCGCGCCTTCATCCGGGCGGTCTATATAAGGAGGCAACGGCATATGCCCGACGCGGTCGAGCAACGGCAACACCTCTTCGGCAAAGCCCAGCTCGAACAACGCATCATGACGCGCCAACATCTCGGCCTCGCCACCGCCGTCGATCAGGATCTTCGACCCAGGCTTGGGCGACTTGCTGGAACGCACATGGGCCAGCACGCGATGACTGTCCAGCACCCGCTCCACCAGGATTTCCAGCTTGCCGCCGGAAGCCTTCTGGCCAAACAGCCGCGCCGGAATCACCCGGGTATTGTTGAACACCATCAAATCGCCGGGGCGCAAATGCTCCAGCAAATCAGTGAATTGACGGTGTGCCAGGGCGCCGCTGACCCCATCCAGGGTCAACAGGCGACTACCGCGACGCTCGGCCAAAGGATGGCGGGCGATCAGCGAATCAGGGAGCTCGAAAGTAAAGTCAGCAACGCGCATGATGGGGTTCGTCTAGCAGGGCCGGGAAGTCTAGCGGAAATATCAAAAATTCTCCATGTACCTGATTGACCGACGGTTATCTCATCTCTATACTTCGCCGCCATTGAGCCCTGATGGCGGAATTGGTAGACGCGGCGGATTCAAAATCCGTTTTCGAAAGGAGTGGGAGTTCGAGTCTCCCTCGGGGCACCAACACAATGAAGAAAGACCTTGAATATCAAGGTCTTTTTTTTTGCTCGGCGTAAAAATGGCGTAATGCACCCTCAGATCAGCAGTTCAATTTCTGAAGAGCTTATCCGCCAACAGGCAGCAGAGGATGCTGTGAACCCAGCTAGAGCAGTCTAGAAAATTTTCCAGTCCGAGCGAGGAATGAACATGGATGCATTCAACAGTTTTTTAGCGACCATTAAGCCCCTTATCGAGCTGCTGTACTTCATAGCATCCATTGGGTTGGCATTCTTCGCCTACTTAGGGTTGCAGCAAATAGCAATTCTTAAGAGCACTGCTGCGACGCAAGCAAAACGCGACGCCTTGCGACTGACGTCGGAACAATGCGCCATTTACATGGATAAAATCATTGCGGGGCAAAATGATTTTAATAAGCATCTAAAAGCCGCAAACATCACCTGGTTCGAAGGCTGGAACATCGAAATACAGGGAAAAGAAGTCCGTGCGCATCGCAATACTCCGCAAAACATGCAAAACCTCTCGAAGCTAGACATCGGCCACTTGAACCAAATGGAAGCGTTTTCCGTTTATTTCGTATCAAGACTTGCTGACGAAACAGTCGCCTATCGTACAGTTGGTAAGACTTTTGTTAATCACATGGATAAAGTCATGCCCTTTGTTCTCACTGCGAGAAAGGATGGATACTTTCAAAATATGGTGACCCTGTACGTGACTTGGAAAGCTCGCGCCGAAGCTGAAAGGCTTGTTTTTGAGCAAAAAGAAATTAATTCCAAGCTCTCGAAACTTAACTCCGTGTCCGGTACGGCGTCACCAATTGGATCTGAATTCGGCTGAAAGTCGAAAGCGGTGCTTGAAATCACATGTGACAATCTGTGGGACTCGATACCCGCATTTTCTGTCCCATACACGCTTGCAAACAGACTGTCGAGATCCGGCCCACCGCCCCTCCTAGGGGACAGATCCTAAAATCTGCGGGGGTCGGAAAAAGAGTAATATTAGTAATATCCCCTCCGAAAATCAGCTACAGCCCGCGTAGATCAAGGCCTCCAGAGCTTTTGAGGAAAGGCGATATTTAAGCGATAGGAAGGCGATATTATTACCTTTCTTAAAAGCTATATTTCCATTCTTTAAAACCCAATGAATCCGGGGGTTTGACAGAAATATTACTTTTCATATCGCTTCATATTACCTTCCCTTGTAATACCCGAAGCCCAGTAAAAACGGGGCCTCCAGACCCATTACCACCCCCGTATAGCTAATATCGCTCTTTTTGAAACGACCACCTTCCCCTTAAGAATTAATCTCAATAAAACGACGTTTTTTCATGGCGCCTTGGTTGGCAGCATAAAGGCGATTTAAGTTGCAGATCGTGTTCAGCTCTGTGAAATCCATCAAACACGGCACAGCCCCCGCCAGTCGTGGCCTGCAGTGAATTAAGCCTCTCCCTGCACCCAGCCAGTCCCCGCCCAAAAAAGATCGTGCGCGTTTTTGAAAATCCACCGAACCCCACGTTTTCAAAGTTTTCGCCCAATGAAACCGGGGACTCCATCGCTATCCCGTCCTGGACTGCCCTGAGTAGCGCCGTGCAACCGCGCTGCACTTCCCTTCAAAACTTTGCATTCTGTGCAATGGCCAACCCCCTGCAGAGGCCCACGGCCCGCCTGGGCTGCAGGTTCGTTTGCACTACATCCGGATTTGCACAAAAAAAGGACACAAAGCCCGTCGGCGGGAGGGGGATAAGTGCTTTTTCTGATGTTTTTTTCTTCAGACGGGGATTTTCAACATCCGCCGTCCATCGAGACAGAATTCGTGTCGCACCAGGTGCGAGTGACTACGCCAAGGCAAGATCCAACCCTGCCGACTCATACAAATCGCAGCCAGGAGTAGCTAGCCGAGTGCGTTAACTTATTCGCAATGGCTCTATGCCATAATCGTGTGCCGAAATATCACGTGTCGAAAGGAGTCAGAAATGGGATCGAAGGTAACTGTTACGTGCGAAGGGTGTGGACTTACGGGAACAATCGATTTTCCGGCTTCGATGACGTTGAACACAGGAGCAATCACCTGTGAGCAACCCTGCCCTAAGTGCGGAGGGAAGTTCAGCGCACCAGGGGGCAAGTACGAAACCGATGAGAATGGAGTACTTCAGCGAGTTGGTGATTACCAAGCATAAAAAAAGGCCTGCTCAATGCAGGCCTACTTTTTTCCTTATCAGGGGATCAGCGCTACGATCCTCGCAGCGAGCGTCTCGTAGCCGACCAACTCTTGGTGGCTCGTATCAGTGCCTTGCCGATACCACCCGTTCGCCCACATTTCGGTGTAGCTGGTCAGATTCTCGAAATCGACAACGCTGGCTCGCAGTGCTGAACCTGGACCGGCTTGCGCGGCCTTTCGATACGATTTGAGTTTGGCCGCGTCCGGGTTCGCAGTCGGGTGCGACGGCACAAACAGAAAGAACAACTCCCGCTCGTCCCAGCCATTCACCTGCCAAATATCTTTGATGCGCTTACTGATCGATTCCAGGTTATCGATATATGCCGTCGCCGAACTTGGGTCGGTGCTGGCACGCCAGCCCAGTGACGGGGTACTGGTTTCGTTCTGATCGTTAAGGCCCGAATTGATGTACATCACGACGATCGGCTTAACGCCTTTCTCGACCTGAAGACGGCGCACCTCAGCAAAGTAGTTGCTGAGCTGCTTTACGGTATACGCATTCAGCTGTGTGCTCATGTCCCACAGCGATTGACCGCCCACCCCATAGAGCGTGTGGGCAGAAACACCCGCCGTTTTCAGCACGTCTTCAATCCGCATGAAGTAGCTCAAGAACGGGCCGGTGAGCGCGGCTTGCTGCGGGACCACCCACTTGAAGCCCAGCGGCTGCCCATCACGCGCCCCGGCATCCAGATCGAAGTAGCTACGCACATAGCCCTCCACCCCCGTGCTGGTTGTGATTACCGGCGACAGTTTGAGCACGGTCCAGGGCGCTTCTTCTCGGCGCACGCCCGGCCTGAATGAACCCGCCCCACTGACAAAGGTGCTGTAGGCCATATGGCAGCGCAGGAGCGCGCTCGGGTTCAGCGGATAATGGCCATCAGTCCGCACCTCGATACCGTTTGCCGTACCGTTGGCCACCACGGCGCCGTCAGCCACCATCCGGTAAAACACTGAGGAAGGAGCCAGTTCATGACTGGCTTGATCCGCCGAGGCCCCGGCATTACTGCCGAAGGAATTGCCCATCAAGACAGGGGTGGCGTAGAGCCCAACCCAACACTGCCTATCCCCAGCATAGCCGGGCATCGCAGGTGATTGCCGCATATGGTACGTTACTGCCGCAAAGCGACCGTTGCCCCCTCGGGGCACCAAAATTAAGAAAGGTCTTGCTTAGCAAGGCCTTTTTTTTCGCCTGCAGAAAAGCACCTGACACCCCGCGGCCCTGTAGGAGCCAGCCTGCTGGCGATGCTTTTTTGATTTTCCCCACCCTCGGTCAGTCAGACACTCATCAAGGACTTCACCCATGGAATCGCAACTGGAAACCGTCGCCCTCTTCTCTCTTAAGCTGGCTTATGAGACGGAAGATCAGAGTCCGATTTTGCGGGATGACTTGGTGATGGGGGATTACCAGCGGGATGTGTTTGAGTTGCTGGTGCGCAGAGATGATGTCGCGACTATCAAGGGCAAAGTAGCTGAATGCGTGGGGCTGGCGCTTGAGGCCATAGGTGGAGCCGGTAAGCCATTGGGACGAGAGTTGAATAGATTGTCAGCTGATTTCAGTGCTGCGCAGACGCTGGAGCAGCTCGATACTCCGCTCATTGCACTTAAGGATTACTTGAAAGATATTCAGTGAATGATCGTGTTAGGGAACGTTTGGTAACTCTTTACACCGACTGATACTGGCTAGGGTTTTGGCTGATATGGAAGTATATCTGCCCACTTTTCAATTGCGTCAGCAGACAGCAACGAAAGACCCTTTCAGCTCACAAGGACGTATCAATGCGGCAAATCGCCCTCAGCAACAAACCACTCAGAGGCATTCCCCGCCGCCTCCGCGCTCTGGAACACTGGGCCTCCACTTTTCGCGACGAATTTCACCCGCGAACCGAGCGCATGGAGCGCTATACAAACTGGAAGATCCCGGTGCACGAGGCCCTGGTCGAAGGCCCTCGAGCCAGGATTGAAGTTCAAGCCTTCTGCATTCAACAACTGCTCGAAGCCGCTAGCCACCTGTCCAACGCTGCTGACCACTCACAGGGTTACTATCGCGTCGCTTGCCTGCTGGTGTGGCCATGGGTTCATCAGAGCGAGATCACCATTTTCTACGACCGGAATTACTATTTGGGTTTTCTCGGAGAAACCAACACGCTCAAGCCAGAGCGGATCAGCCACGCTCTTGCACTGCAAAAGCCATCGCACTTCATCGAGCATGGGCATGACGTAACTCAACCTGATGATGAGGTCGCAGTACAATGGTGGTGCATTGGGGAACCGGTCTGACGGCTTTGGCGAGCAGGCTAGCCCCATAGAGATTGTGATGATCCGACAAGCATCGCTTGGCTCGAGTGCGTGAAAATAAATCCGTCCCCTTTTCCCTTCTCACTGAAGATGCTGCCTACGCCACAGACACCGACCGCCACGCCTGGGCAGTGGGCGAGGCGCCAGAATGGTTTTTGGTTTCAAAAGTCAGACGTGACGCTGTGAGAGCGGGCTTGGTTGCGGTGGCCGGGGTATTCAGCGGGATTTGTGGATGTCTTGCGTTTTTCGCGAGCGAGCTCGCTCCTACAGTGGGTTTGCTACAACCCAATGGCGATTGGACCGACCGCTGACTAAAATTCAGTGGGGGATCTCTTCAACGAGCCCTTACAAGGCGGGAGGTTTTACGATGAAGGTCGTAACTTCGCTGGCGTTGCTGGTAGCGGCAGGATGGATCTCAGTGGTTGGTGCAGCCCCGAAGCAAATCGTTGCCGTTCCCTTGAATGCAACTACTTACAATGCCGGGCATATCGCTCAGGCCATTCTGACCCCCTTGAGCAGTAGTGAAACGGCGCTCTCGTTGTTCGTCGGCGGTGTACCCAATGGCACTGCAATTCCGGCGCACTTGTATACCTATATCTACTCGGGAACCTGCGCCAGGCACGAGCCCAAGCCGGTCTATTCACTCAATCGCATCGTGACTGACAACTTCAACGAGCAGGCGGGCATCCAACTCTGGAAGAGCGTGCCTTTGGCTTATGACTCGCTGCGGTCCGGCGGATACGCGCTGGTGATGCGGACAAGCCCGGCCGACGGGAATCCCGATATTTTCTGTGGTGAGCTTGGTTAAGGGTTTTCCCCGCTTCCATGCATAACGTGGGAGCGGGGGATTATCCCTCTCAGGCTGTTTGCAGTATGACGGTGCTCATTCAACAGCAGATGTTGATTGCCTGCGTTTTTCGCGAGCAGGCTCGCTCCTACAGTGGGCTTGATCGTTACCTTCTCCACAGGCAATCCGCTGTGCATAACTCCAGCAACCTCCCCTCAAGCGCGGCGCCTGATGCTGCGTTCTTCTAGACTCAATACAAGGTCGTAGACAGAACCAAACACGTCGCTCTGGTGCGGATAAATCAAAGGCGGCGTGGCAATCTGGCTTTTATGCCCTTACCGATGTGCGGCAAAGACCGCGCCGGGCACAACAAGATGCCCACTCAGGGCACCCCTGGCCAACGGCCTGAAAATGCCACGATACCGTGACGTGGTGTGAATGCCGCAGCCGACACTTTCGGACGACCGACGACCTTCTGGTGTGTCCGTGACCGTGAGGATTGCTGAATGCCTGATGAGAGTTTGCACCTGCCTGTGGTCAACAGTCTGCTGGAGCGCCATAAGGGTACTCCGGGCGCGCTGTTGCCCATTCTTCATGATATTCAGGAACGCATCGGTTACGTCCCCGATGCGGCCGTCCCCGAGATTGCCCATGCGCTGAACCTGAGTCAGGCGGAGGTTCGCGGGGTGATCAGTTTTTACCATGACTTCCGTACCTCGCCGCCGGCCCGCCATATTCTGCGTTTGTGCCGCGCCGAGTCGTGCCAGAGCCGTGGTGCCGAGCAGTTGGCCGCGCAGTTGCGCGAGCGTCTGCAACTGGATGACCACGGCAGCAGTGCCGATGGCAGCATCAGTTTGCGTCCGGTGTATTGCCTCGGTGCCTGCGCCTGTTCGCCTGCCCTGGAGCTGGATGGACGGGTGCATGCGCGGCTGAGCGCTGAGCGTCTGGATGCCCTGCTCGACGCTTGCCGGGAGGACGTGTGATGCCGACTCTCTATCTGCCCTGTGATTCCATTGCCCGTGCCGTAGGTGCCGATGAGGTGTCCACCGCCCTGATCACTCAGGCCAAGGCGCTTAATCTGCCGCTGGAGTTGCAGCGCACCAGCTCACGCGGTCTTTATTGGCTGGAGCCGATGCTGGAAGTGGACAGCCCGCAAGGCCGGATTGGCTTCGGCCCGCTGACCGCAGACGATGTGCCTTCAGTGCTCGATGCGCTGCAAAAAGATTCCAGCCATCCCCTGGCCCTGGGTCTGGTGGAAGAGCTGCCTTATCTCAAATCCCAACAACGCCTGCTGTTCGCCCGCGCCGGCATTACCCGGCCGCTGTCGCTTGAGGATTACCAAGCCCACGGCGGTTTCGAGGGTCTGAAAAGGGCCATCACCGTTGGTGGTGAACAGACCGCAACCGAAGTCTTCGATTCAGGCCTGCGTGGCCGTGGCGGCGCGGCCTTCCCCGCCGGGATCAAATGGCGAACGGTGCGAGGCACTCAGGCTGCGCAGAAGTACATTGTTTGCAACGCCGACGAAGGCGACTCCGGCACCTTCGCCGACCGCATGTTGATGGAAGGCGACCCCTTCCTGCTGATCGAAGGCATGGCCATTGCCGGCATTACCGTCGGCGCCACCTTCGGCTACATCTATGTACGTTCGGAATACCCCGACGCCGTTGCAACCCTGCGCGCAGCGCTGAACATCGCCCGTGAGGCCGGATATCTGGGCGCCAATGTCGGCGGCAGCGGCCAGGCTTTCGACATGGAAGTCCGAGTCGGTGCCGGTGCCTACATCTGCGGTGAAGAAACCGCCCTGCTGGATTCTCTGGAAGGCAAGCGCGGAATCGTCCGCGCCAAGCCGCCGATCCCCGCCTTGCAAGGCCTGTTCGGCCAACCAACCCTGGTGCACAACGTGCTGACCCTGGCCTCGGTGCCGCTGATTCTGGCCAAGGGTGCGCAGTTCTATCGCGATTACGGCATGGGCCGCTCGCTGGGCACCATGCCCTTCCAATTGGCGGGCAATATCCGTCACGGCGGCCTGGTGGAACGGGCCTTTGGCCTGACCCTGCGCGAACTGGTGGAAGACTACGGCGGCGGGACCGCCAGTGGTCGTCCGCTGAAGGCCGCGCAAGTTGGCGGCCCCCTCGGTGCCTGGGTGCCGCCGTCGCAATTCGATACGCCACTGGATTACGAGGCCTTCGCCGCCATCGGCGCGATGCTCGGTCACGGTGGTGTGGTGGTGGCTGATGACAGCCTCGACATGGCCCACATGGCCCGTTTCGCCATGCAGTTCTGCGCCGAGGAATCCTGTGGCAAATGCACCCCTTGCCGCATCGGCTCGACCCGCGGCGTGGAGGTGATCGACCGCCTGCTGGCCGCGCCGGATCAGGCCAGTCGTGATGAGCAGGTGATCATCCTCAAGGACCTGTGCGACACGCTGCAATACGGTTCACTGTGCGCGTTGGGCGGCATGACCTCCTATCCGGTCGCCAGTGCCCTCAAGTACTTCCCCGCCGACTTCGGTCTGCAAGCCTCGGAGGCCGAGCAATGATCACTGTATTCGATCCGAAAACCGACATCGATCTTGGCACTCCTGCCCGCGAAAGCGATGTGCAAGTCACCCTGAACATCGACGGCCGCAGCATCACCGTACCCGAAGGCACTTCGGTGATGCGCGCTGCTGCATTGATGGGCACCACCATTCCCAAACTCTGCGCCACCGACAGCCTGGAAGCCTTTGGCTCCTGCCGCATGTGCCTGGTGGAGATCGACGGCATGCGCGGCTACCCCGCGTCCTGCACCACGCCGGTCACTGAAGGCATGACCGTGCACACCCAGACGCCGAAGCTCGCGACCCTGCGTCGCAATGTCATGGAGTTGTACATCTCCGATCACCCGCTGGATTGCCTGACCTGCTCGGCCAACGGCAACTGTGAGCTGCAAACCGTGGCCGGTCAGGTCGGCCTGCGGGAAGTGCGTTATGGCTATGAAGGCGAGAACCATCTGGCCGACGTGAAGGACACCTCCAACCCCTACTTCGACTACGACCCGAGCAAGTGCATCGTCTGCAACCGCTGCGTGCGCGCCTGCGAAGAAACCCAGGGCACCTTTGCCCTGACCATTACCGGGCGCGGTTTTGAATCCCGCGTGGCCGCTGCCGGTGGCGAGAACTTCCTCGACTCGGAATGCGTGTCCTGCGGCGCCTGCGTGCAGGCCTGCCCTACCGCGACCTTGATGGAAAAGAACGTGGTCGAGATGGGTCAGCCGGAACGCAGCGTGATTACCACCTGCGCCTATTGCGGCGTGGGGTGCTCGTTCCGCGCCGAGATGAAAGGCAACCAGTTGGTGCGCATGGTTCCGGACAAAAACGGCCAGGCCAACCACGGCCACTCCTGCGTCAAAGGGCGCTTTGCCTGGGGCTACGCCACCCACCCGGATCGCATCACCAAGCCAATGATCCGCAAACACATCAGCGACCCGTGGCAAGAGGTCAGCTGGGACGAAGCGGTGACCTACGCCGCCAGCGAATTCCGCCGGCTGCAGCAAAAGTACGGTCGCGACTCCATCGGTGGCATCACCTCCAGTCGCTGCACCAACGAAGAAACCTATCTGGTGCAGAAACTGGTACGCGCCGCGTTCGGCAACAACAACGTCGACACCTGTGCCCGGGTCTGCCATTCGCCGACCGGTTATGGCCTGAAGCAAACCCTGGGCGAATCCGCCGGCACCCAGAGTTTCGACTCGGTGATGCAGGCCGACGTGGTGCTGGTGATGGGTGCCAACCCTAGCGACGCCCACCCGGTGTTCGCCTCCCAACTCAAGCGCCGCCTGCGTGAAGGCGCGCGGCTGATCGTCATCGATCCACGACGCATCGATCTGGTGGACACGGTGCACGCCCGTGCCGACTATCACTTGGCCCTGCGCCCCGGCACCAACGTGGCCATGCTCAACGCATTGGCCCACGTGATCATCACCGAAGGCCTGCAAGACCAGGCCTTTATCGACGCCCGTTGCGAGGGCAGTGATTTCGCCCGCTGGAGCGAATTCGTCAGCCGTGCGGAAAACTCGCCGGAAGCCATCAGCCCTATCTGCGGTGTGGCCGCTGCCGACATCCGTGCCGCCGCACGTCTGTATGCCACCGGCGGCAACGCAGCGATCTACTACGGTTTGGGCGTCACCGAACACAGCCAGGGCAGCACCTCGGTGATGGGCATCGCCAACCTCGCCATGGCCACCGGCAACATCGGCCGCGAAGGCGTGGGCGTGAATCCGCTGCGGGGGCAGAACAACGTTCAGGGCTCCTGCGATATGGGCTCCTTCCCTCATGAGTTACCCGGATACCGGCACATCTCCAATGTGGCGGTGCGGACCGAGTTCGAACAGGCGTGGAACGTCACCCTGCAACCCGACCCGGGCCTGCGCATTCCCAACATGTTCGAGTCGGCGCTGGCCGGCACCTTCAAGGGCCTGTACTGCCAGGGCGAAGACATCGCCCAGAGCGATCCGAATACCCAACACGTCACCGCGGCCCTGTCGGCCATGGAATGCGTGGTGGTGCAGGACATCTTCCTCAACGAAACGGCGAAGTTCGCCCACGTGTTCCTGCCCGGCGCTTCGTTCCTGGAAAAGGACGGCACCTTCACCAACGCCGAGCGGCGTATCTCACGGGTACGCAAGGTCATGGAGCCGCTGGGCGGCAAGGCCGACTGGGAAGGCACCGTGGCCCTGGCCAATGCGCTGGGCTATCGGATGGATTACAAACACCCATCGGAAATCATGGATGAAATCGCCAGCCTGACACCGACCTTCACCAACGTCAGCTACGCCGAACTGGATCGCCACGGCAGCCTGCAATGGCCGTGCAACGCCGCCGCACCGGACGGCACGCCGACCATGCACATCGAGCAGTTCGTGCGCGGCAAGGGGCGCTTCATGCTCACCGGCTACGTGCCCACAGAGGAAAAGGTCAACAGCCGCTATCCGCTGCTGCTGACCACCGGGCGCATCCTCAGCCAGTACAACGTCGGTGCCCAGACCCGGCGTACCGACAACGTCGCCTGGCATGACGAAGACCGCCTGGAAATCCATCCAACCGACGCCGAAAGCCGTGGCATCAACGAAGGCGACTGGGTCGGCATCGGCAGCCGCGCCGGCCAGACCGTATTGCGTGCGCGGGTCACCGAACGGGTTGCGCCAGGCGTGGTGTACACCACGTTCCACTTCCCGGAATCGGGGGCCAACGTGATCACCACGGATAACTCCGACTGGGCCACCAACTGTCCGGAATACAAGGTCACCGCCGTGGAAGTCAGTCGTGTCTACCACCCTTCGGAGTGGCAAAAACGCTTCCAGGCGTTCACGGAAGAACAGCACCGTTTGCTCAAGGAACGCCGTCAAGCTGCCAAAGCGGAGGTACGCCGATGAGCACTGCCAACCTGATCAAAATGGCCAACCAGATCGCCCAGTACTTCGCCAGCGAGCCGGACCAGCAACAGGCCGTGCTCGGGGTGCGAAATCATCTGCAGCTGTACTGGACGCCCGGGATGCGCAAGGAATTGCTGGCCTGGCAAACGGAGCACCCGGCGGACTTGCATCCGCTGGCGCAAGCGGCGGTCAGTGGGGCGGGTTGGGAGGCTTAGATAAGAGGAACTGTGGAAAACCTGTGGGAGCGAGCCTGCTCGCGAAAGCGGTGTGTCAGTCACAATTATGTTGGCTGACACTCTGCATTCGCGAGCAGGCTCGCTCCCACACGGGTTGTATGTAGTGTTTGCCCGCCTTATTTATCTCCCTCTGTCACCCGCACAGCCGTCTCGATCGCCCGCACGCTGATCGCCGCAAAGATCGCCGTCAGCAACACGCCATTAAATCCAAGCAATATCGCCAATATCCGCGAAAGCGGCAGTTTCGGCACGAGTTCGCCATAGCCAATGGTCAAGCCGGTCACGAAGCCAAAGTAGATGCCGTCAAACGGATCCCAGCCCTCCAGATAACTGATGATCAAGCCAACCGTAACGATGATTATCAGCATCGTGGAAAAGATCGGCCAAGCCAGTCGAAGGTAGAAGCCGACGGATTTGTAGAACTCTCGACGGATGTGCGACGGATGGGCGTGCTTCATGTCATGGCTTCCTGAACGACCGGCGAATTGGCGCCCCATCAGCTTGGCACAAGCTCTGGAATATGAAGACGGACCAGGCAAGACTGCTCAAGCTGTTTGCGGTACTTGTCGTTGATGGCGTAGGCCGGCAATTGAGTAGCGATAAAAATGGCCAGTGCCGGCAGGATGATCCTGGTCATTATTTCTATCCTCTGGTCAGTACCTTGCCGAGTGCCCGCAAGGTGCATGGATCACTTACTGTAGTCCGAATCCCGTACTCGAATGCACCGGCAACACCACCAACGCTTCCAGTCCGCCCGTCGACCGGTTGCGCAACGTCAACTCCCCGCCATGCTCCAGAACAATCGCCCGCGCCGCCGACAACCCCAGGCCAACCCCGCCCGTGCTTTTGTTGCGCGAGCCTTCCAGACGGAAGAACGGCGTGAACACTTGCTCCAGATTCGACTCGGGAATCCCCGGCCCACGGTCCAGCATCCTGATCCGCACCTGCCCGGCATCGGCCATCAGTTCCACCGCCGGCTCGGCACCGTACTTGATCGCGTTCTCCAGCAAGTTGGTCATCACTCGCTTGAGTCCCAACGGCCGCCCGAAATACACCAGCCGCAATGGCCCGCTGTAGGCAATCTCGACCCCCTGATCCCGGTAATCATCCAGCAAGGTGTGCAGCAGTTCCGCCAGGTCAAACTGGGTCGCGGGTTCCAGCCGGGCGTCGTCACGGAAGAATTCCAGCGCCGAGTTGATCATTGCCTGCATTTCATCCACGTCACGAAACAACCGTTGCTGCTGCTGGGCATCTTCGATGAATTCACCACGCAGGCGCATCCGCGTCAGGGGCGCGCGCAGGTCGTGGGAGATGGCGGCGAGCATTTGCGTGCGGTCGCGAATGAAGTGTTGCAACTGGGCCTGCATGGCGTTGAAGGCGAGGATGGCCTGGCGAATTTCCTGGGGGCCGAGGGGTTCGATGGGCGGTGCCCGGAAGTCGGTGCCGAAGCGTCGGGCGCCTTCGGTGAAGCGTTGCAGCGGCGTGGCGAGGCGGCGGGTGGCGATCAGGGCGACCAGGGCGGTTGAGATCAACACCAGCAGGATGACGATCAGGTAGCGCGGCGCTTCGTCGAGCCCCCAACTGCGCGAGGGCGCGGAGAACATCACCCATGAGCCGTCGGCCAACTCGATCAATAGCGCGTAATGGGCGTCTGCCTTGTGCTCGGTCCAGTCAGCCGGTTCATAAGCCTCGATGCGCCGATCAGGGGCTTTGAGCATGGGTTGCAGGATGGATGAGCCGATTTCCGACTTGGCATCGTCCACAGCCGGCAAATCGAGATCCCGCCGGTCAGGGTGCCAGCTGACGATGAAGCCATTCTCGCCGGCGGCTTGCGCCAGTTGGTTGCGCAATGGCACCGGGGCGGCCTCGATGACACGGGTGATGGCAGCGGCTTTTTCCAGCAGGCCGGTTTCGGTCAACGGCGGGCGCGCCCAGACGCCGGCCACCTGGATAAACAGGCCGTTGAGCGCCAGTGAAATGAGCATCGCCAGGATGATCGTCAGCGCGATCCAGCGCCCCACCGTATCGCGGCGAAATCGCGTCAGCCAGTTCATCGCCGGGTCACGCTGGGGGTGAACAGGTAGCCACCATTACGCACGGTGCGAATCATCGCCGGGCGCTTGGTGTCGGACTCGAGTTTGCGCCGCAGGCGGCTGACCTGCACGTCGATGCTGCGATCGAAAGCGTCATGGCAATGCCCGCGCGCCAGGTCCAGTAACTGTTCACGGGTAAGGACGCGTTGCGGGTGTTCGACGAACACCAGCAGCAGGTCGAATTCGCCGGCCGAGAGCGGGATCATCACATTGTCCGGTGAGCGCAGTTCACGGCGGGTGACGTCCAGGTGCCAGTCGGCGAAGTCGATCAGCGGTCGTGGCCGTTCCTGCGCCAGCGGACGGCGTTCGTCCACGCGGCGCAGCACGGCGCGCACCCGCGCCAGCAGCTCGCGGGCGTCGAAGGGTTTGGTCAGGTAATCGTCGGCGCCCAGTTCGAGGCCGACTACCCGGTCGCTGAGTTCGCCCATGGCCGTGAGCATGATCACCGGGATGGTGTAACGAATCCGCAGTTGCTGGCAGAGGATCAAGCCGCTGTCGCCGGGCAACATCACGTCGAGAATGATCAGGTCGGGCGCCTGGCGCTCGATGGCTGCCCACAGCGATGCGCCGTCGGTGGCGACCTCGACGCTGTAGCCGTGCTGCACGAAGAATTTTTTCAGGAGATCGAGGACTTCAACGTCGTCGTCGACTATTAAAAGGCTGTTCACCAAAGGTCACTTACGGGGCGAATGGAACCGTTATCTAAAACCATTCGCGGCAGCGCGTCATTTATTTCAATCCTGCAATAAAGCGTCAGCGCCGCAATAAACCAGACATCTTTGCGCAAGGCTCGGGGCTCAGCATCCTGGCAAATTCTTCCCGAGACTTGCGTCCATGTTGCCTTTGAAGTGTGCCCCCTGGCTGGCCCGTCGTACCTCGATTGCCATGCTGGCCGTTGGGCTCGCGGGTTGCAGCAGCCAGCCAACGCCCGCGACTACCCTGACCTGCGCCGACACCGACTACTCGGTGTACGACCCTGCGGAACCGTTCAACCGTGGTGTCTTCGCCTTTAACCGGGTGGTCGACGACTATGCCCTGGCGCCGGTCGCTCGCGGTTATCGCTACACCCCGGATTTTTTCCAGACCGGTGTGCATAACTTCGTGGCGAACTTCGGCGAACCCAAGGTCTTTATCAATGACCTGTTGCAGGGCAATCCGGGACGCTCGGCCAATACAATGGGGCGTTTCCTGCTCAACACCACGCTCGGTGTAGCGGGCCTGATTGATGTTTCCGGCAAGGCCGGGGTCCCCCGTCACAACGCGGACTTCGGCCAGACCTTTGGCGTATGGGGCATTGGCAACGGCCCGACTGTCGAGCTGCCATTGCTCGGCACGTCCAACAGCCGGGACGCCACCGGTCGCGTGCTGAGCTTCATGGTCGATCCGTTCGGCGACAACAGCGATACCGTGGACACACTGTCCAGCGTCAATACCGTCGGCGGCGTTGTCGATGGTCGCGCGCAAGCCTTGCCGCTGACCGACAGCCTGCAACAACTGCCGGATTATTACAGCGCGTTGCGCGATGTAGTCGCCGCGCGCCGCGCCGCTTACGTGGCCGATGGCAAGCAAGGCTCGACGCAGAAGTCCAACCCTCAATGCACAGGAACGCCGACCGATGGCTTCTGATGGCTTGATTTTGCAGCAATGGGTGAGCCGGGACGACGCAACCAATCTGCACTGCCAGGAAACTACCCTGCGACTGTCAGAAGACTGTCGCCAACTGGTGCTCAGCAGCTATACCGAGCACTACGGCCCGGCGGCGCAGAGTTGGATCGAGCACAATCACACGGTGTCGGTGAGTGATTTGCTTCGCTGGTTGATGGCCAATGGAGAGGCAGTCGTCATGAAATCCGACAGTCGGTCGCTGTCTTGATGTCGGAAAAGGGGGAATAGAAGCGCGGTTACATAATCGGAGCATTCACGCGGGTGTACATAGTGTCGGTCGTGTTGACTCGGCTGTACCCATCACAGACAATCACCGCAATCGCGCCCGAACCTCTGGTGCTGGCTCAGTCCGGCATTATGTTTGGGCCTTCTTTTTTCTGGGACATGGACTGTTGCAGCAATTAGCCCCGCCGAAGCCATTTCGATCCTACTGCGACCTGTCCGCATTGCTCGCCCGTCGAGGCATGGAAATCACTGACGTTGCTCGCGCCGAACGCAAACTCAGTCAGGTCGGTTACTACCGTCTGAGCGGGTTCTGGTATCCGTGCCGTGAGTTCCTTCGCGACGCAGACAACAATGTAGTCATGTGCACGGTCAGCAAAAAACCGCTTCGTCAGAATGAGTTTGTGCCGGGTACTCAGTTCGACTCCGCGTTCGCAATCTATCTATTCGACAAAAAACTGCGACAGCTCATGCTTGATGCCATTGAACGCGTTGAGGTGCATGTGCGCTCAGTGATTGCGCATGAAGTGGGTTACCACAACCCCATGGTCTATCAAGACATCAGCTTCATCAATCCATCGCAGACGAAGACTTTCAATACCAAGCGGGGCCGCCAACGTAACATTTGGTCTGAATGGCTCAAACGTCAGAACGAGCAAATCGAACGTAGCCGAGAAGACAGCATCGAATGGCATCGCCAGCAGCATAAGGCCATGCCCTTTTGGGTTGTCGTGGAAGCGTGGGATTTTGGAACCGCCTCGAAGTATTTCGAGATACTGAAAGATGCCCACCGCAACAGAATCAGTCGACGGTTTGGCCTCGCTAACGCAAAAATCCTCAAAGAATGGCTTCAGGAAATCAACACGCTACGTAACCGATCACTGGCTGACAGGATCAACATCTGCTGGAAACGCACGGTGTTAGATAACGGCAGTCATGTGCATGAATCCAACTCATGTCGTCAACTATTTACTTGAGCAAGCTGCGCTATCATCGCCCACCTCTGCGCCCCAAGAGCTTGAACCCGGATGTCCGTAACACAGTCATTGCCCGACGATCATCAAGTATTGCCCCCTGTGCTGGCCGGCCCACTGTTACGGCGCCTGGAACCCACGCGCCTGGTGCTGTGGCTGGTGGGTTCCCGGCCGCTGGAGTTGACCCTGCGATTGCAGGGCATGGGCGATATTCGCCTGGATGCCGGGCAATGCACGGTCATTGCGGTGGGCATTCATGCGTTTGTGCACCTGATCGATGTGGTACTGGATACCGCCCTGCCCTGTGATGAGTTGATCGAGTATGACCTGCTGATCGCCGACGGGAGCGGCATCGGCGACTGGGCCCCACATCTGTTGTACGGCGATGCTCGCATGCCGAACTTCGTCCTGCGCTCACGCATCGATCAACTGCTGCACGGTTCCTGTCGCAAGCCTCATCACCCGGCAGCGGACGGTTTGCTGTGTGTCGATGCCCTGTTGGCGCAAGAACACGAGCCCTGTGATCGTCCGGCGTTGCTGATGATGAGCGGCGATCAGGTTTACGCCGACGATGTGGCCGGGCCGACGCTGCGAGCGATTCATGCCTTGATCGAGCGCCTGGGGTTGTTCGGCGAGCACCTGGAAGGCGCCGTGGTCAGCGACAGCGCCAAACTCTACGAACATCCGGCCAGTTACTACCACCGCGCGGATTTGTTACCGGCGCTCGAGAGCAACGAAACCCTGCGAGAACGATTTTTCGGCGGCGCGCGTAAGCCGATTTTTACCAGCAGCAGCGCCGACAACCATCTGGTGACCTTCGCCGAAGTCATGGCGATGTACCTGCTGGTCTGGTCACCGGTGACCTGGACGTTGATCGCTCCGCAGCCGCCAGCCCTGTCACCCCAAAGACGCGAGCGTTACGCACTGGAGCAAACGCGCATCGACGGCTTCAAGGCCGGGCTGGGCAAGGTCGCACGGGCGTTGGCGCATTTGCCGACCCTGATGATTTTCGACGACCACGATATTACCGATGACTGGAATCTTTCCGCGCAATGGGAGGAAACGGCCTACGGCCATCCGTTCTCCAAACGCATCATTGGCAACGCGCTGTTGGCTTATATGCTGTGCCAGGGCTGGGGCAACAACCCGGACGCCTTCAGCGGTGTGCTGGACAAGGCCCGCTCGCTGAGTGCCACCGGGAACGACCGGTACCTCGACAGTGGGGTCCAGGATGCGTTGATCGACGAACTGCTGAGGTTTCAGCATTGGCACTACGTGCTGCCCACCACCCCGGCCATGGTCGTGCTCGACACCCGCACCCGGCGCTGGCGCAGCGAGGAGAACCTCAAGCAACCCTCGGGTTTGCTGGACTGGGAAGCCCTCAGCGAACTGCAACAGGAACTGCTGGATCACCCGTCGGCGATCATCGTTTCGCCAGCGCCGGTGTTCGGCGTCAAGCTGATCGAAACCGTGCAACGGGTGTTCAGTTGGTGCGGTTATCCACTGTTGGTGGACGCGGAAAACTGGATGGCCCATCGCGGTGCGGCGCAGGTGATCCTGAACATTTTCCGACACTCACGTACACCGGGTAACTACGTGGTGCTGTCGGGCGATGTGCATTATTCCTTCGTCTATGAAGTACTGATCCGACACCGCAAGGCCAAGCCGCGCATCTGGCAGATCACCAGCAGCGGCATCAAGAACGAATTCCCGCCGACCCTGCTGGAATGGTTCGACCGCCTCAACCGCTGGCTCTACTCACCCCGCTCGCCGCTCAACTGGCTGACCAAACGCCGACGCATGCGCATCGTGCCGCACATCCCTGAACATGCCGAGGCCGGTGAGCGGTTGTGGAATTCGGCGGGGATCGGGCAGGTGTTCTTTAATGAAAAAGGGCAACCGCGGGATATCTTCCAGCACAATGCCAACGGTGCGCCGAGGACGCGAATGGTGGCGCCGGAGCAATCGGATTAAGGGCATGACCCGCAAAACCTGTGGGAGCGAGCCTGCTCGCGAATGCTATCTGTCAGTCCCTGCAGTGGTGACTGTCATACCGCCATCGCGAGCAGGCTCGCTCCCACAGTTGATTGGTGTCATCCATGGATCTCACCCGAACCCTGATCATCGGCAACTCCGGTTCCGGCAAAAGCTGGTTGGCCCGACGGCTGTCCGAGCAGTTGCAGGCTCCCTGGATCGATCTTGATCAAATCCACTGGCTATCCGACGAACACAGCATCGCCCGTCCCCGAAACGAAGCATTGGCCATGGCGCGCATTGCGGCCAGTGAAGAGCGTTGGGTGATCGAGGGTGTTTACGACTGGATCGTCAGCGAGCTCTTACCCCGGGCGACTGCATTGATCTGGCTGACTGTTGAGGATGAGGAATGCATTGCCAACATTCGCCAACGCGAGGCGAAACGGGACGAGAACGATGAGTTGTTGGTTGCCTTGCTGGAATGGGCCGGCAGTTATCGCACGCGTGACGGGGCTAGTGGGTTTGCGGCGCATCAGCGGCTGTTCGATGCGTTTGGCGGCTCGAAGCTCCAATTGATCGCGCAGCCTGAAATCACAGCTTTCATCAGGCACCTGTAGGAGCTGGCTTGCCAGCGATGGATTCGAAAGCGCCGCGTTTACCCGGTTGAAACGCGACATCGTTAACGATCATCGCTGGCAAGCCAGCTCCTACAGGAGATGCGATTCAAGCCGCTGAAATCGTCCGACTCACCCCTCTCACAATCATCTCCACCTCGCGCTCATCAATCGTCAGTGGCGGCAGCAGGCGGATCGTCTGGCCCCGGGTCACGTTGATCAGCAAACCGTGATCCCGGGCGGCGATCAGGGTCAGGTCGCGGATGGGTTGTTTGAGTTCGATGCCAATCATCAGGCCCTGGCCGCGGATCGCCAGGACGTTCGGGTGGTTGGCCAATTCCGTGCGCAATCGGTCGAGCAGCCGTTCGCCCTGGCGCCGGGCATTATCGCGCAGGCCCTGTTCTTCGATGATTTCCAGCACGGTGCAGGCGACGCGGCACGCCAAAGGGTTGCCGCCGAAGGTGCTGCCGTGGCTGCCGGGGGTGAAAAGCTCGGCGGCTTTACCGCGAGCCAGGCAGGCGCCGATCGGGATGCCATTGCCCAGGCCTTTGGCCAGGGTCATGACGTCGGGGACGATGCCTTCATGCTGGCAGGCGAACCACTGGCCGGTACGGCCGATGCCGGTCTGGATTTCGTCGAGCATCAGTAGCCAGGCACGCCGGGTGCACAGTTCGCGCACGGCTTTCAGATAGCCGGGTGGCGCCAGTTGAACGCCGCTTTCGCCCTGGATAGGCTCCATCAAGATCGCCACGATGCGCGGGCCGTGGGCCTGCTGCACCCTGTCCAGCGCCTTGAGATCGCCGAACGGCACCTTGATGAAATCCCCCGGCAGCTTGTTGAAACCTAACCGCACCGCCGGGCCATCGCTGGCGGACAAGGTGCCGAGGGTCCGCCCGTGAAAGGCGTTTTCCATGACCACCACCAGCGGTTGTTCGATGCCTTTGTGCCAGCCGTGCAGCCGCGCGATTTTCAGCGCCGTTTCGTTGGCCTCGGCACCGGAATTGTTGAAAAACGCCCGGTCCATGCCGGAGAGCTGAGTGAGTCTGTGCGCCAGCCGCTGCTGCCAGTCGATGCTGTAGAGGTTGGACGTGTGCAGCAGCAGCCCGGCCTGCTCACTGATGGCGGCGACGATTTTCGGATGGGAATGACCGACGTTGGTCACCGCCACCCCCGCCACCGCATCCAGGTATTCACGACCGGCCAGGTCCCACAGGCGCGTGCCCAGGCCTCTGTCGAAACTCAAGGCCAGGGGTTGGTAAGTGCTCATCAGGCAGGCGGCGGTCATGACATCAGGCTCCATCAATTGTCGGTGTTTTGGCAGTATGGTTAGCCACCTGAACTGGATAAACTGCGCAAAACTTCGATCATTTAAAAGCCGGGCTTGATAATGGATCTGTTCCAGGCAATGACTGTGTACGTCAGGGTGGTGGAAGCCGGCAGCATGACCGCCGCCGCGCAGCAGTGCGAAATGTCCACGACCATGGTCGGCAATCACCTCAAGGCGCTGGAGCAGCGTCTGGGTGTACGCCTGCTCAACCGTACGACGCGGCGCCAGCGCCTCACGGAATTCGGCAGCGCGTATTACCAGCGTTGCCTGGAAGTGCTGGGGCTGGTGGCGGACTCGGAACGCCTGGCGGAGCAGACCCTGGATGAGCCGAGCGGCACCCTGCGCATCACCGCGCCACTGACCTTCGGCACCGAACGCCTGGCGCCGGCCCTGAGTGAGTTCAGCCTGAACAATCCGCGGGTGAAACTGGACGTGGTACTGACCAATCGGCGTCCGGACCTGCTGGATCATGGTTTCGACGTGGCCTTTCGCCTGGGCGCACTCGAACCCTCCAACCTGATCGCACGCCCGCTGATCGACTACACCCTGACCATGTGCGCCTCAAAGGATTACCTGGCGCGCCGGGGTACCCCGGAAAAACCTGAAGACCTGCAACAGCACGACTGCCTGGCGTTTGCCTATCCGGCCGGCGATGACTGGCAATCGGTGGCACGGCAATGGCGCCTCAATGGTCCCGAGAGCGAAATCGTGGTGGCGGTCAGCGGTCCGATGGTGATCAACAGCTCAGCCGGCCTGCATCAAGCAGCCCGAACCGGAATGGGTATCGTGATGGTGCCCGATGCGCTGGTAGAGCAGGATCTCAAGAACGGCACACTGGTGCCTCTGTTGCAGCGTTATCAACTGCCGAGCCGACCGATGCACCTTGTGTATGCCCAGGATCGCTACCGCCTGCCGAAACTGCGTCGTTTCGTCGATTTCGCCATGGGGATGTGGGGCAAGCACTAGCCGGGCGGATGCGCCATGATCTAATCTCCATGGCAGTTAAGTCATTTTGATATCAGGGCAGCAGGGAGAGCAGCGATGGGCGACGCATCGAACATCGAACCAGTGAAGTTCAATGTGTCGGACATGAACGACGGCATGCTGCACACCCTCCTCGAATTGGTCAGCGACGGTATCTGGGACTGGAACGCCAACACCGGTTTCGTTTACCGCAACGCCCGCTGGTACGAAATGCTCGGCTATTCGCCCCACGCCCTGGACAACACGGTGCTGGCCTGGGAAAACGTCATTCACCCCGAAGATTATCCACGGGTCATGGCCCGGATCGATGATCACCTGAGCGGGCGCAGTCCTGTTTATCAGGTCGAGTATCGCTGTCGGACACAGGACGGCAGTTACGTCTGGATCGAAGACCGCGGTCAGGTGCTGGTTCGCAATGCCGACGGCTCGGTGGCGCGCATGGTCGGCGTTCACCGAAGCATCGAAGACAAGCGACGCCTGGTTGAAGAACTCGAACGGCGCAATCACTCGCTGGAAGCGATGATCGAAGAGCGTACGCGGGAACTGTCCAGGGTCAATCAGCAGCTGCAACTCCAGCTCGAAGAAAACCGCAAACTGGCGCACACCGACACCCTGACGGACATCGCCAATCGTTATCGCCTGGAACAGGTGCTGCCCCAGGCCTGCGAACGCGCCCAGCGTTTCCGCGAACCCCTGTCGTTGATCGCCATGGACGTCGATGACTTCAAGAACATCAACGATCATTACGGCCATGCACTGGGTGATGCGGCATTGGTGCACGTGGTCGAAAACATCAAACGTTTCGTGCGCGAAGGCGATCTGTTGGCCCGTTGGGGTGGCGACGAATTCATCATGATCCTGGCCAACACCCCATTGGCCGACGCCCGGACCCTCGCCGAGGCCATCCGCCATGGCTTGGCGGACTTGCTGCCTGTGGGCGACTTCCAGGTAACCATGAGTTTTGGCGTGGTCCAGCGCTTTGATGAAGAACAACAGACCGGCCTGATGTCCCGTGCCGATCAGGCGCTGTATCGCTCCAAGATCGCCGGCAAGAATGTGATCTCCGTATAACCGCCATCCCCCACACTTACATCCCCGCCTTCACCAACACCGGTTTTTCCTGATAGCGATCCGGATACAGCTGCTTGAGCTGCGCCACCTTCGGCAAATCGTTGATCACGATGTAGGGGTAGTTCGGGTGCTCGGTCAGAAAGTCCTGATGCTCCTCCTCCGCCGGGTAGAAACCGTTGTAGGTTTCCAGTTTGGTCACAATCGGTTTGTTAAACGAATGGGCGGCGTCGAGCTGGGCGATGTACGCCTGTGCGACCCGTTGCTGCTCGCTGCTTTTGGTGAAAATGGCCGAACGATACTGGGTGCCGGTGTCCGGTCCCTGACGATTGAGTTCGGTCGGGTCATGGGCCACCGAAAAGTAGATTTGCAGCAAGGTGCCGTAGCTGACCCTGCTCGGGTCGAACGTGACTTCCACGGACTCCGCATGGCCGGTATCGCCATTGCTGACACGCTCGTATTGGGCGGTATTGGCCGCACCGCCCGCATATCCGGAGACGGCATTTTTCACGCCTTTGACATGCTGGAATACACCTTGAACGCCCCAGAAACAGCCGCCAGCAAAGACGGCGGTTTCGCTGTGGGCCTGGGTGGTTTCGTCAAGGGCTGGCGGCGGAATGATGACCGCTTCTTCGGCTCGGCCGAAAGAGAATGCCGTGCATTGGCCGATGACGCCGGCAGCCATCAGCCCCAACAACGTACGGCGCCAGGTGAACAGGGTTTTCATGGTGCGCACTCCTGAATGATTGAAGGGATGATCAGCCGAAGGTAAAGGCGTAGGCCGATGCACCCGGATCAAGAAATTCGATGCTGAAGGTCCGGTCCTGCACGCCGCCGTTCTGGCGCACCAGCTGATACAGGCGCTGGTCAGTCACCGTGCCACTGCCGTCGGGCGCCACGTCCATGCCGTGATCATTCCCGGGAGCCTTGCCGTCGATCAGCACCTTGAAGCGCACCGGTTTGCCGTCCGCGCCAGGGCCAAGCACCAGATGCAGATCGCGAGCGTGGAAGCGGTAGACGATGCGACTGGCCGACGCACTGGCCGTGGCCCGCTCCGAGCCGACGTGCCACTGCCCGCCAAGGCTCCAGTCGTTGAGGGCCAATTGCGCCGGCGGGCTGTAGGCCGCCACCTTGTCCGGCACCAATGCGGTTTCGGGTACAAAATGCTCGGCACGCTGATAGCCGACATAGGTTTCCGGCGATTGCACTTCATTGTTGTCCGGCGCCATTTGCACGCCTTCGGCCCTGGCGTTGATCAGGCCATCCGACACTTTGCCGGCACCGGCTTCGCGCAGCAGCTGCTGGATGACCCGCTCCGATTCGGCGTACTCGCCTTCGCCAAAGTGGTGATAACGAATGCGGCCCTGGGCGTCGGCAAAATAGTGCGCCGGCCAGTATTCGTTGTTGAATGCGCGCCAGATCTTGAACTCGTTATCGATAGCCACCGGGTAATTGATGCCCAGGTCTTTCATGGCCTTGGTGACGTTGTCGACATTGCGCTCGAAGGCAAACTCCGGCGCATGCACGCCGATCACTACCAGGCCCTGGTCGCGGTATTTCTCGGCCCAGGCTTTCACATAGGGCAGCGAACGCAGGCAGTTGATGCAGGAGTAGGTCCAGAAGTCCACCAGTACCACTTTGCCCTTCAGTGCCTGGGCATCGAGCGGTGGTGAGTTGAGCCATTGCACGGCACCCTCCAGCGGTGGAAGGTTGCCTTCGACTGGCAAGGTGCCTGGCGTTTTTTCGGCCACTTGTACCGCGCCTTCGGGCGACGGGTTTTGCGCCATCATCGCCGCACTATTGCGGGGCGATTTGCCGGCCAATTGCTCCACCAACGCCTGCTCGATGCCTCCGGTAGACGCCGTCGAAAATCGCGCCAGAACCCCGGTATCCAGCCCCAGGGCAATGGCTGCCACGCCGGCCAGCATTGCCGCGCCGAGGCCGCGACGCAACCACTCCCCGGCACCAATCGAACGCTTCATCGCGGCGAAGACCTTGCCGCCCAGCAGCAACGCCACCGCCAGCGAGGTCGCGGCACCAGCGGCATACGCCAGCAGTAACAACGTGGTCGCGATGCTGGCGCCTTGCAGCGCCGCGCCAGTCAACAGCAGGCCCAGAATCGGACCGGCGCAGGGTGCCCACAACAGCCCAGTGGCGACCCCGATCAAAAACGAAGCGCCGGGACGTGGCCGGGCATCGGCACCTGCTGCCTCGGACAAACGACTGCCCGCCGCGACCAGCGGTCGGGTCAGGCGCTCGGCCAATTGCGGCAACAGCAGCGTGAGACCGAACAGCGCCACGAATACCAGCGCCAGCCAGCGCCCGTACTGATTGAGTTGCACCACCCAGCCACCGCCCACCGCCGCCAGCGTGGCGACAAAAGCGAAGGTCAGTGCCATGCCCGCGAGCAACGGCAAGCCGCTCTTCACGAACGGCTGCCCGGTGCGGGCGAAGACAAAGGGCAGTACCGGCAAAATGCACGGGCTGACAATTGTCAGAACACCGCCGAGATAGGCGAGGACCAGAAGCCACATGGTGGTTACCTGCAAAAAAGTGAGTGAAAGGAATCAGACCGGCTGGAACTTCATCGCCAAGCCGTTCATGCAGTAGCGCAGCCCGGTCGGTTTCGGGCCGTCGTCGAAGACATGGCCCAGATGGCCGCCGCAGCGTCGGCAGTGCACTTCTTCACGTACCACACCGAAGGAACGGTCCTGGCGGGTGGCCACGGCCTTGTCCAGCGGCGCCCAGAAACTCGGCCAGCCGGTGCGGCTGTCGAACTTGGTCGCCGAGGAAAACAGCGGCAGGTCACAGCCGGCACAGGCGAACGTACCGTCCCGGTGCTCGTTGTTCAGCGGGCTGCTGTAGGCCCGCTCGGTGCCCTCTTCCCGGAGAATTTCATACTGCTCATCGCTGAGGATGGTGTGCCATTCGCTGTCGCTGTGGGTCACTTCGAAAACCTCCGTCGCGTCGGCATCGCTGATCAGCGCAGTCCTTGCGGCAAATTTTGGCAATACACCCATCGCCAGGGCTGCAACCCCCAGCCCGCCGCTCGCCCATAGAAATTGTCGTCTTGAGAACATGGTCATCTCCGAAGTCCTGAGGCCTTTCATGGAACTCAGCCTAAGCTTGGGGTGATCGCCAAATCCTCACGGGAAGTTAAACAATTCGTGATAACTCGACGCCTGAAAACACCGCACAATGCCTGTAGGAGCGAGCCTGCTCGCGATGGTCGTTAACGATGACGCGTGGCTACCGGACTGAACGCGGCGCTCTTGAGCTCATCGCGAGCAGGCTCGCTCCTACAGGTAAAGAGCTACAGCGCAATCGCAATAGCCAAAGGATGAGTGGATGGAACAGAACAAACGCGTCCTCGTGGTCGAGGACGACCTGCATATCGCCGACCTTATCTGCCTGCATCTGCGCGATGAGCAGTTCGAGGTGGTGCATTGCGCCGATGGCAACGAGGGCATGCGTCTGCTGCAGCAAGGAAGCTGGGATGCACTGATTCTCGACCTGATGCTGCCAGGCGTCGACGGCCTGGAAATCTGCCGGCGCGCCCGCGCCATGGCCCGCTATACCCCGATCATCATTACCAGTGCCCGCTCCAGCGAAGTGCACCGGATTCTCGGCCTCGAACTCGGCGCCGACGACTACCTGGCCAAACCGTTTTCCATGCTCGAACTGGTCGCCAGGGTCAAGGCGCTGCTGCGCCGGGTCGATGCCATGGCGCGCAACCTGAAGATGGACGCCGGCAGCCTGAACATCGATGGCCTGGCCATCGACCCGATCACCCGCGAAGTGGCCCTAGACGGTCGCCGCCTGGACCTCACACCAAGGGAGTTCGACCTGCTGTACTTTTTCGCGCGCCAGCCCGGCAAGGTGTTTTCGCGCATGGACCTGCTCAATGCCGTCTGGGGCTACAGCCACGAAGGCTATGAACACACGGTCAATACCCACATCAATCGCCTGCGCGCGAAAATCGAGACCGATCCGGCGCAACCGGTGCGCATCCTCACGGTCTGGGGCCGCGGCTACAAATTCGCCGCCAGCGAGGAGCCGCAACCATGAGGTTGACCCTCACACAACGCCTGTCGCTGGTATTCGCCGTGCTGCTGCTGGTGTGCTGCGGCACCTCGGCGTGGATGCAGGTGCGCTCCAACCAGATGCATGAACAGGAAGTGGTGCAGGGGCTGTCGCGGGATCTGGCGCAACACATCGCCCGCGACACGGTGCTGATGGACACCCAGGGCCTGATGCCCAATGCAGTGCGTGACCTGTTCAGCCAACTGATGCTGGTCAACCCCAGTGTCGAGGTGTACCTGCTGGACACCGAGGGCAAGATCGTCGGCAGCGCCGCGCCCGAGGGGCGCATACGTCGGGAACAGGTCGACCTGGCACCGGTCCGGCGCCTGCTCAAGGGCGATGCCTTGCCGATTCTCGGCGACGATCCGCGCAGTGTCGATGCGCGCAAGGTGTTCAGCGCCGCACCGCTGAAGGTCGATGGCAAGCCGGCCGGTTATCTCTACGTGGTCCTGCTCGGGGAAGACCATGACCGCATCGCCGAACGCGGCGCCACCAGCGCCGCGCTCAATACCGCCCTGCTATCAATCGGCCTGGTGGCGCTGCTGTGCCTGATTGCCGGTCTCACGGCGTTTGCCCTGATCACCCGGCCGTTGCGACGCCTGACCGACACCGTCAGCCACTTCGACATTGACGGCGTCCCGGTCGCGCCAGCGGCCACCACACTGGTGGAAAAAGCCGCCAGCCACGATGAAATCGCCATCCTCGATGCCACGTTCCGGCAGATGCAGGTGCGCCTCGGCGAGCAGTGGCGTTCGTTGACCCGTCAGGACCAGGAACGCCGCGAGCTGGTGGCGAATATTTCCCACGACCTGCGCACGCCGCTGGCGTCCTTGCACGGTTATCTGGAAACCCTGTCGCTCAAGGACGCCACGCTGTCCCCCGCCGACCGCCGCCGCTACCTGGGCATCGCGCTGGATCAAAGCCGCAAGGTCGGTGGGCTGGCGCAGTCGTTGCTGGAACTGGTTCGCCTGGAACACGGCTTCGTGCAACCGGTGCTGGAGCGATTTTCCCTGACCGACCTGGCCCAGGACATTTTCCAGAAATTCGAACTCACCGCCGAAGCGCGGCAGGTCGAACTCAAGGCCACGTTCGCGCCCAACGTATCGGCGGCCTGTGCTGATTTGGGGTTGATCGAGCGGGTGCTGACCAATTTATTCGACAACGCCCTGCGCCATACCCCGCCAGGTGGAGAGGTGGAACTGCGCCTGCGGCCCCAGGGATCGTTTATCGAAGTGACCGTCAGCGACACCGGCCCCGGCATCGCCCCCGAACTGCGCGAAGGGCTGTTCCTGCGCCCGTTCAACATTGGCGGCGCGCGGCGTGATGGCGGGTTGGGACTAAGGATTGTGCACCGCATTTTGCAATTGCATGGTCGCGAGATTCAGTTGATCGACGTGCCTGGGCGGGGGGCGACTTTCCGTTTCTCGCTGGCGGTGGATGAAGCCACGGCTTCGGCACTGGCCGAGCGCTCGATGAACCTCAATACACCGGGGTAGGCCTGAAAGACCGTGGCGCGCCCATCGCGAGCAGGCTCACTCCCACAATGGAATGCATTTCAACTGTGGGAGCGAGCCTGCTCGCGAAGAGGCCGGCAGCCTCAACATCAGCACTGCCTGACACACCGCCATCGCGGGCAAGCCTTGCTCCCACAGGGAATCAGTGTCGGGCATGAATCTGTACAACGACACAATCCCTATGGGAGCAACGCTTGCCCGCGGTGGCATCAGCCCTTACAACACAGGGCCCGGATCAGTCCCGATACCCCGGTGCCACCCGCTCCAGCATCCTCAACAGCGCCGCCCAGGCCAACTGCATCGCATCCGGATCACTGAGTTCCCCGTCATCCAGCGGCCGCCCCGGATCATTGAACTGCCGCTCCGTGTGTTCACACACCTCGGCAGGCGGCAGCACCAGCTCTCCGGCGGCTTGCGCGGCCAGCTGAATGTCGCAAGCCTTTTCCAGGTAGTACATGCGCATGAACGCCTGGCTCACCGTCTCGCCCACCGTCAGCAAGCCATGGTTACGCAACATCAAAACAGGCTTGTCGCCGAGGTCCTGCACCAACCGTTGTTGCTCGCCCATGTCCAGCGCCACGCCTTCGTAGTCGTGGTAAGCGACCCGTCCATAGAACTCCATGGAAATCTGATTCACTGGTAACAACCCGCACTTCAACGCAGCCACCGCGCAGCCGGATTTGGTGTGGGTGTGCAATACGCATTGCGCGTCTTCCCGGGCGCCGTGGATCGCGCTGTGAATCACGAACCCCGCTGGATTGACGGGATAAGGTGACGGCTCGACCGCCTGCCCCTTCAAGTCGATCTTCACCAGATTCGATGCGGTAATCTCGTCGAACATCAGCCCATAAGGGTTGATCAGGAAGTGATGCTCCGGCCCCGGCAGGCGCACCGAGATATGGGTGAAGATGAGGTCGGTCATGCGAAAGTGCGCAACCAGTCGATAACAGGCCGCCAGCTCTTCACGTAACCGTTGTTCGGTCGGGTTCATGTCCTCGCGCCCCCAGTCACACAGGCATCCAACCCACGCCCCAATGCATCCCATCCCTCAAAACCACGGCGAGCGATAAACACTAACCGCGTCGCACTGGCCTGCGCCTCATCGGTTGCCGGGGAGAACTGACTGCGGGTGCCGACGTGTTGCAACCAGTGGGCCTTGTTGCCTTGAGCCAGGACCACCAGCCCCTTGACCCGAAACACATCGCTGGGCAGCGCCTGCAACCAGCCTCGCAACCCCTCGACATCCAGCGCCGCAGTGCTCTGCCACAGCCAACTGCTGAACATCTCGCTGTGATCGTCCAGCGACACCCGCGTCAACGGTTTCACCGCCTGATGTTCAAGCTCCAGCTCCGTGTCCAGCCACAGCGCATCGGGCAACTCGGCCTGCACACTTTCGTGCACCCGGGTCCTCAACCCCAATGCCTCGCGCAGCGCCCGCAATTGTTGCTCGTCAACCAGATCGGTCTTGTTCAACAACAGCAGATCGGCAGCGGCCACCTGCGCCCGAGCCAGTCGCGCATACTCGCCTTCCAGTTGCAGATGACGGGTGGCGTCGACCACGGTGATGACCATGTCCAGCTGCATATGGCTGCGCAATTGCGGGTAGGCCAGGGTTTGCACGATGCGCTGCGGATCGGACACGCCGCTGCACTCGATAACGATGCGCTCCAGCCGCGGCTGCAACTGCGCCAGGCTGCCGAGCTGCGCCAGCAGGTCTTCCTGCACCGTGCAGCAGATGCAGCCGTTTTGCAGGCTGTACACCGCATCGGTGACTTCGGAAACGATGGCGGCATCGATGTTCAGCTCGCCGAAATCGTTGACGATCACCGCCAGCCGACTGCCTTCGGCGCGGCGCACCATGCGATTGAGCAAGGTTGTTTTGCCGGCACCGAGAAATCCGGATACCACGGTGACTGCGATGCGTTGTGTGTCCATTACGCCTTGCCCTCCAGCACCGGCGGTTCACCCTGCCAGACTGCTTTCAACCCTGCCGACGCCAGTGTCGAATGGCGGTCGTAAACCAGTTGCCCTTCAACGAACGTCAGCAGCACTTGGGTCTGATGGATGTAATTGCGCGCAGGTTCGGCGAACAGGTCGCGGTCGATCACGATCAGGTCCGCCGACTTGCCGACTTCCAGGCTGCCCGTGGATTTTTCCAGGCCCATGGCCACGGCACCGTTGCGGGTGACCACGTTCAGTGCCTGTTCGAGGCTGATCGGCTCGCCGAAGCACGCCGGGTCGTCGTTCCAGGGGTTCTGGCGGGTGACCATGGTTTCCAGCGCCAGCCACGGGTCGATGGACGCCACCGGCCAGTCGGTGCCCATGACAGCAGTACCGCCCGCTTCCAGCACGCCTTTGAAGTCGTAGATGCGCTTGAGTCGCTCCTGGCCATAGCCCGAACGCGCGCCGCTGGCGAACGGCGTCGGATACCAGGCGGCCGGGGAAAATTCGGCGATGACGTTCAATTCCTTGAAGCGCGGCAGGTTGCCCGGATGCAGCAAGGTGCTGTGCGCACACTGGTGGCGCACGCCACTGAAACCGTTGCGACGACGGGCCTCGGCCACGGCATCGAGGAACACGTCGGACGCGCCATCACCGGTGCAGTGGGCGATCACGCGGATGCCCTTGCGGTCCATGTCCACCACCATGTCGGTGATGTGCTCGGGGGTCAGGTTGAGCTTGCCGCGCCAGCTCGACTCCTGCGGCCATGGGGTCAGCAGGTACGAAGACTTCGGCTCGACCGTGCCGTCGAAGTGGAATTTCACCGCGTTGGCACTCAGCCGTGCACTGCGGTAGTAGTGACGTTCACCTGCCAACAGTTCCCAGCGACGACGCACCGGAAAGATATCGTCCTGCCAACTGATCGCGGCTTCGATCCGTACCGTCAGTTCGCCGCTGTCGTCGAGTTCCTTCAAGGCTTGCAAGCGCTGTTCACACACGTGCACGTACTTGCTCGCCGTGACGCCGCGCGAACTCTGGAAGTGCACGCCATCGCGATAGGCGCGACGCAACACGCTGACCGGAGTTGGCGGCATCGCGGCGTGAATCATCGCGTAGGCGCCGTCGATCATCAGGCCGGTGGGCTCGCCGGTCAGTTCGTCACGTTCGAAATACCCGTTGCGCGGGTCGGACGTGTGGCGATCGATGCCGGCCAGTTCAAGGGCCTTGGAGTTGACCATCATGGTGCCCCACATGCGGTCGAGCAGTGCCACGGGGCGGTCCGGCATGACGCTGTCGAGCCACGCCCGGCCCGGGGTCAGGCCGGCTTCGCGGAAGGTGTAGCGCACCCAGTACTGACCGTAGATCCAGCCGTCGCCCGGATGGCTGTCGGCGTAGGCGAGGATGCTTGCGCGCAGTTGCTCCGGGGTCGGGTCTTCAATACCCACGTCCAGGTCGTCGCTGTAGCGCGGCGCCAGGGCCAGGTCGGGATGGGTGTGCATGTCGTGCAGGCCCGGCATGCAGAACGCGCCCTGTAAGTCATGCACCCGGGTGTTCGGTCCCTTGAATACCTCAAGCTCGCCGAGGCTGGCGACACCGATCAACTTGCCGTCGCGGATCGCCACGGCCTCGGCCCAGGGGTTCGCCGGATCCTGGGTGTAGATGCGACCGTTGCCGAGGATCAGATCGGCATGGGTTCCTTGTGTGGAATGGGTCGAGGAAAAGTTGTCGGACTCAGCCATGTAAGCCACCTTGAGTTCAGGGCAGTAGAAAGGTCCCTCGCGCTTTGCGCAGCTGGAGGACCTGAAAATTTTTGTTGTTCTATTCGAGGAAATCCGCGGCATCCAGCTCGATCATCACCGGCTCGCCACCGCTGCCGAGTCGGCCAAGCAACTCGCGCAGGCTGTCCAGATCGCGCGCCCGGTGATGGGCCACGTGGCAACTTTGCGCCAGGGCAGCGAAGTCCGGCGTAAGGATGTCCACCCCCAGCAACGGCACCGACCGGGCGTTCATGTAATCGCGGATTTCGGCGTAGCTGGCGTTGTTCCACAACAGCAGGATCACACCGGCGCCCGCCTCTTTGGCGGCGATCAGTTCGGCGCTGGAAAACTGCAGGCCACCGTCCCCTACCAACGCCACCACCGGACGCTGCGGACGGGCCAGTTTGGCACCGATGGCAGCGGGCAACCCGTAACCCAGGGTTCCGTAGCCACTGCCGGCGTTGAACCAACTGTTGGGTGTTGGCGCGCGATAACCCAGGGCGCCCTGGTACACCGGTTGAGTCGAGTCGCCGACGATCAGCGGCTGCGGCAAGGCGTCGCGAACCGTGTCGAGCAGCGCCTGAAGGCGCCCTTGCTTCGCGTTCCAGCCGGCGTGTTCCAGCGCGTTTACCCGCGTCACCCGCTCACTCGCCCAGGCAGGATCGGCCTGACGTTGTGGCAGTCGCGCCAGCAATGCACGCAAACCGTGTTCGGCATCACCCAGCAAACCGACCCGGGCCGGTTGGGCGCCCAGCACTTGCATCGGATCAATGTCGAGACGGATCAAGGGCGCCTTGAACGCCAAGGGACCAAGGCCAAAAAAGTCGTAGTCGGTTTCACCCAGTTCGGTGCCGATGGCCAGCACCACGTCCGCCTCGGCGAACAGTTCGCGACCATGAGCTGACGACTGCACGCCATCGAGCAGCAAGGGATGGTCCGGCGCCAGCAAGCCTCGGGCGTTGGTGGTCAGTGCGACGGGGGCCTGCAAGCGTTCGGCAAGCAATGTGAGGGCTTCGGCACAGCGACGGGTGCCGCCACCGGCGAGGATCAAGGGACGTTGCGCGGCATGGATCAGGGCCAGCGCCGCTTCAATGGCCTCTGGCGCCGGGGCCGGTGCAGCCGGCAACGGGCGAGGACTTAAGTCCAGGCCGTCTGCGGACATTTCCAGCACGTCCAGCGGAATCTCGATATGCACCGGTCGTGGCCGGGTGCAGCCAAACAAGGCAAAGGCCCGCGCCAGCACTTCCGGCAACTGGTCCGGGTGCTGCACGGTGTGGCTGAAGGCACACACCCCGGCGACCAGCGCACGCTGATCGGGCAGTTCATGCAGGTGACCATGGCCCAGACGCAAGTGTTCGCGCCGGTTGCAGGTGGAGATCACCAGCATCGGCACCGAATCCGCGTAGGCCTGCCCCATCGCAGTGATGATATTGGTCATGCCGGGGCCGGTGATGATGAAGCACACCCCGGGCTTGCCACTGGCACGGGCATAACCGTCGGCCATGAACCCGGCACCCTGTTCGTGACGCGGGCTGACGTGCGTCAGGCGGCTGCCGTGCAGGCCACGATAAAGCTCGACGGTGTGCACGCCGGGAATGCCGAAGACGTGTTCAACGCCATAGCTTTCGAGCAACTGAACGAGCGCCTGGGCACAACGGGTCATGCAGCACCTCTTTGAAGATGGGCCGGACCGACCCGATGACAAGTCAGGTTAGTATTGTTGAATCAACCGATACAACAATCGATTTTTTTTGGCCTGACTGTTCGATTTACGTCACCATACGCCTTCACATTCACCCCACAGCGGAATGATTTATGCGCTTTCCCTCGATGACAGCCCTTCGCGCGCTGGACGCGGTTGCCCGCTTGGGCAGCGTGTCGGTCGCCGCCCGTGAACTGAACCTGACTCGCAGCGCCATCAGCCACCAGATCAGCAAGCTTGAGGAATGTGTCGGCTTCGCCCTCACCGAGCGCATCGGCCGGGGGATCGGCCTGACGTATCAAGGCGAACGCTATGCGCGCGAGGTGCATGGGATTTTGTTGGACCTGCTCGACGCCGGGCAGCTCATTGACGACCAGGAAATCTCCGGTCGCCTGTGCGTCAGTTGCGCGCCGGGGTTCGCCACCTATTGGTTGTGCCACCACATCGGCGCGTTCTTGCGTCAGTACCCGCAGGTGCAGTTGCAGCTGATTTCCCCCCGCACGCCGGACGACATCAACAACCCCGGCGTGGATCTGTTCATCGCCTACGGGATTGGCGACTGGCCAGAAATGAGGGTTGAAGAGATCGTCGCGCTGCGCTTCTTTCCGGTGTGCAGCCCGCGCTTGATCAATGCGTTGAGCGGCTTGAAGAGCCCGCAGGAACTCAGTCACTTCCCGCTGCTGCACATGACCGACTATTCGGACTGGCGTGTCTGGCTGACCGCGGCCGGCGCCTCGGGGGTCAACGCGGCGAGCGGAATATTGTTCTCCGATGCGCACTGCGCGCAATCCGCCTGCATTGCCGGCCAGGGCATCGCCATTGGCGACAACCTGATCAGCGGCGATGCCTTGTCCAAGGGTTTGCTGGTGCGCCCGTTCGACATCAGCATCGACCTGCACCGCGGCTATTACCTGGCGGCAGACCCGCAGAAGGCCGAGCGCGCGGTGGTCCAGGCGTTCAGTAACTGGGTCAAGACCCAGCTGCAATCGTCGCACCAGACCTGGCAGGACCCCCTCTGACACTCACAGCATCCCCTGTGGGAGCGAGCCTGCTCGCGAAAGGGCCCTTACATTCAACATTGATGTCGTCTGAAAAATTGCTTTCGCGAGCAGGCTCGCTCCCACAGGTTCACGGCTTCCCCACAGGTCGCGTTGGTTTAATGAAGGCGGGAGATTGAGTAATAAAACTAACCAATACGAGCAAAATAATTCCATTGATGTAGCGATATTTTTAACAATAATGAGCCCAAAGCCCATGTCGGATTTACATCCGTCCTCGTACGTCATGTGGGCAATAAAAAGAGGAACCTCATTGTGTCCAGCCGTTCAGCGATTCAGCTCAGCGCACAAGGTATCAGCCAGTATTACGGTCGTTTCGCAGCGCTGGATAACGTCGATCTCGACGTTCGCCAAGGCGAATTCCTTACCTTGCTGGGCCCTTCCGGTTCGGGCAAAACCACCTTGCTGATGATCCTGGCCGGCTTCCTCAGCCCGACCGCGGGCAAACTGATGGAACAAGGCGTCGACATCATCCGGCGCCCAGCCGAGAAGCGGAATTTCGGCATGGTGTTCCAGGGCTATGCGCTGTTCCCGCACATGAGCGTGGAGGACAACGTGGCCTATCCGCTGCGCATCAGAAAAGTCGCAGCCGAAGAACGCCAGCGCCGGGTCAAGCGCATTCTGGAAGTGGTCGGCCTTGGTGCACACATGCACAAAAAGCCCGCCGAACTGTCCGGTGGCCAGCAACAGCGTGTGGCGATTGCCCGGGCGCTGGTGTTCGAACCGGAACTGCTGTTGCTGGATGAACCGCTGTCGGCACTGGACAAGAACCTGCGCGAACAACTGCAAACCGAGTTGCAACGCATCCACCGTCAGGTCGGCACCAGCTTCGTGTTCGTCACCCACGACCAGAACGAAGCCCTGGCGCTGTCGTCGCGCATCGCGATTTTCAACCATGGCAAGCTGACCCAGGTCGACACCCCGGAAAACATCTACAACCGCCCCGAGAGCCGTTTCGTCGCCGAGTTCCTCGGCAAGATGAACCTGTTCCCGCTGGCCGACTTGTCCCGCAATGGTCCGACCGCCAGCGGGCGCTGCGGCACCAGCGTTCTGCACGCCCTCGCCCCCGCGCCCTTGGGCAGGGAGCCTATTGTGCTGGCCGTGCGTCCCGAGCACATGGAATTGCACAGCGAATGCCCGACCCGCGACGGCTACAACGTGATGCCCGCGCAACTCACCGACAAGGTCTACCAGGGTTCAAGCACCCATCTGGCGCTCAAGGTCGGTGGCGATACCCTGCCGATCAACCTGTCCGTGCCCGGCAATCACCCGGGCGCCCTGATGCCCGGCGGCGCCCCCGTGTGGCTGAGCTGGCCGGTGCAGCAGAGCTTCCTGCTGCCGGCCTGAAGCCGCAAGAACTTGCCTGAAATAGCGCTCTTCCCCTGACAACAATAAAGGCTGGTGTCCGTCGCGACACCCGCAGAACGAGGACTTGCCCATGCGCCAGAATCACCAACAAGACTGCATTGAAGTGCTGATCGAAAAGGCCCGTGACGGTCAGATCAACCGTCGCACCTTCATCCAGGCCATGGGCCTGCTGGCCGCGGTACCACTGGCGCTGCGCAGTGGCATCAGTTGGTCGGCCGACAAGCCGCTGGTGGTGGTCAACTGGGGTGGCGATGCCCTGAATGCCTTCCGCTCGGCCTGGACCGACACCTTTACCAAGAACACCGGCATTCAAGTGCGCATCGACGGCGCCGGCCCCACCGAAGGCGCGATCCGCTCGCAACTGGCCAGCGGTCAACCGAGCTGGGACGTGGTCGATGTCGAGAGCTACAGCGCCCTCGTGCTGGGCCGCGAAAAGATCCTGCAACCACTGGACTACAACGTTATCAAGCGCGATCAGGTGGCCCCGGCGCTCGCCTCGGACTTCGGTATCGCCAGCTATCAATTCAGCTACGTGATGGCCTGGGACAGCGCCAAATTCGGCGACAACGGACCCAAGACCTGGGCCGATTTCTGGGACGTGAAGAAATTCCCCGGCAAGCGCACGTTGTACAAATGGATGAACGGGATGCTCGAAGCGGCGTTGCTGGCCGACGGTGTTCCGGCCGATCAGCTCTACCCGCTGGACGTACCGCGGGCGATGAAGAAGATCGACGAGATCAAACCCCACGTGTTGTCGTTCTGGAGCTCGGGCGCCGAGAGCCAGCAACTGATGGTCGATGGCGAAGTCTCGGTGGGGGCGATCTGGCATACCCGCGCCAAGCTGCTCAGCGAAGACACCGACAACCGCGTGCGCTGGAGTTTCGACAATGGCTTCATCAACTCCAGCAGCTGGGCCGTGTTGCAAGGCAACCCGGCGGGCACGCAACCGGCCATGCAGTTCATCCAGAATGCGTTTGCGCCTGAAGGCCAGCTCAAACTGTTCGAACTGCTGGGCAACGGGCCGTCGAACAGCGCCACCGAAAAACTGATGTCGGGCAAGCAGCTGGAAGCCAACTGCGCCTCCGAAGCGAACCTGAAAAAACAGATCGCCCTCAATGCCCAGTGGTACGCCGACAACTACTCCAAGGCCCTCGAAGAGTATCTGACGCGGTTGTCCAAGTGAGCCATCGACCATGACGACGACCCTGACCACTACCCTTAGCGCCCCCAAGCCCCGCTTCAGCTCGCCGGGCCTGGAGCGTGGCTTGCTGCTGTTCCCGCTGCCCGTGTTGCTGCTGATTTTCTATGTGTTGCCGTTTCTCGGTGTGGTCGGCTGGAGTTTCTCGCTGCCGACGCCGGGCATCGAACAGTACCAGCGCATCGCCACCGACCCCGCGATCCACGAAATGCTCTGGCGCACCTTGCGCCTGTGCATGACGGTCAGCTGCCTGGCCTTGGTGATCGGTTACTTGCTGGCTTACTGCTGGGTGTTCAGCCCGCCGTTCTGGCAGCGGGTGGTGGAGATCTGCATCTTCATTCCCTTCTGGATTTCCGTGCTGGTCCGGGCCTTCGGCTGGCTGATCGCCCTGCGCAGCAACGGCGTGCTCAACAATGGCCTGATGGGCATGGGCCTGATCGATCAACCGCTGCAACTGAGCCGCAATGAAATCGGCGTGGTTATCGGCATGCTCCACGTGATGATCCCGTACGCGGTGTTCCCGCTGCTGTCGACCATGCGTCAACTGGATCAACGGGTGCTCATGGCCTCGCGCGGCCTGGGCGCCGGTGCCTTGCGCACCTTCTGGCAAGTGCTGCTGCCGCAGACCCTGCCGGGCATGCTGGGGGCGTTCATCATGGTGTTCGTGTTCTGCCTGGGCTTCTTCATCACCCCGGTGCTGTTGGGCGGCGGGCAAACGGTGATGATCGCTGAGTATGTGTTCCTGCAAATGTTCCAGACCAGCAACTGGGGCCTGGGCGCGGCACTGAGCGTGGTGTTGCTGGCCCTGGTCAGCGCGTTGATCTGGGTGCTGCTGAAAATGACCCGCGTGAACCGACTGGTAGGCTGAGATAACTATGAACACTCATCGCACTAGCCTGAGCACCCGGCTGCTGGCCGTGGTCGCCATGGCCTTCATGCTGTTCCCGCTGCTGACGGTCATTCCGGTGTCGTTCACCAGCAAGCGGTTCCTTTCGATGCCGGAGGGCAACTGGTCGCTGCGTCACTACGAAGCGCTGGTCAGCAATCCTGACTGGTTCCACGCCATCAGCCAGAGCCTGACCATCGCCTTCGCCACCAGCGTGATCGCTACCTTGCTGGCGGCCAGCTTCAGCCTCGGCATCTGGTACATGCGTTCGAAACTGGCCACGGCGCTGATCGGCCTGGTGTTGTTGCCGATGGCGATTCCGCCGGTGATTTCCGCGCTGGTCCTGTACTTCATGGAAACCAAGCTCGGCCGATTCGCTCCGGGCATGGGTTATGACACCCTTCCCGGCGTGGTGATTGCCCATGTGATCATGGTCGTCCCTTACGGCGTGGTGACCATGCTGGTCGCCCTCAGCCAGATTGACCGACGCATCGAACTGGCCTCGCGCAACCTCGGCGCCAGCCTGATGCAGACCACCTTCATGGTGATCCTGCCGAACCTGAAACTGGGCCTGGCCTCCACTGCACTATTGGGCTTTGCCCTGTCGTGGGAAGAGGTCGCGGTGACGCTGTTCATCACCAGCGTCGACGTCGACACACTGCCCAAACGCATCTGGAGCGGCCTGCGCGATAACGTCGATCCGAGCGTTGCGGCCATTTCGGTGCTGCTGATCACCCTGACCCTGATGGTGCTGATCGGGCGGCTGGTGGTTCAGCACCTGGCGGACAAACGGGCGCAGAAGCTGTTGCCCCCCTAAACGCGCTATCTCGCGACCGAATGGAAAATGCCCCGTGTTTGTTACAAACACGGGGCATTTTTTTGCGGCGGTTCTCAGTGAAATGGGTAAAATCCGGACACACATTGTTGGCAAAGGATACTGCCTGATGATCAATACCCTGCAAAACACACCGTTATGGGTGTACGCGGTTTTTCTGTTGCTCTGTTACCTGGGCATCAAAGCCCTCTTCCCGACCCGCGAAAGCAAAATCTCGTTGATGCTCACCCCGCCGATTCTGCTGGTCTGGTCGTTGTATTCGCTGGATTTGACGGACCATCCACTGCTGACCTTGGGCTATTGGGTAACCGCTGTGATCGTGGCGAGTGTCGCGGCACAGGTGATCTTTTCACGCCAGGGCGTTGTGCTGGACGAACGGGGATCCGGGTTGATATTGCGGGGAACAGCCAAGACCCTGGCGCTCTACCTGCTGTTTTTTTTCATCAACTATTACTTTGCCTATCAGGCCGAAGTGCATCCGCAATACTCGGCGACGCTGCCGATGGTTTTGCTCAAGGCGTGTGCATCAGGCTTTGCCAGCGGCCTGTTTTGTGGACGGGCGATCAGGTTTTATCAGGTGTTCCGATTCCTCAAGGCCGCGCCTTTGTAGGAGCTGGCTTGCCAGCTCCTACCCCACAAGGATTTTGCCCATCCGCCCGTTGGACCGTGACAATGCCGTCCCGGTCCAATAGATTAGTCGGCCTGAAAAGGCCCCCGTGCTTTCTCGCCTCAATTCAAGTTTAAAGAAGTAGTGAAATTTCAATGTCCGATTCCAACACCGCTGAATCCGTAGTCACCTTGTCGTCCAAAGCGGAATACGAAAACTCCATCAATCTTTCACAGCACGTGCCACAGGCCAAAACCATCAGCGAGATGGTGCTGGACGCTTTCCAGTCGAGCCGCGAAAGCGACCAGATCCGCGAACTGCGCACCGCGATCCGCCAGGCACATGACAGCTTCGACGACGACAAAGCCTATGAACTGATGGGCCAGCTCAAGCAGCTCAAGGATGCCGAGGCTGCCGACATTGCCGCCCTGGAAGACTTGAGCAGCAAGTTCCCGATCAGCCGCATTCTCTCCAGCTTCAAGGACGACCCGGCGTTTCAGGAAATCGTCTACGGTCTGGCATTGAAGGTACTGAACCAGACGCATCAGGCGATCAGCAACCCGAGCGGCGGCAAGAGCAAGGCTGCGCGGGTCAAGAAAGAAGCCGAAGTGTTCACCATCAGCAAGGACGGCATGAGCGTCACCCTGCCGCTGCGCACGCCGCGCTCGCGCCTGAACGTCGACCGCGAAGCCCTGGAATTCCTTGGCTTCACTTTTGTTGGCGAAGGCGAAGAAGCCGAGCTGCAAAGCGAGACCTTCCTGGACAACACCGGCGCCGAACAAGCCGCCAACCGCAAGAACATCATCACCGCCCTGCAACAGCAGACCGCGTTCGACGGCTACAGCATCGCCGCGCAGTAACCGTGAAACCCTGTGGCGAGTGAGCTTGCTCGCGCTGGGCTGCGCAGCGGCCCCAAAAATCTGACAGCAATTGCAGATTTTGGTGAGTGCTCTGCACTCAAGCGGGAGCAAGCTCCCTCGCCACAGGTACCTCACAGCCTCACTTAAGAGCCCCGCCCCCGAGCGGGGCTTTTTATTGCCCGTGATTCGGGCAAATCCGCGATTACTCTTCCAGTATCGACGCCAGAAACATCCTTCCCTTAACCCTTCAGCACCACGGGTCCGCCTGCTCTGATGAAGGTCGTGGAGCGTCAACCTCACTTTCCAGCCAGAGACCTCAGTGGTGCGACTGCTGAGGTCATCATGAACACGACTCCTTTATACCGTCAGTTGGCGAACCACTACCTGGACGCCATTCGCAGCGGCACCCTGAAAACCGGTGAACGCTTCCCTTCGATTCGCCTGATGATGGAGAAACACGCTGTCAGCCTGTCGACCGCTGTGCAGATATGCCGGGAACTTGAAGACTATGGTGTGCTGGAAGCGCGACCACGCTCCGGCAACTACATTCGCCAACCCGACACGCCGGCCAGACCGGCACCGCTCGCCCTGCCCCCGCCGCTGGATGCCGAGGCCTATGTGGGCATCCACCAACAGGTGTCATCGGTGCTCAAGGCCAGTCAGCGGGCGACGATCAAGGTCAACTTCGCCAGCGCCTACTGCGCGCCGCAGCTTTATCCGCTCAAGACCCTGCAGGACAACATGCTCAGGACGTTGCGCCAGGACCCGCATTTGCTCGATACCACGGGCTCGACCTGCGGCCACATCGCGCTGCGCAACATCCTGGCGCGCCGGGCGTTGACGACCAAAACCCACCTCACCGCCGAGCGCATCGTGATCACCAACGGCGCGACCGAAGCGATCAATCTGGCGTTGCGCGCGGTGACCCGTCCAGGCGATACCGTGGCGGTGGAGTCGCCGACCTTCTACGGTTTGCTGCAGATTCTCGAAAGCCTCAACCTGCGGGTACTGGAAGTCCCGGCCTCGCCCCACAGCGGGATCAATCTGCTGGCCCTCGAACAATTGTTGCTAGGCCCCGAGCGGATCAAGGCGTTGATCGTCATTCCCAACCTGCACAACCCGTTGGGCAGCATCATGCCCGACGCCAACAAGGCGCGACTGGTACAACTGTGCGCCGGGCACGACACCGTGCTGATCGAGGACGACACCTATGGCGATCTGGTGGAAACCGAACACCCCTTGTCCACACTCAAGCACTGGGACCGCACCGATAGCCTGATCTATTGCGCTTCATTGAACAAAACCCTGGCACCGGGCGTGCGCCTGGGCTGGATCAGCGCCGGCAAATGGCACGAGCGCGTCGAGATGCTCAAGCACACCCAGTCCCATGGTTGCGAAGCCCTGTCGCAACTGGCGGTCAGTGCCTACATGGGGACACCGTCCTACGAACGCTACCTGCGTCGTTTGCGCAAAACCCTGACGCTACAGCGCCAGCACATGAGCGAGGCAATCCAGCGTTACTTTCCCCAAGGCACGAGCGTGACCAACCCACGAGGCGGGACATTGCTGTGGGTAGAATTGCCCCGTGAATATTCGTCCATGGCGTTGTTTCACGAGGCCCTGAAGGTCGGCATCCTGATTTCCCCTGGGGATATCTTTTCCAATGCCAGGCGTTTCGGTCACTTTGTGCGGATAGGGTGCGGCGCGCCGTATTCGCCTCGTATCGACGAGGCCCTGCGAACCCTTGGCCAAATGCTCAAAAGGCCGAGCTGACATATACCCTGTGGGAGCGAGCCTGCTCGCGAAGGCGATGTATCAGGCACATGAATATTGAATGTGCTGGCGTCTTCGCGAGCAGGCTCGCTCCCACAGGGGGGAACTGGTCAACTTGGGTTCTGGTGCAGGCAGATGATATGCGGATCATCATTCCAGTGCGGGAAGCGCTCGGCGATCAATGGATCGTGGCCCGGGATGACGTGGTCTTCGCTATCGGCCAGACGGTCGATTTCGCTGAAGGCTTCAAGGGTTTGTGCCAGGTCATCGAGGATCGGAAACGGGCTGCGCTGACGGATGTTGACCCACAGGTGCGCGGCATCCGACGCCAACACGATCCAGCCACGCCCGGTGTTCACCCGCACCACCTGGCTGCCGGGCGTATGCCCGCCCACCGCATGCACAGTGACACCGGGCAGCACTTGGGCCATGCCACTGTGCAAGCGCATGCGCCCTTCGAACAGAGGCGGCAGCGCCGACATCACGTCCTCGACCTCGTAGGTTTTGTTCACCGTGCGATGGGCCATTTTCGGCCCGGTGCAGAAGCGCAGCTCCGCTTCCTGCAAATGCACCGTGGCATTGGGAAACAGCCCCAGGTTGCCGGCATGGTCCCAGTGCAAATGAGTGAGAATCAGCTGCTCGACCTGTGCCGGATCGATGTCCAGTTGCCGCAGGGATTCTTCTGGCAGGCGATACATCTGACGATTGCGCCGGTCCGCCGTGGCCGGTTGAAAACAGGTGTCGACCACGATCACTTGCTGCTCGTTACGGATCACCCAGAAGTAGTAATCCAGCGGCATCGGCGCATTCGGATCACCGCAGCAGGCGTCGTAGAGAAAGTTCTCCCTGGCGGTGCGCTGGGCATTGGCGCCGACACGGATGGCGAACACTTCGTACACGGGAACAGACATGCACACCTCCTGATTCAGGCCGCCGCAGTGGCTTTCAAGGTCGGGCGAAAATCGAAATCGATCTGATCGCTGATGCCCAGGTCCTGCGCCAATTTATGCAGGCCACTGTAGTCGCGCATGATCGTCGCGTTCTTATTGCTCTCGCGGGTGTCGGCAATGATCGACTCGGCCTCATCAACCCCGAGCTGGGTCAGAATTGCCTCCCACATCGAGTAGTCCTGGGCGACAAACGCACTCAGCGCTACCGACAAGGTGCGTGCGAAAAATTCCCGCTGCACGGGCTGCATGTTGGCGTACATGACCTTGGCGACTTCGGCGAGCACCTTGCTGTGGGCGTATTCGTCGCGGTTATGCATTTCAGCCACGCGGCGGTTTTGCGGCTGGATGCTCTGGTCATCCGCCAACAGATCCAGGTAAGCGTTGACGCTGATCTCGGCCACCACCGCAAAGGTGATTGCCGCCAGGTCTTTCTGCCATTGCTCGGCCAGCGTTTCTCGCAAGGCCAGCAGCCGCAGATAGGTGACTGACGGCGGCAAGTCCAGATCCTGATCGAGCGCGCGCTCCAGTTTGGTCCGCTCGATGGCCCGCAGGTGCATGAGCGTGTGGTAGTGCTCGTCGATCAAGGTCTGCTGCATGGCCTCGCGAAAATGCCAGTCATCCTTGCCCAGGTATTGATTGGCAATGACGCTCAGCGCCGGGTTCACCACGTGCTCCTCGGCGGTCACGGTGCGCAGGTTGTAGCCGATCCAGCCCCAGGTCACCACGCTGCTCTTGAGCGTCTCGCTCAAGGCCTGGAATTTCGGGTGGTGAAAAAACGGCACCATGCGCTCCGGGTAGTCCGGGCGCGACGGGTCGAACACTTCGTCGACCGACATCTTCTCCGGCGAGCACACCGTGGCACGCCGGGTCCAGGCCTGATTGAGCCGCACGATCAGTTGATGATCGACCTTGGCGATCTCGATTGCTGTTTGCATGACGCGATACCTGTAGGACGCGTACCCGCTCACGGGTACGCCGATGGAATGAGAGTTCAGGCCAGCCAGTAGCGGGTCAGGTGGCGCGCCGGGTCAGTGTATCGGCTGCGGGCGTGGATCATGCGCCAGTTGTCCCAAATCAGCAGGCAGCCGTCGGGAATCAGCACCGGAACATTGTGCTCGACGAAATACGCTTCGCCGAGCACGGCAAATCTGGCCAGCGGCGAGTCGTTGTTGGCGACCAGGGACTGCTGCAAGGCTTCCTTGGACGGGTTCACATCGCCGTAGTGAAACTGGTTGTAACTGAAGCGGAAAATGTCGCCGTCCTCTGTAGGCGTCAGGATGTATTCCTTGACCCGAGTCTGCGCAGGTTCGCCGGGTTTGGCGGTGGCGACGAACTCCACCGGGGTATCATCCAGCCATTCGCGCAACTCAGGCTCGGTGCGCTCCAGCGACTTCAGAAACTCATAGCCATCCACCAAGCCAGTGTGCCCGCCACCGCAGGTTGCCTGCCGATGGCAATGCAATGCCAGGTAACGTGGCGGCGGGCCATACACCGGCGCTTCGGTGTGCGGGCCGATGCCGTTCATGCTCTGGGAGTACGGCAGGTCTTCGTAGCCTGGTTTGCGGGTGATGGCGAAAGCCGTCTGCCCGTTGAACTGCGGAATGACCCGACCGAACTCGTGCAGGGTGCCAACAACGTCGTGGGCAAACTCCCCCGACGTCAGCACCGTCCAGCCACGGCTCGACAATTCCTCATGGCGATGGCCCAGCGAAACATAAGGTTTGGACGCAACAATCCCTTGATCTGACATGGTGAGGTTCCTGGCTGTTTATCAGGCGTTGACGGTTGAGGTGTAAGCGGCAATCAATTCGCGGCAAGCGGTGCCCGGTCGGTAGTGCTGTTCATCGATGCTCTGCACGGGAGTGATTTCGGCGGCGGTGCCGGTCAGAAAACACTCGTCGAAGTCGCCCAGTTGCGTAGGCAAAATCGTCGTCTCGATCACCTGGTAATCCAGGGCCCTGGCCAGTTCGATGACGGTCTGACGGGTAATGCCGTCGAGGAAACAATCCGGCACCGGCGTGTACAAGGTCCGACCTTTGGCGAAGAACACGTTGGCGCTGGTGGCTTCAGCGACCTGGCCGCGCCAGTCGAGCATCAGTGCATCGTGATAGCCGTTGTTTTCCGCGTCGTGCTTGCTCAGCGTGGCGATCTGATAATGCCCCGACGCCTTGGCTTCGAAGGGGCTGCTGCTCGGTGGCGGACGGCGCCAGGTTGCCGTCTTCAGGCGAATGCCGGCCATGCGTGCCGCCGGGTCGAAATAGCTCGGCCATTGCCAACAGGCGATCGCCACATGCACGCGGTTGAAACGTGCCGAGGTGGAAATCATCTCGCTGCCACGCCAGGCCACCGGCCGCAGATAACCCTCGACCACCTGGTTGCGTTGCAGCAATTGGTGGCTGGCCGCTTCCAGTTCGGCGGGTTCGAACGGGATGGCAAAATCCATCAGCTGCGCCGAGCGATACAGCCGCTCGGTGTGCTCGCGCAGCTTGAAGACCTTGCCGTTGTACACGCGCTCCCCTTCATACACCGTGCTCGCGTAATGCAAGCCGTGGCTCAGCACATGCAGGCGCGCCTGGGACCATTCGACGAACTCGCCGTCGAACCAGATCCATCCTTCGCGTTGATCAAACGGGATACCGCTCATGTCCTTGTCTCCCCAGTATTCAAGCGCTTTATGCAAGAACGGTCCTACGCCGTTTGCAGCAGCACCGGTATCAATTCCGGCTTAGGTGCCAGCAACAACTCAGGCTCGTTCTGAAAGAAAAATGCTCGCTCGCCAAACGCCGGGCGCAACTCGTCGAACCAGGTCGCCTGTGGATCGAAGCGCGCATAGAAGGTACGCAAGACCCACTGCGGGTCCCGGGCCTGGAGGAACTGCAGCACGAAGACTTTTTCCCCGGCGACGGTCTCGATGCCGTTGATCAACACCTTGCCGTAGAAGGTGCTCATGGAGGGCCCGCGTACCGTGCGCGCCAACCCGGACACCGTGCGATACGCCGCCTGAAAGATCTCGAACGCCCGCGCCAGCGGCATCGCGAAGTAATGGCTGGGGCCGGTATCGCGCTCGACGAACATGTAATACGGCACCGCCCCGAGCCGTACGCCTTCGGTCCACAGTTCGGCCCAATCGGCGGGGTTTTCGTTGATGTGGCGGATCACCGGTGCCTGCATACGCAGCGTCGCGCCGGTGGAGCGAATGCGTTCGACGGCTTGCCGGGCGATGTCCTGGCAGATCTCCACCGGGTGGTTGTAGTGGCCCATGATCGACAGGTTTTTCCCGGCCGCGACGATCCGCCGAAACAGATCGAGCAACTCGGGCGCGTCCTTGTCGCTGACAAACCGCTGCGGCCAATACGCCACGGACTTGGTGCCGATGCGGATGCTTTTCAGATGCGGCAGTTCCAGCAACGGCTCGATGTATCCGGCCAGCGAACGGGTGTTCATGATCAGCGGATCGCCCCCAGTGATCAGCACATCGGTCACTTGCGTGTGCACCCGCAGGTAACTCACTAGCGCCTGGGATTCCCGTGCGTTGAACTTGAGTTCCTCCTCACCGATGAACTGTGCCCAGCGGAAACAGAAGGTGCAGTACGCATGACAGGTCTGACCGGCACCGGGAAAAAACAGCACGGTCTCGCGGTATTTGTGCTGAATGCCCGGTAGGACTTTTCCGTCGAGGGTGGCGTTGTTGTGTGTCAGCTGCCCGGCCGGATGGGGGTTCATGCGCAGCCAGATCGTCTCGATCCGCCGCTTGATGGCAACGGCGTCATCCTGCTCGATCAATTGCCTGAGGGACGCATATTCGTCCGGCAGCAACATATCCTTGTGGGGAAAGGTCATGCGGAAAATCGGATCGTCCGGAATGTTGTTCCAGTCGATCAGCGTCCCCAGTACATATTCGTTGGTGCGAAACGGCATGACCCGCGCCACGACGGTCATGGCTTCCTGCAAGGCCGGCGTCAGCTTGTGCCAGTACGGCGTGTCGCGGATGGTGCGTGAGTTATAGGGTTTGTATCTTTCCTGCTCCGACATTCCCTGCATGGCAGCGCTCCTGGTGTTGGCTGGCAGTTGTCACTGGATAGCTGGCGCTACGCGCTCTATGTCCATCCATGCCCGAACGCTGTCGCGATCCCACTGGCGGTGCACATAGGCCACGAGTCGCGCAGGCACCGGATCACCATTGGCGACCAGTCGGTTGAGCATGATTGCCAGGTCGGTGTCGGCGATGCTCCAGTCACCGAACAGATGCTCGGCACCCTCTTGCAGCAAGCGGTCCGCCACGAAGAACAAACGGTCGACCGCGGCACGGGCTTCGTCGGAGAGCGGGTTGTCTTTCTTGCCGAAGTACACCAGGTCAAACGGGCGCTCTTTACGCACCACCAACAGATCGCTGCGCAACCAGGCCTGAAGCTGACGGGCACGGGCGCGCTGCCTGATGTCTTGGGGGAGCAGCTTTTTGGACCCTGGTGATAGTTCATCCAGGTATTCGGCGATGGCGGAAGATTCCGACAGGGCAAAACCTTCATAAACTAACGTTGGAATTTTATTGGTCAGGGAAAGATCATGATAAGTCGCTTTATAATTCTCCCGTGTTTTCAAATCCACCGTGACCAACTCGAATGAAAGTTGCTTTTCTTTCAATGCCACAAATGCCGACATCGCAAAAGCACTGACAAAATCCGCGCCAACATACAATTGCAGTTTCGTACTTTCCATAGAACGCTCCCTTGCACTAACCACATGAATCCGTTGCATTGGAAGCGATCGTATTAAGTTGAATAAACGCTGAACAGATACAGAAATTATCTGTTTCTACGGATACAGAAAGTTGATGACGCAGGGAAATCTGCGCCCCTGTAGGAGCGAGCTCGGCTCCGGGCGGCGTTCCGACGATGGTCGCCAACGATAACGCGGGAAGCCTGACAGCCCGCGGCGTCTTCGATTTCATCGCGAGCAGAGCTCGCTCCTACAGGGGTGGGGGAAATTTGGGGAGGGTCAGCCCGTGGCGGTTGCCAGGTTGGAGAGCATCGCCATTTGCGGCATGTTGCTCATGTTCAGCATGGCCAGCGGCTCCGTGGCACTGGTGTTGACGAAGCCATGCCGGGTCCAGGCCGGCACCAGCAACACGTCGCCTGGGCCGACGTTCACGGCATCGGCATCGCCCAGGGTCAATGCGCCGATGCCGGACTGAATGATGAACAGGTGCCACCAGGAATGAGCATGGCCGATGAGCTCCGCGCCGGGTATCAACCATTGCATGGACACTGCCATTCCCGGCGTCAACCTGCACCCTTCGAGGCTGTTGTCGTGGGCCAGCGCGACAATATCGACCTCACTTTGCGCAAGGCTCTGGCGCATGTCGGCAAGTTCACCTTGTTTCCACACCCGCGCACTGACAGGCGGGGGCTGCAAACTCTCGCGAAAATCCTTATAAGAAAAAAACTCACCTTTAGTATTATTCATCCGCGAATCCTGACTTACCGGCGATTTAAGTAAGCAGACACTAGATAAACAATAACCCCCTGTAAAGCCACTTACAGAACCGAAGGCCGCAACGCCGCGATCATATCAACTTCCACGGCAGCATTTTTCGGTAACTGATAAACACCCACGGTGGTTCTTGTATGTTTCCCGGCATCGCCCAACACATGACTGAAGACATCCGAGGCACCGTTGGCCACTTCACTGAGATCGACAAAGTCTGCCGTGGATTTCACGTAGACCGTGACCCGGATCAGCGATTTGATTTTATCCAGTGAGCCAATGGCATCGACCATCAGTGCCAGGCCGCGCATCGCGCTGATGCTGGCCGCCGCTTGCGCATCCGCCAGGCTGAGGTCGAGCCCGACCCGACCGGGGTAGTGAATCTTGCCGTTCATGCGCGGCACCATGCCGCTGATATACAGTTCGTCGTGATGGCGAATCAGGGGGGCGTAATGACCGCCAGCGGTGTTCTCGCCGTAGATGTCATAACCGAATTCCCTGGCCAGGGCGATGAAGCGTTCATCACAGGTCATGTGTTCAATCATTTTCCAAATCCTCTTGATCAATACTGCAAAAAACATCGATCCCCGGGGCTTAACCCACAGCCCTCACGGGCGGTGCCAGGCTGGTGATCCCGACCCTTGTTTCGATGGCATCGGCCAGGCGTAACAGGTCATTGCTGAGCTGCCCGTAGTGTTCGTTGAACAACACGATGTGGCCGATAAACGAGAAGTTGTCTTTCACCAGTGCACTGACCGAATCACCGACGCGCTTGGCGAACGTGGCTTCCACCACTTCGATGTCCAGCGCCCGGGCCAGGGCTTCGATATCGGGCGTGGAGCGCAGGATTCCACCCGCCGGCGCCCTCAGCAGACGAATGCCGCAATAGCCGCGCGGTACCGGCTCGTGGTGCTCGATCCGACCTTCCACGGCCCAGCGCACCCAGCGCTCCCAAGGGTTGAAATCGACGAAGGCGCGCTTGGCCAGGTCCCAGATGTGCATGCCACCGGGACGCATGTTGGTTTCCACGGCCGAGGTCAACTGGTCGGCCCTGTGGAACACTTCGTTGTGCCACGCGCCGTTGTTCTGGGAGACCAGGCCGGCCATATGCCGACCGGCAGCCATCAATCGGGTCTGCACATCCGCCGGCAACGGCGCGGGCACCACTTGCTGGATCTCGGCGCGATAGGCGCCTTCGGTGGTGGTTTTTTCGGTGACCCAGGTGCTGCCGGCCACGCAGTCCCAACTGTATTCCCGGGCGTCCTGGATCAACTCTTCGAGGACAATGCCGCCCTCGCGGTAAGGCTTGAGCGCGTGCCAGGCCTCATCGCATTCAGACGGGTGATGGATCACGCGGCAGCCGCGGCTGGCACCTTCACAGGCCGGTTTGATGAAGGCCTTGCCACCCAGTTCAACCACCCGCTGGCGCAGCTCCGGCAGGCTCTCGACCCGCCCGGAAAACACAGCGCGATAATCTTCCGGCGACGTTTCAGCCGTCGCTTCGAGATGGCGGAAAACCTGCTTGTCCAACCCTGCCCGCGCCTCGGCGCGGGTGATGCCGGGCAAACCGAAGTGGCCGGCCAGGGCCGCACCGAGCAATACACCGCGATCGGAAAACGGCAGCACGCCGATCAGTTTCCAGCGGTCGCCGCTCAGGCAGCCGACCACCAGTTCAAGGGAGGCCGCCACGTCCTTTTCGGCCAGCGATGTGCTGCAGACGTGATCGGCCACCTGCTCGTCATGGGGCTGAATCTGCTCGACCAGCAAAATCAGCCGGGCGTTGTAGAGCGACTTGCACAGGTCGCGCAATTTCTGGATGTCGTGAACCCGATTGCCGTTGTACCCGACTACTACTACACATGAAGTCGTATTCATGATGCCCTCGAACTGCAAAGTGAAAACCCAAGCTGCGATGACTCAGTCGTGCAACGACGCACTGGATTTACGGTTGAACCAGTACCAGGCCAGGATCCCACCGGCACCGATGACCGCCAGCACCAGGGCGTTGTAAGGCGCCGGCACGACCCGCATGACCAGCACCGTCAACCCGGCACCGACGCCCAGGGATACTTCCTTGACGAACATGTTGTTCTGCTTGACCGAGAAGTAATCGAGGTAGCTGAACGCGCATTCGGCGAGCGACAGCAGCGCCACCCAGATCAGCGCGCCGACCAGGGTTTCGACATGGAACGCGGCCGGTGATGACAGCACTGCAAAACCACCGACGATAATCCCGATCACCGCGACGACCTTGAAGCGCCCGGTGCGCTCGATCAGCTTCATCATCGGCACCTGGGCGAACACCACCACGGCGCTGTTGAGGATCAGCATCAGGCCGTACCAGGCCGGCAGCTCACCGGTCTTGAGCAGGATCGCTTGCGGCAGGATCGAGAACACCCCGAACAACTTGATGCCCATGATGATCCCGGCGATCACCCACGGCAGTTTGTTGCGCCAGCCGCTGCCGTCGTGGCGCACGGGACTGGCCGCCACCGGCTCCGAGGTGAAGGTCGCCCCCATGGCGATGGGCAGGCACAGCAATACGAAGCTCGCGGCGCCGAGGAAGAACATCGTCGGAGTCAGCAGCGGCGACAGCAGGATCAGACCGGCCAGCAGGCTGCCCATGTTCATGGCCACGCGGTTGTACGCCGCGCCTTCCTTGGTTTGCGCCGCTTCGCTCTTGATCAGGTAACCGGCAATCGCAATGCCGTAGGCAAACAACGCCGCCGCGAACATCACAACACCCTGGTTGCTGGTGACGGCCAGCAGCACCAGCCCGAGGGCGGCGCAGAGCAGCGTCACGCTCAGGGAACGGCGCCCCAGGACCAGCAAGGTCAGCGGCAGCAACAGCAGCAAGGCCCGATAACCGAGGGCCAGGATGCTGTTGGTCGCGGTGTCGAGCCAGACGTTGGCCTTGCCCAACACCGCGAACAACGACACGGCGGTGATGATCCGGATCATGAACAGGCGGATATTGATCACCGGTTTGGCAACGGCAACCGTGGTTTGAACACTCATGCAGCACCTCTGGAACCAGCGATTGTTCAGGCGCCCGGCGCGAACAATCAGGAAAGTCTGTAAGGTGATGGTAGAGAGGGACGCTTGATTTCATCAGAGCAAGTTCGTATAGAATCAAACGAACTTTACTGCCGGAGAGACCAGTAAAATGCAGGTTCAGCGCGCAGTGATCGCCGCCATCGAGTTCCAGCCGGGAGTGCCGCTGGTCCAGCAGATCGTCGATCAGTTGTCGGTGGCGATCAGCCAGGGCGGCCTGCCCCACGGTTCGCGGCTGCCACCGATTCGCGAACTCTCCGAGCTGATGAACGTGGGCAAATCCACGGTGGTGGATGCACTGGACCGCTTGCGGGCCAAGGGCCTGGTGGTTTCACGACAGGGCTCGGGGCATTACGTGCACCGCTCCAGCACCACCCTCAAGACCGATGCGGTCCCTGACCTGCAACCTCAGGATACGCTGAGCGTGGTCCGCCGCGCCGTGCTGCAGGACATTGGCGCGCTACGCCCCGGCGCCGGTTTCCTGCCCTCCTCGTGGCTGCCTGCAGACGAATTGCTCAAAGCCGTGCGCGGCACGCTTCGCGCCACCTCCCTGCGCATGGGCGAATACGGCGTCGCCGCCGGTTACCTGCCGCTGCGCGAGGCATTGCGGGTCAAGCTGGCGACCCTGGGCATCGAAGTGCCCGTGGAGCAGATCGTTACCACCGCCAACACCGTGCAGGCCATCGACATGCTGATGCGCCTGCTGGTCAAACCCGGCGACACGGTACTGCTCGACGATCCGTGTTACTTCACCATGCACACCAACCTGGCCCTGCATGGCGCGAAGGTCATCACCATCCACCGGGGTTTTGACGGCATGGACCTGGAGGCCTTCGAGCAACGGGTGATCGCCCATCGTCCCGTGCTCTACATGACCAACAACACCCTGCACAACCCGACCGGGCACTCGTTTTCCCCGGCCCAGGTCTATCGCTTGCTGGAGTTGAGTCACCGTTATGGTTTTCACATCGTTGAAGACGATTTGTATTGCGACATGCAGCAACGAACGTCACCGCGCCTGGCAGCGGGCGGGCTGGACAATGTCAGCTACGTGTCCGGTTTCTCCAAGACCCTGACGGCGAACTGTCGAGTCAGCTATGCGGTGCTTTCGCCGCAACTGGCGGCGCGGATGGTCACCCTGAAAATGGCCTGCGGCGGCATGACCTCGGAGCTGGCGGAACAGATTATCTGCACGATGCTCAGCGATGGCAGCTATGCCAAACATACCCGGCGCACGGTGGACAGGCTTTACGAGTCGAGCAGCCGGGTGGCGAGCTGGCTGGTGGAGGCCGGTTGCTCGGTGTCGTCGCTGCCCCATGAAGGGTTGTACATCTGGACGCGATTACCCGAAGGGTTTCACGCCGAAACACTGGCGAGGAAAGGTCTGGAAATCGACCTGGTGCTGGCCCCCGGCACCCTGCTCAGCAAAGCGCCGGATGCCAGCCAGTACCTGCGCTTCAACGTCGCCCACAGCGACAACACCCAGGTGCGCGAGCGGTTTTTGCGATTGCTCGACACTCCTCAAAAATAACGGATAACGCCGGCAACTGTGGGAGCGGGCTTGCCCGCGAAGGCGGTGATCAATGGCAGGGGAAAGACAGTTGCTCCCACAAAGACTCCATTCGGTGCGCCGATGACTGGCGGCATGACAGCCGACCTATTTGGGAGTCTGTACGCATTTCCCCTGTGGGAGCAAAGCTTGCTCGCGATGACGGAGTTCGATCCAGCATCAGTGCCGGCTGACCAACCGTAATCGCGAGCAAGCTTTGCTCCCACAGGAGTTCAGCGTAGTGCGGATAATTGGCGGCAACACGAACCCAGCGCGGGAGCGAGCCTGCTCGCGAAAGCGGCACCTCGGCCCACCAGAAACCCCCAACAAAAAACCCCGCACCTTCTCTCAAAGGGCGGGGTTTTTCTTTATCGCGTCCGACGCTTAAGGCGCGTACGTCAGCAGCAGCTCGGTCGGCACTTTGAAGTCCAGGGACATCATCACGCTCAACGCGGTAATGGTGAAGATCGAGAACACGAACAGCTTGCGTGCCCAGACCGTGTCATCCACTGCCTTGTAGCCGGTCCAGGCCATGTACAGCCAGTACATGCCCATGGCCGCGGCGACGGCGAGGTAGCTCATGCCGGCGTAGCCGCTGAAGGTCAGCATCAAGGTCGCCACGAGGAAGGCCAGGATGTAGATCAGGATGTGCTTCTTGGCCACCTGGATTCCGCGCTTCACTGGCAGCACCGGAATCGATGCGGCCAGGTAATCGTTGAAGCGGAAGATCGCGATGGCGTAGGAATGCGGCATCTGCCACAGGCTGAACATCACCAGCAGGGTCAGCGCGGCCATGTCGAAGGTGTTGCTCACCGCGACGTAGCCGATCACCGGCGGCATGGCACCCGACAGGCTGCCCACCAGCGTGCCGTGAACCGACTTGCGCTTGAGGTACAGGCTGTAGAAGCCGACGTAGATAACGAAGCCGATGACCGCGAACAGCGCGGCCAACGGGTTGGCCACCTTGTACAACAGCGCAACGCCGGCGACACCCAGGACGGTCGCATAGGCCAGGGCCAGTTTCAGGGAGATGAGGCCCTGGACCAGCACCCGGTTCTTGGTGCGTTCCATCTTAATGTCGATGTCGCGGTCGATGCAGTTGTTGAACACGCAACCGGAGGCGACCACCAGGGACGTGCCGATCATCGCGGCCAGGAAGATGGCCAGATCGACATGCCCTTTGGAGGCCAGGAAAAATCCGCCTGCCACAGAAAGCACGTTACCGAAAATGATCCCCGGTTTGGTGATTTGGATAAAGTGCTTAAAGGACATCCGGACTTACCTCACTTCGCCATCATGAACGTGTGGATGCTGAACATGATCCAGATCGACAGACCAACCAGCAGGGCAATCACGATCGCGGCAAAGACAAACGCAATCACGTTGTTACGCTGCGCCTGCGAACGATCCAGGTGCAGGAAGTACACCAGGTGCACCAGCACCTGGATCACGGCGAAAGCCACGACGATCAACAAAGTGATCGACTTCGGCAACGTCGGGTACATCACCAGACCGAACGGAATCAGGGTCAGGATGACCGACAGGATGAAGCCAATGCCGTAGGACTTGACGCTGCCGTGGCTGCCGTCGTCGTGGCCATTGTGGGAATGAGCGTTAGCCATTTACATAGTCCCCATCAGATAAACAACGGTGAATACGCAGATCCACACGACGTCCAGGAAGTGCCAGAACAGGCTCAGGCAGCTCAGACGGGTCTTGTTGGTCGCCGTCAGGCCGTTTTTCTGCACCTGATACATCATGATCGCCATCCAGATCAGACCGCTGGTCACGTGCAGACCGTGGGTACCAACCAGGGTGAAGAACGCGGACAGGAAGCCCGAACGGTTAGGGCCGTAGCCCTCGGAGATCAACATGTGGAACTCGTTGATTTCCATGCCGATGAAGCCGGCACCGAACACGAAGGTCAGGGCCAGCCAGCCCAGGACCTGCTTCTTGTTGCCACGGAAGAACGCCAGCATGGCGAAGCCGTAGGTGATCGAACTGAACAGCAGCAGAGCGGTTTCGCCCAGTACGTATGGCAGTTCGAAGATATCGTGGCCCGACGGGCCACCCGCTACGTTGTTAACCAGTACCGCGTACGCTGCGAAGATCGACGCAAACAGAATGCAGTCGGTCATCAGGTAGAGCCAGAAACCGAATACGGTCATCTCGCCCGAGTCGTGGTGATGGTCATCATGCCCATGTCCATCGACATGGGTGTGTCCAGCATTGGTCACTAAGTTCGACATGGTTTAAGCCTGTTCCAACGAGGTTTCAACACGGGTGGCAGTGGCTGGGACTTTCCCGGCCTTGACCAGACGCTTGTGCTGCTCGGCTTCGATGCGCTCGATCACGTCGACCGGCACGTAGTAGCCTTGATCATCACGGGCCGCGTGGATCACGAAGTAGATCACGGTGCCGGCCAGACCAGCGATTGCCAGCCACCAGATGTGCCAGATCATCGCGAAACCGAACACGGTCAACAGAGCACCCATGACCACACCGGTCGCAGTGTTGTTTGGCATGTGGATCGGTTCGTACTTGGCCGGAGCCTTGTACGCAGTACCGTTTTCCTTGGCTTCGGTGAACGGATCGACCACGTCGGCTTTTGGCAGTACAGCGAAGTTGTAGAACGGAGGTGGCGACGAAGTCGACCATTCCAGGGTGTGTGCATTCCACGGGTCGCCGTGTTCGCACATGTTCTCTGGCTTGTTGCGGTCACGCACACTCACGTAGAGCTGGATCAGCTGGCAAGCGATACCGACAGCGATCATCACCGCACCGAACATGGCAACGTACAGGTACGGTACCCACTCAGGGTTCGTGGTGGCGTTCAGGCGACGGGTCATGCCCATGAAGCCCAGTACATAGAGCGGCATGAACGCGACGAAGAAGCCGGTGATCCAGAACCAGAATGCAGCCTTGCCCCAACCTTCGTGCAGCTTGAAGCCGAACGCTTTCGGGAAGTAGAAGCCGAAACCGGCGATGTAACCGAATACAGCACCACCGATGATCACGTTGTGGAAGTGCGCGATCACGAACAGGCTGTTGTGCAGAACGAAGTCAGCGCCCGGGATGGCCAGCAGTACGCCGGTCATGCCGCCGATGGCGAAGGTCACCATGAAGCCCAGGGTCCACATTACCTGGCTGGTGAAGCGCAGACGGCCCTGGTAGATGGTGAACAGCCAGTTGAATAGCTTCACACCCGTCGGGATGGAAATCAGCATCGTCGCCAGACCGAAGAAGGCGTTGACGCTGGCACCCGAACCCATGGTGAAGAAGTGGTGCAGCCAAACCATGAAGCCCAGGATCGAGATCGCGCCCGATGCGTAGATCATCGAGTGGTGGCCGAACAGTTTCTTGCCCGAGAAGGTTGAGATGACTTCGGAGAAGATACCGAACGCCGGCAGAATCAGGATGTAAACCTCGGGGTGACCCCAAGCCCAGAACAGGTTGACGTACATCATTGGATTGCCACCAAGTTCATTGGTGAAAATGTGGAAATCCATGTAACGGTCAAGCGTCAGCAAAGCCAGGGTAGCGGTCAGGATCGGGAACGAAGCCACGATCAGGACGTTGGCCCAGGTGCAGGTCCAGGTGAAGATCGGCATGTCCATCAGTTTCATGCCTGGGGTACGCATTTTCAGCACGGTCGCCAGGAAGTTAACCCCGGTTAGCGTTGTACCCAGACCCGATAGCTGTAGCGCCCAGATGTAGTAATCCATCCCCACGCCAGGGCTGTATTGCAGACCCGACAACGGCGGATAGGCAACCCAACCGGTCTTGGCGAATTCGCCGACGCCCAGGGACAGGTTGATCAGCACCACGCCGGAAACCAGCAGCCAGAAGCTCAGGGAGTTCAGGAACGGGTAGGCAACGTCACGCGCGCCGATCTGCAGCGGCACTGCAAGGTTCATCAGGCCGGTGAAGAATGGCATCGCCATGAAGATGATCATGATCACACCGTGAGCGGTGAAGATCTGGTCATAGTGTTCAGGTGGCAGGTAGCCAGGCGAACCTTCGGTGGCCATGGCCAACTGGGTACGCATCATGATGGCGTCGGCAAAGCCACGCAGCAGCATGACCATGGCGACGACGATGTACATCACGCCGATTTTCTTGTGGTCGACCGACGTCAGCCACTCGGTCCACAGGTAGGTCCACTTCTTGAAGTAGGTGATTGCAGCGAACAACGCCAGACCACCAAGCGCGATCATCGAGATGGTGACCATCACGATCGGCTCGTGGAACGGGATCGCTTCCCAACTTAATTTACCAAACATCGTTTACTCCTCTGCCCCGGCAGCTGAATGCGAGTTCATGTCCGTAGCGGCCACTTCTTTCTCTTTCTTCTCGTGGTGCACCTTAGGACCTGGTTTCATGCCTTCGTACTTGTCGACGATGATCTGGAACAGGTTCGGCGTAACCGAGGAGTAGAGCTCGACTGGGTTGTTCTGGCTCTGCTTGGCAAGAGCTGCGTATTCAGCCTGTTCAAGCTTCTTAGGTGCCTTTTTGACTTCACTTACCCAGGCGTCGAATTCTTCCTGGGTAGTCGCGGTCGCTTTGAATTTCATGCCGGTGAAGCCAGCGCCGCTGTAGTTGGCGGAGATACCGTCCATCTCAGCGTTCTGGTTGGCGATCAGGTGCAGCTTGGTCTGCATGCCCGCCATCGCGTAGATCTGGCCGCCCAGCGCAGGGATGAAGAACGAGTTCATCACAGCGTCGGAGGTGATCTTGAAGTTGATTGGCGTGTGCGCCGGGAACACGATCTTGTTGACCGTGGCAATGCCTTGTTCCGGGTAGATGAACAGCCACTTCCAGTCCAGCGCGACCACTTCGATGGTCACCGGCTTCACGTCGGATTCCAGCGGACGGTACGGGTCCAGGGCGTGGGTCGACTTGTAGGTGACGTAACCCAGGGCAATGATGATCATGATTGGCACAGCCCACACCGCGATCTCGATCTTGGTGGAGTGGTTCCACTTCGGCGTGTAGGTAGCGCTGGTGTTGGACGCGCGATATTTCCACGCGAACAGGAAGGTCATCACGATGACCGGAATCACGACCAACAGCATCAGCAGCGTTGCGGTGATGATCAGGTTTCGCTCGTCCAGGCCCACCTGGCCCTTGGGGTCGAGCAAGGTCATGTTGCAGCCTGACAGCAGCAATGTGCCCATCAGCGGCAATAAGCCTAGTAGTCTGGGGTACCTGTTTTTACTCATCTCACGACCTCTAAAGCAGCTTGCGCAATGCAGTTGGGTTTTGATCGCCAACACTTCACCCTGCCAAGGGTTGGCATTTTTCTTGGATTGAATAAGGGCTGGCCCGTCGAGCGTCAGACGCGTTTCGACAAATCCTGGGCTAGCGTGAGTTCTTATTCGAATTCGTGGTCAAAGGCCTTGTTACAGACCAATTCCATTTGGTGCGGATAATTGGAGGCACCGACACCTGGGCATCGCATGAAGCCGCCCGGCCTCTCGACACCCTGTTCCTGCCCAAACACCTGGTGGGCGTGAGCAGAGCCGGGAATTCAGTGCGGGCGATTGTAGTTATGTAGCGTTTTTTAAACCATGTCTCATCCCGAAATAATTTATATCCCGCCCCGCAACAATCCTTAACACAACTTGTAAAAGTGGCGCATGTTATCGAAATTGATTCTCAACAAAAACACCAAAAATAGTAGGCCTACCATCCGCAATTCAGACAGCATCGAAGGCTCGGCGGCTGCGCCCGATACGGCGTGAGCCCCATATGGCAAGGGCTCTGGCAAATTGCCAGAGCCTGTTAAAACTGCCTGCTCCAGCGTGACGAGGGTCAAGTGGCCATCCTGAAAAGCAGGCCAATTTCATTGCGTACCCGCGTACCAATCCGATGCACTGAAAGCCGGTGCGACACTCAAGATGTGACAACATGTCGCACACTTGCCACACCCTTCGTTGCCGCCTGTCACGGACTTTTTACCTGGCCTCTGAAAATGCAAAAACGCCCCGGTCCTCTGTTCAAGGACCGGGGCGTTTTTGATGTCACGGCGTGGTCGCCGATGACCTCAGCGCAGCGCTTTGCGATTACGCACAGTGAGTAGCGGCACCAGCACTACCACCAGCACGAAGGCGACCAGCGCCCACTGCGCCAGCGACAATCCGAGGATCGGCGGGTACGGCGTGGAGCAGAAACCATCGACCTGGAAGCCCAGCGGGAAGATCTTCGCCAGCGGCAAGCCATCGACAATCGGCTGCAGGACGTCGATGCCGCAACTGACCGCTGGATAGAACTGCGTAAAGACGTGATGCCCCGCCACTCCAACGCCTGCCAGCGCGCAGATCACCACCAGGGTTTCACACACCGTGATGCTACGACGACTGCGCATGGCCGCGCCGACAAAAGCGAAGATCGCGATCAACAGCAAGGCATAACGTTGCAGGATACACAGCGGGCATGGCGCCTCGCCCAGCACGATTTGCATGTACAGCGCACCGCCGATCAGCGCCAGGCAGATAACGCCCAGCAACACCAGATAGCGCCGTTCACGGCCCAACCGCATGGTTTCCTCGCTCATCGCGTTTCCCTTCAATATATCGATTGCCCGCCAGTCTACACGCTGACCTGGATCTTTGAGAGCCCGGCGCGTGGTGGGGGGATGTCGGGGGGGAATAGACAATAGGCGGGTTAAGAAGGGATTAACTTTCGAGCGTTTTTCAGGATTGAAACCGCGGTGCTGCATTCGCGAGCAGGCTCGCTCCCACAGTGGATCTACGCCAGACACAAAACCTGTGTTCACTGGAGATCCCTTGTGGGAGCGAGCCTGCTCGCGAAGCAGGCGACTCGGTGTCCCGAGTCGCCACCAATGTTTACTCCAGCGCCGCAGCCGGGCCGAAGAACTCGTAACGGCTCTGCTTCTCGGGCACACCCAGCGCCTTGAGGTGACGCTTGATCGCGGCCATGAAGCCTTTCGGGCCGAGGAAGTAGGCATCCACGTCGCGCTCGGCAGGCAACCACTCGCCCAACTGCTCCTGGCTCAACAACCCGACCTTGTGCGCCGCCGGGCTCATACCGTCGTCTTCGGCATAGCAATAGAAGCGCTTGAGTTGCGGATGACGCTCGGCCAGCCCGTCGATCCAGTCACGGAAGGCGTGAACGCTGCCGTTACGGGCACAGTGGATAAAGTGCACCGGCCGCTCGGTTTCCAGCGCCGCTTCGAGCATCGCCAGGGTCGGCGTGATGCCGACGCCACCGCTGATCAGCACCAGCGGTTTGTCGCTCGCGGTCAGGGTGAACTCCCCCGAAGGCGGAAACAGCTGAATGCTCGCCCCGACATGCAATTGATCATGCAGGTGGTTGGAGGCGCGGCCGCCGGTTTCACGCTTGACGCTGATGCGGTACTGGCCTTTGTTCGCCAAGGCCGACAGCGAATAGTTGCGACGGATTTCTTCGCCATCGAGGATCAATTTCATGCCGATGTACTGGCCCGGCTCTGCCGCCAGAATCGGGCCTTTGTCAGCAGGTTCGAAGTAGAACGAGGTAATTTCCGCGCTTTCCTCGACCTTGGCCACCACGACGAAATCCCGCGCCCCGCGCCAGCCGCCCGGTGCCTGTTCTTTCTGGTCGTAGATGCTGGTTTCGGCACCGATCAGGATATCTGCCAGCTGGCCGTAAGCTGCGCCCCACGCCGCGATCACCTCTGGTGTGGCGATTTCTTCGCCCAATACTTCAGCAATTGCACGCAGCAGGCAGGAGCCAACAATCGGGTAGTGTTCCGGCAGAATCTGCAGGGCCACGTGCTTGTTGATGATCTTGGCCACCAGGTCACCCAACTGGTCGAGCTGGTCGATGTGGCGTGCATACATCAATACGCCGTTGGCCAGTGCGCGTGGCTGGTCACCGCTGGCCTGGTGGGCCTGGTTGAACAGCGGACGCACCTCCGGGTACTCGGACAGCATCATGCGGTAGAAGTGGGTGATCAGCGCTTCGCCACCGCTTTCCAGCAACGGCACGGTGGATTTGACGATGGCACGGTCTTGAACGCTAAGCATAAGGTGACTCCAGAGCAACGAGGGTTTCTTAACGGTTGCCCTATGGTTATCAGGTTTCGTGCCAGAATTTATTTTCATATAAATCAATAACTTAACAACATGATAGTCATATCGACACAGCCTGTTTTATAGTCACACCGACTACATGGAGTCACTATGACTGCAAAATCCCTGCTTACCGCCCTGCTGCCACTGGTCTCTGACCTGTCCCGCGAACTCCCCGAAGGCGAGCGCTATCGACGCTTGCTCGAAGCGATGCGCGCCCTGCTGCCCTGCGATGCGGCCGCCCTGCTGCGCCTCGATGGCGAGTGGCTGGTCCCGCTGGCCGTCGACGGCTTGAGTACCGACACCCTCGGGCGCCGCTTCAAGGTCAGCGAACACCCGCGCTTCGAAGCGTTGCTCAGCAGCCACGGCCCGACCCGCTTCGCCGCCGACAGCAACATGCCCGATCCCTACGACGGTCTGGTTGAAGGCCTGGACGACCATCTGGAAGTCCATGACTGCATGGGCTGCCCGCTGTTCATCGACGAGCGTCCATGGGGCCTGTTGACCCTCGACGCCCTCGATCCCGGGCAATTTGAACCGATCGAGCTGGATGCCTTGGAGGCTTTCGCCAGCCTTGCCGCCGCCACCGTGAATGCCGCCGAGCGCATCGAGCGCCTGAACAATCGCGTCGAAGATGAACACCAGCGCGCCGAGGTCTACCGCCAGGCCAGCGGCCAGCAGAACCGCGAAATGATCGGCCAGAGCAAGGCGCACAAACGGCTGGTGGAAGAAATCCATCTGGTGGGCGGCAGTGATCTGACCGTGCTGATCACCGGGGAAACCGGGGTCGGCAAGGAACTGGTGGCCCAGGCCATCCACGCCGCCTCGCCCCGGGCCGACAAGCCGATCATCAGCCTCAACTGCGCCGCGCTGCCCGATACGCTGGTGGAGAGCGAGTTGTTTGGCCACGTGCGCGGCGCCTTCACCGGAGCGATGAATGATCGACGCGGCAAGTTCGAACTGGCCAATGGCGGCACGCTGTTTCTCGATGAAGTCGGCGAGCTGTCGCTGACGGTCCAGGCCAAATTGCTGCGCGTACTGCAAAGCGGTCAGTTGCAGCGGCTGGGGTCGGACAAGGAACATCAGGTCGATGTGCGGCTGATCGCGGCGACCAACCGCGATCTGGCCGAAGAAGTGCGCAGCGGCCGCTATCGTGCCGACTTCTATCATCGCCTCAGCGTTTACCCTTTATTAGTGCCGGCCCTGCGTGACCGTGGCCGCGATGTACTGCTGCTCAGCGGTTATTTCCTCGAACAGAATCGCTCGCGCATGGGCCTCAACAGCCTGCGCCTGAGCAGCGACGCCCAGGTTGCGTTGCTGGCGTACGACTGGCCGGGCAACGTGCGGGAACTGGAGCACTTGATCGGCCGCAGTGCGTTGAAGGCCCTGGGTAACTGCAAGGAACGGCCGAAAATCCTCAGCTTGAGCGCAGCCGACCTGGACCTGCCCAACGGCAGTGTCGAAGTCGCCGCCGAGCAACCGGCTGCGGCCGCTGTGGCGTTGGTGACCGGGGATTTGCGCGAGGCCACTGAAAACTATCAGCGCCAGTTGATCGGTGCGTGCCTGGAGCGGCATCACCATAATTGGGCGAGCGCGGCGCGTGAACTAGGCTTGGATCGGGCGAACCTTGGGCGGATGGCCAAAAGATTGGGGATGAAGTGAGGGCCTCTTCGCGAGCAGGCTCGCTCCCACAAGGATTGTCGCTGCCTTTGTGGGAGCGAGCCTGCTCGCGAAGGCGCACTACCATTCAACCGATTAACTAAAGCCTGCCCCCAACAAGTCGATAACCCGGCATTGATAGCTTTTGGCGATCCTCGCGGTCGCCCATCACCTTTTTCCACAGAAGGTACTTATGTCTTCCACCAAAGGCCGCGCGGATTCACTTTCGCTTCTGCTGTTCACCTTGCGCAGTGGCAAGTTGATGGCGATCAACCTGCTCAAAGTCAGTGAAATCATCCCCTGCCCGCCGCTGACCAAATTGCCGGAGTCGCACCCCCACGTAAAAGGCATCGCCACCCTGCGCGGCGCCTCGTTGTCGGTGATCGACCTCAGTCGCGCCATCGGCGAGCGCCCGCTGGAAGATCCGAACGGCGGCTGCCTGATCGTCACCGATGTCAGCCGCTCCAAACAGGGCTTGCACGTTCAGGCCGTCAGCAAGATTGTCCATTGCCTGACCACCGACATCCGTCCGCCGCCCTTCGGCTCTGGTGGCGTGCGCTCGTACATCACCGGCGTGACCTCGGTCGATGGCACGCTGGTGCAGGTGCTGGACATCGAGAAAGTCATCCATGGCATCGCTCCGGTGCAAATCGACATGGCACCGACCGAGCTCAGCATGGAAGATGCCGAAGTGCTGGGTAATGCGCGGATTCTGGTGGTCGATGACAGCCAGGTGGCGTTGCAGCAATCCGTTCACACCCTGCGCAATCTCGGCCTGCAATGCCACACGGCACGCAGTGCCAAGGAAGCCATCGATTGCCTGCTGGATCTGCAAGGTACTGCCCAGCAGATCAACCTGATCGTCTCCGACATCGAAATGTCCGAAATGGACGGCTACGCCTTCACCCGCACCCTGCGCGAAACCCCGGATTTCGCGCACCTCTATGTGCTGCTGCATACCTCGCTGGACAGTGCGATGAACAGCGAAAAGGCCCGCCTGGCCGGCGCGAACGCGGTACTGACCAAGTTCTCTTCGCCGGAACTGACCAAATGCCTGATCGACGCGGCCAAGGCTGTGGCCGAACAAGGACATTGAGGCTTGGCCGGGGACTATTGCTGGCTGATGCGGCGCGACCTCGCCGAGGTGGTGCCCGCCATCCGCTGGCCATCCGGCATTCAGTTGACCCACTACCGCCCTGAACTCGCCGCTGCCGTGCATCACTTGATGGAGTCGGGTTACAGCGACGGTGGCGGTCGCGTGCCGGCCCTGGCGCTGTGGCAACGCCAGTTCGAGACCGACCCCGAATACGATCCCGAGCTCTGCTTCGTCTTGCTGGACAGCGAAGGCGTGGTTGCGGTGTGTCAGTGCTGGACGAGTTCTTACATCAAGAATCTGGTGGTGCATGCGCGAGTCCGACAACAAGGACTGGGCCGCGCGCTGCTGTTGCATGCTTTCAAGGTGTTTCAACAGCGCCGGGAAGGATTTGTGGATTTGAAGGTACTGGAAGACAACCTGCGGGCGCGGCGGTTGTATGAAAGTGTCGGGATGCGTGTAGTCCGCCGCGAACCGGTTCCAATCTGAAACCGCTTTCGCGAGCAGGCTCACTCCCACAGAGGATCGCGTTTCCCTTGTGGGAGCGAGCCTGCTCGCGAAGAGGCCCTTACAAACGCCATCAAACCATCAGGCATACTCCAACCTTGGACATCACCCAAGGATCCCGAACCATGAAAGCTTCGACCCTGACCTTCCTCTGCCTCACCGCCCTCGTCACCCACGCCCATGCCTCCAGCCCGGACGCCTGGGCCGCCTACGACAAAGCCGTGCTCGCCAGTTGCACCAAGGCCAGTGGCCTGAAGAACGCCAAACCGGTCGGCAACGCCGCGCAGTTCGATGACCGCGTCGGCTACACCGCACTCCTGCTACAAGGCCAGTACCCGCAAAAACACATGAAAGGCGCGCAAGGCACCGAGCTGTGCCTCTACAACAAACAGAGCAAAACCGCGTACGTCACCGAATGGGACTCCATCCGTGCGGCCGCCAAGGCGCAGTGAGTGGCGCATAACTTGCTTCGGCTGGGGTCTTTGCGGTGGCATTCTGTCGCCGTTTCATGCTCCCGGATGCGACTGACCGCTCAATGAATACGACGTTTTCCTGCGTAGGCTGTGGCAAATGCTGCAATGACCACCATGTCCCCCTGACCCTGCCCGAAGCCCGCATGTGGGCAGCCGACGGCGGTCAAGTGATCGTGCTGGTGGAAGCCTTCCTGAGTAATGGCCTGGGCCTGCCGGTGCAGCAACGCGAACATGCCGAACGTCGTTCGGCCATGGTCCGCAGCGCCGACGCCGAGGCGTATGTCGCCATCACCTTTGCCGCTTACAACCTGGGTGCCTGCCGGAATCTTGACGAAAACAACCTGTGCCGCATCTATGAACGCCGACCGCTGGTGTGCCGCATCTACCCGATGGAAATCAATCCGCACATCCCCCTGAACACCGCCGTGAAGGAATGTCCGCCCCAGTCGTGGGAAAAAGGGCCGGAGCTGATAGTCGGTGGTGAATTGGTTGACAGAGACCTGTCGGAATTGATCCAGCGCTCCCGTCAGGCGGATCGCGATGACATTCAGATGAAGGACGCGATTTGCGCGCTGCTGGGGATCCGAACGACCGCGCTGAAGGGTGATGGGTTTACCGCTTATCTACCGGATATGAACGAATTCGCCAGGATCTTCGATGAACTGAACGGCCAGACATTGCCGCAGTGGAGCAGCGAGTGGCTGTTTCATGTTTCGGGTGAGGATATTGCCGGGCAGGTTTTGGCGGCAGGGGCACAGGTGGTGACGGATGCGCCTGTGAACTATGGATTCATTTCGTTGCGGGCGGCCTGATCCAAAAAGTGTGTTGCCTGTGATGGCCCCTTCGCGAGCAGGCTCGCTCCCACAAGGGATCTTCAGTGAACACAGATTGTGTGTGCAACGCAGATCCACTGTGGGAGCGAGCCTGCTCGCGATGAGGCCCGCACAGGCGCTACAAAAACTGGGGCTTAACGCTTGCCCATCGACCGCCGAGTCCCCGGCGGCGCCATGCCTGGCGTCTTGGTGTGACCGTTCTTGGCGCCGTTCTTGTACCACGGCTGGTTGGAGCCTTTGGCGCCTGCCAGCTCTCCCGGTTTGAACGGGAACTTGAACGCAGGGATCGCGGCTTTGGTTTCGCCATCGGCGCTGGAGTCGACGCTGTCTGGCAGCTCTGCCTGTTCGTCGCTCAAGGTGTCGGCGACCGGCGGTTGTTTCGGGGAAGTCATGAAAGCTCCGGGTGATGCGTTATGTGTCGGGCCCGGTCAGCGAGCCGCGAAAGGCGGCAGTATAACTGGATGAAGCGCCGCAAGCTGCTGTTAAGCGACTCGCACAAATCCCGGCAAGAATGTTAGCGTGCTCAGCATTCTCCTCCGCACCGACGAGCCTGCATCCATGAAAAAAACCGTCCTCGCCTTCAGCCGCGTCACACCTGAAATGGTCGAACGCCTGCAACAAGACTTCGACGTCATCGTGCCGAATCCGAAAAACGGCGACATCAATGCCCAGTTCAACGAAGCCCTGCCCCACGCCCACGGCTTGATTGGCGTCGGTCGCAAACTCGGTCGTGCGCAACTGGAGAGCGCGGCCAAACTGGAAGTGGTGTCCAGCGTTTCGGTGGGCTATGACAACTATGACGTGGCGTACCTGAGCGAACGCGGGATCATGCTGACCAACACCCCCGACGTGCTCACCGAAAGCACCGCCGACCTGGCCTTCGCCCTGTTGATGAGCAGTGCCCGCCGCGTAGCCGAACTCGATGCCTGGACCAAGGCCGGGCAATGGAAAGCCACCGTCGGCGCACCGTTGTTCGGTTGCGATGTCCATGGCAAGACCCTGGGCATCGTCGGCATGGGCAACATCGGTGCAGCCATTGCCCGCCGTGGCCGCCTGGGCTTCAACATGCCGGTCATCTACAGCGGTAACAGTCGCAAGACCGAGCTGGAACAGGAGCTCGGTGCGCAGTTCCGTACTCTGGATGAATTGCTGGCAGAAGCCGACTTCGTGTGCCTGGTGGTGCCGCTCAGCGAGAAAACCAGACACCTGATCAGCCATCGCGAACTGGCGTTGATGAAACCAGGCGCCATCCTGGTCAATATCTCGCGCGGCCCGGTGGTGGATGAGCCGGCACTGATCGAAGCGCTGCAAAGCAACCGGATTCGCGGTGCCGGGCTGGATGTGTACGAAAAAGAACCACTGGCAGAATCGCCGCTGTTCCAGCTGAAAAACGCCGTGACCTTGCCGCACATCGGCTCGGCCACCCATGAAACCCGTGAAGCGATGGCCAACCGCGCCCTGAGCAACTTGCGCAGCGCCTTGTTGGGCGAACGTCCGCAGGATCTGGTCAATCCGCAGGTCTGGAAAGGTTGATTGAACCGCGGCACGCCTTGCTCGGCGTGCCGCTTGTAAACACACTTTATTGAAGCGCAAGTAACGACATAACTCGCAACTCAGTGCCCGGCCACTTTACAAAAAAACGCCGATAAACTCCGACGACAAAAAAGCACTGACGTGCACTCGGAGCGTATTGGCATGAACAACTTCACCACTGCCGGCGTTATCAGGCGGAGCAAAATACTGGTCGTCCTGATGGCGGCTCTTTTCGGACTGATGACGCTCACCAACAACTTCACTGACTACGCGGCGTACTCCGACTATATCGGGCGAATCATCAGCATGAGCGACACAACAGGTAATGATTCCCGTCGATACAGAGCCGTCACTTCCATGATTTTCCATCACCGCTTTTATTGGGCGATCATCACCCTCGAGATCATATTCACCTTCAGTTTCCTGGTAGGCACTTATCAGCTGTGCCGAAAACTTTCTGCACCACGCCGTGAATTCCACGAAGCCAAGAAGTTCGCCATCATTGGTTTCAGTACAGCCATTTTCGTTTACCAGACCTTATACGTCACCATACTCAACGAATGGTTCGACATGGAGTACTCCGCTCAGCGCAATGCATTCGAATGGGCAAGAAGCAACATTGAATACATGTTCCTCGGGCTGATATTTCTGCTGGTAGCCAAGGATAATTAAACAGCATGTTTCTCATGCCAACTTGCCCGCCACCGGGTTAATACTCGCCCTGGGTTTGCGGAACACCAGCACATTACCCAACATCACCATCACCAGTCCCACCAGCGCCGGAGCGGTCCACTGGTAGCCTTCGACAAATGCCGAGACATTCAGCGCCACCACCGGGAACAGCACGGTGCAATAGGCGGCACGCTCCGGCCCCATGCGACCGACCAGCGTCAGGTACGCGGTGAAGCCGATCACCGAGCCCGGAATGACCAAATACAACAGCGAACCGATGTAGCGCGCACTCCACTCCACGTCGAACGGAATCCCCTTGACCAGGCACCACACCGATAGCATCGCCGCGCCGTAAGCCATCCCCCAGGCGTTGGTCGTCAGCGGCTTGAGTCCGGCTTTCTGCTGCAGGCTCGAAAGCATGTTGCCCGCCGAGAAGCACAAGGTGCCGCACAGGGCCAGGCCCAGGCCCAGCAAGGTTTGCGGGCTGGCAGTGTGGCCGACCAGCTCCGGCCAGAACAACAGGCCCAGGCCGAGCAAGCCCAACGCGCCGCCCATCAGCACATTGCGGGCGATTTTCTGGCCGAAGAACACCCGCGCATTGAGGGCATTCCACAAAGTAGCGGTGGAGAACACCACGGCGACCAGACCGCTGGGAATCCACTGGCTGGCGGTCAGGAAACACATGAAATTGACGCAAAACAGGCACAACCCCTGCGCCAGGCAAATCAGATGCCCGCGCCGGTTCATCACTTGCAGACGCCGGCTGAGCAGAAGCATCGCGAACAGCACCAACGCCGCGAGACCGAAGCGATAGACAATCGACACGGGGATCGCCACCACGCCCAGTTGCCATTTCAGGGCAATCCAGGTGGTGCCCCAGATCAGCACGGTCAGCAGGTACAAAGAAAGGTTCATGGCAAAGGCTCCTCGATAGGTGCCCAGTGTCCGGCGCCGGGCCTTGGCGCACTTGCATAAACTTGCGCTTTTGTCGCGCGACAGGCTGGCAGGCGAACGTCTACGGAGTAGGATGCAGGGCGTTGGATGCAGGTGTTAACGAGCAACGATCATGGCCGCACTGGAAACCCTACAAGTCTTTCAAGCCCTCAACCGCTCGCCCAATGCTCGCCTGGAGCACAGCGCCGAGCTCGGTGACGGCCTGTCTGCGGCCTTGTGGAGCAACCATCACGATGCCCAGGACTACGAAGCGCCGAGCCACCACACATTGTCGTGCTACATCGCCGGTGGCACCGGCACCTTTCGCCGCGACCAGCCCGGCACCAAGGGTGGCCCGGACAAACTGTGCATCCTGCCCGCCGATCATCAGTCCGGCTGGGTCATCAACGGTGACATTCGCCTGGCTCACCTGTATTTCAGCCCCGAACAATTTGCCCTTGGCTGCGTCACGCTGCTCGATCGTGAGCCGCGGGAATTGCAGTTGCGCGAGCAAACCTTTCTGGAGGACCCACAGCAGGCGTCGCGTTTTCGACAGTTGATCGCCCTCAACTGGGACGAACCGGGTGAACGCCTGCTCACCAGCAGCCTGGCCCACGAAATGCTCAGCCATGCGCTGCTCAGCCAGGTCAGCACCCGTCCGGACTTGCGCCTCAAGGGTGGCCTGGCAGCGCATCAACGGCGGTTGTTGGTGGAATACATCGACGGCCACCTGGCCGACGCCATCAGCCTGGGGCAATTGGCGGCGCTGTGCGCGTTGTCGGAATACCACTTTGCGCGGATGTTCCGCGAAAGCTTCGGCTTGCCGCCGCATCAATATGTATTGGCACGCCGCTTGAGCCGGGCGCGGGATTTGCTGCGCACGACATCGCAACCATTGGGGGAGATTGCATTGGCTTGCGGGTTCGCCAGTGCCAGTCACTTTACCAACCGGTTCCGGCAGACGTTGGGAGGAACGCCCGGCGAATATCGCCAGGCGTTTCTACGGTAGACCGGAGATTTTCGGCGCCAGTCACGCCGCCATCGCTGGCAAGCCAGCTCCCACAGGATTTGTGGGAGCTGGCTTGCCAGCGATGAACGATAATGCAGTCTTTGATCAGAACACCAAAGTGCTCGACACGATCACCTGCCGCGAATCGCCCATCGATACGAAGAACCGACTCGCCGCAGAGGTGTAGTACGTTTGATCGAACAGGTTCTTCACGTTGAGCTGGAATTTGACTTTCTGCCCGTCAAGCTGGGTGTCGTAAGTGGCAAACGCATCGGCCACGGTGTAGGCCGGCAGGTCGAAATCATTGACCGCATTGCCCTCCCGTTCACCGACATAACGCGCCCCCGCACCGACCCGCAGTTGATCGCCACCGACGACGTTACCGAAGTCATAAACCGCCGACAGCGAGCCACTGTTCCTGGCGACGTTCTGCAATTTCTTGCCCTCGTAAAGCGGGTCTTCGGTGACCTCGGCATCGGTGTAGGCGTAGCTGCCGATCATGCTCCAGCGATCGGTGAGCTGGCCGCTCAAATCCACTTCAAGACCACGGGAACGCACTTCACCGGCCGCGCTGTAAACCGTCGTTGGGCCTTCGGCGTTGGCCACCAGTACATTGCGCTTCTTGATGTCGAACAAGGCGATATTGCCCGTCACACGACCCGGCAGATCCAGCTTGGCGCCCAGCTCCCAGGACTTGGCTTCTTCCGGCGCGATGCTGCCGTCCAGCACAGTGGTGCTGCCGCTCAACGGTGCAATGGTCGAGTTGGGTTTGAACGATTCGGTGTAGCTGCCGTAGAACGACAACGCATCGGTGTAGCGATACACCAGGCCCGCGCGCGGCACCCATTTCTGCCCGTTGCTGTCGGTGTTGGCGTGGAATGGCACGCCTTTGCCGGCGTACTGGTCGTACGCCTGGAAACGCCCGCCCGCCACCAGAATCCACTGGTCGGTGAGGTGAATGGAGTCTTGCAGGAAGATCGAGTCGCTGCGCAGTTCATCGGTCTGCGCGCTGTCGGCTGCACTGACGGTAGTGCCCGGCACTTCACGGCCATACACCGGATTGATGTAGCTGAAGTTGGTCAGGCTTTTCTGGCGAATCAGGTCTTCACGGAAGATCTTGCGGTACTCGTCATCGACGCCTATCAACAGGTCATGCTGCATGCCCAGCACATTCACGTTGCCTTCGAGACTGGCGGTGGTGAAGCGGTCGGTGCTGATCGCGTCCTGGGTACCGTCCATGCTACGGGTCAGCGTGCCTTTGTTGGTGTCGATGGCCGTCACACGCACCTGGCTGGCGTCGTAGGTTTCGCGGTTCCAGCTGTAGCCGAAGTGGGCTTTCCAGTTGTCGTTGAGCTCGTGGTCGGCCTCGAAGTGATAGAGGTCGGAGCGCCCTTCCATGTTGTTGAACGGTTCATCCAGGCGTTCTTCGCGCGAGATGCTCAGAGGATGATTGTCACGAGGGTCGATCAGCGTGCCACGGTCGAACGGGGTCAGGAATTCACGGTGCTCATAGGCGAACAGCAACTTTGTGCTTTCGCCGAACCAGGCCAGGGAGGGTGCCACCAGGCTCTCGCGATGAACACCGAGATTGCGCCAGTAATCTTCGTCTTCATGGTCCAGCACCATGCGATAAGCCAGGCCGGAATCCCCCAGCCCGCCGGTGCTGTCGAAGGTGCCACCGCTGCCGTTCTTGCCTTCGCCATAGGTCGAGCCACGCAGGGTCATGGCGTTGTACTGCTCAAGCTCCGGCTTCTTGCTGACCATGTTCACCACGCCGCCCGGGTCTTGAATTCCGTAGAGCAGCGAGGCGGGCCCCTTGAGCACCTCGACCCGATCCACGGTGGCGTTCATGCCGCGACCCTGCACGATCGGCATGCCGTCGCGCATGATCGAGCCGTTGCGGTTATCCCCGAAACCGCGAGTCATGACCGAGTCCTGGGTGCTGCCCAGGGTATTGCCCTGGGTGATGCCGCTGACGTTGGCCAGGGCATCATCCAGATTGCGCGGCGCCTGATCGCGAATGACCTGGGCCGCGACCACGTTGATGGTTTGCGGAATTTCCTGAATGGGGGTCGAGGAGCGCATGACCGAACTGACGGGCGGTGGCTGGTAGCTGGTCGATTCGTCCATCACCGACGTGATGTTGGTCGCGCCCAGGTTCAAGGCGCCTTCGGTAGGCTGCGGCTCAAGTGCCATGGTGTGGCCGTCGGTACGACGGAAGGTTAAACCCGAACCGCCGAGCAAACGCTGCAGTGCCTGTTCGGCGCTCATCTGGCCATTCACGGCGGGCGCGTTGAGACCGTAGGGCGCTTCATCGGTGTAGACGACGCTGATGCCGGTCACCCGACTGAAATCGCTCAAGGCCTGGGGCAGGGGTTTGGCGGCCATCGAAAAACTGAACTGCTCACGCTGCTGGCTACCGCCAGACTCAGCGGCCATCGCCACGCTCGGCGGCAGCAATGCCAACGCCGAAAAGCTCAAGGCAGAAACACCCAACCATTGTTTGACCGAACCCGATTTTGCCCTGGACTTCATGACTCATGACCTGTGTAGAACCGCAACGGATGCGAATGACTCGCAGTTTCAGTCACTACACGGATGGCGTTCGGTTTTACCTCAGCAAAAATTTGAAAATATTTTTTCTTGAAGGATGTGGCGCCTGATCTGGCCCCATCGCGGGCAAGCCTTGCTCCCACAGGATCCCCCCCAATCCTGTGGGAGCGAGCGGGCGGCGTTCCGACTTGCCCGCGAAGAGGCCGGCGGCTTCAACGCAAAATAATCAGATGCCCCAACACCTGATGCTGCTCAAACCCCAACACCCCTTGCAACGAACCCAACACCGCCTGCGGGTTCTTGCTCGGGAAACTGCCACTGACCCGTCGCTTGCCCAGTTCATCGTTGAGCAGCACGATCCTTCCCGGGTAATACCGGCCGAGGTCCTGCACCACGTCAGCCAACGGCGCCTTGTAGTAGTTGAGCCAACCCTGGCGCCACGCCAGTTGCGCTTCACTGTCCACCGCGTGTAAAGGTTGCGCCGTGCCTTCGCCATAGGCCACTTGCTGGCCGGCGGTGAGGATTTGCTGCGTGGCGTCTTTATCCGCCGTCACGGCGACGCGACCGGACAATACCGTGACCTGCGCGCCGTGGGGCTGCAGGCGCACTTCGAACTGCGTGCCCAGCACCCGCGCCTGGCCCTTTTCGGCGTCGACCACGAACGGCTCGCCCGTGTGGGTCACGCTGAAGAAACCGGCACCGCGACGCACCTGCACATGCCGTTCACCACGACTGAAATCCACGGCGATGGCACTGTCGGCATCGAGGGTGACTTGTGACTGATCGGCCAGGGTGACGGTGCGGATTTCCCCCGGTGCCGAGACATAATCGGCGCCCAGGTCATCAACCCAGCGCGACGGCTGCCAACCGGTGCCGAGGCTGATCATCAGCACCAGGCAAGCGGCCATCGCCAGCGCCCCGGACCAGCGCCTGACGCTGTGGCGGCGCGAGCGATTCATTGCATTGAGGTAACGCTGCAAGGCCAAGGCGTCTTCATCGGCCAGGGTGCGCGCCGGCACTTCGCTCAACTCCCACAGCACTTGCGCGCGGGCATAGGCCTCGGCATGGGCCGGGTCAGCCTTCAACCATTGGCTGAAGGTGGCTTGGTCGCCACTGCTCGGCTGGTCATGCAACAGGCTCAGCCAGGCCAACGCGGCCTGCTCTTGAGCGGGCGTCGGAGTGACGGTTTGAAAGTTGTTCACGGTGCTTTCCCTGGCGTACGCGGTTCCGGTTCCCGAAGGCTGGCCTTGCAGGCTTCGAGTGCGCGCATCATATGTTTTTCCACGGCGCTTTGGGACAGGCCCATGGCCTTGGCGATTTCGGCGTACTTGCGGCCATGGATGCGGTTGAGCAAAAAAATCTGCCGCGTGCGTTCAGGCAAGGCGCGCAACGCGGCTTCGACATGCCGTAAATCGTTGCCCGCCTCCAGCGCCGCTTGCGGCTCACTGCCGACACCGTCGGATGGTTCCACCATCAAGCCTTCGCTGGCCCGGGCGCGCGTGCCTTCACTGCGCAAGTGATCGATGGCGATGTTGCCGGCGCAACGCAACAGGTAGGTGCTGAGTTCCTCGACCTGCACCAGCGGCCGCCGCCAGAAACGCAGGAACAAGTCCTGCACCAGGTCCGCTGCCGTCGCCCGGCAACCGACGCGGCGATTGACCAGCGCTTCCATTTGCGACCGTTGCGACAGGAATACCTGGAGAAAATGCGCACGATCGCCGCGCGGTTCGTCGTGCGCAAGATCGTGGGGTTCGGGGGGACTCGTGATCATCGGTTCAGTACTGCGCAAAGGGCAATCGGGCTGGTCAGCGAGGCGCAATACTAATGATAAATATTCTCATGCGCAAAAGATCATTAATGCAAACCTGTAGGAGCCGGCTTGCTGGCGATGGCGGTGTGTCAGGCGTCATCAATGTTGATTGATGCACCGCCTTCGCCAGCAAGCCGGCTCCTACAGGGCATCGGTGACACCGGAAATAAAACGGGCCTGCAATGCAGGCCCGTTTTCATTGGGAAGGTGAATCAGGCTTCAGGCGTTTTGCGCAGCCTGCTCGTTTTCAAGAAACTCTTCTTCCAGCAGCACATCCGCGTGAGCTCTGCGCTCGAACGGGACCACGGCGGCGCGTGGTTTTCCGCGCAATTTGCCGAACAGGTGTTCAAGTGCATGCTCGAGCTTCTCGGCAGCCCCGTCTATCGCCAGTTCCAGGTTGGCGGCTTTATGGGTGACAGAAATCGGTTGGTGGCCTTTTGGCCTCGCTTCCAGCTGGCAGCGTAAATCGTGGGGACCGGGCTTGTCGCCGTTCTCGTCCCGCAGGTGAACTTCGACTCGGGTCAAGTCCTCCTCATAACGTTCGAGCGTGCTCTCAATGGTGGTTCGTACCCACTCCTCCAGTCGTTTACTGCTTTGAATATGGTTATCGCTATTGACTTGGATTTGCATAGTTCATCCCTTATTTCAGCTAGCTCGCGAGAGGCCGGTCAGCTAAGCCCTTGGGCGTCGTCACCGTGACCTCTTGGTTACACAATCGGTCTGTACGCTGAACAATTCAACCCCTGAAAAAAGATAATTTTGTAATCGCAAAAAAAGCCGGACAACCGGTAAAAGCGCTGTTAAGGTCGGGAGTTGATTCGCCCCGCCCCTCTGTCACAAATTCTCACATTTGCCGCTCCCCAAGCGGGTGCAGACCGCGAAAAATCCCCGCCTCTTCCACCAGCCAGTCATGCACCGCACGTACGCCCGGATGGCTCAGCGCACCCGGCGCATAGAGCAGCATGTAGCGTTTGTGATTGGGCACCGCCAGGCCAAACGGCACGATCAGCGCTCCCCGCTCCAGCTCGTCGTTCAACAGCGTTCGCCGGGCAATCGCCACGCCCATTCCGGCGATGGCCGCCTCGATGGTCAGGTGATTGCGATTGAACGTGTGCCCGCGCCGCACATCCGCGCCTTCAAAACCTATGGCGTTGAGATAGAACTCCCATTCCGCATATTCGTAGCTACCGCGCCAGGCAGTGATGTCATGTAGCAGCGGGAAATGCATCAGGTCGGCGGGGCCATGCAGCGGAGGACGACCGCGCAACAGGCCCGGTGCACACACCGGAAAAATCTGTTCATCGAGCAAGGCTGTGGATAACAGTCCGGGGTAGCTGCCGTCGTTCAGGTCGATGGCCAGATCGAAGTCGCCCTCATGCAACGGCACGCTGCTGTCCTCCGCCACCAGGCGCAACTGGATGTCCGGAAAACGTTGCTGCAAGCGCGGCAGGCGTGGGGTCAGCCATTTGCTCAGGAACGACGGAATAGATCGCACCCGCAGTGTCCCGCTGATCATGCCCGCGTCCAGTCGGCGCAATTCCGCGTCGATGCTGCCGTAGGCTTCGTTGACCGTGATGGCCAGTCGCTGGCCTTCGGCACTCAACTCCACGCCCCGGGCACGCCGATGAAACAGGCGAAAACCCAGGCGTTCCTCCAGTTGACGGATCTGCTGGCTGACCGCCCCCGGTGTGATGTGCAGCTCTTCGGCGCAGCGGGTGAACGACAAGTGCCGGGCGGCACAGGAAAACACCTGCAGCCACACATAAGTCTGGGCGTGTAATTGACGGCTCATCGTTTAGTCCTGCTAAAGGCTGTCTTAGGAAGTTTCGTTGGTCACGTAGGACCGAGGTTGGCAGTATCGCTGATAGTGCGCTTGTCCTACAAAAATGGCAGCGATTCATCCTCCATTGCGGGAATAGGCTTTAGCATGGCTATCAGTGTTTTCGATCTATTCAAAGTCGGCATCGGCCCGTCCAGCTCTCATACCGTTGGCCCGATGCGCGCTTCGGCGACCTTCGCCCAGGCGCTGGTCGATCAGGGTTTGGTGTCTGACGTGCGGCGCGTAGAAATCCGACTGTATGGCTCCCTGTCGGCAACCGGCGTCGGTCACGCCACCGACCGCGCCTGTGTCATGGGCTTGATGGGCGAGTGGCCGGATCGAATCGATCCCACCACCATCGACGACCGAATCCACACCCTGCGCGAAACCGCCGAACTGTCCCTGGCCGGCCAGGTGACGATTGCCTTCGACTGGACGCGTGACCTGCTGTTGCTCGACGAGAGTCTGCCCTACCACCCCAACGCCATGTCCCTGACAGCCTTCGGCGAAACCGGCGAGCTGTTCGAGCAAACCTACTACTCGATAGGCGGGGGGTTCATCATCGAAGCGGCCGAAGCCGAGTCCGGGATTCCCCCGGCGAGCGACGTGGTGTTGCCGTACGACTTCTCCAGCGCCGTCGAATTGCTTCAGCTGTGCAACCGGCACGGCTTGCGGGTTTCCGAATTGATGATGGCCAACGAACGGGCCTGGCGCAGTGACGAAGAAATCCGTTCAGGCCTGCTGCACATCTGGTCGGTGATGCGCGAGTGCGTCGAGCAGGGTTTGCACCACGAAGGCATCCTGCCCGGTGGTCTGAATGTGCCGCGTCGCGCGGCGAAATTGCACCGCAGCCTGTTGGAAATCGGCAAGCCGAACGTCATCACCTCGACCCTGTCGGCCATGGAGTGGGTCAATCTGTTCGCCCTTGCGGTGAACGAAGAAAACGCCGCGGGCGGTCGCATGGTCACCGCACCGACCAACGGTGCGGCGGGGATCATTCCGGCCGTGCTGCACTACTACATGAAATTCAATCCGGACGCGTCGGACGATGACGTGGTGGCGTTCTTTTTGGGCGCGGCGGCTGTCGGCATTCTCTGTAAGAAAAACGCCTCGATCTCCGGTGCCGAGGTCGGCTGCCAGGGTGAAGTCGGCTCGGCCTGCGCCATGGCTGCCGCCGGCCTGGCAGAGGTGCTGGGCGCCACACCGGAGCAATTGGAAAACGCCGCGGAAATCGGCTTGGAACACAACCTTGGCCTGACTTGCGACCCGGTGGGCGGGCTGGTGCAAGTGCCGTGCATCGAACGCAATGCGATTGCCGCGGTGAAGGCGATCAATGCCACGCAAATGGCCCTGCGCGGCGATGGTAAACACTTCATTTCCCTGGACCGGGTGATCCGCACCATGCGCGATACCGGCGCCGACATGCACGACAAATACAAGGAAACGTCACGGGGTGGCCTGGCGGTGAGTTGGGTGGAATGCTGACCGGTTTGGAGGCACGTCGGATTTAATTGCCCTGAAACGGGCAGGCAAAAATAATGCGGGCCTGTGGGAGCGAGCCTGCTCGCGATGACAGCTGCACAGTCAACTTTGCTTGGCTGACAGTCCGCTATCGCGAGCAGGCTCGCTCCCACTGGTTTTGCAGGCCGCGAGCATTGTCCGAAAATCTATCCGGCATGCCCCTTGCTTTATCCCTGATGCAAGCATTGATGGCGATGTGGCCATGGAATGGCCGATGGTCTGGTGTGGCGAACTAATCCCGATCCCGACCGGTCAACAATTGCACGTTCAATCAGGCGGTGACGCATCATGGACAACCCCTTTCAGCTCATTACCGATGCCTTTGCAGCGGACTATCAGATCAACCTGAGCATTCAGGGTCTGGACGGCAGCATCATGCTGACCCTGTCCAACTGTGGCCACGTAGTCGCAAAGCGCATGATCAGCGCCGAACAACGCAATGACCCCGAGCGCCTCAAACGCCTGGTGCAAAGCATTCAGTTCGGCATCGCCATCGAACAGGGCCACAGCGCGGTGGCCATCCTCGAAGCCATGACCGATGGCGGCACGCGCAACCCGCCGCCTCCACCTGCCAAAGGCCGGCACCGACCTGCCTTGGGCCTTTAAATCTCGCCCTTTTCTACTTCCGGATGTTCACTGGAGCCCGCACCGGTCTTGCGGTGCGGGTTTTCAATCTTCACCGACGGAAATTGCGAAGACGCGTAACGCACTACCAGAATCGCAAACGCCAGCAGCAGAATCCCGCCGCACAGGTAAATGATCCCCAGGTCCGGCGGGTTATGGTGCGACACGTTGGAAATCAGCAGGCGTGTCAGTGCGGTGATCGCCACATAGATCAGGAAGCGCACCGGCATGTGGTTGGTCTTGAAATAAATCCCGACCATCGCTCCCAGTTCCAGGTAGATGAACAGCAGCAGGATGTCATCGATCTTGATGTGTCCTTGCTCGATCATCCCGAGAAACTCCATCACCGCCGCCCACGCGGTCACTGCGCCGATGGCGAACAGTGCCAGGTAGTGAAAGGTCTCGACGAACAGGTTGCCCAGCGACTCTGCCAGATGATGCACGGTCTGCCGCAGGTTTTCGGCCCAGTTGATTTTCACGATGATGCTTCCTCAGGTCGGCTCGACCGGATAATGCGGGTTGGACGTGACGATTGTTCTGCATGCAGAAACAAGGCCAGTGGCTTATGGGTGAGATGATGGCCGATTGAGATGAGGCACTTTGGTGGCTTGAAGGACGCCATCGCGGGCAAGCCTTGCTCCCACAAGCCAATGACAAACCACAAATCCGGTCTACATTAAAAAGCCACTACCCAAACTCCAGCGATTCGCTTATCCTTTTAGCTGTATATAAATACAGTAGTCGAATCAGACAACCAAATGTGAAGGCATGTGAGGTGGTGAATGGCCGTCGAAGTGGTATACCGCAGCAGCCGAGATCTGGAGCGCTTGTTCATGGATAAAGCCGAAGCTGACCGTCATGACAAAATGCTCGAGCTGGCCGAGTTGCTGGCTGAAGTGTTGCAAAAAGCCGTTCCGTCCCTGACCGAACAGCAAGTGGAAGAAGCCGGGATCTACATGGCGAAGAATCGCGATGTGTTTGCCAAGGCATTCAAGAGCCAGCCGGACGCCTTGTCCGAGTTGCTCAGCGCGCCCGTCGAAGTCCCGCAACCGGTTGAAGTGGCGGCGCCTGTTGAAGAGGCGGTTGTTGAGTCGATTGCCCCGGCCAAGCCAGCCAAGGCCACCAAAGCAGCAAAATAAGTGACAGCCGAATTGAACAGGCCCTGAGTCGAATGACTCAGGGCCTTTTTAATGCTTGATGAAAAAGCGCTGCTTCACCGATACAACACCTTCTCCGCCAACTCGTCCGCCACCCTTGCCGGCGAGCGCTTCTCCGCTTGGGCATGGGCGAAGACTTCGGTCAGCCGCGAGCTGATTTTCGACAGATGCGCCGTGATGGTCGCCAACGCTTCACCCCGATGCCTGAGTGAAACATAGATCAGGCCGCCGGCATTGATCACGTAATCCGGTGCATACAAAATGCCCCGCCGTTCCAGCAGATCGGCAACGTCCAGATGAGTCAGCTGGTTGTTCGCCGAACCCGCCACCGCCGCGCAGCGCAATTGCGTCACGCTATGGCTGTTGAGCACGCCCCCCAGGCCACACGGCGCCAGAATATCGCAAGGCGTGCTGAGCAGTGCATCGTTGGCAATGGGGTGGGCGCCGAGTTGCTCCATCGCCAGTTGCACCTTGCCGTGGTCGATGTCGCTGACCAGCAGTTCAGCACCGGCCGCATGCAGCTGTTCCGCCAGCGCATAACCCACATTGCCCAGGCCCTGAATGGCCACGCGCAAACCTTCGAGATTGTCGCTGCCCAACCGCGCCATGGCGGTGGCGCGAATGCCGGTGAACACGCCCATCGCCGCGTGGGGAGCAGGGTCGCCCGCTGACGTGGTGCTGGTGACGTGTTGGGTTTGCTGGGCGATGCAATCCATGTCCGCCACCGAAGTACCGCTGTCGATGGCAGTGATGTAGCGCCCGTCGAGCTGATTGATGCAGCGTCCGAAGGCTTCGAACAGCGCCGCGCGATTGGCCACGTGAACGGGGCGAATGATGACCGCTACGCCACCGCCCTGGGCCAGGCCGGCCAGTGCGGCCTTGTAACTCATGCCCTGGGCAAGGCGCACGGCATCCTCGACCGCGGACTCGTCGCTGGGGTAGGCAAGGTAACGACAACCACCCAGGGCAGGCCCCAGGCGACTGTTATGAATGGCAATGACCGCCTTCAACCCGGTGGCCGGGTCGACGCTCAGATGCAGCGATTCAAGGCGAGTGCTTTGCATGAGAGCGAACATCGTAAGGCTCCCGAATCACTTCTTGTAGTCGCCAGTATAGGCTTGCGCACAAAAATTGCAGAAGCGCGCCGGAATAAACAGATCGTCTATTCAGACATTCGGAAATAACCGCCACACCCCCTTGTGGAGCACTGGACGAATGGCAGAGACGGGGCTAAAACGAGGCATTGCCCGGAGATTTTGATGACCCCGCGACAATCGTTTTTTGCCTGTCTGCAACGATCACCGCCCGCGCTGTTCGAGGCGGCACTGTGGATTGCCGCTGAACATGACAGCGAGATGAACCTCGAATCGCTGCTGGTGGACTTCAAGTCTCTGCAGCAGCGGATCAGTGGCAGCCTGCCCATGCTGCCGGTGAGCGAATTGGCGCAACCGCTGCTGCGGCGCATGAATGACCTGGGGTTCGCCCAGGACGACTTCACGCCCTTGCGCCCGCAAGTGGCGCTGCTCAATCGCGTGCTGGAACGCCGACGTGGACAACCCCTGGCCTTGGGTCTGATTGCGCTGGAATTGGCCAGAGGCCTGGAAATCCCTTTGGTCGGGGTCAACTTCCCCGGACATTTTCTACTGCGCGTACCGGGTGCCGACCATCTGCTCGATCCCTGCGGCGGCCGTCGTCTCTACCCCAACGATTGCCGGGAACTGCTGCAACGCCAGTACGGCCCGAACCTGAAGCTCAGCGCCGAACACCTGGTCACCGCCGAGCCCGTACAGATGCTGCAACGCCTGTCGCGCAACCTGCGTCAGTTGCACCTTTCCAACGACGACTACATCGGGGCCCTTATCGACGCCGAACGCGTGCTGGAACTGGGCAACGGCACCGCTGCCGACTACCTGGCCCGGGCCAGCCTCTACCAACGGCTGGATTGCCCGAACGCCGAGCGCTTCGACCTGGAACATGCCTTGCTGCTCAGCGACGATCCGATTCAGCGGATACGCCTGACCGAGCGGCTGGGGCATTTGCCGCCCAACTCCATCGTCCACTAAACACAGCTCCCCTGTGGGAGCGAGCCTGCTCGCGAAGACGGAGTCACATCCAAAATTGGCGTGACTGACACACCGCTTTCGCGAGCAGGCTCGCTCCCACAGGGGTTGGTATGTGGTTGCTATGGGGTGTCGGGTTGATTCGCGGGATGCGCCGTGACGAATGCCGGGTGTGCTGCGGCCAGCGTCGCCACACGACGAATCCGCGGCCAGGCTTCCAGGGAAATGCTGAAGCGTTCGGCCGCGTACAGTTGCGGTATCAGGTACACATCCGCCAACCCCGGCTGCGGACCAAAGCAATATCCCTCATCACCGATCAACTGCTCCACCGCCGTCAGCCCCTGGCTGATCCAGTGGCCGATCCACTCGACCACCTGCGCTTCATCCTGGCCCAACTGACGCAGCCGGTTGAGCACACTGACGTTATGCAGCGGATGCACATCACAGCCGATCACCGCCGCCACGCCGCGCTCGTGGGCGCGGGCGGCGAGGTCTTTGGACAGCAATGGCACCTGTGGATAACGTTCTTCGAGGTACTCGATAATCGCCGGTGACTGGATCAGCAACTCGCCCTCATCGGTGCGCAAGGCCGGTACACGGCCTTGCGGGTTGATGGCCAGATACGGTGGCTGGCGGTGCTCGCCACCGGGCGGCGCGATCAGGTTGATCGGCAGCGCCTGGTAATCCAGCCCCTTCAACGCCAGCGCGATGCGCACCCGGTAAGACGAGGTGGAACGATAGTAGGTATAGAGTTCCATGACCCGTTCTCCTTAGCGCGCCGGCAACACTTTGCCACGGCATTCGCCGAAGCCGATGGAGGCAAATCCCTCGCGGTTGCAACGGCCACGCAGGATGATTTCATCGCCGTCTTCAAGGAACTTGCGCACCTCGCCCGACGCCAGCTCGATCGGTTTTTTGCCGCCCTCGGTGATTTCCAGCAGGCTGCCGAACTGACCGCTTTGCGGCCCCGACAACGTGCCAGAACCAAACAGGTCACCCGCCTGCAACTGGCAGCCATTGACGCTGTGGTGCGCGACCATTTGCGCCACGGTCCAGTACATGTGTTTGGAATTGCTCAGGGTCAGGCGATGGGCCGGCAGATTCTGCTCGCGCATGGCTTCGGTCAGCAACAGCACTTCCAGTTCGATGTCGAAGGCGCCGGCGGCCTGATCGCGTTTGTCGAACAGGTACGGCAACGGCTGCGGATCACCTTCCGGGCGCGCAGGCTGGGCACGACGGAACGGCTCCAGGGCTTCGGCGGTCACCACCCATGGCGAAATGCTGGTGATGAAACTCTTCGACAGGAACGGCCCCAGCGGCTGATATTCCCAGGCCTGGATGTCCCGCGCCGACCAGTCGTTGAGCAGGCAGAAACCGGCGATGTGATCGGCGGCGTCGCCAATGGCAATCGAGTCGCCCATGTCGTTGCCCTGGCCAATCCAGATGCCCAGCTCCAGTTCGTAATCCAGGCGAGCGCACGGACCAAAGGTCGGCTCGGTCTGGCCAGCCGGCAAGGTCTGGCCTTTGGGACGGCGCACGTCGGTGCCGGACGGGCGAATGGTCGAGGCGCGGCCGTGGTAACCGATCGGCACGTACTTGTAGTTCGGCAGCAACGGATTGTCCGGGCGGAACAGTTTGCCGACGTTCTGCGCGTGCTCGATGCCGACATAGAAGTCGGTGTAATCGTTGATTTTCGCCGGCAGGTGCATCTCGCAATTCGCCGCCAGTGGCAGCAATTTTGCGCCCTGGGCTTCGATCTTGCCGTGCAGGGTGCTGCCTTCGCTCAGTAATTCCAGCAAGCGTTCACGCAGGGCAACACGCGCCTCGCGGCCCAGCTCGAAAAACGCATTCAACTGACCCCCACGGGTGGCTTCGACGGCGTTTTTTGCCACACCGTCGAACAGGCCGGCTTCAAGTGCGGCTTCCAGGTCAAAAATATGCTCGCCAATGGCCACGCCGCTGCGTGGCGCCGAACCCTTCACGCTGAACACACCCAGCGGCAGGTTTTGCAACGGGAAATCGGCATGGCCGTTGGCGGAAGCGACCCAGCTGCGAGTGATGGAAGTCTGCGTCATGGGTTATCTCCGGGTCGGGTCGAAAGTGGCGGGCAGCGTGGCCCAGCAAGCGTCGTAGTTGGTTTGCAGTTGCGGGCAATCGAGGGCGAAACGGCTCGGGCGCAGCACCTGGCTGGTCTCGAACATGAAGGCCATGGTGTTGTCGATTTTTGCCGGTTTGAGGTCCGCGTTGATCGCCTTGGTACAGGTTTCGCCGTCGGGGCCGTGGGCACTCATGCAGCTGTGCAACGACGCGCCGCCGGGGACGAAACCTTCGGCCTTGGCGTCGTACTCGCCCTGGATCAGGCCCATGAATTCGTTCATCAGGTTGCGGTGGAACCACGGTGGACGGAAGGTGTTCTCGGCAACCATCCAGCGTGGCGGGAAGATCACGAAATCGAGGTTGGCCAGGCCGTGGACGCTGGTCGGCGAGGTCAGCACGGTGAAGATCGACGGGTCCGGATGATCGAAGCTGACGGTGCCGATCGTATTGAAACGGCGCAGGTCGTATTTGTACGGCACGTTGTTGCCATGCCAGGCGACCACGTTCAGCGGCGAATGATCGAGCTCGGTGCCCCACAGCTGGCCGAGGAATTTCTGCACCAGGGTGGTCGGTTGTGCCAGGTGTTCGTAATGGGCGACCGGGGTCAGGAAGTCCCGCGGATTGGCCAGGCCGTTGCTGCCAATCGGCCCCAGGTCCGGCAAGCGCAGGGGCGCGCCATGGTTCTCGGCGATGTAGCCGCGGGCTTGTGGGTCGAGCAGCTCGACGCGGAATTTCAAACCCCGTGGCAGTACGGCGATTTCCAGTGGTTCCAGCTCCAGCACGCCCAATTCCGTGGCAATCCGCAACCGTCCCAGCTGCGGCACCAGCAGCATCTCGCCATCGGCATTGAAGAACACTCGCTCCATGGAGCGGTTGGCGCGGTACTGGTGGATGCTGATCCCGGCCGGTTTGTCCGGGCCGGAGTTGGCGGCCATGCTCACCAGGCCGTCGATGAAATCCGTCGGCTCGGCGGGCATATCCAGGGCATTCCAGCGCAGGCGATTGGGGGTCACTTCACCCAACGGCCCGCCGGCCAGTTGCCGCTCGAGTTTGATGAACGCCGGGTGATTGGCCGATGGCTGGATACGGTACATCCAGGTCCGTCGTGCTTCGCTGCGGGCCATGGTGAACGCGGTACCGGAAAACAGTTCGGTGTAGAGGCCGTAAGGGGCCTTTTGCGGGGAGTTCTGGCCGACCGGCAGTGCGCCGGGCAATGCTTCGCTGCTGAATTCGTTGCCGAAGCCTGACTGATAAGCCAGTGCAGGTGTCGTTGAATCGAGGTTCATGGAGCCTCCTGAACAGGGAGTTGGCCGTGGCCTGTCGCTCTGCGGAAGAGGTCTCGGCACGCCGGAGTTGTTTTTATCGTAATTCAATTACGAATAACGTAATTTGATTGGTAATGACCGTCAAGCTATAAAGACGCCCATTCATCCCCGGAACTCCTCCCTTGAAAGACGGCGCCACCATGCAAAAGCCCGCGAGCGACAGTAACGGTAAACAGAAAGTCCGCTCCGCCGAGGTGGGTACCGACATCCTCAAGGCCTTGGCCGAGTTGTCGCCGTCGACGTCACTCTCGCGCCTGGCGGAACACGTGCAGATGCCGGCGAGCAAGGTTCACCGCTATTTGCAGGCCCTGATCGCCAGCGGCTTTGCCGAGCAGAATCCCGCGACCAACCATTACGGGCTGGGCCGCGAGGCCTTGCGCGTGGGGCTGGCGGCACTCAACAGTATGGACGTGCTGAAAGTCGCCGCCCTGCCCTTGGCCGAATTGCGCGACGACCTGAACGAAACCTGCTTTTTGGCGGTGTGGGGCAATCAGGGCGCGACCGTGGTGCACATCGAACCAGCGGTGCGTGCGGTCACCGTGGTGACCCAATTGGGCTCGGTGTTGCCATTGCTCAGTTCTTCCACAGGCCTGGTGTTTGGCGCCTATCTGCCCAAGCGCGAAACCATTGAATTACGCGAGCAGGAACTGCTGGCGCACACAGGCCATGCGCTAGCCGACGAGCAGACCTATGCCGCCATGTGCGAGCAGATCCGCGCACGCGGTTTGCACCATGTACATGGTTTGCTGATGCCCGGCGTCGATGCCTTGTCCGCGCCGGTCTTCAACGCAATGGGCAATGTCGTGGCCGTACTGACAGTGGTTGGCCCGACGTCGCTGTTTCATGCCAATGAAGATGGCCCGGCGGCGCAACGCTTACTGGCCGCCACGCGGGCGGTCAGTTGGCGAATGGGCTTTGAGCCGGATAGCAAACCTGTTGCCTGACGACCTGTAGGAGCAAAGCTTGCTCGCGATGACGGTGTGTCAGGCGCTGCATTGTTGAGTGTAACGACGCCATCGCGAGCAAGCTTTGCTCCTACAGGGATCGAGTCAAAAGTCTGGTCGGCTCTCCTACCCTTGCGCAATCAAGCCCAGCTTCTTCGCCGTGGCCACGGCTTGAGTCCGACGTTCAACGCCTAATTTGCTGTGAATACGTCGCGCGTGGGTTTTCACCGTATGCAATGAGATAAACAACTGCTCGGCGATCTGTTGATTGGAGTTGCCTTGGGCGATCAGGCCGAGCACCTCCAGTTCACGCCCGCTCAACGGACTGGCGTCCAGAAGCGCCGCAGGTTCGTCGTCCACGCCCAGGCGACCGAGCAAGGTCGGTTGACGCAGCCGCAACTCATTCAAAGCCTGCTGTAGATGACAACGCCTCACTAACGCCAGTCCCGCTTGTAACGCCGAGGTCGCCAGGCCTGTTTCGCCGACGATGTCCGCCACTTCGCAGATGGCCAACTGCAATTCGGTTTCCAGCGCCAGCATTCCATGCTGTTGCGCGTGATCGAGCAAAGCCTTGAGCTGCTCCAGCGGAGTCTGCGTCAATTGCAGTTGGGTCTCGGCGATGATCAGCAGGTACTCGACCCGCGCAAGCAGCTCCACCGTGGCCGGAGGCGCCTGCCGGGCATGAGGCCCGCGGTAATGGCGCAACACGCGAGTCAGTGCTTCGTGGACCAGCTCTGGTCGACCTTGCTGCAACCAGAAGTGACCGCTGATTTGCAGCAGTGCACTGCGATAAACGGTGTCGGGAATCTGTCGCTGTTGCATCAACCGCTCGGCCTCACGCAAGCGGTCAAACGCGTGGGCGTAGTCCCGTTGGTTGGCCGCTACCTGGGCCTGCCCGAGAAAGCCGTACAATGCCCGCTTGTCCTGACTGTGCAGGCAATCCTGAAGGCCGCTCTGGAAGAACTCGGCGGCTACTCCATCCTGTCCCTGCCACAGCGCCAGACGCCCGCGTCGCAAGGCAATACGTCCCAGCAACGGTGTCGGGCGATCAGCCTGCCGGCTCAACAATTCATGAATATCGGCCAACAGGCTCTCGGCACGCCGGGGAGCGCCACGATGTTCGAGCAATTGTGCGTGATCGAGTTCGAGCAAGCCTTCGAACAGCAACGAACCTTGTGCCCGCGCCAGACACAGCGCCTCACGATTGAGGGCCTGCGCGGCATCGAGTTCGGCATTGAGCAGCGCCTGCTGGGTCAGCCCGGACAGGCACAGCAAGCGTGCCGGCCAGGCCTCTGCTGCCAGTTCGGCCAATGCCTCGACGAAATGTCCGCGAGCGGCCGGCATGCGCCCCTGCAAATGCAGCAACCAGCCTTGCTGCGCCTGCCAGCGTGCCAACAATTGCCGCTGCGATGCCGCCGTCGGTTGCGGAGCAAACCGCGCCATTTGTTCGATGCACAGCGCCGCCTGGTCGAAGCGTCCGGCAAACAGCAGCGCCGCCGTGATCAGACCGACCAGTTGTGGCGAACCGAGGGTCAACTCTTGCCCCTGGCGCTCATGCAGACTCAGTAACAGACGTACGTTCTCGCGCCGGAACAAATGCTCGAAATTAAAGTGCTGCAACAGACTGACCGCCACCTCGAACTCTTCAGCCAGCAGCGCCTGCTCGAACGCCCCCTGCCAATCCTCTTCGGCGCAGAACCATTGGCACGCGCGCCGATGCCAGGAGCGCCCCACCGTTCCCTGTTCGTCATGCATGGCCCGGGCCAGTGGTACGAACACACGAAACCATTCTGCGGAATCTTCCCAGGGTTCGATAAAGCACCCCATCTCCTGCAAGGCCTGCAACCATCCTGCGCCCTCTCCGGCACCGAACAGATGCTCGCAGAGTCCGGCATTGAAGCGCGGCAGATGGGCCAGCACCTGCCACGCCTCCACCAACTCCGGCGGCAAGGTGTTGAACAATTCATGCTGCAGATAATCGAGCAATGTCGTCGAGCGCCCCTGCCTGTCCTGCCCGGCAGACCACGGACAACCCTCGAGCAAGGCAATGCGCACACCGGCACCCCATCCGCCGCTGCGCTGAACGACGCGTTTGGCCAAACTGGCCGCCTGGGAAGGCTCTACATGGCCGAGCAACTGCTCGACGTCAGACTCGGTAAAAGCCAGCGCCGGACCGTTGCACTCATACACCTCGTCATCGAGCAACAACCGTGGCCAATTGCAGGACGGACGCCTGCGCGAACCCAGCCACCAACTCAACACCGGGTTTGTGAGGGCCAGCAAACGATCGAGCAGACGGTCGAGCTCAGGATGGGAAAAACGACAGTAATCATCGATAAACAGCCAGGTTGGCGTTCGCAACCGGGCCAGATGCTCCAGCAATGCAAGCTCATCCGACGTTGCCAGCCCCAGCACGTACGCCAGCCGCTGCCGGAAATCGGCAACACTCAATGACTCGCCGGCCAACGGCAGCCAATACACCCGGCAGTGCGTCGGCGCCCGCAACAGGCACTCGGTAAGCAGCGCACTCTTGCCGCTGCCGGCCGGCGCGCAAAGCAATTTCACCCGTGCCGTGGAGGCCAGCAATGGCTCGACCAATCGCGCGCGGGACACATGATGGGAACACAAGCGAGGCAGAAGTCCAGGACGGTCCAGACACGTCGTCATGGCAGTCATAGTGGTGCGCCTTTTTATAATTGTGGCGCCACCCTAGCCCCCTCCGGAGCGCTTGTTGAAGAAGTATTCAGCAGGCTGATTTGCAGACATAAAAAAGGTGACCGTAAAGTCACCTTTTTGTGTAGGAGCTTGTAGGAAGATTACCTCACCCCCGTGCTCCGCAGGGCTGCCGGTGTGTAGTCCCCGGCTTTGGCGGCGATGTTGAATTCGAAGCTGCGTTTCTCTTCGTTCTTCATCCCCAGTGCGATGTAGCGACCGGCAATCAGGTCATACAGTGCTTCGACCGTATAGGCCGGCACCTGATGATCGTAATAGAACTGCGCATGCCCTTCGGCCACACGCCAGAGCTGGCCGCGACCGTCATAGTGATCGGCCAGCGCCACCTGCCAAGTGTCTTCGTCGAGGTACATGTGCCGCTTGGCATACACGTGCCGCTCGTTGGGCTTGACCGTGGCGACGACTTCCCACACCCGGTGCAATTCGTAACGGGTCAGGTCCTGGTTGATATGGCCGGCCTTGATCACATCGGTATACTTCAGGTCGGGCGAGTCGAGTTTGTAGCTGTTGTACGGGATGTACATTTCCTTCTTGCCGATCAGCTTCCAGTCGTAGCGGTCCGGCGCACCGGAAAACATGTCGAAGTTGTCGGTGGTGCGCAAGCCATCGGACGAGGTGCCCACGCCGTCATAGGCCACTTGCGGTGCACGCCGCACACGGCGCTGACCGGCGTTGTAGATCCAGGCCTTGCGCGGCTCCTGGACCTGATCGAGGGTCTCGTGGACCAGCAGCACGTTACCCGCCAGCCGCGCCGGCGCCGTCACTTCCTGCTTGAAATAGTTGAGCACGTTGTCATCGCTGCCCGGTTTCAAATCCCCCAGCAACGACGGCACGGCCACCTCGTCCTTGAAGCGGATGACGGTGAAATCGCCATTGGCCTGCGGCGTTGCCTGGGTGATGGTGCGGCGCAGATTGCCGCCGTGATAACGGGTGATGTGGTTCCAGATCACCTCGACCCCGTTCTTCGGAATCGGAAAGGCGTAGTAGCGATTGCCGGTGAAATTGGCCAGGCCGTTACCATCGTTGATCGGGGTAACGTTCAACGCGCTACGCTTGGCCGACTCATAGATGTCCGCTGGCAGTGCGGCTGTGCGGTGGGTCGGATACACCGGGATCTTGTAGGTGTCGGGGTAGCGCTTGAACATCGCGATCTGCCCGTCGGAGAGCTTGTCCTTGTACTTGTCGACCGTCGCCGCCGTAATGATGAACAGCGGTTTTTCATTGGCGAACGGGTCCGCCAGGAAACCCTTGCTGTCCACCGCGCCGGCGTTTTTCGGGATGCCACCGGTCCACGCTGGAATAGAGCCGTCGGCGTTGCCGGCCTTCTCGCCCCCCAGCGGTGTGAGACTGGTGCCAAGTTTGTTCGCTTCTTCCGGGGACACTGCGGCCATGACGTTGGCGGCCAGCAGACCGAGGGCCAGGACACCGCATTGCAGAATCATCTTGCGCATGGAAATCATCCTTCTCGAGACAGGTCAGAAGTTCACGCCAAAGCTCAACGCCACGAAGTCGCGGTCCTCGAGCGTGTTGTAGTTGCCACCGAAGAAGTCGGTGTAACTGAGGCTTGCGGTGTAGGTGTTGCGGTAGTCCGCATCGACGCCGAGGCTGACGGCCTTGGCGCCCTCGTTGAACAGGCCGTTGGGGCCGTAACCGGAGACGTCGTGGGACCACGACAGGTTGGGGCGGAAGTTGATCCCGGCAATGACGTTGTTGTAATCGAGGATCGCCCGGGCGCGATAACCCCACGAAGTCGAGGTCACGAAACCATTGGTATCGCCGCCGAAACCATACTGGCCATAGACCGAGTCGCGGCCGTAGCGCAGCTTGCTGCGGGGCTCCAGGCCACCGACATGGACCACTGCCGCTTCGCCTACCAGTGTCAGGCGATCCGCGCCCGCAACCTGGTCGACGAAGTGCGTCAGGGTGCTTTGGACCTGCGTCACTTCCTTGCGCCGATAGCCCTTGTTGTCGGCGCCAGGCGCGGTGGCTATGGGTGACGCTGCGCCGCCGGCAATCGGGTTGAGCATGGCCAGGGTCAGGTCGGTGCTGTTGACCTGTATCGGCAGGTTGGGGCGATAGCTGATCTCACCGGTCCACGCCGTGCCGGTGGGCAACGTGGTGGAGAAGCTCGCGCCGTACAGGCGAATGTCTTCCGGGTATTCGAGGAAATACTGGCCACGGCCGAGCATCACGCTTTGCGCCAGGCCCGAGCCGCTGCCAGGTGCAAGACGATTGGCCGCCGCGACGATCCCGGGAATGCTCGCCAGCGTGGAGGCGCCCGCCGTCGTCGTACCGACGTTGGGTGTGCGGCTGTGGTAGTTCATGAAGTACAGGCCGTACTCGGTGTCATCCCCCAGCCAGCGCAGTGCGGTACCCCACTGCCCCGAGTCCCGGGCATCGCGGTCCGGGCCGCGAGGAACGACCACCCCTTCCCGGGTGACCTCGAAGCCCTGGCCAAAAGCCGCGGCTACCGGCTGCAACGGCGCGATGGCCGGGCTGGCGACGGTGTAGTTCTTGTTGCAGCCGTCGGCCACCACATCGTTGCCGAAGAAGGTGCCGCAGTTGTCGACGACGGTCTGGTCCCACTCCAGTTGATAGAAGCCTTCGACCGTCAACTTGTCCGTCAGGCCCTGGGAGGCGAACAGCATGTTGACCGGAATCAAGCCTTCCTTGATCTCGGCGCCGGGACGACGGAACGCGGAGACGTCGACCGGGTTGATGCTGTTGATCGAGTTGCCGATGAAGGTACTTTCCCCCCAACTGACCACCTGTTTACCGGCGCGCACCGTGCCGGGCAGATCGGCGATGGAGTAGTTGTGATAGACGAAAGCGTCGAGGAGTTGGGTCCCGGAGGACTTGGCGCCTTCCTTGCGGTTGTCGTCGCTGATTTGCTTGAACGGCCGGTCTTCATCCTTGAGCTCGAAGTCGTACCAATACTTGCCACGGAGAAACACACCGGTATCGCCATACTTCAGTTCAAGGTCGTGGATGCCTTTGAAAATTTTCGAGAAGGTTTCGCCCTTTCCGAAGTTCTGACGCCCGTCGTCGCCGGTCGATGCCTGGCCAGTCCCGCCATTGACGATGCCCACCAGCGACTTGTCGGCATCGCGCATGCCCCAACTCGCACCGATCGACAGCGAAGAGTCGAACGTCCCCTCGATTTCCCCGATGTTGAATGAGACGGCCTGTGCCTGGGCACAGCAACCCAAGGCCACCGCAGCGGCCAGCGCCTGCGGTTTGAAGATGGCGCGCATTGTTGTTTTTGTCATGCGTCTTCCCCGGTGAGTGACAGAAGGCCTCACCCTACTGCCGCCCGCCGAGGGCGATAAGCGCACCAAGGAGGTATTCGCGGTGTACCTCCAAAGGATGACTGGCCGCTGAGTACGGGGTGTTGCGCAGTGCATGGATGCCCGCAATGGCGACCTATCAGCGCAACGCATGGGGGCGATAAACACCTGAGCTGTGTAGGAGTTGTGTAGGAGCTGTCGAGTGAAACGAGGCTGCGATCTTTTAAAGACAACATCAAAAGATCGCAGCCTGCGGCAGCTCCTACAACCAGCTGCTACAGTGAAAGAGCCTTCAGTGCATTCCACTGTTGCGCGCCCCGTAACAGTGCATGTCCGGAATCGCTATTTTTCCTTTGTCGGCAAAGACTTATTCTTGCCGGGCTTTCACGGGAAACCGCCGGATAGCACGAAGCGGCAGCGTTTGATGCACCACGCCGTTCGCGACAGATTTCAGATGATTTGAAGCTTTCGAGTCATCGCCCCGTGTACACCGACGTTGATTTGTAGCTCCTGGATCCAACGTCTTGCTTTGGCCGCTGCTTTTGCAGCGGCCTTTTTTATGGGCGATGGTTTTCAAGCGAAGGGGCAAATCGAAGGGATTGCAGGGCCCGTGCAGGCCCTGCCGGGTAAAGCGGAATCAGAGCGAATACTTCTGCAAATTCCCCATCATTTCCTTCAGCGCTTCAATGTTGTCCTTCGGATGCGCCGCGCCCTCGAAATCACAGATCTGCTGCCAGTGCGCCGCCACGTCTTCCGGGGAGAAACCCACCCGTGGGTCGAACCCGGCGCCGAGGCTGCGTTCCCAGCGAACCTTGCCCATCCAGCCGCCGCCGACTTCGAACAACCCGGAGGTTTCCTGGCAGTTTTCGCTGGCCAGGTACACCACCAACGGGCTGACCAGTTCCGGTTTGAGTTGTTCGAACACTTGTGGCGGGATCAGGCCTTCGGTCATGCGGGTGCCGCCGGTGGGGGCGATGGCGTTGACCAGGATGTTGTTCTTGCGACCTTCGATGGCCAGGGTGCGGGTCAGGCCGTAGAGGCCGAGTTTGGCCATGCCGTAGTTGGACTGGCCGAAGTTGCCGTAGATGCCCGAGGTGGAGGCGGTGAAGATCACCCGGCCGTAGTTTTGCTCGCGCATGTGCGGCCAGGCGGCGCGGGTGACTTTGTAGGCACCTTCGACGTGGACGCGGTAAACCAGGTCCCAGTCGGCATCTTCCATTTTGTGGAAGGTCTTGTCGCGCAGGATGCCGGCGTTGTTGACCACGACATCGACACGACCGAAGGCATCGAGGGCATGTTGAACAAGCTTGTCGCCGTCGGTGACGGAGTCGTGGTTGGCCTCGGCGGTGCCACCGGCTTCGCGGATTTGCGCGACCACGCGATCCGCCGCCGAAGCGTTGGCGCCTTCACCCTGGGTCGAGCCGCCGAGATCGTTGACCAGCACTTTGGCGCCCTGTTTGGCGAACAGCAGTGCGTGCGCCCGTCCCAGGCCGCCACCTGCACCAGTGATGATCACGACTTTATCTTCGAAGCGCACAGATTCATTCATGGGGAACTCCAGCAGGCCAGGGACATTGCCTTGGAGTTTCAGGCACGGCGGCGCGGGTCACAATGAACAGGGGGGAGGCTGAATGGTGTGCGATAAGGCAGGGGGATGATGTAGCCGCAGATGCTTCATTCATCCCCGACCTCTGCAGGAGCTGGCTTGCCAGCGAAGGCGGCCTGGAGTCTTGCACCGCCAATCAGGTCGCCTTCGCCGGCAAGCCGGCTCCTACAGCAGGCTCAGCACTATGAACACGCTACTTTCAGTGGCGGCAACATCAGCCGGTCGCGAAATGCCAGGTAGTGCTTGAGCACCTGGCACGGCGCCTCGATCTGCGGGTAATGGCCGATGTCGCTCAACAACACCGTGTCGGGTTCGGGGATCAGCTCTCGATAACGCGCGACCATATGCGCCCCGGAGATCGGGTCGACCTCGCCATCGATCACCCGCAGTGGCACCTCGCCGCGTTGCATCGCGCCGACCCAACGCTCGCGCCGTGCGCGCCGCTCGGGAATGTAGGTGATCAATTTGTGCATGATCCTTGGGCCATGATTGTTTTCGATCAGGCTCCAGAAATCATCCATCTCGCTTTCACTGGGGCGGGTGTGTGGACCAAAGATCTGGCGAAAGCTCTTCACCAGCCCGTCACGACTGAACGCACGGCCGATCATCCAGCCCAAGGGGCTGAGCAGCAATTTTTGCATCAGGACCGGGCGATGGGTTTCCGGAAACAACCCACCATTGAGGAAAACACAGCTGGCGATATTGATCTGCGATTCGTAATGCCGGGCCAGCAATTCCTGAGCCACGCTGTCGCCATAATCGTGAGCCAATAAATGCACCGGTTGCCCGACATCCAGGTGCTCCAGCAGCGCCTGTTGCAGATCGGCCTGCTCCAGCAGGCTGTAGGCGTGGCTCATCGGTTTGGCCGAGTCACCGAAACCCAGCATGTCGCAGGCGATCACGCGATAGCGCTGAGTCAGTGGTTGCCACAGGTAATGCCAGTCCCAACTGGCGCTTGGGAAGCCATGGATGAGCAGCAGTGGCTCACCCTGCCCCGCCGTCCAGTAACGGATGGCCTGGCCACGGAACTCGAACGTCTGGCCGCGCTTGCGCCAGATACACAGCGGGATCTCGGCGAGGGCCATTAGAGTTTATAACCCGGGTCTTGTTTATCGAGTTTGCGCAACAGCGCTGGCCAGGCCAACGCGCCGCCCATGCCTTGAGCACTTTTGGTGACACCGGCGATCATCGCCTTGGCACCCGCCAGAATGTGTGGCTCGATGGCGATCAGTTCCGCGCCGCCGGTCTGTGCCATGACCTGGATATCGCAGGCGCGCTGGAAGGTGAACATCATCAGGAAGGTGTCGGCAATGCTGCTGCCGCAGGTCAGCAGACCGTGGTTGTGCAGCATCAGAAAATTGTTTTCGCCGAGATCGGCCTGCAACCGTGCCTTCTCCTCATGGTTAAGCGCGACGCCTTCGTAGGCGTGATACGCCAGGCTCGAAAGGACGAACAGCGACTGCTGGCTGATCGGCAATACGCCCTGTTTCTGCGCCGACACCGCCACCCCGGACGCCGTATGAGTGTGTAGCACACAGACGACATCGTGACGGACCTCATGCACCGCACTGTGGATGGTATACCCGGCCGGGTTGATCTCGTAGGGGCTGTCCATCAGCTTGTTGCCGGCCTGATCGACCTTGACCAGGCTCGATGCAGTAATTTCATGAAACATCAGCCCGAACGGATTGATGAGGAAGTCATCAGTACCCGGCACTTTGGCGGAGATGTGGGTGAAAATCAGATCATCCCAGCCATGCTGGGCCACCAGGCGATAACAGGCAGCGAGGTCGATGCGGGTCTGCCATTCGGCGGGGCTGACCAGCTCTTTGACACTCTGTGGCGATTGGACGGGGGCTACGCTCACGGCTAGGAACCTCTGGTTTTTATTATGGAGTGTTTCCAATAACTACCGAGTCTAGCCAGCCCTCCGGGTTCGCGTAGTTGCATTGGCAGCCAGCTTGATGGCCGAACGAGTCAGCGGACAGGGGATAGTGGATCCATGTCAAACAGCCGCCGCCAGAGAAGAGGTGGGGCGCGCGTTCAGCCGCCCCGCCAGAACAATGACGAGCCCGGTCGCGGGTGCTTCGACCGGACCGGTCAGCCGCGTAGAGCGCCCGCCAGTTCCGCCAGCCAGGGCTCGGCGTCCGCTTCCGGCGTCACGCTTTCGCTGGCGTCCAGGCGCAGCATCGGCAGGACTTCGCGGATGCCCAGCTCAGCGAACAGCTCACGCATCAACTCACCGCCGCCGCAGAACGTATCACCATAACTGGCATCGCCCAGACCGATCACCGCCCCCGGCAAGCCGCGCCAGGCAGCGGGCAACTGATCGCGAATTGCGAAGTACAGCGGCTGCAGGTTGTCCGGCAGTTCGCCCATGCCGGTGGTCGAGGTCACGGCCAGGAAGGCTTCGGGGCCAAAGGCCTGCACATCGGCCAGGCTTGCACGCGGGTTGTGCCAGGTTTCGAAACCGGCGGCTTTCAAAATACTGGAGGCATGGCGGGCGACTTCTTCAGCCGTGCCATACACCGAGCCGGAAATGATGGCGACTTTCATCAATCTGATCCTGAAGCTGAGTAAAAGACCGGGATATTAACAGCACGGCCTGTATTGTTCTTTTAGAATGCCCCAGACAACCAACAAGGAAGAGGTTCACCCATGATCAACGCCAAACTGCTGCAACTGGCCATCAATGCCTCCAACGACGGTATCGTGATTGCCGAAAAGGAAGGCGATCAAGACACGATCCTGATTTACGTCAACCCGGCGTTCGAACGCCTGACGGGTTACACCAGCGAAGAAATCCTCTATCAGGATTGCCGTTTCCTGCAATCCGGCGATCGCGATCAAGACGCGCTGCCGAAGATCCGTGACGCGTTGAACAATGAAGGATCCTGCCGGGAAATCCTGCGTAACTACCGCAAGGACGGCACACCGTTCTGGAATGAGCTGTCCCTTTCAACGGTGAAAAACCTGAATGATGGGCAGGTTTATTTCATCGGCGTGCAGAAAGACGTGACCGTGCAGGTCAAGGCGCAGCAGCGTGTGGCGCAGCTTGAAGCGCAATTGGCGCAAGTCCAGGCTGAACTTGCTGCGCTCAAGGCGACGAACGGTACAAACAAATCTGCGAATTAGTTGTCATTAACTACAATCACCAATGACTTTGTAATTATTTCTTTCGAGCTAGCCATGCAACGCGACGCGCTCCTGACCCAGGATGAACTGGATTTCATTCAGAGCATGCAACACAACCCGCAACTCAATGTGCGGGACGCGACGTCGAGCCTGCTCGTAAACGGTGGTTCGCAAATCCGTGACTTGCTCACGCGCCTTGCTGCCCATGAGCAAGTCACCATTCACGCCAATTTCGAAAACCAGCAAATGACCTTCCCGCTGCATCTGGTGGAAGACGAGTTTCATGCCCTGCATCTGCGTCTGGGTGTCCCCAGCATTTATGAAGACGGGCCTCTGGTCCGGCCATGGCGCCTGGTGCTCGACGAACCCGTGGCACTGGAAAACGCCAAGGGCCAGCCTGGCACGATGTGGGTGCACGAAGTGTCGTTCAAAGGGGTTTTGCTGGAAATTCACAACAAGACCAAGGCGCCGAAGCACTTTGCATTATGGTTCAGCCCGTCAGGCTACGAGCGGATTGCCTTGCGTGGCACGCTCGAGAAAGAAACCGAGAACGGCTTCTATGCCTACACACTGAGCCAGAGCGACAAGGATGAAACCGAACGCCTGCGCCAGTACATCCTGCAGCAGCACCGCTTGACCCACCCCACCCTGCATCTCTGACTTCAAGTATCCAGGTTGCCCGCCAGAAACTGTTTCAGTCGCTGGCGCATCACCGTGCCTTCGTTCCCCAGGCAGCCAATCGACGATCCGGCCAGACTGTCCTGAGCGAGATCGGACGCATCGCCAGCCAGCATCACCGGACACTCCAGGCTCATCGCCAGGCGATTCAAACGCCGTGACAGATCAGGGGTGGGTACATGATTGGAAAACAGCACCAGCGCCTGGGGTTTGATTCGATCGCAGACCAGCGTCAATTCGTCGAACGGCTGGCCGGTGGTCAACACGCGCACGCCGGTATGTCCGCTGCTCAGGAACAGGGCGGCAACCAACAACTCAAGTTCCCGGCACTGGCCTGCCAGGGCACTGACGAGAACTCGCCTTGGTTGCTTGTCGCGGATCAACAGCAAACGCTGCAAAACCCGTGACCGCAGAAAACCGTCCAGGAACAGCCACTCACTGGTCCGGCCGAATGAGTCCTGGCGTTGCAGCAATTGTTTCCACAGCGGGACAAGGATGTCCTGGAACACCACCGGCTGGGAGTAAGTGGAAAAGATCTGTCCGTAGACCTGCTCCAGCTGAACATCGTCGAAAGCACTTACTGCAGCCTGCACTTGCTGCTGCCATTGCGCGTAGTCGGCGTGTACCAGGTCATTGGGGATGAAGTGCGACAGTGCTTCAAGCGGTGCAGCCTTGGCCAGGATCTTGCCGATCTTGCTCACCGCCACGCCGCGCTCGATCCACTCGAGGATACTGCGCACACGCTCGATATCGGCCATGGAGTACAGACGATGTCCGCTTTCGGTACGCGTGGGAACGATCAGACCGTAACGCCGTTCCCATGCGCGAAGCGTGACCGGGTTGACGCCCGTCAGCCGCGCCACTTCGCGAATGGGAAAGAGCTCTTCCCGTTCAAGAGAGAGCATAGGCGACTTAGCGGTAGCAACGTCAGTCAGGACAGGCATCAGCGGATTGGCGTCCGTGTTTTTGTTTGGATCCCATTGTACCCCTGCCGCCCCGTCATGATTCAAGACATTGATTGTTACGCAGGCCACAGATGTCGCGAATAGAATCGCCTTCGCGAGCAGGCTCGCTCCCACAGAGGACGCTGCACCCATAGGTAGTCCGCTGTTGTCGCTGGTATAGTTTTGCTCTCACCGCGACGCGAGCCGTTCATGAATTCCTCGGTAGCCCCAATCCTTATCACCGGTGCCGGCCAGCGTGTCGGCCTGCACTGTGCGCAGCGATTGCTCGAAGACGGCCATCGCGTGATCTTCAGCTACCGCAGTGAACGTCCCGGCGTGCAAGTCCTGCGCGACCTGGGGGCGACGGCGGTGTTTGCAGACTTCTCCACCGAAGCCGGGATCTTCGCCTTCATCGGCGAACTGAAAACCCATGCCGACAGCCTGCGGGCGATTGTCCATAACGCCTCCGAGTGGCTGGCCGAAACCCCGGACACCGATGCGACGGCATTCACCCGCATGTTCAATGTGCACATGCTGGCGCCCTATCTGATCAATCTGCATTGCGCTGATCTGCTCGAACGCTCGAACCCGGCCGACATCGTCCACATCAGCGATGACGTGACCCGCAAGGGCAGCAGCCGGCACATCGGCTACTGCGCCAGCAAAGCCGGACTCGAAAACCTGACCCTGTCCTTTGCCGCCAAGTACGCGCCTGGCATCAAGGTCAACGCAATCGCCCCGGCCCTGCTAATGTTCAACCCTGATGACGACGCGGCCTACCGCGCCAAGGCGCTGGCCAAATCCGCGCTGGGCATCGAGCCGGGCAGCGAAGTGATTTACCAAAGCCTGCGTTATTTGCTCGACAACCCTTATGTCACCGGCACAACCCTGACCGTCAACGGCGGAAGGCACATCAAATAGTGCCCCGCGAGGATCTTCCATGACGCTATCCCTGCCCCGGAACGCCCTGTCCGAAAGCTATCGCGAGATCCTGATCGGCGTGGGTGAAGACCCCGACCGCGAAGGCCTGCTCGACACCCCGATGCGCGCTGCCAAAGCCATGCAGTACCTCTGCCATGGCTACGAACAGTGCGTTGAAGAAATCGTCAACGGTGCGCTGTTCGCCTCCGACAATGATGAAATGGTGATCGTCGACAACATCGAGCTCTACTCGCTCTGCGAACATCACATGCTGCCCTTCATCGGCAAGGCGCATGTGGCTTATATTCCAACGGGCAAGGTGCTGGGCCTGTCGAAGATTGCACGACTGGTGGACATGTTCGCCCGTCGCCTGCAAATCCAGGAAAACCTGACCCGGCAGATCGCCGAGGCGGTGCAAAAGGTCACCGGTGCGGCTGGCGTTGCCGTGGTCATCGAAGCCCAACACATGTGCATGATGATGCGCGGCGTCGAGAAACAGAATTCGACCATGAACACCTCGGTGATGCTCGGCGCTTTCCGCGAGTCGAGCAATACCCGCCAGGAGTTCCTGCAATTGATTGGACGGAGCAAGACGTAATGCCACAACTTCAACCAGGCATGGCACGCATTCGGGTCAAGGACCTGTGCCTGCGCACCTACATCGGCATCAATGAGGACGAAATCCTCAACAAGCAGGATGTGTTGATCAACCTGACCATCCTCTACGCGGCCCAGGACGCGGTGCGTGACAACGATATCGACCATGCCCTGAACTACCGGACCATCACCAAGGCGATCATTGCGCATGTCGAGGGCAATCGCTTTGCCCTGCTCGAACGCCTGACCCAGGAACTGCTGGACCTGGTCATGGCCAACGAGTCGGTGCTGTACGCCGAGGTCGAAGTCGACAAGCCTCACGCCCTGAGGTTTGCAGAGTCGGTGTCGATTACGCTTGCGGCAAGCCGCTAAGCTTCAAGCTTCAAGCTTCAAGCGGTAAGCTACAAGCCACCGAAACCCATCTTGCAGCTTGAAGCTTGTGGCTTGCAGCTGTCTCGCAGAGACCCCCATGACTGATCAAGAACGCCTCGAACTCGAAGCCGCCGCCTTTCGCCGACTGGTGGCCCACCTGGACAGCCGCAAGGATGTGCAGAACATCGACCTGATGAACCTCTCGGGTTTCTGCCGCAACTGCCTGTCCAAGTGGTACAAGGCCGCTGCCGACGAACGCCAGATCGATGTCAGCCTCGATGAAGCCCGCGAAGTGGTTTACGGCATGCCGTACGCCGAGTGGAAAGCCCAATTTCAGCAAGAAGCCAGCGCCGATCAACAAGCGGCGTTCGCCAAAGGAAAAACCCATGAGTGATTTGAATACCCTGCGCGCCAGCTTCAACAGCGGCGAACACGTTTTTGCCGATACCCTGGCGTTCATTGCCGCCGGCTACGACTATCAGCCACAGGCATTCAACAACGGCGGCGTGGAAAACGCGGCAGGGCAGAACGAAGGCTCGTGCAAGACCCTGGGTCTGGCACTGTTGGAAGGCCTGAGCGATGACGAAGCACTGCTGGCTTTCGGCGAGCATTACCGTTCGGTGCTGGCCACGCCCGAAGGCAGCGATCACGGCAATATCCGTGCGTTGATGGCCCATGGTCTGGCCGGGGTGAAATTCACCCAGCAACCGCTGACCCGCCGTTGAACCAAACCCGGCTGTGAACCTGAACCCTGCTCGCGATGGACGCAAGAACACCGCGGGGTTTCAGGTAGCCAGCGTTATCGCTGGCGATCATCGCGAGCAGGCTCGCTCCTACAGATGTTCTGCGACACATCCCCACTTTTAAGATTGACCCGGCGACTTTATTTCGTTTGCCGGCCAGCACTGCTCACGGCTTAGATAAAAAGAAGTCCTCCCACTTCCGAGCCGGTCATCCATGAGCAGCGAAACCATCAGTCAGTCGATCAACATCGTTCACCCTGTCACGCTCAGCCACGGTAAAAACGCCGAGGTCTGGGACACGAATGGCAAACGCTACATCGATTTTGTTGGTGGCATCGGCGTGCTGAACCTCGGCCATTGCCATCCACGCATTGTCGCAGCCATTCAAGATCAGGCCACGCGGCTGACTCACTATGCGTTCAACGCCGCGCCTCATACGCCTTATATCGCACTCATGGATCGCCTGTCGGGCTTCATTCCGGTGAACTACCCGGTCAGCGGCATGCTCACCAACAGCGGCGCCGAAGCGGCCGAAAATGCGCTGAAGATCGTCCGTGGCGCGACCGGTCGCACGGCAGTGATTGCCTTCGACGGCGCCTTCCACGGCCGTACGCTGGCTACCCTAAATCTCAACGGCAAAGTCGCACCCTACAAGCAGAAAGTCGGCGTATTGCCGGGGCCGGTGTATCACCTGCCCTTCCCCAGCCAGGACAATGGCGTGACCTGCGCCGAAGCGCTCAAGGCCATGGAGCGCCTGTTCAGCGTCGAAATCGACATCGAAGACGTGGCCTGCTTTATTGTCGAGCCGGTGCAGGGCGAAGCGGGTTTCCTCGCCTTGGATGTGGCATTCGCCCAGACACTGCGGCGCTTGTGTGACGAGAAAGGCATTGTGCTGATCGCCGATGAAATCCAGTCCGGTTTCGGCCGCACCGGCCAGCGCTTTGCATTCTCGCGACTGGGCATCGAGCCGGACCTGATCCTGCTCGGCAAAAGCATCGCTGGCGGCGTGCCGCTGGGGGCGGTGGTTGGACGCAAGTCGCTGCTCGACACCTTGCCCAAGGGCGGCCTGGGTGGCACCTATTCCGGCAACCCCATCGCCTGCGCCGCCGCGCTGGCGACCCTGGATGAAATGACCGATCCCCATCTGCAAGCCTGGGGCACGCAGCAGGAAGAGGCGATTGTCAGCCGTTACCAATCCTGGCGTGATCGCAACCTGTCACCGTACCTCGGGCGCTTGACCGGCGTTGGCGCGATGCGTGGGATTGAATTGGCGAACGCCGACGGTACACCTGCTCCAGCACAGCTCACGCAATTGCTGGCACTGGCGCGGGATGCAGGTTTGTTGCTGATGCCGAGCGGCAAGTCGCGGCACATCATTCGGTTGCTGGCGCCGCTGACGACCGAGGCGGCTGTGCTGGAGGAGGGTTTGGATATTCTTGAGGCGTGCCTGGCAAAACTGATTTGAACGCACAATCCCTGTAGGAGCGAGCCTGCTCGCGATGACGATTTTTCATTCAACATTGAGGTCGACTGAATCACCGTGATCGCGAGCAGGCTCGCTCCTACAACAGATTTGATCGAACATGGAATCGAGGGCACAAAAAAACCGGCCGAAGCCGGTTTTCTTGTTTCTACAGAATCAAGCGTTCTGCAGATTGTCCAGATAACGCTCGGCATCCAGTGCCGCCATGCAACCGGCGCCAGCCGAGGTGATGGCCTGACGGTAGACGTGGTCAGCCACGTCACCCGCCGCGAAGATACCTTCGAGGTTGGTGGCCGTCGCGTTGCCGTCACGGCCGCCGTGCACAACCAGGTAGCCGTCCTTCAAGGTCAACTGGCCTTCGAACAGCGAAGTGTTCGGGGTGTGGCCGATGGCGATGAACACGCCGTCGACCTTCACTTCGTCGAAGCTGCCGTCGTTGTTCTTCAGACGCGCACCGGTCACGCCCATGTTGTCGCCCAGGACTTCGTCCAGGGTGGCGTTCAGCTTCAGGATGATCTTGCCTTCGGCAACCCGGGCATTGAGCTTGTCGATCAGGATTTTCTCGGCGCGGAAGGTTTCGCGACGGTGAATCAGGGTCACGGTGCTGGCGATGTTGGCCAGGTACAGGGCTTCTTCAACAGCGGTGTTGCCGCCGCCAACCACAGCCACTGGCTTATTGCGATAGAAGAAACCATCGCAAGTGGCGCAGGCCGAAACGCCTTTGCCCATGAAGGCTTCTTCCGACGGCAGGCCCAGGTAGCGAGCGCTGGCACCGGTGGCGATGATCAGGGCGTCGCAGGTGTAAGTCGCGCTGTCACCGATCAGGGTGTACGGCTTGGAAGCGAAGTCCACGGCATTGATGTGATCGAAGACGATCTCGGTTTCAAAGCGCTCGGCGTGCTCTTTCATGCGCTCCATCAACGCCGGGCCGGTCAGGCCGTGGACATCGCCCGGCCAGTTGTCGACTTCGGTGGTGGTGGTCAGTTGACCGCCGGCCTGCATGCCGGTGATCAAAAGTGGCTTGAGGTTGGCACGGGCGGCATAGACCGCAGCGCTGTAACCGGCAGGGCCGGAACCGAGAATAATCACTCGCGAATGACGGACTTCAGACATGACCTGCTCCTGTTGACCGGCCCGGAATTACCTGGCGCGGAACGCCGGGTTGCCGGCGGGAATAAAAAAGGACCATTGAAAGCACTTGGGGAAGGCTTGAACTCGACAGTCCTGTAAAAGAATGGGTGCAGCGTATCGAGGGGGCGAAGATTAAGGAAATACGGTTTAACAATCCAGCTCATAGGTGGTCTCTATCCCGTCGGCGCGATGAACAAGGCGCCTTTGTTACAGTTAATGTCGATACCGCTGCCGCGCTTTCGCCCGTCAGGCAAAGCCGGTAAGGTCGGCGCGTTTTCCCTCTGCTCGGAGCACGTTATGCCCGCCCCTGTACTGTCCGGCCCGCAATACCTGCGCGAAGGTCTCAAGTTGGTCTTGAGCCCAAGCCTGCGTTTGTTTGTGTTGTTGCCGCTGGCAATCAACCTGGTGCTGTTCGTCGGATTGATCTATCTGGCTGGCCATCAATTCAGCCTGTGGGTCGATTCGCTGATGCCTTCCCTGCCCGACTGGCTGAGTTTCCTCAGCTATGTGCTGTGGCCGCTGTTCGTGGTACTCGTGACATTGATGGTTTTCTTCACTTTCACGATGCTCGCCAACGTCATCGCCGCACCGTTCAACGGCTTCCTGGCGGAAAAGGTCGAAGTGGTGGTGCGCGGCACCGACGACTTCCCGGCTTTCAGCTGGGGCGAGCTGATCGCCATGATCCCGCGGACCCTGGGCCGGGAAATGCGCAAACTTGGTTACTTCCTGCCGCGGGCAATCGGGCTGTTCATCCTCTCGTTCATCCCCGTCGTGAACATCATCGCCGCGCCGCTCTGGCTACTGTTCGGTGTCTGGATGATGGCGATCCAGTACATCGACTACCCGGCGGACAACCACAAGCTGGGCTGGAACGAGATGCTCGCCTGGCTGCGGCAGAAGCGCTGGCAGAGCATGAGCTTCGGCGGGATCGTCTATCTGGTGCTGCTGATTCCGGTGGTCAACATCCTGATGATGCCGGCTGCCGTGGCCGGGGCGACCTTGTTCTGGGTGCGCGAGCGTGGGGCCGAGAACCTGGTGAGCCAGCGCTGAGCCATACCCACAAAAGCGTTCATAAATCCATCATCTGACCGTCACAACGGCGACATGGCCTCAGCTGACACTGAGGTCATGACGACAGCTCTGCATATCACCCTGATCACCGAAACCTTCCCTCCCGAAATCAACGGCGTGGCCAATACCCTTGGTCGCCTGTGCGACGGTTTGCGCGCGCGCGGGCATCAGGTCGAGCTGGTGCGACCGCGCCAGGGTGGTGATCCTTCGGCGGGCGGCGACGATGAATTGTTGCTGTGCCGCGGCTGGCCGCTGCCGGGCTATCCCGGCCTGCAATGGGGGCAGTCGTCGATGCACAAGCTGCTCAGACGCTGGAAACGTCACCGCCCGGATGTCCTGTACATCGCCACCGAGGGACCGCTCGGGCTGTCGGCACTGCGCGCGGCACGACGCCTGGGCATTTCGGTGGTCAGCGGCTTTCATACCAATTTTCAACAGTATTCCAGCCAGTACGGGCTCGGGTTACTGACGCGCCTGCTGACCCACTACCTGCGCTGGTTCCACAATCGCTCGACCTTGACGCTGGTACCCAGCGTCAGCCAGCGGATGGAGCTGGAGCGGCGGCATTTCGAGCGTCTGGCGCTGCTGTCTCGCGGCGTCGACAGCCAGTTGTTTCATCCGGCCAAACGTTTGAATGCGTTGCGCGAACAATGGGGACTGGGCGAGAACGACATTGCCGTCATCCATGTAGGACGTTTGGCACCGGAGAAAAATCTGGGTTTGCTCAAACGTTGTTTCGACCGGTTGAAGTCAACTTATCCACAACGCACCCTGAAGCTGATCGTGGTGGGCGACGGCCCGCAACGCCTGCTCATGGAAAGCGAAATACCCGAAGCGATTTTCTGCGGCAGCCAAAGGGGTGAGGCCCTAGCCAGTCACTATGCGTCAGGAGATGTGTTTCTGTTTCCGAGCCTGACTGAAACCTTCGGCAACGTAGTGCTCGAGGCGCTGGCCTCCGGACTTGGGGTGGTGGCTTACGATCAGGCGGCGGCGGCGCAGCATATTCGCCATGGCTACAACGGCGTGCTGGCGATGCCCGGGGACGAAGAAGCGTTCTGCGATGCGGCGGCGTGGTTGCTGGAGGAGCGCGAAACATTGCGCTGCATGCGCCTCAATGCGCGCCAGCATGCCAGTCGCCAGGGCTGGGCGGCGATTATCGAGCAGTTCGAGGGGCAGTTGCGGGGGGCTTGTGTGGGTGAGGTTGCGATCCCGAATGCACCGACCGTCCTCTGAAATCTTCGGCGATGTTGAGCCAGTCTTCGCGAGCAGGCTCGCTCCCACAGTGGATCTGCGTTAAACACAAACCCTGTGGGAGCGAGCCTGCTCGCGAAAGTATTTTCCAGTTGCTGCTTAAACCAGCGTCATCAACGCCTCACGGCTGAACGGCAGGATGTCTTCCTCGCGGCCGTCGCGCACTTTCTGTGCCCAGTCGGGGTCCACCAGCAATGCACGCCCCACCGCCACCAGGTCGAATTCATCATTGTTCAAACGTTCCAGCAGTTTTTCCAGGCTGGCCGGTTGTGCCACTTTGTCGGTGTTGACCATGAATTGCAGGAACTCGCCGTCCAGGCCGACGCTGCCCACGGTGATGGTCGGCTTGCCGGTCAGTTGGCGGGTCCAGCCGGCCAGGTTCAATTCGGAGCCGTCGAATTCCGGCTCCCAGAAACGGCGTGTCGAGCAGTGGAAAATATCCACGCCAGCGTCGGACAACGGCTTGAGGAACTCGCCCAACGCCTCGGGCGTTTGTACCAGCCGCGCGGTGTAATCCTGCTGTTTCCACTGGGAGAATCGGAAGATGATCGGGAAGCCTTCACCGACCGCCGCACGCACCGCCTGAATCAACTCGATGGCGAAGCGCGAACGGTTGGCCAGGCTGCCGCCGTATTCGTCGGTACGCTGGTTGCTGCCTTCCCAGAAGAACTGGTCGATCAGATAGCCGTGGGCACCATGAATTTCCACGCCGTCCATGCCGATGCTCTGGGCATCCCTGGCTGCTTGGGCGAACGCGGCGATTACATCCTGAATGTCCTGCTTGCTCATGCCGTGAACCACGACATTGCCATCCTTCACTTTTTCCGACGGACCGTAGCCTGGCACGCTGGCGTCCGGCTCGGTGCCGATACGACGCACGCTGCCCACGTGCCACAACTGCGGAACGATCTTGCCGCCTTCGGCGTGTACGGCGTCGACGACTTTTTTCCAGCCGGCCAACGCGGCTTCACCGTAGAAGTGCGGCACATTCGGGTAACCGTTGGAAGCCTTGTGACCAACAGTGGTGCCTTCGGTAATGATCAAGCCTACGCCAGCCGCGGCGCGACGGCGGTAGTACTCGATCACTTTGGAATTGGGTACGCCACCCGGCGAAAACGAACGGGTCATCGGTGCCATGACGACACGGGTCGGCAGTTCGAGGGTGCCGAGGTGGAACGGTTTGAACAGGGCTTTGACGGGCATGTGAGCGCTCCACGGGAATAGACTTTATGACGGCGATAATATGGAGGTTCGCAAGCACTTAACAGTACTATTGATTTGGGTGATTAAGGGTTAAAAGCTTGTGGGAGCAAAGCTTGCTCGCGATAGCGGTCTGTCAGGCAACATCTGGGTTGAATGTGCCGACGTCATCGCGAGCAAGCATTGCTCCCACAAAGAGCGGGTCAGCTCAGGGCTTTTTCAATCGCCTGAACGACGCTTGGATCATCCGGAGCAGTACGTGGCGAGAAGCGCGCCAGTACGCGCCCGTCTTTACCCAGCAGGAACTTTTCGAAGTTCCACGTGATGTCACCAGGGAATTCGGCACCCTCGCCCGCCAGCAGCTTGTACAGCTGATGACGTTCGTGACCATTGACGTCCAGCTTGCTGGACAACGGGAAGGTCACGCCATAGTTGAGGCTGCAAAACGCCTGAATCTCTTGCTCGGAACCAGGCTCCTGCCCGGCAAATTGATTGCACGGCAGGCCCAGCACGCTGAAACCCTTGCCCTTGTATTGCTGGTACAGGTTTTCAAGCGCCGCGTACTGTGGGGTCAAGCCGCATTTGGAGGCAACGTTGACCACCAGCACGACGTGCCCCTTGAAAGGCGCCAGAGGTAGCGCCTGACCATTCAGGGCTGTCAAATTAAGGTCGTGAAAAGCACTCATGACGTACTCCAGATTCCCGTGTTCTTCTCGAAACAGCCACTTGGCGGTGTCGCCTCGGACAGCCGCAGACTAAAAAGGCGCCCTCAGGGCGCCTCTCCAGTTATCTGAGCTTAGCGCAGAAAATCAGTGGTGATGGCCACCTTCGCCATGGACGTGGCCATGGGCGATTTCTTCCTGGCTGGCATCACGGATAGCAACGATCTTGACCTGGAAGTTCAGGCGCTGACCAGCCAACGGGTGGTTGCCGTCAACGGTAACGTCGTCGCCGTCCAGGTCGCGAATGGTCACGATCTGCATCTGGCCGTCCGGAGCGGAAGCGTGGAACTGCATGCCCACTTCCAGCTCGTCGACGCCTTCGAACATGCTGCGGCTCAGGGTGCTGACCAGTTCGGCCGCGTACTCGCCGTAGGCATCTTCAGGTTCAACGGCTACGGTCAGCTCGTCGCCGACTGCTTTGCCTTCCAGGGCCTTTTCCAGGCCCGGGATGATGTTGCCTGCGCCTTGCAGGTAGACCAGCGGCGCGCCGCCGGCGGAGCTGTCGATGACCTCACCAGCGTCGTTGGTCAGGGTATAGTCGATGGAGACAGCCTTATTGGCGGCGATCAGCATGGGGCGAGACCTTTTGCAAAAGAATGATGAAAGACCCAGTTTAGCGAAGCAATCGCCCGAAAGCGAACACAACCCGGACAGACGGGGTGCGACGATCACAGGCTTTCATCAGGACGAAGACGGCCACTGGGTGGCCGAACTTTCCTGCGGCCATACCCAACACCTGCGCCATCAGCCGCCCTGGCAATCCCGGGCCTGGGTCATGGACCCTTTGCAGCGCCATGAAAAAATAGGCCAACCCTTTGATTGCGGTTGGTGCGCACAAGGCTCGGTTAGCGATAACCTTGGCGACTGAATTTCGGTGGTCGCCCCGTCCTGGGCCGTCACCCTTGCCATGCACCTCCAGAGAATCCGCATGCAAACTTTTTTTATCGCTCCCACCGACTTTGGTGTGGGCCTGACCTCCATCAGCCTGGGGCTGGTGCGTACCCTCGAGCGGGCCGGCCTCAAGGTCGGCTTTTTCAAACCGATTGCCCAGCCGCATCCGGGTGATACGGGACCTGAGCGCTCCACCGAACTGGTGGCCCGCACCCACGGCCTGAAACCACCGCAACCGCTGGGCCTGGCCCATGTCGAGCGGATGCTCGGCGATGGTCAGCTGGATGAGTTGCTCGAAGAAATCATCACCCTCTATCAGCAGGCTGCCATCGGCAAGGATGTGCTGATCGTCGAGGGAATGGTGCCGACCCGCAGCGCCAGTTACGCCGCACGGGTCAACCTGCACCTGGCCAAGAGCCTCGATGCCGAAGTGATCCTGGTGTCGGCACCGGAAAACGAAGTGCTGACCGAATTGTCCGGCCGTGTGGAGTTGCAGGCGCAATTGTTCGGCGGTCCGAAAGATCCGAAAGTCCTCGGTGTGATCCTCAACAAGGTCAAGACCGAGGAGAGCATGGAGGCTTTCGCTGCACGCCTGAACGAGCATTCGCCACTGTTGCGCAGTGGCGATTTCCGTCTGCTGGGCTGTATCCCGTTTCAGCCGGAACTGAACGCCCCGCGCACGCGCGACGTCGCCGATCTGATGGGCGCCCAGGTACTCAACGCCGGCGACTATGAAACCCGGCGCATGACCAAAATCATCATTTGCGCGCGCACCATGCGCAACACCGTGGAGCTGCTCAAGCCTGGCGTACTGGTGGTGACCCCCGGCGATCGCGACGACATCATCCTCGCCGTGAGCCTCGCGGCCATGAACGGCGTGCCCCTGGCCGGCCTGCTGCTGACCAGTGACACCCTGCCCGACCCGCGCATCATGGACCTCTGCCGTGGCGCCTTGCAGGCCGGCCTGCCGGTGCTGTCGGTGAGCACGGGCTCCTACGACACCGCCAACCAGTTGAACGGCCTGAACAAGGAAATCCCGATCGACGACCGCGAGCGCGCGGAGATCATCACCGATTTCGTCGCCAGCCATCTGGATGCCAACTGGCTGCACCAGCGCTGCGGCACGCCACGGGAAATGCGCCTGTCGCCAGCGGTGTTCCGCTATCAGCTGATCCAGCGCGCACAGACCGCCAACAAGCGCATCGTCCTGCCCGAAGGCAGCGAGCCATTGACCGTACAGGCAGCGGCGATCTGCCAGGCCCGTGGCATTGCCCGCTGCGTTTTGCTGGCCAAACCGGCCGACGTCGAAGCTGTCGCCCGCGCCCAGGGCATCGAACTGCCACCGGGGCTGGAGATTCTCGATCCGGACCTGATCCGCGAGCGCTACGTCGAGCCGATGGTGAAGCTGCGCAAGAGCAAAAGCCTCAACGCACCAATGGCCGAGCAACAACTGGAAGACACCGTGGTGATCGGCACCATGATGCTGGCGCTGGATGAAGTCGACGGCCTGGTATCGGGCGTCATTCACTCCACCGCCAACACCATCCGTCCCGCCCTCCAGCTGATTAAAACGGCGCCGGGCTGCACCCTGGTGTCGTCGGTATTCTTCATGCTGTTTCCGGAAGAAGTGCTGGTCTACGGCGACTGCGTGATGAACCCGCACCCAAGTGCCAGCGAACTGGCGGAGATTGCCCTGCAAAGCGCGGACTCGGCGGCGGCATTCGGTATCACGCCACGGGTGGCGATGATCAGTTACTCCAGCGGTGAGTCGGCCAGTGGCGAAGAAGTCGAGAAGGTGCGTGAGGCGACCTTGCTCGCCCATGAACAGCAACACTCGCTGCTGATTGACGGCCCGTTGCAATACGACGCCGCCGCCAACGAAACCGTGGCCCGGCAACTCGCACCGAACAGTCAGGTGGCCGGTCGCGCCACGGTGTTCGTGTTCCCGGACCTCAACACCGGCAACACCACCCACAAAGCCGTGCAGCGCAGCGCCGACTGCGTCAGCCTCGGACCGATGCTGCAAGGCCTGCGCAAACCGGTGAACGATTTGCCGCGCGGTGCGCAGGTCGATGACATCGTCTACACCATCGCCCTGACCGCGATTCAGGCAGCCAACCGACCCATGGATGTTTAAATGCTGGATTTTCTCCCTGCCCCCGTGCGCGGCGTGATCGCCGCGCTGCTGTTGGCGCTGAATACGATTTTGCTCTGCTCGTTTCTGTTCTGTGTGGCGCTGGTCAAGGTATTGCCGTTCGCCGCCACCCAACGTCTGGCACTCTGGTTGATGAGCCATACCCATGAAGCCTGGATCAGTCTCAACAAGGGCTGGATGAATCTGGTCCGCCGAACGCGCTGGCACATCACCGGCCTGCAAGGCCTCGACTATCAGCACTCGTACCTGATCACCAGCAACCATCAAAGCTGGGTTGATATTCTGGTGCTGCAATACGTGCTCAATCGGCGCATCCAGCCGTTGAAGTTCTTTCTCAAGCAAGAACTGATCTGGGTGCCGGTGATTGGACTGGCGTGGTGGGCACTCGGCTTTCCGTTCATGAAACGCTACTCCAAGGCGTATCTGGAAAAGCACCCGGAGAAGAAAGGCAAGGACCTGGAAACCACCCGCAAGACCTGCGCAAAGTTCCGCAATAACCCGGTCGGTATTTTCAACTTCGTTGAAGGCACACGCTTCACCGAAGGCAAGCATGCCCGGCAACAGTCACCGTTCAAATATCTGCTCAAACCCAAGGCCGGTGGCATTGCATTTGTGCTGGATGCGATGGGCGAGCAGCTGGAATCGATCGTCAACGTGACCCTCCATTATCCGGCGGGTCGTCCCGGCTTCTGGGACCTGCTGTGCGGGAATGTGAGGGATGTGGTGGTGCATTTTCAGGAACTGAACATTCCGCCGCAGTTCATCGGCAAGAACTATGACCAGGATGGCGAGTACCGCTTGCAGTTCCAGGGTTGGATCAACCAGTTGTGGCAGGACAAGGATGCGTTGTTGGGGCAGATGCATCGGGAGTATCCCGCAAAGTAACTCAGTGAATGTTCCGGCCCTATCGCTGGCAAGCCAGCTCCCACAGTGATCTTCAGTGAACACAAATATTGTGTACGGCGGAGAAACCTGTGGGAGCTGGCTTGCCAGCGATAGCAATTTCAAGGCAACAAAAAACCCGCCGGTGATCACTCATCGGCGGGTTTCTTTTTTCTGGCTAGCGCTTAGATCGCGCCACGCTTGCGCAGCAGCTCCAGCACCTGCTTGACACCTTCTTCCAGCGACACGGACTGGGTATCGATCACCAGATCGGCATCCAGCGGCACGTCGTACGGGAAGGACTCGCCCGGGATGTTATCCCCGGCCGCTGCGTACAGGCCTTGCGGGTCACGCTCGGCACACACTGTCGGCGAAGCCTGGACGTAGACCGTCAGCAGACGCTCCTTGCCGATCAGCTCTTTGGCCTGCTCACGACCTTCGGCACTCGGTGCAACGAACGCCGCGAGAGTCAGTAGACCGGCTTCGTTGAACTGACGCGCCACGTGCGCGGCGCGACGCCAGTTCTCGGTGCGCCCGGCACGATCCTGTGGCAGACCTTTGTTCAGGTCATGACGCAGGTTCTGGCCATCGAGCACGAACACCGCACGGCCCAGGTCGAACAACTTGCGTTCAACCGCATAGGCCAGTGTGCTTTTGCCCGCACCCGACAAGCCGCTGAACAACACGGTGGCCGGTTGCTGGCCGAAGCGCTGGGCGCGTTCTTCGGTGGCGACGTGGGCCAGTTTGCCGTGGTGCGTGCTGGTGCCATGGGCCAGGGGTTGAGCGACGATCATGCCGGCACCGACGGTGCCGTTGGTCAAGCGGTCGATGATGATGAAAGCGCCGGTGGTGCGGTTGCTGTCGTAACCATCGAGGGCAATCGGCGCGTCGAGCGCGATCTTGACCTTGCCGATTTCGTTCAGCTGCAGCGCGCTGGCCGGACCTTCCTCCAGGGTGTTCACGTCGACCTTGTTGACGATGCTGGCAATGGAGCCCGGTACGTAACTGGTGGCGCGCTTGAAGTCGTATTTCTTGCCCGGCAGCATCGGTTCTTCAGCCATCCACACCAGCATCGCTTCGAAGCTGTCGGTGACTGGCGGCACGTTATCCGCGTGAACCAGCAGGTCGCCACGGGAGATGTCGATTTCGTCTTCCATGGTCAGCGTGACTGCCTGACCCGGGCCGGCATGCTCCAGCTCACCTTCGAAGGTGACGATGGATTTCACGCGGCTGCTCTTGCCCGACGGCAGGACTACGACTTCGTCGCCCTTCTTGACGATGCCGCTGGCGAGGGTGCCGGCGAAACCGCGGAAGTTCAGGTTTGGACGGTTGACGTACTGCACCGGGAAACGCAGGTCGGTGAAGTTGCGGTCACCCGCCACTTCCACGGTCTCGAGGATTTCCATCAGCGACTGGCCGGTGTACCACGGCGAGCGCTCGGACTTGTTCACGACGTTGTCGCCCTTGAGCGCCGACATCGGTACGAAGTGCATGCTGGTTGGCTTGAGTTTCAAGCCTTCGGCGAACTGCAGGTAGTCGGCCTTGATCGATTCGAACACGCCCTGATCGAAGTCCTTGAGGTCCATCTTGTTGATGGCGACGACGATGTGCTTGATGCCCAGCAACGAGGCGATGAAGCTGTGGCGACGGGTCTGGGTCTGCACGCCGTAACGGGCGTCAACCAGGATGATCGCCAGGTCACAGGTGGATGCACCGGTGGCCATGTTGCGGGTGTACTGCTCATGGCCGGGAGTGTCGGCGATGATGAATTTGCGCTTGGCGGTGGAGAAGTAGCGGTAGGCGACATCGATGGTGATGCCTTGCTCACGCTCGGCCTGCAAGCCGTCGACCAGCAATGCCAGGTCGATGTCTTCGCCGGTGGTGCCGACTTTTTTCGAGTCGCGGGTGATCGCTTCCAGATGATCTTCGTAGATCATCTTGGAGTCGTGCAGCAGGCGCCCGATCAGGGTGCTCTTGCCGTCGTCGACGTTACCGCAGGTCAGAAAGCGCAGCAGCTCTTTACGTTCGTGCTGGCCCAGGTAGGCGAGGATGTCCTCGCTGATCAAATCAGATGCGTGCGACATGACAACCCCTTAGAAATAACCCTGGCGTTTTTTATCTTCCATCGAGCCTGCGCCATCGTGGTCGATGACACGGCCCTGGCGCTCGGAAGTTCGCGTCAGGAGCATTTCCTGAATGATGTCCGTGAGGCTTTCGGCCTCGGACTCCACCGCGCCCGTCAACGGGTAGCAACCAAGGGTACGGAAACGCACTTTCTTTTTGACGATGCGGGCTTTGTCTTCCTCGCTCAGGTGTTCGAGGATGCGCTCGTCGTCGATCATGATCAGGGTGCCGTTCTTCTCGATGACTTCACGCTCGGCAGCGAAGTACAGCGGCACGATCGGGATGCCTTCGAGGTAGATGTACTGCCAGATGTCCAGTTCGGTCCAGTTCGACAGCGGGAAGACGCGGATCGACTCGCCCTTGTTGACCTTGCCGTTGTAGACGTTCCACAGCTCGGGGCGCTGGTTCTTCGGGTCCCAGCGGTGCTTGCTGTCGCGGAACGAGTACACACGCTCCTTGGCGCGGGATTTCTCTTCATCGCGACGGGCACCACCGAAGGCTGCGTCGAAACCATGCTTGTCGAGTGCCTGCTTCAAGCCCTCGGTCTTCATGATGTCGGTGTGCTTGGCGCTGCCGTGTGTGAACGGGTTGATGTTCTGCGCCACGCCGTCCGGATTGACGTGGGTGATCAGGTCCAGGCCCAGCTCGGCGACCATCTTGTCGCGGAAGGCGTACATCTCCTGGAACTTCCAGCGGGTGTCGACGTGCATCACCGGAAACGGCAGCTTGCCCGGGAAGAACGCCTTGCGTGCCAGATGCAGCATCACGGCGGAGTCTTTACCGATGGAGTACAGCATCACCGGGTTGTCGAACTCGGCGGCCACCTCGCGGATGATGTGGATGCTTTCCGCCTCCAGCTGTTTCAGATGCGTCAGTTTGTCGACCATGGCTACTCACGAAAGCTTTCTTATGAACGGCCAGCGGGCCGTGTTCGAGCGGGGATCCTAGCACAGCGACCTCTTCTAATCAGGACGCCAACTAGATCGAAAGAGCATATGAATATGCCTGCCCGTTTGGCCCTTCCCTTATCTGTAGGAGCTGGCTTGCCAGCGAAAGCGTCCTTAAGTCTTGCAGCGGTTCTGAGGCCGTCTTCGCTGGCAAGCCAGCTCCTACAGGTGTGCACCCATAATTCAGGTCAGATCGGGTTGGGGCAATCGATGAAGATGTGTTCCAGGGCAAACCGCCGTGCCAGGTAATCACCCAGCGCCTGGACGCCATAGCGTTCGGTCGCATGGTGGCCGGCGGCGATGAAACTGATGTCGTTTTCCCGGGCGCTGTGGAAAGTCTGCTCGGAGGCTTCACCGCTGAGGTACAGATCGACACCCGCCAGGATCGCCTGGTCGATGTAACCCTGACCACCACCGGTGCACCAGCCAACGCGACGAATCATTGCGCTGCCCTCAACAAGCAACGGCTCGCGGCCCATGACTTCCTGCACGCGGCGGGCGAAATCCCGGGGTGTCATCGGTTCGCTCAACGAGCCGACCAGGCCGACGATTTTCAGGTTGTCGGGATCGAGCGGGCCTTCGACGGTGATGTCGAGTTGCCGCGCCAGCTGCACGTTATTGCCGACATCCGGGTGCAGGTCCAGCGGCAGGTGGTACGAAAGCAGGCTGATATCGTGCTTGAGCAGGGTCTTCAAGCGGCGCTGCTTCATGCCGGTGATGCACGGGTTTTCACCCTTCCAGAAGTAGCCGTGGTGCACCAGTATCAGATCGGCATTGGCTTCGACGGCGGCATCGAGTAATGCCTGGCTGGCGGTAACGCCACTGACAATGCGCATCACTTGCGGCCGACCCTCGACCTGCAGGCCGTTAGGGCAATAATCGGCAATCTTTGCACTGTTCAGGTAACGGTCGGCTTCTTCGACGAGTGTGCTCAGGGCGACGGCCATAAAAGACTCCTAAATATCCCGTTCAGAGGCGCGCGCGGCCTCGTATAATGCGCGACATTATGGGCGGTCTCTAACCGCCTGCAACCTCTCAGGACGTGCTTAATGCTCAAGGCGCTGCGTTTTTCCGGCTGGCCGTTGTTGGCCGGCGTGCTTGTCGCTCTGTTAATCATCCAGCGTTACCCGCAGTGGGTCGGGCTTCCGAGCCTCGACGTCAATCTGCAACAAGCCCCGCAAACCACGAGCATGCAGCAAGGTCCGGTGTCCTACTCTGAAGCGGTGATTACCGCCGCGCCCTCGGTGGTGAATCTGTACACCACCAAAGTCATCAACAAACCCAACCATCCATTGTTTGAAGATCCGCAGTTCCGGCGTTTCTTCGGTGACAACTCGCCCAAGCAGAAGCGCATGGAATCGAGCCTCGGTTCCGGCGTGATCATGAGCCCGGAAGGCTACATCCTGACCAACAACCATGTGACCACTGGCGCCGACCAGATCGTGGTGGCGCTCAAGGACGGTCGTGAAACCCTGGCCCGGGTGATCGGCAGCGACCCGGAAACCGATCTCGCGGTGTTGAAGATCGATTTGAAGAATCTGCCTTCGATCACTGTCGGTCGCTCCGACAACATCCGCATCGGTGATGTCGCGCTGGCCATCGGCAACCCGTTCGGCGTTGGCCAGACCGTGACCATGGGCATCATCAGTGCCACCGGGCGCAATCAGTTGGGCCTGAACAACTACGAAGACTTCATCCAGACCGACGCCGCCATCAACCCCGGCAACTCCGGCGGCGCGCTGGTGGACGCCAACGGCAACCTGACCGGTATCAACACGGCGATTTTCTCCAAGTCCGGCGGCTCCCAGGGCATCGGTTTCGCGATCCCGGTCAAACTGGCGATGGAGGTGATGAAGTCGATCATCGAGCACGGCCAGGTGATTCGTGGCTGGCTAGGCATCGAGGTACAGCCATTGAGCCAGGAGCTGGCGGAATCCTTTGGTCTGTCGGGGCGCCCGGGCATTGTGGTCGCCGGAATTTTCCGCGACGGCCCAGCCCAGAAGGCGGGCCTGCAATTGGGGGACGTGATCCTCTCCATCGACGGAGAGCCAGCGGGCGATGGTCGCCGTTCGATGAACCAGGTGGCACGGATCAAGCCGACCGACAAGGTTGTGGTCCAGGTGATGCGCAACGGCAAGGAACTCAAGCTCACGGCGGAAATCGGCCTGCGCCCGCCGCCCGCGCCGGTCAAAGAGAAAGAAGAAGAGTAAACAGCTAATACATTCCCCTGCAGGAGCGAGCAAGCTCGCTCCTGCAGGGGTTAGTTTTGGATCATAGGTCGCCGAGGCCGTCGATCAGCGCCTGATTCTGATCCGGCGTACCAATCGAGATCCGCAAGAACTGCGCAATCCGCTGCTGCTTGAAGTGCCGGACAATCACACCCTGCTCACGCAGCTTCGCCGCCAGCCCCGCCGCATCGTGCTGCGGATGACGGGCGAAGATGAAGTTTGCCGCCGACGGCAGCACCTCAAACCCTTTGGCCTGTAGTTGCGCGACAACCCATTGGCGATTCTCGATCACCAACCGGCAAGTCTTGTCGAAGTATTCGCGATCCTCGAACGCCGCCGCCGCGCCGACATTCGCCATGCGATCCAGCGGATAGGAGTTGAAGCTGTTCTTGATGCGCTCCAGCGCCTCGATCAGGTCCGGATGCCCAACCGCCAGACCGACCCTCAGACCGGCCAGAGAACGGGACTTGGACAATGTTTGCGTCACCAGCAGGTTCGGATAACGGTCCACCAGACTGATCGCCGTTTCCCCGCCGAAGTCGATGTAAGCCTCGTCCACCACGACCACCGAATCCGGACTGGCCTTGAGGATCTGCTCGACGGCGTCCAGCGCCAACAGGCAACCGGTCGGTGCGTTCGGGTTGGGGAAGATGATCCCGCCGTTCGGCTTGGCGTAGTCCGCCGGGTTGATCTGGAACTGCTCGTCCAGCGGCACAGCGTCGAACTTGATGCCGTACAACCCGCAGTAAACCGGATAAAAGCTGTAACTGATGTCCGGGAACAGCAGCGGCTGATCGTGCTGCAGCAGCCCGTGGAAGATGTGCGCCAGGACTTCGTCGGACCCGTTACCGAGGAATACCTGATTGCTCTGTACGCCGTAGTATTTCGCAACGGCGTTCTTGAGCAGGTCGCTGTTGGGGTCCGGGTACAGACGCAGGTTGTCGTTCAGTTCGGTTTGCATCGCAGCCAAGGCTTTCGGCGATGGACCATACGGGTTTTCGTTGGTGTTGAGCTTCACCAGTTTGGCCAGCTTCGGCTGCTCACCCGGTACGTAAGGCACCAGATTCTTGACGAACGGGCTCCAGAATTTACTCATGTTCAGTTCCCCTTCTGTTCATCGAGAATACGGTATTCGGCGCTGCGCGCGTGGGCGCTCAGCGATTCGCCACGGGCCAGTACCGAGGCGGTTTTGCCCAGCTCAGAGGCACCGGCCTCGGAACAGAAGATGATCGACGAGCGTTTCTGGAAGTCGTACACGCCCAGCGGCGACGAGAACCGGGCAGTACCGGAAGTCGGCAGCACGTGGTTTGGACCTGCGCAGTAATCGCCCAGGGCTTCGGAAGTGTGACGGCCCATGAAGATCGCACCGGCGTGACGGATCTGCGGCAGCCAGGCCTGTGGGTCGGCGACCGACAACTCGAGGTGCTCCGGCGCGATGCGGTTGGCGACTTCGATGGCCTGTTCCATGTCACGGACCTGAATCAGCGCACCGCGGCCATTGATCGAGGTTTCGATGATGGCGGCGCGGTCCATGGTCGGCAGCAGCTTGGCAATGCTGGCGGCGACCTGGTCGAGAAACGCGGCATCCGGGCTGACCAGAATCGCCTGGGCGTCTTCGTCGTGTTCGGCCTGGGAGAACAGGTCCATGGCGATCCAGTCCGGATCGGTCTTGCCATCGCATACCACAAGGATCTCCGACGGCCCGGCGATCATGTCGATACCGACCTGGCCGAACACGTGGCGCTTGGCGGTGGCCACATAGATGTTGCCCGGCCCCACCACCTTGTCGACCTTCGGCACGCTTTCGGTGCCGTAGGCCAGCGCGGCGACGGCTTGAGCGCCACCGATGGTGAACACCCGGTCCACTCCGGCGATGCAGGCAGCGGCCAGCACCAGTTCGTTGATTTCACCCCGTGGAGTCGGCACCACCATGACCACTTCGGTCACACCGGCGACCTTGGCCGGAATCGCGTTCATCAGTACCGACGACGGATACGACGCCTTGCCGCCCGGCACGTACAGGCCTGCGCGATCCAGCGGCGTGACCTTCTGGCCCAGCACGGTGCCGTCGGCTTCGGTGTAGCTCCAGGAGTCCTGTTTCTGCTTTTCGTGATAGCTGCGCACGCGGGCCGCGGCTTTTTCCAGGGCTTCGCGTTGCGCCACGGTGATACGAGTGAGCGCCAGTTCCAGGCGTTCGCGCGGCAGGATCAGATCGGTCATGGAGGCGACGTCCAGCCCGTCGAACTGGCGGGTGAATTCCACCAACGCCGCATCGCCACGCTCGCGCACGGCTTTGATGATGTCCAGCACGCGCTGATTGACCGAGTCGTCAGACACACTTTCCCAGCTCAGCAGATGATCCAGATGATGTGCGAAATCCGGATCAGCAGCGTTGAGTCGGCGAATTGCAGTCGGTGCGGTCATAGCGAGAGCCTCATAGAATTGGCAAAAAACTCAGGCGCCCTAACTTAGCAGTCGTTCCGCTTGGGCACCTGAGAATTCTGGCTATGAGGCGGATAGACGGGCGCGACTCAAGGTCGCGCTGGTGAATCAGCCGCGGTGTCGAGACTCCACTGCCTTGCGCAGGGTGTCGATCAACGCCTGGATACGGGCGTGCTGCATTTTCATCGAGGCCTTGTTGACGATCAGGCGAGAGCTGATGGCAGCAATGAAATCCTGGGGCTCCAGGCCGTTGGCCCGCAGCGTGTTGCCGGTGTCGACCACGTCGATGATCTTGTCGGCCAGACCAATCAGCGGTGCCAGCTCCATCGAGCCGTACAGCTTGATGATGTCAACCTGGCGGCCCTGTTCGGCGTAGTAGCGCTTGGCAACGTTGACGAACTTGGTGGCGATACGCAGGCGGCCCTTGGGCTCGACCGCGCCGACCTTGCCGGCGGTCATCAGCTTGCACTGGGCAATTTGCAGGTCCAGTGGCTCATACAGGCCCTGGCCGCCGTATTCCATCAGCACATCCTTACCGGCGACACCCAGGTCGGCGGCACCATGTTCGACATAGGTCGGCACATCGGTGGCACGCACGATCAGCAGACGAACATCGTCCTGGGTCGTGGGGATGATCAGCTTGCGGCTCTTGTCCGGATTCTCGGTCGGCACAATGCCCGCTTCAGCCAGAAGCGGCAGGGTGTCGTCAAGGATGCGGCCCTTGGACAGTGCGATAGTCAGCATGGGAAACGTCAGCCCTTAATCAGGAATCTTATGCCCGGTCACAATCGGCGCCGGACACGCATCGAGCCGGAAACCGGCTCGACTTGAAAACCAATGGGCACCTCCCTGTGCCCCATCTGCAACGACTAGCCCGGAACGCGACGGATCTTGGCGCCCAGCATCTGCAGTTTCTCTTCGATGCACTCGTAACCACGGTCGATGTGGTAGATGCGGTCGATCAGGGTGTCGCCTTCGGCGATCAGCGCCGAAATCACCAGGCTGGCCGAAGCACGCAGGTCGGTGGCCATGACTGGCGCGCCCTTGAGCTTTTCGGTGCCGGTGACGATGGCGGTGTTGCCTTCGACCTGGATCTTGGCGCCCATGCGGTGCAGTTCGTAAACGTGCATGAAACGGTTTTCGAAGATCGTCTCGATCACCGCACCGGTGCCTTCGGCAATGGCGTTGAGGGAGATGAACTGCGCCTGCATGTCCGTCGGGAACGCCGGATACGGAGCGGTCCGCACGTTGACGGCTTTAGGCCGCTTGCCGTGCATGTTCAGCTCGATCCAGTCTTCACCGGTGGTGATTTCCGCACCCGATTCCCGAAGTTTTTCCAGAACGGCTTCGAGGATGGTCGGATCGGTGTCCTTGACCTTTACGCGACCGCCGGTCACGGCAGCGGCAACCAGGTAGGTACCGGTTTCGATACGGTCAGGCATCACTTTGTAAGTGGTGGTGTGCAGACGCTCGACGCCATCGATGGTGATGGTGTCGGTGCCGGCGCCGGAAACCTTGGCACCCATGGCGTTCAGGAAGTTCGCCAGGTCGACCACTTCAGGCTCGCGCGCGGCGTTAGCCAGTACGCTACGGCCCTTGGCCAGCGCCGCTGCCATCATGATGTTTTCGGTACCGGTCACGCTGACGGTATCAAAGAAGAAGTGAGCGCCGCGCAGGCCGCCTTCAGGGGCCTTGGCCTTGATGTAGCCGCCTTCGACGTCGATGATCGCGCCCATGGCTTCCAGGCCGCGGATGTGCAGGTCAACCGGACGCGAACCGATGGCACAACCGCCAGGCAGTGCAACTTCGGCTTCACCGAAACGGGCAACCATCGGGCCCAGCACCAGGATCGATGCACGCATGGTTTTAACCAGTTCGTACGGAGCGATCAGGGTCTTGATGGTGCGCGGGTCGATTTCGACGGCCAGTTTCTCGTCGATCACCGGCTCGATCCCCATGCGACCGAACAGTTCGATCATGGTGGTGATGTCGTGCAGGTGCGGCAGGTTGGCAACGGTCACCGGACCATCGCACAGCAGCGTGGCAGCCAGGATCGGCAGGGCAGAGTTCTTTGCCCCGGAGATGCGGATTTCGCCGTCAAGACGAGCACCGCCAGTAATAATCAATTTATCCATAAGAATCTCGACGCCCTTGGGCTCAGGTGCGCTCGGCCCAGGCCGCGCTGCTGAAAAATTTCATAGTGACCGCATGGATGCTGCCATCGGTGATCCATGGGTTCAAATGGGCATAGATCTGCTGCTGACGCTTGACCGGGCTCAATGCCGCCAGTTCATCGCTAATCACGTTCAGCTGGAAATTGCAGCCTTCGCCCTCAACTTCCACCAGCGTTCCTGGCAGCTTTCCTTCAAGGAAGCTTTTAACTTCTACGGCCTGCATGCTCAACCTCAATCGGCGCCCTGTGCGCGCGGGTCGGACATCATACAAAAAAGCCCCGCGCCTGCGAACCCCGCGAAGCAGGACTCTGACGGGGGGCTTCTTTATAGATGCGGGTTAGGGTTGCTCCAACAGCTCGGTCAACTCACTGACCTGAGCGATTTCGCGCATGTCTTCCGGCATCCCGCGGATGCTCAGCGTCTTGCCGGTCGCCCGTGCATCGCGCATGAAGCACAACAGCAACGACAGACCGACACTGCTGGACTTGGTCACCGCAGAACAATCGACCACCAGCGCCGGGGCCTCGCTGGCCTTGATCAGCGCCTGCCCCTGTTCACGCAGGGCAGGACCGGTGCGGTAGTCCAGCACACCGCTTAGCCGCAGCTCGCCGGAGTCGTCCATCATGATGGCCGACTCACTCATTGGGCCTGCTGCCCTTTAGACTTGTCGGTGGCTTCCTTGGCTTTGGCGACTTCCCCGGCCCAACCATTGATGGTCTTGTCCAGGTCGTTGCCATTGCGCTGCATCGCATCGGCGAACTGATCGCGGAACAGCTTGCCGATGTTGATGCCATTGATGATGACGTTGCGCAGTTTCCACTCGCCACCGACCTTTTCCAGGGTGTAGGACACCGGGTAGATCGCGCCGCTGCTGCCCTTGACGGTCATGCCGACGCTCGTACGGTCACCCGACTCGTCCTTGGCAGGTTCAACCGTGATGCCCTGGTTGTTGTACTCGAGCAAGGCGTTGCCATAGAACTGGAACAGGCCCTTCTTGAAGTTCTCTTCAAAGGTCTTCATTTGCGCAGGCGTGGCTTTGCGCGAGTACTTGACCGTCATGATGCTCTTGGAAATGCCCTCGGCATCCACGACAGGCCCGACAATGGTGTTCAGCGCCGTATAAAAATCCTGCGGATCCTGCTTGTACTTTTCTTTGTTGGCGGCCAGATCGGCCAGCATACGGTTGGTGGTGTCCTGGACCAGATCGTGCGCGGAAGGCGCCGCCACGGCGTTAGCCATCAACGGCAAGGCCGCGAACAACACCAACAGGCCACGTCGCAAGGTAGAGATCATTTAGCAATTCCTCATTTGGCGTCTTTGCTTACGGTATTGAGAAGAAACTTACCGATCAGGTCCTCGAGCACCAGCGACGACTGGGTGTCATGGATGGTCCCGCCATCCTTGAGTAGGGCTTCTTCCCCGCCCACGCTGATGCCGATGTATTTCTCGCCCAACAGGCCAGCGGTCAGGATAGACGCAGTGGAGTCGGCGGGCAGGTTATCCACACGCTTTTCCAGCTGCATGGTCACTCGACCGGTGAAACTGTCGCGGTCCAGATCGATCGCCGTGACCTTGCCGATGGTCACACCGGCCATGGTCACTTTAGCTCTGACCGTCAAACCGGCGATATTGTCGAAATACGCATAAAGTTTATAAGTGTCGGTGCTCGGACTCGGGGACAAGCCACTCACCCGCAACGCCAGCAACAATAAAGCCAGGACGCCGGCCAGCAAGAAAAGGCCGACACCGATTTCCAGGGTGCGGTTTTGCATCAGAAATCTCCAAACATCAAGGCGGTCAGAATAAAGTCCAGGCCGAGCACAGCCAGAGAGGCATACACCACGGTCTTGGTAGTGGCACGACTGATCCCCTCGGAAGTGGGCTCGCAGTCATAGCCTTGGAATACGGCGATCCAGGTCACCACAAAGGCAAAAACCATGCTTTTGATGATGCCGTTGAGCACATCGTCAGAGAAGGTCACGCTGTTCTGCATGTTCGACCAGTAGGAGCCGTCATAAACACCCAGCCAGTCGACCGCCACCCACGAGCCACCCCAGATACCCACCACGCTGAAAATCATCGCCAGCACCGGCAGGGAAATGAAACCGGCCCACAAGCGTGGGGCAATGATGTACTTGAGCGGGTCGACCCCGATCATTTCCAGGCTGGACAATTGTTCGGTGGACTTCATGTTGCCGATTTCAGCCGTCAGCGCCGAACCGGCACGCCCGGCAAACAGCAAAGCCGTCACCACCGGGCCCAATTCGCGCAACAGGGTCAGCGCTACCATCTGCCCTACTGCCTGCTCCGAACCGTAACTGGACAGGATATTGAAGCCCTGCAGCGCCAGCACCATGCCGATGAAGATGCCGGAGACCACGATGATCACCAGCGACATCACGCCCACGGAGTGCAATTGCCTGACCAGCAGGCCGAAACCGCCGCCGATGCCGCCGCGGCCCAGCAACGCGTGAAACAGGAACAGCGTTGAACGACCGAACACCGCAACAGTGTCGATCCCGGCCCGACCAAACCGGCGTACGCGTTCTATTAATGTAATTCTGCGCATCAGCGGCGCTTCCCCAGGAGATCTGCGCGGTAATCCGGCGCTGGAAAGTGATACGGAACCGGGCCATCGGGCTCCCCGGTCATGAATTGACGAATTTTCGGGTCGTCCGAATTCATCAGTTCCTTCGGTGTGCCCTGCCCCAACACCTGCCCGTCGCCCACTACATAGATGTAATCGGCAATGCTCGCGGTCTCGGCCAGGTCGTGGGAAACCACGATACTGGTGATGCCAAGAGCATCGTTGAGCAGGCGGATCAGGCGCACCAGCACACCCATGGCGATAGGGTCCTGACCGACAAAGGGCTCGTCATACATGAGAATCTGCGGATCGAGCGCTATCGCCCGCGCCAGCGCGACACGACGCTTCATGCCACCGGACAGTTCGTCGGGCATCAGTTCGATGGCGCCACGCAAACCCACGGCCTGCAACTTGAGCAGGACGATATCGCGGATCATTTCATCCGACAGCTCGGTGTGAACGCGCAGCGGAAAGGCCACGTTCTCGTACACATCGAGATCGGTAAACAGTGCGCCACTCTGAAACAGCACGCCCATGTGCTTGCGGGCATCGAACAGATCGCTGCGCGAGAGTTTCGGCAGGTTCTGGCCGTTGACCCAGACTTCGCCCCGGGTAGGTCGCAACTGCGCGCCCATCAACCGCAACAGCGTAGTCTTGCCACACCCGGAAGGTCCCATGATGCCGGTGACCTTGCCGCGGGGAATACGGATATCGACGTTATTGAAAATGCTGCGCGCACCGCGCTTGAAGGTCAGTCCCTTCAGCTCGACCGCGTAGGCGTTATCGGCACTCATCTAAACTCCTTGCGATGCAGCCTCTCACTCGGACGCCTGACTTTCTGACGAAAGCACATATTCCCGGGCGGGCCGAACTGGCGGCGAACTATATCACTGCAAACCCCAGGCACCCAAGGTCATTGCCGGGCCATGTGCAGCAACATGACCAGCCAAAAGCATTACCTGGTGTGATTCGGTAGCAGGGAATGACAATGCGCGACGAACTTGCGTGAGGGTTTTGATCATAACCGTTATAATCGCCGCCTTTTCATCAGGCTAAATGATTTCTGACATGAGCCAATCCAGCGACCTGATTCAATCCGCCCAACGCACCATCCGCCTCGAGGTGGAAGCCGTACAAGGCTTGCTGCCGCATATCGACGCAGATTTCGTACGCGCCTGCGAGATGATTCTGGCCAGCAAAGGCCGCGTAGTCGTGGTCGGCATGGGCAAGTCGGGGCATATCGGCAACAAGATCGCCGCCACCCTGGCCAGCACCGGCACCCCGGCATTTTTCGTCCACCCGGCTGAAGCCAGTCATGGTGACATGGGCATGATCACCCGCGACGACATCATCCTGGCGCTGTCGAACTCCGGTTCCACCCATGAAATCGTGACCCTGCTGCCGCTGATCAAGCGCCTGGGCATCCAACTGATCAGCATGACCGGCAATCCCGATTCGCCGCTGGCCAAAGCCGCCGAGGTCAACCTCAATGTTATCGTCGAGCATGAAGCCTGCCCGCTGAACCTGGCGCCCACCTCTTCGACAACCGCCGCGCTGGTCATGGGCGATGCCCTGGCCGTCGCCTTGCTGGAAGCCCGCGGATTCACCGCCGAAGACTTCGCCTTTTCCCATCCTGGTGGTGCACTGGGCCGACGTCTGTTGCTGAAAGTGGAAAACGTCATGCACGCCGGGCAAGAACTGCCGCAGGTTCAGCGCGGCACCCTGCTCAAGGACGCCCTGATGGAAATGACCCGCAAGGGCCTGGGCATGACCGTAATCCTTGAAGCCGACGGCAAGCTGGCCGGGATATTCACCGACGGCGATCTGCGCCGCACCCTGGACCGCACCATCGACATCCACAGCGTCACCATCGATCAAGTCATGACCGCCCACGGCAAGACTGCCCGCGCCGAGATGCTCGCCGCCGAGGCCCTGAAAATCATGGAAGACCATAAAATCAACGCACTGGTGGTGGTCGACGGTGAAGACCGCCCGGTCGGCGCCTTGAACATGCACGACTTGTTGCGTGCAGGGGTAATGTAATGAGCACGGACCTGCTGCAACGCGGCCAACAGATCAAGCTGGCAGTTTTCGACGTCGACGGCGTTCTCACCGACGGGCGCCTGTACTTCCTCGAAGACGGCAGCGAATTCAAGACGTTCAACACCCTCGACGGCCAGGGCATCAAGATGCTGATGGCCGCCGGCGTGCAGACCGCCATCATCAGCGGCCGCAAGACTCCAGTGGTCGAGCGACGGGCGAAGAACCTCGGCATTCCGCATCTGTATCAGGGTCGCGAAGACAAACTGGTGGTGCTCGACGAGCTTCTTGGCCAACTCAACCTAAGCTATGAACAGGTCGCCTACCTGGGTGACGATTTGCCTGACTTGCCGGTGATTCGCCGCGTGGGACTGGGCATGGCAGTGGCCAACGCCGCCAGTTTCGTGCGCGAACACGCTCATGGCATTACCCAGGCCCGTGGTGGCGAAGGTGCCGCCCGCGAATTCTGCGAATTGATCCTGCGCGCCCAGGGCCGCCTCGATGCGGCCAACGCCGCGTACCTGTGAGCCAGACATGCTGAGCAAAAAGATTCGCAACATCCTGATCTTCGGTTGCATCGCGGCGATTTTTGCCGCGGTCGGCTACTGGAACATCAGCCCGGAACGCTTCCTCGACAAGCCGGTTGCGCAAGTCGACGAAAGCGCGATCGACTATTACGCCACCAACGCCCATAGCGTGCAGTTCCTGCCGGACGGGAAATTGCAATACGACATGACTTCGGACAAGGTCGAACACCTCAAAGCCACCGAAGTGACATTGCTGACCAACCCCGACCTGAACATATTCCGTGGCACCGAATTTCCATGGCACGTCCAGAGCGAGAAGGGTGAAGTCAATCCCGACGGCACACAGGTTGAACTGATCGACTCGGTACGCATCACGCGCTTCGACGAGAAAAACCGCAAAACCCTGATCACCACCACTCGCATGACGGTGTTCCCGCAGCAGCAATATGCGCAGACCGAGCAACCCGTTAGAATCGACGGCGCCGGCGGTGTATCGACAGGCATTGGAATGAAAGCGTATTTGAAAGAAAGCAGGATACACCTGCTCTCGAACGTAAGAGGACAGTATGAGGCTCGTTAAAACCCTCCCTATTTTGCTCAGTCTGGGCGCAGCACTGGGAAGCGTGAGCGCCTGGGCCCTGCCGAACGATCAAGAGCAGCCTATCCGCATCCAGGCCGACGATGCCCAGCTGGACGACAAGAATGGCATTGCCACCTATAAAGGTGACGTGATCATCACCCAGGGCTCGATGAAGGTTACCGGCAACACCGTGACCGTCACCCGCACTCCTGCCGGCGATATCGACGTGATGACTTCAGTGGGCAACCTGGCTTACTTCGAGCAATTGCAAACCCAAGGCGACACCAAACCCGTCCAGGGTTGGGGAGTGACGATCCAGTACCACGCCACGCAGAACCGCGTTGTGCTGATCGATCGCGCCAAAGTCATCGACAAGGACAACAACACCACCCAAGGCGAGAAAATCGTCTACGACACGGTCAAGAAGCTGGCCAGTGCCGGTCGCGCCACCGGCAGTAAAGTCACCGAGGCGCGTCCGCGCATCGACATGGTGATCCAGCCGAAAAAGAAAACCGACGAGCAAAAGGCCCAGTAATGGCAACTCTGAAAGCTCAGCATCTGGCCAAGAGCTACAAGAGCCGCCAGGTCGTGCGTGACGTCAGCCTGTCCATCGACAGCGGTCAGATCGTTGGCCTGCTTGGCCCCAACGGTGCCGGCAAGACCACCTGTTTCTACATGATCGTTGGCCTGGTCCAGGCCGATCAGGGCCGCGTCCTGATCGACGACCTGGACGTCAGCCACCAGCCCATGCACGGCCGCGCGAAGGCCGGTATCGGCTATCTTCCGCAAGAAGCGTCGATCTTCCGCAAACTCTCGGTGGCCGACAACATCATGGCCATCCTCGAGACCCGCAAGGAACTCGACAAGGCCGGCCGTCGCAAAGAGCTGGAAAGCCTGCTGCAGGAATTCCACATCAGCCACATTCGCGACAACCTTGGCATGAGCCTGTCCGGTGGCGAGCGTCGCCGCGTGGAAATTGCCCGTGCACTGGCCACCAATCCAAAATTCATCCTGCTCGACGAACCCTTCGCCGGCGTGGACCCGATTTCGGTGGGCGACATCAAACAGATCATCCACCATCTGAAGGCCAAGGGCATTGGCGTCCTGATCACTGACCATAACGTCCGTGAAACCCTGGATATCTGCGAAACCGCCTACATCGTCAACGATGGCCAACTGATCGCCGAAGGTGACGCTCATACCATCCTGGCCAACGACCTGGTCAAGGAAGTGTACCTGGGGCATGAGTTCCGCCTGTAAGCACTGAGGCGCCTGGCTAGTCGACCGAGCGCTTGTCTCGATAAAAAATCAACACTTTTTTATTGTTACAGCGCTCTAGGCAAACACCGCAACTTCGGGCATATAATTTGCTTATGTTTGGCGCTCCGGCGCCCTGTAGTGGATGGCGCATGTGCGCCGGCGAATAAGGTGTTAAGCCCCTGCCATGAAACCATCGCTAGTCTTGAGAATGGGCCAGCAGCTGACGATGACACCGCAGCTGCAACAGGCCATCCGTCTGCTCCAATTGTCGACCCTGGACCTGCAACAGGAAATCCAGGAGGCCCTGGAGTCCAATCCGATGCTCGAGCGCCAGGAAGAAGGCGACGACTTCGATAACACTGACCCCTTGGCCGACAACGCCGAACAGAAGCCCAACACCGAGACTCAGGAACCCTCCTACCAGGAAAGCGCGCCAACCGTTGATAACCTCGACGAAGGCGACTGGAACGAGCGCATCCCCAACGAACTTCCTGTCGACACGGCATGGGAAGACGTTTACCAGACCAGCGCCAGCAGCCTGCCGAGCAACGATGACGATGAGTGGGATTTCACCACCCGCACATCCGCCGGTGAAAGCCTGCAAAGCCACTTGCTCTGGCAATTGAACCTGGCGCCGATGTCCGACACCGACCGCCTGATCGCCGTAACCCTGATCGACTGCATCAACAATCAGGGCTATCTGGACGAAACACTCGAGGAAATACTCGAGGCCTTCGATCCGGAACTGGACATCGAACTGGACGAAATCGAAGCCGTCCTGCACCGCATCCAGCAATTCGAACCAGCCGGCATCGGCGCCCGGAACCTGGGTGAATGCCTGTTGCTGCAATTGCGCCAGTTGCCGGTCAAGACTCCATGGCTGAACGAGGCCAAGCGCCTGGTGACCGATTTTATCGATCTGCTCGGCAGCCGCGATTACAGTCAGTTGATGCGCCGCATGAAGCTCAAGGAAGATGAGCTGCGCCAGGTCATCGAACTGGTTCAGAGCCTCAATCCGCGTCCCGGCTCCCAGATCGAATCTACCGAAGCCGAATACGTCGTCCCTGACGTGATCGTGCGCAAGGACAATGAGCGCTGGCTTGTGGAACTGAACCAGGAGTCCGTGCCACGGCTGCGGGTCAACGCCCAGTACGCCGGCTTCGTGCGCCGCGCCGACACCAGCGCTGATAACACCTTCATGCGCAATCAGTTGCAGGAGGCCCGCTGGTTCATCAAGAGCCTGCAAAGCCGCAACGAAACCCTGATGAAAGTGGCCACCCAGATCGTCGAGCATCAGCGCGGCTTCCTGGAATATGGCGACGAAGCCATGAAACCACTGGTCCTGCATGACATCGCTGAAGCGGTCGGCATGCACGAGTCAACGATCTCTCGAGTGACCACACAGAAATTCATGCATACCCCCCGGGGCATCTATGAACTGAAATACTTTTTCTCCAGTCACGTCAGCACCTCTGAAGGCGGCGAATGCTCGTCCACGGCGATCCGCGCGATCATCAAAAAACTGGTTGCCGCGGAAAATCAGAAAAAGCCGTTGAGTGACAGCAAGATCGCTGGTTTACTGGAGGCACAAGGCATTCAGGTGGCTCGCCGCACCGTCGCCAAGTACCGCGAATCCCTCGGGATCGCGCCTTCGAGCGAACGCAAGCGGTTGATGTAGAGCCACGCCACAGCGTTCCAGTGGTAGATCATCTGATCTACCGCTTTATGCACTGGCAACGAAGGAGAAGCTGTATGCAAGTCAACATCAGTGGACACCAACTGGAAGTGACCGAACCTCTTCGCACCTACATCGGCGAAAAACTCGAACGATTGGAGCGACATTTCGACAAGATCACCAACGTGCAGGTCACGATGACGGTCGAAAAGCTGAAGCAGAAAATCGAAGCCACGTTGCATATTCCCGGCAATGAAGTGGTCGCCAACGCGGAACATACCGATATGTACGCGGCGATCGACGCACTGACCGACAAGCTGGATAAACAACTCAAAAAGCATAAGGAAAAGACCCAGAGCCTCCTCCAGGGCGCTACCGGTCGTTAACACTCCCAACCCATGATCCGACTTGAAAGCATCCTGACCCCCGGCCGTTCCCTGGTGAACGTGCCGGGCGGCAGTAAAAAGAAAGCCCTCGAGCAAATTGCCAATCTGATCGCCCGCGAAGTGCCGGGACTGGAGATGCAAGATGTCTTCGAGGCTTTGATTGCCCGTGAAAAACTCGGTTCGACCGGTTTTGGCAACGGCATCGCCATCCCTCATTGTCGCCTGAAGGGTTGTATCTCGCCCATCAGCGCCTTGATGCACCTTGACGCCCCTATCGATTTCGACGCCATCGATGGCGCACCGGTTGACCTGCTGTTCGTCCTGTTGGTCCCGCAAGCCGCTACCGATGCGCACCTGGAGCTGTTGCGCCAGATCGCCAGCATGCTCGACCGCAAGGACGTGCGCGACAAACTGCGTAGCGCCCCGAGCAATGAAGCCTTGTATCAGGTTGTCCTGGACGAGCAAAACGGGCACTAATCATGCGCTTGATCATCGTCAGCGGCCGTTCCGGCTCAGGTAAAAGTACCGCCCTCGATGTGCTTGAGGACAACGGCTACTACTGCATCGACAACCTGCCTGCCGGCTTGTTGCCGGAGCTGGCCGAACGCGCGTTGATTCACACTGAACTGTCACAGCCGCTGGTTGCCGTATCCATCGATGCACGCAACCTGCCAAGCCACTTGTCGCGGTTCCCAGAGCTGCTGGAAGAAGTCCGCAGCCGTCACATCCAGTGTGATGTCCTGTACCTGGATGCCGACGAAGAAACCCTGCTCAAACGCTTCTCTGAAACCCGCCGTCGCCACCCGCTGAGCAGTGCCAATCGCTCGCTGGCCGAGGCGATCAATGATGAAACGGACCTGCTCGGCCCTATCGCCGACCTGGCCGATCTCAAAGTAAACACCACCAACCTGAACCTGTATCAACTGCGCGATACCATCAAGCTACGCCTGTTGAACCAGCCGGAACCCGGCACAGCTTTCCTGGTGGAATCTTTCGGCTTCAAGCGTGGCATGCCGGTCGATGCCGACCTGGTGTTCGATGTACGCTGCCTGCCCAATCCCTACTGGAAACCGGAGTTACGCGCGCAGTCCGGGCTCGATCAACCGGTTGCGGAGTATCTGGCGGCACAGCCGGATGTCGAAGAAATGTTCCAGGATATCTCCACCTACCTGCTCAAATGGCTACCCCGCTTTGCTGCCAGCAACCGCGCTTATGTCACCATTGCCATCGGTTGCACCGGCGGACATCACCGCTCTGTCTACCTGACCGAACGCTTGGGCAAGACCCTGCAGCAATCCCTGAAGAACGTCCAGGTCCGCCACCGCGACCTCAGCTAAAGGATTCACATCGCGATGCCTGCTCTGGAAATCGAAATCATCAACAAACTGGGCCTGCATGCCCGGGCGTCTGCAAAATTCGTCGGGGTCGCCGGCCAATTCAAGGATTGCACGATCAGGGTAGGACGCACGCCGGAATCCACCGTCGATGGCAAAAGCATCATGGCCATGATGATGCTCGCCGCCGGCAAGGGCACCAAAATCCATCTGAGCACGGAAGGTGAGCAGGAGCAGGAAGCGATGGATGCGCTGGTGGCCTTGATCAATAACTTCTTCGACGAAGGCGAGTGAATGCTCGCCTAGTCGAGCGCAGTATCCATCACCATCATCAGACAGAATCCGATCAACAGCCCAAGGCTGGCCAACTTGTCATGACCGTGTCGACGCGACTCGGGAATGACTTCGTGGGTCACCACCAGCAACATGGCCCCGGCAGCCAATGCCAGGCCCAAAGGCAACAGCAGTTCGGCCAGGCTCACCAGCCACGCGCACAACAGGGCGAACACCGGCTCGACCAGACCTGATGCGGCCCCCATCAGGAACGCCTTGAACCGCGACATCCCTGCTCCGGCCAATACCAGGGCAATCACCAACCCTTCCGGCACATCCTGCAACGCAATGCCCATCGCCAGACTGTCGGCATCAGGCATACCGCCACCTGCCGAGACGCCGACGGCCATACCTTCGGGAATGTTATGGGCAATGATCGCGAACACGAACAGCCAGATCCGCGGCGCAATCACCGGATGCTCCACCGTGCCGACGAGCATTTGCGGTAATGCACCGGACACTTTGCGATCCACCAGAAACAGACCGAACGCGCCGAGCATGATGCCCAAACAGATCAGGCCACTGGCCGTCCACGGGGTCATGCCAAGGCTTTCTGCTGCCGCTATGCCGGGCACGATCAGCGAAAACGCGGTCGCCGCCAGCATCACGCCAGCACCAAACCCCAACAAAGTATCGCCCAGAGCCTGGGGCATGCGGCGGATCACCAGCACCGGCACCGCACCCAGCGCGGTGCCGAGGGCGCAGATCGCACCGCCCTGCAACGCCCGCGATAACCTGGGTTCCAGTTCCAGCCACTCCAGCCCGTGCGCCACCAGCAAGCTCATGCCCGCCAGCATTAACAGCGATCCAAACGCGTAACGAAACATTCGTCCACTTCCGATCGCCAGTGTTTGAGTGCCCATAGTCAGCCTTGGATTGTTTTTATGAAGACTTAAATCAGTGCAGCCTGATAGCGCGCAGCAACTTCAGGCCAGTTGATCACGTTGTAGAACGCACTGATGTATTCCGGGCGGCGGTTCTGATACTGCAGGTAATAGGCATGTTCCCAGACATCCAGGCCGAGGATCGGCGTATTGCCGCTCATCAATGGGCTGTCCTGGTTACCGCTGCTTTCCACCACCAGGGTCTTTAGCGGCGTCACGCTCAACCAGGCCCAACCACTGCCGAAACGGGTCAGCGCCGCTTTGGTGAAGGTGTCCTTGAAGCTGTCGAGACCACCCAGTTGCTCATCGATGGCGTTGGCCAGTGCACCTTCAGGCTTGCCGCCACCATGGGGCGCCATGACTTCCCAGAACAACGAATGATTGGCGTGACCACCACCCTGATTGATCACTGCCGCGCGGAGTTTTTCCGGCAGTTGCTGCACGGCGGCCACCAGTTTTTCCACCGGCCACTCGGCGAACTCAGTGCCTTCGACCGCGGCGTTCAGGTTGTTGATGTAGGTCTGGTGATGCCTGGTGTAGTGAATCTCCATGGTCTGCGCATCGATGTGCGGTTCCAGGGCGTCATAGGCGTACGGCAAGACAGGCAAGGTAAAAGCCATTTCAATGAACTCCATGTGGTTGGGGCGCAGGCGTGGCGGCATCGATGTGCAGCAAGCGATGGGTGCGCGGGTACTCGCCGTGTTCGCTGATGAAATTCAGCAGCTCGATGTAGGTTTTGCTGCTCTGGCGCAACGCAGCTTCACGCAAGGCCTGCGGCAGCCGCGGATCCTGCATGACCTGCAACAGCCGCTGGTGAATCGCGCACAGGTACTCGGCGCTCTCCTCCGGCTGGTTCAAACGCAAATGCAGGTCCGCCAGGTTGTGATGGGAAATCACGCAGGCCGCCACCGCTTCATCGGCATTCGCCCAGCGCTCGAACAACACTTGGGCCAGGGCCAATGCCTGCAAGTAAGCCTCGCGAGCATCGACCAGTTCACCCAACATGAAAAAGCGATTGGCTCTTTCGATCGTGCGTTTCCAGTGCTCCATGGTGAACCTCCAAAGCGCTGGTGGTGTTTACACGCCGCCAGCGGTGAGTTTTTCCGGGTTAAGCAGCTCTTCCAGTTGGCTGCGCGACAGGTCGGTATGTTCCAGGGCGACATCGATCACGGGCCGGCCTTGCTGATAAGCCTTCTTGGCGATTTCCGCGGCCTTCTGGTAGCCAATGATCGGGTTGAGTGCGGTCACCAGAATCGGATTGCGCGACAACGCTTCCTTGAGCCGTGCGTCATTGACCTTGAAGCTGGCGATAGCCTTTTCACCGAGCAGACGGCTGGCATTGGCCAGCAATTCGATGCTGCTGAGCAGGTTCTGGGCGACGATCGGCAGCATGACGTTCAGCTCGAAGTTGCCCGACTGACCGGCGATGGTGATGACGGTGTCGTTGCCGATGACTTGAGCAGCCACCATGGCGGTGGCTTCAGGAATGACCGGATTGACCTTGCCCGGCATGATCGAAGAGCCCGGTTGCAAGGCCTCGAGTTCGATTTCACCCAGGCCGGCCAACGGCCCGGAGTTCATCCAGCGCAGGTCGTTGGCGATTTTCATCAGCGATACGGCAGTAGCCTTGAGCTGCCCGGAGACAGCGACGGCGGTGTCCTGGGAACCGATCAGCGCAAACAGGTCCACACCCGGCGTGAATTGAACCTGGGTCAGTTTGCTCAGCTGCTGGCTGAATCGCGCGGCGAACTCGGGATGCGCATTGACCCCGGTGCCCACCGCCGTGCCACCCTGGGCCAGGGATTGCAGGCTTGGCTGCAAATCCTGCAAATGACCGATATTGGCCTTGAGCTGTTGCGCCCAACCGTTGAGTACCTGGCTCATGCGCACCGGCATCGCATCCATCAGGTGGGTACGCCCTGTTTTGACATGGTGATGCACCTGTCCGGCCTTGCGCTCGATCACCTGCACCAGCCCGGTCAGCGCCGGCAACAACTGCTCGTGTAATGCCAGCGCCGCACTGACGTGGATGGTGGTCGGAATGATGTCGTTGCTGCTTTGACCGCAGTTGACGTGATCGTTAGGGTTCACCGGCTCGCCGAGCAAACGGCTGGCCAGCGTGGCGATCACTTCGTTGGCGTTCATGTTGGAACTGGTGCCGGAACCGGTCTGGAAGATATCCACAGGGAAGTGCTGCATGAAATCGCCTTCAAGCAGGCCTTGCGCTGCATCGACGATGGCTTTGCCCTGGGCTTCGCTGATCTGCTTGAGCTCGATGTTGGCGCGGGCGGCCGCGGCCTTGGCCAGGATCAGTGCGCGAATGAACTGCACCGGCATCGGTTTGCCGCTGATCGGGAAGTTATCCACCGCACGTTGCGTCTGCGCGCCGTAGAGGGCATCTACCGGGACCTGTAGTTCACCCATGCTGTCGCGCTCAATACGTGTCTTGGTCATCTGAAAATCCTTGCACCAGTTCAATTAAGGGAATCGAGGGTTGCAACTCGCAGGTCGCCAGTTGCCAGGTGTAGCTTTGCCAGCGCTTGAGGCGGCATTTGCACAGAGAGAGGCGTTCCAGATCACGCAGCGGACGCCAGGCCTGGTCCAGGCAGTAGGTGCGCCAGTGCCAGGGCAGTGCGACATCGGCGGCGGTATCGAGCAATAAACGGAAAGAGGTTTCAGCGACGGTCCAGGGTGAAGTTGCCGTGCAACAGGCCAGGTACCGGCCTTCCGCCAGGTAATGTTGGATCAGGCGAGGTTCGTCGGGATCCATCGCGCAACGGATCTGGCGACTCATCCAGCGCCAGCTTTCGAGGTAAGGCTGCTCGTGCAAGGCAGAACTCATGATCCGGGCTCATTCGATAATGAGATTTATTATTAGATGATAATGAGAACCAAAACAAGTGGACCGCAGCGCACATACGCTTCTGTAGGAGCAAAGCTTGCTCGCGATGACGGATTAACATTCAGCATCGATGTTGACTGTTACGCCGCCATCGCGAGCAAGCTTTGCTCCTACAGGGGGCCAGTGCACGGCGCATAAAAAAGGCGCGCCACCCGATGGGTGGCGCGCCTTGGTTTACAGCGAGAAAGATCAGCTACCGGCGACTGTCATCCGCTCGATCAGCACCGAGCCCGTACGAATGTTGCTGCGCAGTTCCAGATCGTTACCCACGGCGAGGATCTGCTTGAACATGTCGCGCATGTTGCCGGCGATGGTCACTTCCTGAACCGCGAACTGGATTTCGCCGTTCTCAACCCAATAACCCGCCGCGCCACGGGAGTAATCGCCCGTCACCATGTTCAGGCCCTGCCCCATCAGCTCGGTCACCAGCAAGCCACGCCCCATACGCCGCAGCAAGGCAGCCTGGTCTTCGTCGCCATGGGTGACGAACAGGTTGTGCACGCCACCGGCATTCGCGGTGCTCGGCATGCCGAGTTTGCGACCGGAGTACGTACCGAGAATATAGGACACCAGTTCGCCTTTTTCGACGAACGGTTTGGCGTAGGTCGCCAGGCCATCGCCATCGAACGCCGCACTGCCCAAGGCACGCATCAGGTGCGGACGCTCGTCGAGGGTCAGCCACTCCGGAAACAGCTTCTGCCCCAGCGTGCCTTCGAGGAACGACGACTTGCGATACAGGTTGCCACCGGAAATCGCCGACAGGAAACTGCTGAACAAACCACCGGCCAGCTCCGCGGAAAACAGCACCGGTACTTCGCAGGTCGGGACCGGACGCGCGCCCAGGCGGCTCGCCGCCCGTTGCGCGGCGCGCTGGCCGATGCTCACCGGGTCGGCCAACAGGTTGCCCTGACGGTTCACGTCGTACCAGTAATCACGCTGCATCTGGCCATCGGCCTCGGCGATCATCACGCAGCTCAGGCTGTGCCGGGTCGATGCATAGCCGCCGATAAACCCGTGGCTGTTGCCGTAGACCCGGCAACCCTGATGGGTGCTCAGGGTGGTGCCGTCGGCGTTCTTGATCCGCGCGTCGGCATCGAATGCCGCCGCTTCGCAGAGCAGGGCCTTTTCGATGGCCTGCTCCGGGGTGATGTCCCATTCGTGGAACAGATCAAAATCTTGCAGATCCCTGGCCATCAGTGCCGCATCTGCCAGGCCCGACGCTTCGTCTTCGGAGGTGTGCCTGGCGATGGCCAGTGCCGCCGCCACGGTTTCCCGAATCGCCTCCGGACCACTGGCCGAGGTGCTGGCCGACCCCTTGCGTTGCCCCACGTACAGGGTGATACCAAAGCCCTGATCACGGTTGAATTCGACGGTTTCGACCTCGCGCTGGCGTACCGAAGTCGACAGCCCCTGCTCCAGGGACACCGCCACTTCACAGGCGCTGGCGCCCTGGCGCTTGGCTTCAGCGATGATCTGCTCGACTTGTTCTTGCAGTGCCGGCAATGCTTGTGGGCCGACGCTTTCAACTGCACTCATGCTGTTCTCCACTCAAATTCTGCTTTCGGTGACGCTCATCGAGCGACCGGGCCGGACAAGCGGCCCCCGACTGGTTATCATGGCGGCGTTTCTTTGCGGACGGCCACCATGGTTGATTCTTACGACGACTCCCTCGATACGGGAGAAAAAAGCAAATCCCAGGTCAAACGCGAGCTGCATGCTCTGGTTGATCTTGGCGAGCGCCTTACAACACTCAAGCCTGACTTGGTGGCAAAACTGCCTTTGACCGACGCCTTGCGCCGGGCCCTGGCCGATGCCCCCAAGCACACCGCGAACATCGCGCGTAAACGGCATCTTCAGTTCATCGGCAAATTGATGCGCGATCAGGACACTGACGCCATTCTGGTTTTGCTCGACCAACTCGATGCCTCCACTCGCCAGTACAACGAGCGCTTCCATAACCTGGAGCGCTGGCGGGATCGCCTGATTGCCGGTGACGATGCCGTTCTGGAAAAATTCGTCGTCGACTACCCTGACGCCGATCGCCAGCAGCTGCGTTCCATGATCCGTCAGGCCCAGCACGAGGTTGCGCAAAACAAGCCTCCTGCTTCCAGCCGTAAAATCTTCAAGTACATCCGTGAGCTGGACGAGACTCAACGCGGTCTGCGTTGATTCCCGGACCGGGTGAGTCGCCACGCGACTCACCCGCCGCTCCATTCCTTACGAGCCCGTGCCACCCACGGTAATCGCATCAATTTTCAGCGTTGGCTGGCCGACACCCACCGGCACCGACTGCCCATCCTTGCCGCACGTCCCCACGCCACTATCCAGCGCCAGATCGTTGCCGACCATCGACACCTTGCTCATGGCTTCCGGGCCGTTGCCGATCAACGTCGCGCCTTTGACCGGGGCGGTGATCTTGCCGTCTTCGATCAGGTACGCCTCGCTGGTGGAGAATACGAACTTGCCACTGGTGATATCGACCTGACCGCCGCCAAGGTTGGCGCAATAGATGCCCTTCTTCACCGAGGCGATGATTTCCGCCGGGTCGCTTTCGCCGGCCAGCATGTAGGTGTTGGTCATGCGTGGCATGGGCAAGTGTGCATAGGATTCACGACGCCCGTTACCGGTGCGGGCCACGCCCATCAGGCGCGCGTTGAGCTTGTCCTGCATGTAACCCTTGAGCACGCCGTTCTCGATCAGCGTGGTGCACTCGGTCGGGGTACCTTCGTCGTCAACGCTCAAGGAGCCACGGCGACCGGACAGGGTGCCGTCATCGACGATGGTGCAGAGCTTGGAGGCAACCATCTCGCCCATGCGCCCGCTATAGGCCGAGCTGCCCTTGCGATTGAAGTCACCTTCCAGACCGTGGCCGACCGCTTCGTGCAGCAGCACGCCGGACCAGCCCGAACCGAGCACCACCGGCAATGTGCCAGCCGGCGCAGGAATAGCCTCCAGATTGACCAGTGCCTGGCGCAGCGCTTCGCGGGCATAACTCATGGCGCGATCTTCGGCGAGGAAATAACGGTAATCGGTGCGACCGCCACCGCCATGACCACCGCGCTCGCGACGGCCGTTCTGCTCGACGATCACACTGACATTGAAACGCACCAGCGGCCGCACATCCGCCGCCAGCCCGCCGTCGGTGGATGCCACCAGAATTCGCTCCCAGACACCGGCCATGCTCACGGTGACTTGCTGGATGCGCGGATCGAGCGCGCGCGTGGCGGCATCGATACGCTTGAGCAGGTCAACCTTCTCGGCACGGGTCAGCACTTCCAGAGGATTGTCCGGTGCGTACAACTGCGCGACATCCTGGGTGGTGAACGCTTGCACCGTGCCATTTTGCCCGGCACGGGAGATCGAACGGGCAGCACGGGCCGCTGCACCCAGGGCTTCCAGGGTGATCGCGTTGCTGTAGGCGAAACCGGTTTTTTCACCCGATTGCGCCCGCACTCCCACACCCTGGTCAAGGTTGAAGCTGCCTTCCTTGACGATGCCGTCTTCCAGCGCCCAGGACTCGGAAATCTGCCCCTGGAAATACAGGTCGGCGGCATCGATACCCGGACCGGCCAGGTCGCCAAGCACACCTTGCAGACTTTCAATCGTTACGCCGCCGGGCGCCAGGAGGTGTTCACTGACTGAGGACAACAACTCGCTCATATGTTTTACGCCTTAAATTCGTCGTTCTGATGCAGGTCGCTGGGCGCCCTGCGAGAAAAAGCGCCGGTGACTGGACACCGGCATCCGCGCCCGGATGGACGCCTGTTCGTTGCTGTCACGTTCGGCCAGCAGCACGGCCTCGCCCCGATCCTGTTGCGCCAACACGCGTCCCCATGGATCGACGATTGCCGCATGGCCCCAGGTTTCCCGCGGCCCCGGATGCGTCCCACCCTGGGCAGCCGCGAGCACATAACACTGGGTTTCGATGGCCCGCGCGCGAATCAGCACGTCCCAGTGCGCGGCGCCAGTCACCGCGGTAAAGGCCGACGGCGCGGTAATCAGTTCCGCGCCGGCGGCACGCAATTCGCTGTACAGCTCCGGGAAGCGCAAGTCATAACAGACCGTCAGGCCGACTCGCCCCACCGGCGTGTCCGCAACCACTACCCCACTGCCATAAGCATAGTCATCGGATTCGCGATAACGGCCGCGATTGTCGGCTACGTCCACGTCGAACAAATGCAACTTGTCATAGCGCGCCACCGTTTCGCCCTGATCATTGACCAGCAATGAGCAGGCATGCGACTTGGCCGTCGGTTGATCCACCGGAGGCAACGGCAAAGTGCCAGCCACTATCCATAATTTGAGGTCGCATGCGGTCCGTTTCAACCATGGCAGTATCGGGCCTTCGCCCAGCGCCTCGGCGCGGCCGATGTCGGCAATATCGCGTCGGCCCATGGCGGCGAAGTTTTCCGGCAGCACGGCAAGCCTGGCACCCGCGGCCGCAGCCTGCTCCAGCAAGCGACGGGCCTGGGTCAGATTGGCCAGCACATCGCTCTGGCTGACCATTTGAATCACCGCAACAGACATGGGTTTTTCCTTGATTGAAATCAGCACAAACCTGTAGGAGCGAGCTTGCTCGCCGTGGACGTGAACGATAACGCGTACTGCCTGGATGAATGCGGTGTTCTCACATTCTTCGCGAGCAAGCTCGCTCCTGCAGGGGGGCGAGCCGTTCTGACCATGCTACTCCAAAGGTCCGAAGGCTGGCGTTTCAAAAAGGTTGGTCGAAGGTGATTTTCGGGTCTTTCCAGGGGCCTTTGACGGTGTATTTCACGCTGGCAAAACGGGCCACACGATCACCAATCAACTTGTCGATCAGGAACAGCGCCCCGCCGATGGCCGGTGCGCCGACGATCAGTGCGGCAATCGGCAGGTTGTTGGTCACCGGCAAGGTCACCAACAATTTGGCGTCGATCTGATCGCCCACCAGGTTCAGGGTGCCATTGAGTTCAACATTGCTCGAGGGGCCTGTCATCTGGATCGGCTCGCGGGTGACGTACACGCCGTTGGTTGCCACCAACAGCCCCTTGACCCTGTCGTAGCTCAAGCCTTTACCGAACAGGTCGGAGAAGTCCAGGCGCAAACGCCGGCCAATGGAGTTGAAATTAAGCAACCCGAACACCCGCAATGCCTGAGCACCGCCCTCGACTTCCACAAACTGGCCTTCCTTCATCGAAGCATCGAGGGTGCCGGAGAATCGCTTGGAGGCTAGCCAGGCCGGTGAGCCGGGCCATCGGCCATCGACATCCATACGGAATTCCTGACTGGTGACGCTTGGCGCAAAGCCCCAGCCCTTGAGCACATCCGCCAGGTTCTTGCCGTTGATCCGTCCCTTGAACCAGCTTGTGCTGGAGCCGGGCGCGCCTTCCCAGCCGCCGTTGCCTTGCAACAGGATGCCCTTGAGGCCCATGTCCAGCGAGTTGAGAGCAATGCCCCTGCCCGTCGGACGCACCTTCAACGACCAGCCGCCCACCAGGTCATTGCCCTGGAACAGTTGATTGATGGTGATATCCAGCGCCGGGATCTTGCTCGGGTCTACAGACGCCAGCGGATCCGGCGAATTCTCGTCGGCCAGGACCGTGGGGTCGGGTGCCGGCAGACGTACGGTTTGCAGATTGATCACGATCGGTGCGACTTTCGAATCAGGAATGCTGGCGCTGCCCTTGACCTGCTGACTGTCGAGTTGCAAAGCCCAGGAGGCCGGCTTGCGTGTCAACTGTACCGACGCCTGATCCAGCGTGGTGCCGAGGGCGCTGAGCTTGCCAACCTTGAAATCCGCGCCGCTGAGCAGCTGTTTGGCACTGCCACCGGGGTCTTTCCCGGCGTATTTGGTCATCAAGTCCTGCCACGGACCGATGTCCAGTTCCGACAGCACGCCGCGCACCCGCAGGCCTTTTGCGTCAGGCAGCACCGCATTGCCGTTGCCCAGGAACAACTCACCGCGCCCCTCGGCAAAATTGCCGGTCGGTGCGGCAAAGGTGAAGTTGGCCAATTCGCCATAATTCACCCAGTAACGACGCTCCGCTCCTTGCAGGGTCATGCGGAACGTCGTATCGCGCCCCGCATCTGCTGTCATGCCGAAAGGTGCCGGCAAATCAATTGCAACGCCTTTGAGATCGGAATTGACCATCAATTGGCTATCAGCCCCATCCAGGGTCAGTTTCAGCTGATACGGAATCACGCCGCTGGCGGGCAGTGGCTGGGTTACGCTCAGCCACTCCGAGAGTTTTTTGACTTCGACCTGCCCCGAAGCGGTGACCCGTGTATTGAGCTTGCCCTCGCGGCCATCGGCGAAGATCTGCGCGCTCACCGGTTTGTCGAACGCACGGGCGGTGATGTTCTGCCCGCTCAGTCCTTTGGCACTGTCGAATCGGAAATCACCTTTGAGCTGAGTCAGTTCCAGAGGCGGTTCGGCCAGCTTCAGGCGAGCCTTGGCCGTCTTGAAGTCGACCAGGATTTTCGGTTGTTCGCCCTTGGTCAGTGGAATATCCAGCTTCAACTTGCCTTGCAGATCACCGTCGCCTTCCCATCCGGCGAAGGTGTCGGCAGTACCGATGGGTGCTTGCTGCAGGATTTTCAGGCCATCGCCCAGGCCCCCGGCGAACGCGCCGTCGAGAAACAGGTGAGGACTTTGCCCTTCCGGTGCATGGGGAATATTGACGTAAATATCGCTGACCTGGGTGTCGAGCAGTTGCCCCTTGCTGGCCAGAATCCTCACACCACTGTCTTCCACGAACACATCACCCGTGACCTTGCTGACATGGGGCCAACCCGGCTGGAATGCCAATTCGGCATCGTGCACCTTGAAAAACAGACTGATGCTGCGCGCGGTGTCGGCCGCGCCGTGGTTCAACGACCCTTGGTACTGGAAGAAACCTTGATCCACCGCACCTTTGAGAATCGCCGTGCGCAGCCATTCGTCCAACGCCGGGCTGAGGACCGCCGGCAGGTACTTGGCGGTATAACGACCGTCACCTTCGACCATACCGACCCGCAGGTCCATGTAGTCTTCCTGGGTGTGATCGAAATGCAGGCGGATCAGGAAATCGCCGGCAATCTTGCCCTCTTCGCCCAACACTTTCAGGTATGGCGCGATCAGCGTGAAACCTTCTTTGTCGAGCTTCCAGGTCAGGCGGGCATTGGCTTGAATGTACTGCCATGGCTTGGCGAAAATCGGGTCCAGGTGCAGCATGAAATCCTTGCTGTCCATGCGCAATTCGCCGTGCCCAAGGTCACCGCTGATGCTGCCCGTGACATTTCGCGCCGCCGGCGCACCGTGATAGGCATCGAAACCGACCCGGTCGAGGTTGGCGGCAAAGCTGAATTTGCTGTCATCCGTGGCATCGGGCCGCACATCGACCAGCACATTCCGCAACCCGCCGGTGACCTTTAGTCGCTCGACCACCGTGGCAAATCCTTCCGGCAGTGGTGCCAGGGCATTGAGCAATGGCGTGAGCGGGGTAAGCTCGAAGCGGTCGGCCTGCAAATGCCAGAGTTCCCCGGACTTGTCGTCAGCGACAGACTGCTTGACTTGCAGACGCGATTCCCAGCGGGTCTCGCCGAGGTTCATCGCCAGGGAGTCCACCGTCACCAACATGCCTTCGGCACTGCGCTGGAAATAGCCGTTTAGCGCCAGATTATTGATCTGAACCGGTTTACGGTCGGCATAGGCACCCTTGAGTTGGGGAGCATTCAAACGCACTGCGGCGCTTTGCAGCATGCCTTGGCCCCAGGTTGCCCACAGCTCGCCACCGGCCTTTATTTCGGAAAAATTCCACTGTTGGCTGATGCTCTCGGGCAACCATTTCGACCAGTCACTTTGCGGCAGGCTCAGGTAAATCTCGGCGGAACCGTCCTTCCACTCGCTCGCGCGAATGCGCGTGCGCAGGCTCATGGCCAGCGGTTGCCCATCAGGCAGGGTCAGGCGGGCATCGAGCCGTTGCCGGGTGGCACCGGTTTTCAGATTCAGGCCGACGTAGGTCAAGGTCAGCGGCGACGCTCCCCACGGCTGCAAGGTGATCTGGCTGTCGAGCAACGACAACTGCTGGAGCATCTGCATGCGATTGAGCAACTGTTCCGGATCGAGGGGCTGATCGTCCTTGACCGGGAAGCCTTCCAGCGCCCACTGACCGTCGTCGCCTTGCTTGAGGCTGATCTTCAGGCCGCTGAGTTCCAGATGGGCGATGCGCACGTCACGCGCCAGCACACTGGCCCAAAGGTCCGGCACTGCTTGCACATGATCCAGGTGGAGGGCGTTAGCGCCCTCGCCCACGGTCACATCGTGAGCCGACAAAACAGGGGCGAACCCCCTCCAGCTGCCTTTCAACTCGCCGATTTGCAGCGGCATGCCCAAGGCCTCGCCGGCCTTTGCTTCGACTTCAGCACGGTACTCGGCCGACAAGGGCGCCAGCTCCCGGCCCAGACTGACGTACAACGCCATCAACACCAAAACCAACGCGCACAGGCCCAGACCCCAGCGGGTCAGTGCGGCCAAAATGCGTGTCAGACGCTCCATGTCAGTTGGCTCCCATGGCAAAAAATCCTGCAAAAAGCTGAGGCCAGCCGTTCAGAAACAATCAAAATGCAGCGAATCAGAGCAGCACCACGTCGTATTGTTCCTGGGAATACATGGTTTCTACCTGGAACCGAATGGTGCGCCCAATGAACCCTTCAAGCTCGGCAACGTTGCCCGACTCCTCATCGAGCAGGCGATCGACGACTTTCTGGTTCGCCAATACACGATAGCCTTCCGCCTGATAGGCGCGAGCTTCGCGGAGGATTTCGCGGAAGATTTCGTAGCAAACGGTTTCCGGGGTCTTCAACTTGCCGCGGCCCTGGCAACTGGTGCACGGCTCGCACAATATCTGCTCGAGGCTTTCGCGGGTGCGCTTGCGCGTCATCTGAACCAGGCCCAACTCGGTGATGCCGATGATGTTGGTCTTGGCGTGGTCACGCTCCAGCTGCTTCTCCAGCGTGCGCAGCACTTGGCGCTGGTGCTCTTCATCTTCCATGTCGATGAAGTCGATGATGATGATCCCGCCCAGGTTGCGCAGGCGCAGTTGGCGAGCAATGGCGGTTGCAGCCTCAAGGTTGGTCTTGAAGATGGTTTCTTCGAGGTTGCGATGACCGACGAACGCCCCTGTATTGACGTCGATGGTACTCATGGCTTCTGCCGGATCGACCACCAGGTAACCGCCGGACTTCAGCGGGACTTTGCGTTCCAGGGCTTTCTGGATTTCGTCTTCGACGCCGTACAGATCGAAAATCGGTCGTTCGCCAGGGTAGTGCTCCAGACGATCGGCGATCTCCGGCATCAGTTCGGCAACGAACTGCGTGGTTTTCTGGAAGGTTTCCCGTGAGTCGATGCGAATCTTCTCGATCTTCGGGCTGACCAGGTCACGCAAGGTGCGCAGCGCCAGGCCGAGATCTTCATAGATTACGCTGGGAGCACTGATGGTCTTGATCTGGACATTGATCTGATCCCAGAGCCTTCGCAGATAGCGAATGTCCATGAGTATCTCGTCAGCCCCGGCGCCTTCGGCTGCCGTGCGCAGGATAAAACCGCCGGCCTCCTGGATGCCTTCTTTGGCGACGCAATCACTGACCACTTGCTTGAGGCGTTCGCGCTCGGCTTCGTCTTCGATCTTCAGCGAAATGCCGACATGTGCGGTGCGCGGCATGTACACCAGGTAGCGCGAAGGGATCGACAGCTGAGTGGTCAGGCGTGCGCCTTTGGAGCCGATCGGGTCTTTGGTGACTTGCACCACCAGGCTCTGGCCTTCGTGCACCAGGGCACTGATGCTCTCCACCGCAGGGCCTTCACGCAGGGAAATTTCCGAAGCATGGATGAACGCTGCGCGATCCAGGCCAATATCGACAAATGCCGCCTGCATGCCCGGCAATACCCGCACGACTTTGCCTTTATAGATGTTGCCGACGATCCCGCGCTTTTGCGTGCGCTCGACATGAACCTCTTGCAGGACACCGTTTTCGACCACCGCCACGCGCGATTCCATCGGCGTGATGTTGATCAGAATCTCTTCACTCATGGCAGGATCTCGTTCAGGCATGTTCACGATAATGGCCGCATCTGGTCAGTACGACGCTTAGCGCGCGTTATGGGTTTGCCAACAGGGTATGCCGAAATGGCCGAGCAGTTCCGCGGTTTCGCACAGTGGCAGTCCAACCACCGCCGAGTAGCTTCCATCGAGCCCGGCGACAAATACCGCACCCAATCCTTGAATTCCATAACCACCCGCCTTGTCCCGCGGCTCGCCGCTTGACCAGTAGGCCGCCGCCTCGTCGCTGCCGATGGGGCGAAAACGCACCACGCTGCGCACCACCCGCGACTCGCAACGCTCACCTTCAAGCAGCGCAATGGCCGTCAGGACTTCATGTTCTTTACCGGACAACATCTTCAGCATGGCGCAAGCGTCGGCTTCATCAACCGGTTTGCCGAGAATTTTGCCGTCGAGCACCACGGCGGTATCAGCGCCCAGCACACAGAAGGAATCGTCGCTCACCACCGAATCGCGCCCGGCTGCAGCCTTGCCACGCGCGAGTCGTTCGACGTAGGCCGAGGGGGATTCATTAGTCAGAGGGGTTTCATCGATGTCCGCACTGATGGCGGTGAACGGCACGCCGATCTGCGTGAGCAGTTCACGCCGACGCGGCGAGCCAGAGGCAAGATACAGCCGTTTCATCAAGACATCTCCCTCTGTCCAAGTTCGGGCAAATGCCTGACCCAATTAATTGATTTTGTAGCGTCGACGCAATCCGCGCAAACCGAAGCTGATCCAGGGCCAGAGCAACGCGCTGACCAGAGCCGGCAACACCAGCGCCAGTGTTGGCTGACGATTGCCGGTCAGGGCGCTCAGCCATAGTTGAACCAGCTGAGCGAGGCCGAAGATCACCAGGATCACCAGGCTCTGCTGCCACATCGGGAACATCCGCAGGCGCTGTTGCAGCGCCAGCACCAGGTAGGTGATGAGGGTCAGGATCAATGCGTTCTGGCCCAGCAACGTGCCATACAGCACGTCTTCAGCCAGCCCCAGGCACCACGCGGTGACCATCCCGACTTTCTGCGGCAGGGTCAACGCCCAGAACGCCAGCAGCAAGGCCAGCCACAGCGGGCGAAGGATTTCCATGAATTGCGGTAGCGGCGAAACGCTGAGCAGCATGCCGATGGCAAACGTCAGCCAGACGATCCAGCCGTTTCGCGAGGCTTTGACACCGACCATTATTCTTGCCTCCCAGTGGTAGCCGGCTCAGAGACAGGCGGTTTGGCAACACGTTTCGCGGGTTGCGCTGCTGGAGGCTTGGTCGCCGGGGCAGTCGCAGGCGGTTTGGAAGCGGCAGGACGTGCGGCGGCAGGCTTGGCCGGGGTAGCTGCCGGAGCAGTCGCTGGGGCCGCTGGAGTGGCTGGCGCCGCGACGGCCGCCGGAACAACCGCAGGCTTGGGCACGGTCGCCGGGATGATTGGCCCACCGCCTTGCGCATCCAGAGACTCCTGAGCCTGCGCGGCGTCGTTCGCACGCTCTTCGGCAGTGCGGCCATCGCTGAACACCAGCAGCAGGTAACGACTGCGATTCAAGGCAGCGGTCGGCACCGCGCGAACAATGGCGAACGGCTGGCCGGAGTCATGTATCACTTCCTTGACCGTGGCCACCGGGTAACCCGCCGGGAAACGCTGACCGAGGCCAGAGCTGACCAGCAGATCGCCTTCCTTGATATCGGCAGTATCCGCCACGTGACGCAGTTCGAGGCGTTCCGGGTTACCGGTGCCGCTGGCAATCGCCCGCAAGCCGTTGCGGTTGACCTGCACCGGAATGCTGTGGGTGGAATCGGTGAGCAACAAGACCCGGGAGGTATAGGGCATCAACTCGACCACTTGCCCCATCAGGCCACGGGCATCGAGTACCGGCTGACCGAGGATCACCCCGTCACGCTCACCTTTGTTGATGATGATGCGATGGGTGAACGGGTTGGGGTCCATGCCGATCAATTCGGCCACTTCGACCTTTTCGTTGACCAGTGCAGAAGAGTTGAGCAACTCGCGCAGCCGAACGTTCTGCTCGGTCAGGGAGGCGAGCTTTTGCATCCGCCCCTGCAGCAACAGGTTTTCGGTCTTGAGTTTTTCGTTTTCGGCGACGAGTTCGGTACGGCTGCCAAACTGGCTGGCCACCCCCTGCCATAGCCGCTGCGGTAGGTCGGTGATCCAGTAAGACTGCATCAGCACCAGCGACATTTGGCTACGCACTGGCTTGAGCAGTGTGAAGCGGGCATCGACCACCATCAGTGCGACCGAAAGCACGACCAGCACCAACAAGCGCACGCCCAGTGAGGGACCCTTGGTGAAAAGCGGTTTAATAAGCCGCTCCTCCCAGGCAAATGTTCTCTTTATTCATACGGCATCAAACTGGCCTGGATGCAGACTGACAGAAGATAAACGCGAACAGGCAGCACTGCAAAGTGCTGCCTGCGCGCTCAACAGCATGGAGGCGATCCGGCGACTTACTCGCTGGAGAGCAGATCCATGGTGTGCTTATCCATCATTTCCAATGCACGGCCACCGCCGCGAGCAACGCAGGTCAACGGGTCTTCGGCGACGATCACCGGCAGACCGGTTTCCTGGGCCAGCAACTTGTCGAGGTCACGCAGCAAGGCGCCACCACCGGTCAGTACCAGGCCACGCTCGGCGATATCGGAAGCCAGTTCCGGAGGCGATTGCTCCAGAGCGCTCTTCACAGCCTGAACGATGGTCGCCAGGGACTCTTGCAGAGCTTCCAGCACTTCGTTGGAGTTCAGGGTGAATGCGCGTGGAACGCCTTCGGCCAGGTTACGGCCACGCACGTCGACTTCACGCACTTCGCCGCCCGGGTAGGCCGTACCGATTTCCTGCTTGATGCGCTCGGCAGTGGACTCACCGATCAGGCTGCCGTAGTTGCGACGCACGTAGGTGATGATCGCTTCGTCGAAGCGGTCGCCGCCAACGCGGACGGATTCGGCGTAAACCACACCGTTCAGGGAGATCAGGGCAATTTCGGTAGTACCACCACCGATATCCACGACCATCGAACCGCGAGCTTCTTCAACCGGCAGGCCGGCACCGATGGCGGCGGCCATTGGCTCTTCGATCAGGAACACTTCACGGGCACCGGCACCGAGGGCCGATTCACGGATGGCGCGACGCTCAACCTGGGTGGATTTGCACGGAACGCAGATCAACACGCGAGGGCTAGGCTGCAGGAAGCTGTTTTCATGAACCTTGTTGATGAAGTACTGCAGCATCTTTTCGCAGACGCTGAAATCGGCGATCACGCCGTCCTTCATCGGACGAATGGCAGCAATGTTGCCCGGCGTACGACCAAGCATGCGCTTGGCTTCGGTGCCGACAGCAACGACACTTTTCTGGTTACCGTGTGTCCGAATGGCCACAACCGATGGCTCATTCAGGACGATACCGCGCTCGCGCACGTAAATAAGGGTGTTGGCAGTGCCCAGGTCAATGGAAAGATCGCTGGAAAACATGCCACGCAGTTTCTTGAACATGGGAAAGGGACCCTAGGCAACGCGTGGGTAAAAAAGTGCGGCAAACTCTAACAACGACAGGGATTTTGGGCAAGGCGCCAATATGTTAAATTGGCCGCTTTTCTGTGCACCAAGCCCCACAATCGCGGCCTTATGACCGTAGAAGTGCGGTAGTGTTCCGACAATCTAACACACGGACGCCGTCCGTCTTGTTTTCCACTGGAGAATCCCAATGGCGCTAGAACGCTCCGACGTGGAAAAAATCGCTCATCTGGCCTGCCTTGGCCTCAATGAAGCCGATCTTCCACACATCACTTCGGCCCTCAACAGCATTCTTGGGCTCGTCGACGAAATGCAGGCGGTCAATACCGACGGCATCGAGCCGCTGGCCCACCCACTGGAAGCCAGCCAGCGCCTGCGTGCGGACGTCGTGACCGAGACCAATAACCGCGAGGCTTACCAGTCCATCGCACCAGCGGTCGAAAACGGCCTGTACCTGGTTCCGAAAGTCATCGACTAAAGGGAAAGAGCCTGCAATGCATCAATTGACTCTGGCCGAGATCGCCCGCGGACTCGCCGATAAAAAGTTTTCCTCCGAAGAGCTGACCAAAGTCTTGCTGGCGCGTATCGCCCAGCTCGATCCGCAGCTCAACAGCTTCATCAGCCTCACCGAAGAGCTGGCGCTCACGCAGGCGAAAGCCGCTGACGCACGCCGCGCCAAGGGTGAGAGCGGCGCCCTGCTGGGTGCGCCGATCGCCCACAAGGACCTGTTCTGCACCCAGGGCATCCGTACCAGCTGCGGCTCGAAGATGCTCGACAACTTCAAGGCTCCGTACGACGCCACCGTCGTCGCCAAGCTGGCCGCTGCCGGGGCCGTGACCCTAGGCAAGACCAACATGGACGAGTTCGCCATGGGTTCGGCCAACGAGTCGAGCTACTACGGCGCGGTGAAAAACCCGTGGAACCTGGAGCACGTTCCAGGCGGTTCGTCGGGCGGTTCGGCCGCTGCGGTTGCCGCTCGTCTGTTGCCTGCCGCCACCGGCACCGACACCGGCGGCTCCATTCGTCAGCCCGCCGCCCTGACCAACCTCACCGGTCTGAAACCGACGTACGGTCGTGTATCGCGCTGGGGCATGATTGCCTACGCCTCCAGCCTCGACCAAGGTGGCCCGCTGGCTCGCACCGCCGAAGACTGCGCAATTTTGTTGCAAGGCATGGCCGGCTTCGATCCGAACGACTCCACCAGCATCGACGAGCCCGTGCCGGACTACAGCGCCAGCCTGAACGGCTCGCTGCAAGGCCTGCGCATTGGCGTACCTAAAGAGTACTTCGGCCCCGGTCTCGATCCGCGCATCGCCGATCTGATCCACAACAGCGTCAAGGAGCTGGAAAAGCTCGGCGCCGTGGTCAAGGAAATCAGCCTGCCGAACATGCAGCACGCGATCCCTGCGTACTACGTGATCGCCCCGGCGGAAGCCTCTTCCAACCTGTCGCGTTTCGACGGTGTGCGTTTCGGCTACCGCTGCGAAAACCCGGCAAACCTGATCGACCTGTACAAACGCTCCCGTGGCGAAGGCTTCGGACCTGAAGTGCAGCGCCGGATCATGGTCGGTGCCTACGCGCTGTCCGCCGGTTACTACGATGCCTACTACCTGAAGGCGCAGAAGATTCGTCGCTTGATCAAGAACGACTTCATGGCTGCCTTCAATGAGGTCGACATCATCCTCGGCCCGACCACGCCGAACCCGGCCTGGAAGCTCGGCGCCAAGAACAGCGACCCGGTCGCTGCGTACCTGGAAGACGTCTACACCATCACCGCCAACCTCGCGGGTCTGCCGGGCTTGTCCATGCCAGCAGGTTTTGTCGATGGCCTGCCGGTCGGTGTGCAACTGCTCGCCCCGTATTTCCAGGAAGGCCGCTTGCTAAACGTTGCGCACCAGTACCAGTTGAACACCGACTGGCACACCCGCACCCCAACCGGCTTCTGAGGAGACACACATGCAATGGGAAGTCGTGATCGGGCTGGAGATTCACACCCAGCTCACCACCCGGTCGAAAATCTTTTCCGGTAGTTCCACCACCTTCGGTTCCGAGCCGAATACCCAGGCGAGCCTGATCGACCTGGGCATGCCTGGCGTATTGCCGGTGCTGAACCAGGAAGCGGTGCGCATGGCGGTGATGTTCGGCCTGGCGATTGACGCCGAGATCGGCCAGCACAACGTGTTCGCCCGTAAAAACTATTTTTACCCGGACTTGCCCAAGGGCTACCAGATCAGCCAGATGGAATTGCCGATCGTCGGCAAGGGTCACCTGGACATCGCCCTGGAAGACGGCACGGTCAAACGCGTCGGCATTACCCGCGCGCACCTGGAAGAAGACGCCGGCAAGAGCCTGCACGAAGAGTTCAGCGGCGCCAGCGGCATCGACCTGAACCGTGCCGGCACGCCGTTGCTGGAAATCGTCTCCGAGCCGGACATGCGCAGCGCCAAGGAAGCCGTGGCTTACGTCAAGGCGATTCACGCGCTGGTGCGTTACCTGGGCATCTGCGACGGCAACATGGCCGAGGGTTCGCTGCGTTGCGACTGCAACGTATCGATCCGTCCGAAAGGCCAGGTCGAGTTCGGCACCCGCTGCGAGATCAAGAACGTCAACTCGTTCCGCTTCATCGAGAAGGCGATCAACAGCGAAATCCAGCGTCAGATCGAGTTGATCGAAGACGGTGGCAAGGTGATCCAGCAGACGCGCCTGTACGACCCGAACAAGGACGAAACCCGTCCGATGCGCAGCAAGGAGGAAGCCAACGACTACCGTTACTTCCCCGATCCGGACCTGCTGCCAGTGGTCATTGAAAACACCTTCCTCGATGACGTACGCGCCACCCTGCCTGAGCTGCCACCGCAGAAGCGCGAGCGTTTCCAGGCGCAGTTCGGTCTGTCGGTCTATGACGCCAGCGTCCTGGCCACCAGCCGCGAGCAAGCCGATTACTTCGAGAAAGTCGCGAGCATTGGCGGTGACGCCAAACTGGCGGCCAACTGGGTCATGGTTGAACTGGGCAGCCTGCTGAACAAGCAAGGCCTGGACATCGAAGAGTCGCCGGTTTCCGCCGAGCAATTGGGCGGCATGCTGCTGCGCATCAAGGACAACACCATCTCCGGCAAGATCGCCAAGGTGGTGTTCGAAGCCATGGCCAACGGCGAAGGCAGTGCGGACGAGATCATCGACAAGCGCGGCCTCAAGCAAGTGACCGACACCGGCGCGATCTCGGCGGTGCTGGACGAAATGCTCGCGGCCAATGCCGAACAGGTCGAACAGTACCGCGCGGCAGACGAAGCCAAACGCGGCAAGATGTTCGGCTTCTTCGTCGGCCAGGCCATGAAAGCCTCCAAAGGCAAGGCCAACCCGCAACAGGTCAACGAACTGCTCAAAAGCAAGCTCGAAGGCTGATGAGAATGGAGCCAGCTTTCAGATCTGGCTCCATTTACTGTGGGAGCGAGCCTGCTCGCGAATGGGGTTTGGCACTCAACACAAAGTTGGCTGTCAGAATGGCATTCGCGAGCAGGCTCGCTCCCACAGTTCTTTTTGGAAGCCTTCAAATGAAACGTCTACTTGGCGCCTGCGCCCTGCTCTCTCTGCTGGCCGGTTGCGCCAGCACCGAAACCGTCGATCCGCACGGCTATGACAGGACTGGTGTAGCGTCCTATTACGGCGCCAAACACCAAGGCAAACGCACCGCCAGTGGCGAGCGTTTCGACAAGAATTCCCTGACCGCCGCCCATCGCCAGTTGCCCTTCGGCACGCGGGTGAAGGTCACCAACCTGAACAACGACAGATCCTGCGTGGTGCGCATCAACGATCGCGGGCCACACACCCGTGGGCGCCTGATTGACCTGTCCCATGAAGCCGCCGCACGCCTGGGCATGCTCAAGAGCGGCACCGCACGGGTTCGCGTGCAAGCCCTCGACGACTGAACCACGGAGCCCCGACCATTTTCGGACTTGCCGATTTACCCCTGATCAGCGTGATCGAATTGTTCAGTGGGCTGGTGCTATTGATTGCCGGCGCCGAACTGATGGTGCGTGCAGCGGTGCGCCTGGCCGCTCGCCTACATGTACGACCGCTGATCATCGGCCTGACCATCGTCGCCCTCGGCAGTAGCGCACCGCAGATGGCGGTCAGCCTTCAAGCGACCCTCGCGCATAACGCCGACATCGCCGTCGGCAGCGTGATCGGCAGCAGCATATTCAACATCCTCGTCACCCTCGGGTTATCCGCACTGGTCATCCCGTTGCGGGTGTCACGGCAACTGGTGCGCCTGGACATTCCCCTGATGATCGGCGCCAGCCTGCTGGTGTTCGTGCTGGCCTGGAACGAAGAACTGACCCGCACCGACGGCACGATTTTGCTGGCGGCACTGGTGTTGTACCTGGGCTTGCTGCTGCGTCAGTCCCGGCACTCGGCTCGCCCGCATTCGATCAGCCACGAAGGCGAGCAGGCGCCGTGGATCAGCAGCCTGCTGATGATCTTCGTCGGTCTGGCGCTACTGGTGTACGCCGGGCATTTGCTGCTGGGTGCGGCGGTATCGGTCGCCACCGAACTGGGGTTGTCGGAGCGGATCATCGGCCTGACCATCGTCGCCATCGGCACGTCTTTGCCTGAGCTTGCCACCTCGTTGATCGCCGCCTTGCGCGGTGAGCGGGAAATCGCGGTGGGTAACGTGATCGGCAGCAATCTGTTCAACCTGCTGGGCGTGCTCGGCGTCACCGCATTGATTGCACCATCGCCACTGTCGGTGTCGCCCAACGCCCTGGATTTCGACCTGCCGGTGATGCTCGGCGTCGCGGCGCTTTGCCTGCCGGTGTTCTATTCCGGTTACCGGGTGACCCGCGCCGAAGGCCTGTTGTTTTTGGGCTTGTACCTGGCTTACGGCCTGCACGTGGTGTCGTTCACCACCGGCATGCCGCTGGCGGGCAAGCTTGAACATTTGATGCTGTTTTTCGTCCTGCCGGCGCTGGTGGCGTTCTTGCTGTTCACGTCGCTGCGCGCCTGGCGTCGCCAACACCACAAGAGGGAATTGCCATGACCGAGAATAAAAAAGCCGGCGTTGAAGTACGTCGCCAAGTGATGGGCGATGCCTTCGTCGATCGCGCGCTGGGCAACGCCACCGAGTTCACCCAGCCGCTGCAGGATTTCGTCAACGAACACGCCTGGGGCGGTGTGTGGAACCGCGAAGGGTTGCCATTGAAAACCCGCAGCCTGATTACCCTCGCCGCGCTGACTGCGCTGAAGTGTCCGCAGGAGTTGAAGGGTCATGTGCGTGGTGCACTGAACAACGGTTGCACCGTGGAAGAGATCCGCGAGGCGCTGCTGCATTGCGCGGTGTATGCCGGCGTGCCGGCGGCGATCGATGCGTTTCGGGCGGCGCAGGAAGTGATCGACACTTATCAGAAGCCGGAGTAACAACCCAACATTTGCAGTGACAATAAGATTGCCATCGCGGGCAAGCCTTGCTCCCACAGGTTTTCTGTCGGACACAACTTATTCGAACAACACGAAACCTGTGGGAGCAAGGCTTGCCCGCGATGAGGCCCTGAAGAACACCGAAATTTCTGAAGTTAGATCCACCCACCCCACTGCAACAAAAAGATCCCGATGTTGGTGGTGACCGCCGCCATCAGCGTGGTGATGACGATGATCGCCGCCGCCAGTTCATGGTTGCCATCCGCCGCCCGGGCCATGACGAAACTGGCGGCGGCGGTCGGGCTGCCGAAGTACAGAAACAGAATCCCCAGTTCCGCCCCGCGAAAGCCCCAGAGCCATGCGCCCAGCGTCGCCAGTACCGGCAGGCCGAGCATTTTCACCAGGCTTGAACTGAGCGCCATTGAGCCGCTTTTACGCATCGCTGCGAGCGACAGGGTGCCGCCGATGCAGATGAGTGCCAGCGGCAAGGTGGTTTGCGCCAGATACTGGCCGGACGTCTCCAGCCATCCCGGCAATCCGATCTTGAAGTAGGCAAATGGCGCCGCCACGATCACGCTGATGATCAGCGGATTGCTCAATACGCTTTTGCAGATGCTCCACGGGTCGGACTTGATCACCGGGCTGTACACCGCCAGCACGATAGTCGACAGCGTGTTGTAAAACAGGATCACCAGCGCTGCGAGAATGGCCCCGAGGGAAATCCCGTAATCACCGTACATGCTCGCTGCCAGCGCCAGGCCAATCACTCCATTGTTGCCCCGGAAGGCGCCCTGGGTGTAGATCCCGCGGTCTTCCCGCGGGCACTTCAAGATCGCCCAGCCCCAGGCGATGGCAAAGCACACCAGGGTCGCGAGGGAGAAGTAGATCAGCAGGGCTGGTTGCAACGCGGTATGCAGGTCGGCATGCAGGATGCCCAGAAACAGCAATGCCGGCATGGTGACGTTGAACACCAGTGACGACGCCGTGTGGATGAAGTTGTCGTTGATCCAGTCGATGCGCTTGAGCAACACCCCCAGAAACAGCATGGCGAACACCGGCGCGGTGATGTTCAGGGTTTCGAGGAAAATTGCCAGCATGCCGGGGGAACCTTGGGTGAGCGTCGTTAGTTAGCTAATGATAAGCCACCAGGCACTTTGGCGTCTGGAAGTCCGTCATCGCGGCGGTGCGACGATTCGACAAGCCTTGCTCCCACAGGATCGGGTCATACACGGAAGATGTGTACGACCCGATCCTGTGGGAGCAAGGCTTGCCCGCGATGCAGGCGATTCGGTATCAGGTGATAGGCGCCGGGTTGAACAGGGTGATGTCGTTATGCAGCTTGTGCCGCTCGGCCCAGGTCTGTTTCTTGCCGCTGGCCACGTCCAGGTAGTAGTGGAACAACTCCCAGCCGAGGTCTTCGATAGAAGCGCGTCCGGTGGCGATGCGCCCGGCATCGATGTCGATCAGGTCCGGCCAGCGCTGTGCCAGTTCGGTCCGGGTCGAGACCTTCACCACGGGCGCCATGGCCAGCCCGTAGGGCGTGCCGCGACCGGTGGTGAACACGTGCAGGTTCATCCCCGCCGCCAGCTGCAACGTCCCGCAGACAAAGTCGCTGGCCGGGGTCGCGCAGAAGATCAGGCCTTTTTCCTTGAATCGCTCGCCAGGGCCGAGCACACCGCTGATCGCGCTGCTACCGGATTTGACGATCGACCCCAGGGACTTCTCGACGATATTCGACAACCCGCCCTTCTTGTTGCCCGGCGTGGTGTTGGCGCTGCGATCCGCCTCGCCCTTGGCCAGGTAACGGTCGTACCAGTCCATTTCCCGCACCAGTTCCTGGGCGACTTCCCGGGTTTGCGCACGCGAGGTCAGCAAGTAGATGGCGTCGCGCACTTCGGTCACTTCGGAAAACATCACCGTCGCGCCAGCACGCAGCAACAGGTCCGAGGCATAGCCCAGGGCCGGGTTGGCGGTGATCCCGGAAAACGCATCGCTGCCACCACACTGCATGCCAAGGATCAGCTCGGACGCCGGCACGGTTTCCCGACGGCGTTGATCGAGCTTCTTCAAACGGGTTTCTGCCAGCGCCATGATCTGCTCGATCATCTCGGTAAAACCGTGGCTGGAATCCTGCAGGCGATACAGCCACGGCTCGCTCAAATCCACCGAGGCATCGTCCTCGTGCATCACCTGCCCGGCCTGTAATTTCTCGCAACCCAGGCTGATCACCAACGCCTCGCCACCCAGGTTCGGGTTGCGCGCCAGGTTGCGCACGGTGCGGATCGGGATGTAGGCGTCGGTGGCGGTAATCGCCACACCACAACCGTAACTATGGGTCAGCGCCACCACGTCATCGACGTGCGGGTACTTGGGCAGCAACTCGTCCTTGATGCGCTTGACCGCGTGATCCAGCACGCCGGTCACGCATTGCACAGTGGTGGTGATGCCCAGAATATTGCGCGTACCAACGGTACCGTCGGCGTTGCGATAACCCTCGAACGTGTAGCCTTCCAGCGGTGCTTGCGCGGCCGGCACTTCGGTGGACAGCGGCAGGCTGTCCAGCGGTGGCGCGGTCGGCATGCGCAGTTGATCTTCCTTGACCCAGCTGCCGCGTGGAATCGGCTGCAAGGCGTAGCCAATGGTCTGGCCGTAACGAATTACCTGGCCTCCCTCGGGAATGTCTTCCAGGGTGATCTTGTGGCTCTGTGGCACGAAGTCCACGGTCACCAGGCCATCCGAAAACTCGGTGCCGGCCGGTACGCCCTGATCGTTGACCACGATCACTACATTGTCCCGCTCGTGCAGGCGGATGTAGCGCGGCGAGTCGGAATGTTCAATCAACTGCATGACGCCGCTCCTCAGGAATGCGCTTGAGACAATTTGTTGTTCGTTTCAGGACCGCTGACCGGCGGCTCCTTGAGCACTACACGCTTGATCGGACCCACGATGACCAGATAGCTGAACACCGCGACCAGAGCGTTGCAACCGACAAACACCAGCGCCCATTTGAACGAACCGGTGGAGCTGATGATGTAACCGATGACGATCGGGGTGGTGATCGAAGCGAGGTTGCCGAACATGTTGAAAAGACCACCGCTCAAACCGGCGATCTGTTTCGGCGATGTGTCGGACACCACGGCCCAGCCCAGCGCACCCACGCCTTTGCCGAAGAACGCCAGGGCCATGAAGCCCACGACCATCCATTCGATATCGACGTAGTTACAGGCCACGATGCTGCTGGAAACCAGCAGACCGGCAATGATCGGCGCCTTGCGGGCGAAGGTCAGGGAATGGCCCTTGCGCAGCAGGTAGTCGGAAATCACCCCGCCGAGCACGCCACCGATAAAGCCGCAGATCGCCGGCAACGAGGCAATGAAACCGGCCTTGAGGATGGTCATGCCACGCTCCTGCACCAGGTACACCGGGAACCAGGTCAGGAAGAAGTAAGTAATGCCGTTGATGCAGTACTGGCCCAGGTACACACCGAGCATCATGCGGTTGGTCAGCAGTTGGCGGATGTAGTCCCATTTCGGACCGTCGACTTTTTTGCCTTTGCCCTTGTCCTGGTCCATGTCGACCATGCCGCCGTTGTCGGCAATGTGCTTGAACTCGGCATCATTGATCATCGGGTGCTGGCGCGGGCTGTGGATAACCTTGAGCCAGATCCCCGAGAAGATCATGCCGATCACGCCCATGACGATAAACACGTGCTGCCAGCCGAAGCTGTAGACGATCCAGCCCATCAGCGGCGCGAACAACACGGTGGCAAAGTATTGCGCCGAGTTGAAGATCGCCGAAGCCGTACCGCGTTCAGCGGTCGGGAACCAGGCCGCCACAATCCGTGCGTTACCGGGGAAGGATGGCGCTTCGGCCAGGCCCACCAAAAAGCGCAGCATGAACAGCGCCACCACCGCCGTGGACAGGCCGAACTCACCGACATAACCCTGCAACACGGTGAACAGCGACCAGGTGAAGATGCTCAATGCATAGATTTTTTTCGAACCGAAACGGTCCAGCAACCAGCCACCGGGAATTTGCCCGGCCACGTAGGCCCAACCGAATGCCGAGAAGATATAGCCGAGGGTGACCGCGTCAATGCCGAGGTCTTTTTGCAGGCTGGAGCCGGCGATCGCGATGGTCGCCCGGTCGGCGTAGTTGATCGTGGTCACCAGAAACAGCATGAGCAGGATCAAATAGCGGACGTGAGTCGGCTTCTGGGTCGATTGCATGTAGATGTACTCCCACTGATTATTTTTATGCGGGGTGAATCTTTTTTGGTCTTTTTGTGGGAGCTGGCTTGCCAGCGATGCGGATACCTCGGTCGTTCAGTTGCACCGCGGTGATGCCATCGCTGGCAAGCCAGCTCCCACAGGTATTGCGTCAGGAGCCGATGTAGCTGGTTTTCACGACCGTGTAGAACTCTTGCGCATAGCGGCCTTGCTCACGTGACCCATAGGATGAGCCCTTACGCCCACCGAACGGAACGTGGTAATCCACGCCGGCTGTCGGCAGATTGACCATCACCATCCCGGCCTGGGAGTGGCGCTTGAAGTGGTTGGCGTACTTCAGGGACGTGGTGGCAATGCCCGCCGACAGGCCGAACTCGGTGTCATTGGCCATGGCCAGCGCAGCGTCGTAATCGGTCACGCGGACAATGTTGGCGACTGGACCGAAGATCTCTTCGCGACTGATGCGCATCGACGCTTCGCTGTCGGCAAACAGGGTTGGCGCGAGGAAGTAACCCTCGGTGTCACAGGTCACCAGGCCGCCACCACTGACCAGGCGCGCACCTTCGGATTGTCCGATGTCGATGTACTTCATGTCCTGTTCAAGCTGCGCCTGGGAGACCACCGGACCGATGTCGGTGCCCGTCTTCAACGCGTGACCGACCTTGATCGATTTCATGCGTTCGGCCATGGCTTCGACGAACTTGTCGTGAATCCCGGCAGTGACGATCAGGCGGCTGGAGGCCGTGCAACGCTGGCCGGTGGAGTAGAACGCGCTCTGCACCGACAACTCGACCGCTTGCTTGAGGTCGGCATCGTCGAGAATGATCTGCGGGTTCTTGCCGCCCATTTCCAGCTGAACTTTGGCCTGGCGCGATACGCAGCTGACCGCGATCTGACGACCCACGCCAACGGAACCGGTGAAGCTGATGCCATCGACTTTCGCGCTGTTGACCAGTGCTTCGCCCACCACGCGACCGCTGCCCATCACCAGGTTGAACACACCCGCCGGGAAGCCGGCGCGGGAGATAATGTCTGCCAGCGCCCAGGCGCAACCCGGCACCAGGTCCGCAGGCTTGAGCACCACGCAGTTACCGTAGGCCAGGGCCGGGGCGATTTTCCACGACGGGATGGCAATCGGGAAGTTCCACGGGGTGATCAGACCGACCACACCCAAGGCTTCGCGAGTGACTTCAACGTTGACGCCCGGACGCACCGACGGCACGTAGTCACCGGACAGGCGCAGGCATTCACCGGCGAAGAATTTGAAGATGTTACCGGCGCGGGTCACTTCGCCGATGGCTTCGGGCAGGGTCTTGCCCTCTTCCCGAGCCAGCAGGGTACCGAGCTCTTCGCGGCGAGCGAGGATTTCTGTGCCGACTTTATCCAGGGAATCGTGACGCGCCTGGATACCAGACGTGGACCATGCCGGGAACGCGGCACGGGCGGCGTCGATGGCAGCGTTGACCTGGGCCAGGTCAGCCTTGGCGTAGTCGCCGATGGTGTCACTCAGTTCCGACGGGTTGATGTTGGCCGAGTAATCGGCACCGGCGACCCATTCACCGTTGATGTAGTTGTCATAGCGCTTTGTCACGGGATGCACTCCTCACGCAAAAAGCCGCTGACTGCTCAGCGGCTCTGGTTATGTCGGGATTTACTGCGCGCCCTGCTTGTCGATCAGCGCGGCGAGCATTTCGTACTCTTCGCCGGTCAGATCGGTCAGTGGCGCACGCACCGGGCCTGCGTCATAGCCGGCGATTTTGGCCCCGGCCTTGACGATGCTCACGGCATAGCCGGCCTTGCGGTTACGGATGTCCAGGTACGGCAGGAAGAAGTCGTCGATGATCTTGCCGACGGTGGCGTGATCTTCACGGGCGATGGCGTGATAGAAGTCCATCGCGGTTTTCGGGATGAAGTTGAACACCGCCGAGGAGTAGACCGGCACGCCCAGCGCCTTGTAGGCCGCGGCGTAGACTTCGGCGGTCGGCAAGCCGCCCAGGTAGCTGAAGCGATCACCGAGGCGGCGACGGATCGACACCATCAACTCGATATCGCCCAGGCCATCCTTGTAGCCGATCAGGTTCGGGCAGCGCTCGGCCAGGCGTTCCAGCAAAGGCGCGGTCAAGCGGCAGACGTTACGGTTGTAAACCACGACGCCGATGCTGACCGATTTGCACACGGCCTCAACGTGGGCGGCAACGCCGTCCTGGCTGGCTTCGGTCAAGTAGTGCGGCAGCAGCAACAGGCCTTTGGCGCCCAGACGCTCGGCTTCCTGAGCGTATTCGATGGCTTGACGGGTCGAACCACCAACACCGGCCAGGATCGGCACGCTGGTCGCGCAGGTGTCGACGGCCGTCTTGATGATTTCCGAGTATTCGCTGGCCGCCAGAGAGAAGAACTCACCGGTACCACCCGCGGCGAACAGCGCCGAGGCGCCGTATGGGGCCAGCCATTCAAGACGCTTGATGTAGCCAGCGCGATTGAAATCGCCCTGGGCATTGAAATCGGTCACCGGGAAAGACAGCAGACCGGAGGAGAGGATGGACTTCAGTTCTTGTGGATTCATTATTCGAACACCCTGGGTTGCGACGTTTGTGTGAGAAGACTGTTCAGCCTGCGCCGAAGTTGTAGGTCATCGTACAACTTAAAATACAACCGTCAACTGCATTTCATCACTCGTCGCCATTTTTGCTTCGGAAAAACATTTCCTTGACGTAGGAAGTTTCTGATCTATGATCCAGACAACTGTATATACATACAGTTAAATATGAAGCATACCGACGACATATCAAGGAGATAGAAATGTCAGGTCTACACACACAACCGCAGGAAAAAACCAGGCACGTCCTTGCCACGCTGGATGATCTTTTTACCGAGCAGGGTATTGCCATCACCGGTAATGACTCGTTGGTTCTGCGTATTGGCGAGCATCACACTCACCCGTCCAGGCCTCCCGCCTCCGCGCCTGGAGAAGCCCTGAAAAGCAAGCCACAGCTGAGGTTCGAGGGCGGTGAGCATACCGCCATCGGCGACAGCACCCTGCTGCGTTTCGTCAAGGATGCGCCTGCCATCCCGGCTTCGCAGGTCGAGCTGCATCTACCCAATGGCCTGGCGCTGAGGTATGGCCAGGTGGTTGCGCTGGGAGGTGATTTCTACGGAATTCCCGATCAGCCGATCAGCGAAGGCACGACAGCCGCCGATCGAATCCAGCGCTTCGCCAACGCCTTCAATTCCCTCGCGGTACTGCCCGCTGCCAATGCCGAGGCCAAACAAATCCTCGCCGTCATGCAGAAGGAAATCGCCGCCGTCAATCAGGCGATCCGGGATGGAAAACAGGCCCATGAGGCTTACGACACGCTGGGAGATACGTTGTCGGAAGAGTGGAACAAGATCACCGGTGGCGGCAGTTTCGTCTCGGCCCTGTTCCCGCTTGGCCGTTATCTGAAACTGGCGGCCAACAACAGCGATCATTTTGCCGAAGGGGCACTGGCAGCCTACGTCGCCGGACATACGGCGGCATTGCAGCAAGCGCTGCTGGCAAAAGACAGCGGCGATGAGCGGTTGCTGGAACTGGCCTACGCGATGAACGCGTTTGCCGACCATTACCTGACTGACCTGTTCTCCGCCGGCCATTTGCGCGTGCCGCGCAAACAGTTGGCAGCGGTGGTCACGCCCAGCGACCTGGGCTCGTTGATTACCCGTTTCATGCACGACGAAGACAGCAAGTTCGGCCTCAACGTGCGCAACGGCGATGGCGACCAATGGCGTGCCTACGGCGACAAGCGTTATTTCGACGCGATCGACAATGCTAACCGGGCGCAGGTCAATCAAGCGGTTCAGGTTTCTGCGGACGAGATCTTTGCGGCGTATCTGAGTGGCATTACCCCGTCGCCGGGCAGCTTTGCTGCGTTGAAAAAGCTCCCCGACCTGCAAGCGGCACTCAACCCGACAGGCAATTTCTCGCCGCTGTTCAAGGTCGATGGCAACAAGGTGCTGCGACGCAAGGATGTGAACAATCTGAACGACACCGCCACCATCGATGACTGGTGGGGCTGGAGCACCTACCTGCTGCTCAAAGACTACAACCCCACTGGCAATGTCTGATCAGGAGATCAAGAATGACTATCAAATTGAAACTGCAACTGGCCTCTGGCGAATCAATGAAGGGTGCGCCGCTGGAGTTGTTGGCCTGTGGGGTACCGATTGCCCAGGGAGTTGTGGATGAGCATGGGACGGTGGCATTCAATGCCAAACCCGGGACTGGCGAGTTGGCCGTGAGGGTGGATCGTTCGACTCTCACGACTGCCTGAAGTCACTGCGTAGCGGCCTCTGCCCCAATCGCGAGCAAGCTCGCTCCCACAAGGTTCTGTGTGCGATCACCTGTGGGAGCGAGCCTGCTCGCGATAGCGGTCTTACAGACTTTAAATCACTTGGATCAGAACACTTACCCCCGCTGCGCCTCGGCCTCTTCATGGGCGTGGCGCAGCCGCTCACGACTGTTCGTCAGGTGCAACCGCATGGCCGCTCGCGCAGCATCGGAATCCTGGCGGGCGATGGCGTCGTAGATTTCTTCGTGCTCGCGGCTCAGGCGATTCATGTAGTGCTGCTGGTCATCATGGGCCAGCCGCGCGGAGTTGAGTCGGGTGCGCGGGATAATGCTGGTGCCCAGGTGCGTCATGATGTCGGTGAAGTAACGGTTGCCGGTGGCCAGCGCGATCTGCAGGTGGAACTGGAAGTCCGAGGCCACGGCATCGCTGGCGTGGGAGACACTTTCATTCAACGCATCCAGCGCTGCACGCATCAACCCCAACTGCTCGGGGCTGCGGCGTTGTGCAGCGAGACCGGCGGACTCCACTTCCAGGCTGATACGCAACTCCAGAATCGCCAGCACGTCACGCAAGGTCACCACGGTGGCCGGGTCGATGCGGAAACCGCTCGGGCTCGGCGTGTCGAGCACGAAGGTGCCGATGCCGTGGCGGGTTTCCACCTGCCCCGCCGCCTGCAAACGTGAAATCGCTTCGCGTACCACGGTGCGGCTGACGCCATGGGCGTCCATGATCGCCGACTCGGTGGGCAACTTGTCGCCACGCTTGAGGTGACCGTCGCGAATCTGTTCGGACAGCACCGTCACCAACTCCTGAGCGAGGCTGCGGCGCTTGCGAGGGAGGCGTGGTACGTCGTTCGGGTTTTCCATGGTGAACATCTGTCTCGAAAAATTCGGCTGAAACCGCATCATAGCTCAACGCAGTTGTACGATCACCTTCGCCCTGTAGGAGCAAAGCTTGCTCGCGATGGCCGTTACACTTTTCCGACTGGAGACCGTGTCATCGTTCATCGCGAGCAAGCTTTGCTCCTACAGGGTTTATGGTGTTATGCGGTCACGGCCTGGTCCACCAGATGGCCGTTCTCGATTCGAACATGCCGAGGATGGAAGCGCTTGAGGCTGCTGCGATGGCCGACGCTGACGATGCTCAGTCCCGGCAGCTCGTCGATCAGCGCCTGGTACAGCGATGCTTCGTCCTCTTCATCCATCGCCGATGTGGCTTCGTCCATGTACAGCCATTGCGGCGCATACAGCAGGGCGCGGGCAAAGGCCAGGCGTTGCTGCTCACCGGGTGACAGCATGCGCTGCCAGTGATTGGCTTCGTCCAGGCGTGGCACCAGGTGCGGCAAACGGCAGGTTTCCAGGACGTGCACATAGCGCTCGTTCAGGTAGGTATCGCCGGCTTGTGGATAACTCAAGGCATCACGCAGCGTGCCGATCGGCAGATAAGGCTTTTGCGGCAGGAACAGATATCGCGCCGCCGGCAGGCGAATGCTGCCGTGGCCCGACGGCCACAGGTGCCCCATCGCTCGCAACAGGGTCGACTTGCCACTGCCGGAGCGGCCGCTGAGCATGACGCGCTCGCCCTCCTCCACGGTCATGTCGGCATTGGTCAGCAAATGGCGACCGTCCGCCAGGTCGAGGCCAAGGTTGTGCACTTTCAACGCATCACCTTGATTCTGTACATCGATGGCCGGAGCACGCTCTTCGTTGTCGGCCATGGCCTGGCGGAAGCTCAGCAGACGATCACAGGTGGCGCGCCATGAGGCGAGGTTCTGGTACGCGGTGATGAACCAGCTGAAACTCTCCTGGACGTTGCCGAACGCCGAGCTGATTTGCATCAGCTCGCCAAGTTCGATCTTGCCGGACAAGTAACGCGGCGAAGCGACGATGAACGGAAAGATGATGGCGGCCTGACTGTAACCGGCAGTGAAGAAAGTCAGGCGTTTGGACACCTTCATGATGTCCCAGAAGTTATGCCAGACCATCCCGAAGCGACCGCTCAAGCGACGATGTTCGTTCGGCTCGCCGTTGTACAGCGCAATGCTTTCGGCATTTTCGCGAATCCGCACCATGGAGAAACGCAGGTCCGCTTCGAAGCGTTGTTGTTGGTTGTTCAGGCCGATCAAGCGACGACCGATCAAATGCGTCAGCCAACTGCCCACCGCGGCGTACACCAGCACGCACCAGAACATGTAGCCGGGAATGGTGAAACCCCATACCTCAATACTGCCCGACACGCCCCACAGAATGATCGAGAACGACACCAGGCTGACAATGTTGCGAAGTAAACCAATGCCCAGTTCCAAGGTGTTCGAGGTGAAGTTGTTGAGGTCTTCGGAAATCCGCTGGTCCGGGTTATCGGTGTAGCCCCCCTGCTCCAGCCGGTAGTAATTCTTGTCGGTGAGCCAGCGGGAAAAATACGTCTCGGTGAGCCACGCCCGCCAGCGGATCGTCAGCATTTGTGTCAGGTAGAGCCGATACACCGCACCGACAATCGCGACGGCTGCAATCGCGCAGAAGTACAGGATCAGCCGCCAGAATGCCGCTTCGTCCTTCTGTTGCAGGGCGTTGTAAAAATCCTTGTACCAGGTGTTGAACCACACCGAGATCCCTACGCTGATCAGCGACAGGGCAATCACCGCGATCAGCAGCGACCAGGCCTTGACCTTCTCCTCACTGCGCCAGTAAGGCGTGATTATCGCCCAGACTTTGCGAAAAAACTGCCCGCGCACAGCATCGTTGACCGCGGAGTATTCAGCGTTCTGATTCATGGATAAGGCTCGATAAAGAAAAGTACAGGCACGAACCGATCATAGATGATCGGTTCGGATTGTCGCGAGGAGCGGCCAGCATTCGTTCAGCGCAGGTTCAGCGACGAACGGGACGCTTCTGCAGTTTGCGCTGCAGCGTGCGGCGGTGCATGCCCAGGGCACGGGCCGTGGCGGAGATGTTGCCTTCGTGCTCGGTCAGCACACGCTGAATGTGTTCCCACTGCAAGCGGTCCACGGACATCGGGTTTTCCGGCACCAGGCTGTCGAGATCGGCGTGTTCGGACAGCAGCGCGGCCAGCACGTCGTCGGCGTCGGCGGGTTTGCACAGGTAGTTGCAGGCACCGCGCTTGATCGCTTCGACGGCGGTGGCAATGCTCGAATAACCGGTGAGGATCACCACGCGCATTTCCGGATCCATTTCCAGCAACTTGGGCAGCAACACCAGGCCCGAATCGCCGTCCATTTTCAGATCCAGCGCGGCGTAGTCCGGCAGATCGTTCTGGGCAAGGGCCAGCCCCTCTTCGGCAGAACCGGCGGTGCTGACGCGAAAGCCGCGGCGAGCCATGGCGCGGGCCATCACCCGGGTAAAGGTCGCGTCGTCGTCGACCAGCAGCAAATGCGGCAGTTCTTCGCCTTCAACCTGGATATCGTCACTCATGTTGGTCTCCTCGGGCGCCATGGGGCAGGCGCAGCTCGGTGAGCGTGCCGCCTTCCTCATGACTATAGAGTTTCACTGAGCCGCCGGCGCGTGTCACGCTCGCCTTGCTCAAAAACAGGCCCAGGCCGAAACCTTTGCCCTTGGTGGTAAAAAACGGCTTGCCGATCTGTTCGGCGATGGCCAGCGGCACACCGGCACCGTGGTCGCGGATACTGATGGTCAAGTCCTCGGCATTCCAGTCCAGGGTCACTTGCAGCCCTTCTGGACAGGCATCCGCCGCGTTGTTCAGCAAGTTCAGCAGGGCCTGGGTCAGGTCCGGCGGCGGCGCCATGCGCGGCACCGTGCCCTGGCCCAGGCGCTGGAAGCGATAACTGGCTTCCGGACGCATCAGGTGCCAGCGATTGAGCGCTTCATCGAGCCAATCGGTGACGTCCTGCATCTCCACCGCCAGACGGCGATTGGCTTCGGCGGCGCGTACCAGATGCTGCAAGGTCTCCTTGCACAGCTTGACCTGATCCTGCAGCACGCTCAGGTCGTCCTGCAACAGCGGGTCATGATGGTCCTGGCGCATTTCCTTGAGCAGAACGCTCATGGTCGCCAGCGGTGTGCCCAGCTCATGGGCGGCGCCCGCCGCCTGAGTGGCCACGGCCAGTAATTGCTGATCGCGCAGGCCCTCTTCGCGGCGGATCGCCCGCAGCTCCTCCTGACGGCGCAATTCTTCGGCCATGCGTGCCGCGAAGAACGTGATCACCGCAGCCGCGAGGGCGAAACTCAGCCACATCCCGTACACCTGCAGGTTTTCCCTGGCGATCGGGAAGGTCTGCAACGGATAGAACCGCGCCAGCAGCAGGGTGTACATCGTCAGCGCGATGCCCGACAGAATCACCGAATAGCGCCACGGCAAGGTCACTGCCGCAATGGTCAGCGGCACCAGGTAATAGGAGACGAACGGGTTGGTCGAGCCGCCGGAGAAATACAGCAAGGCGCTGTGGATAAACAGGTCGCAGGCCAGTTGCACGGCGTATTCGAGCTCGGTGACCGGCCAGGTGGTGCGCAGGCGAATCGCCGTGAACGCGCACAACAGCATCGAGCAGCCGAGGGTCGCCGCCAGTTGGAACCAGGGCAATGGCAGCAGTTCGAGCCAGTAGGCCAGGCCCACGGAACCGGCCTGTGCGGCCAGCACCAACGTGCGGATGAATGTCAGCCGCCAGAGGTTCTGGCGAGTGGCGGAAGTGATTTGAACGGGGGCGAGCATGAGCTCTCCTGATGAGCGCTCCAGGCGGATCGCAGGGAGTATAACCAAGCACGAGGACTGACAGGCAAAAGTGCGGCAAACCGCCACATGCCTGGAACCTGTCAGATTGTCATCGCGGGCAAGCCTTGCTCCTACAGGTCCGAGTCGCCCACAAGCTTCAGGCACGCCTCGGGCCTGTAGGAGCAAGGCTTGCCCGCGATTGGCCGTGACGCGGTTAAATGCCATACATCTGTATAGAAGTTGTAACTGTGCGAACCGGATCATTGAAGCTAGAGTCTGATGGTTTCACGCAGGCCCGGACCATTGCCTGCGCACCCTCCAAGGAGCTTTCATGCACACATTCCGCCGCAGCGCCGCCCTCCTCGCCCTGAGTGCCGGCACGCTCGCCAGCCTCCCGGCCCTGGCTGCCGACGAACTTCATTACAACCAGATTTCCCTGCGCGCCGAAGTCAGTCAGGAAGTGGCTCGCGACCTGATGATCGTGACCCTCTATACAGAAGAACAAAACACCGACCCGGCCAAACTCGCCGCCGACGTCAGCACCACCATGAACAAGGCGTTGGCCCAGGCCAAGCAAGTCAAGGACATCACCCTGCGCCAGAGCAGCCGCAACAGCTACCCGATCTACGACGCCAAGGGCCAGAAAATCACCGGCTGGCGTGAACGCGCCGAGCTGCGCCTGGAAAGTACGGATTTCGCCGCGCTGTCGAAGCTGACCGGGGAACTGCTCACCGACCTGAAGATGGGCGGCATGGACTTCGCGATTGCCACGCCAACCCGCAAGGCCAGCGAAGACGCCTTGCTCAAGGACGCCGTGACCGCCTTCAAGGCCCGCGCCCAACTCGCCACCGACGCACTGGGTGGCAAGGGCTACAAGATCGTCACCATGAACCTCAACAGCAACGGCTACCCGCAACCATACATGCGCGCACCGATGATGATGAAAGCCGCCGGCATGGACAGCGCCCCCGTGACGCCGGAAGTTGAAGCCGGCACCAGCCAGGTCGGCATGACGGCCGACGGTTCGATTGAAGTGTTGATGCCTTGAACCGATAATCTCCGTGCAAAAAAAGGCGATCACCCCGGTGATCGCCTTTTTTTTTGCAAACAGCGTCTATGCTGAATCCGGGAGGGGCAGTCAAACCCCGGAAAACGACATCAGTTGCACTTGGTAGAACCCATGACCATCAACCCATTATCGGTGCAACGATAACCACTCCCATTCACCCTCTACACACCCCCACAGGGCGGGGTATACATAGGTAACACCGCGCCCCACCCGCGGGCAGCCCACACCGCGCACGCACCATAAAAGTGCGCCAGTTGCACTGCAAAAATGCCGCGCAAACGGTCAAATGCGTCAACATTTATACAAATGCGACATTAAGGTACGTTCGTGCCACCGTTTAAGGCTTGTAGTCGCTCTGGATCTTGCATTGGGTATGGGCCCTGCATAAGTATCCGCAGGCACGACTCACGAGGTCGTCCTCAAAATCAAAAAATGACAACAAATCATGAGGCCACCATGCTTAAACACGCGGTCATTCCGTTTTTAGTCGGCGCCAGCCTTTTGGCCGCCGCACCGTTCGCCCAAGCTGCGAGTAACCTGGTGTTCTGCTCCGAAGGGAGCCCGGCCGGTTTCGATCCAGGTCAATACACCACCGGAACCGACTTCGACGCCTCTGCCGAAACCATGTTCAACCGCCTGACCCAGTTCGAGCGCGGCGGCACCGCCGTAATTCCTGGCCTGGCGACCAGCTGGGACGTCTCCCCTGACGGCCTGACCTACACCTTCCACCTGCGTGAAGGCGTCAAGTTCCACACCACCCCGTACTTCAAGCCAACGCGTACCTTCAACGCCGACGACGTGCTGTTCACCTTTAATCGCATGATTAACAAGGATGACCCGTTCCGCAAAGCGTACCCGACCGAATTCCCGTACTTCACCGACATGGGGATGGACACCAACATCACCAAGATCGATAAAGTCGACGACAACACCGTCAAGTTCACCCTCAAGGACGTTGATGCCGCGTTCATCCAGAACATGGCCATGAGCTTCGCCTCGATCCAGTCCGCCGAGTACGCTGCCCAGCTGCTCAAGGAAGGCAAGGCCGCCGACATCAACCAGAAGCCGGTAGGCACCGGCCCGTTCGTGTTCAAGAGCTACCAGAAAGACTCCAACATCCGCTACACCGGGAACAAGGACTACTGGAAGCCTGAAGACGTCAAGATCGACAACCTGATCTTCGCCATCACCACCGACCCGTCGGTACGCATCCAGAAGCTGAAGAAGGGCGAGTGCCAGATCACTCTGTTCCCACGTCCGGCGGACCTGAAGGCGCTGAAAGAAGACAAGACCCTGAAAGTGCCTGACCAGGCCGGTTTCAACCTGGGTTACATCGCCTACAACGTGATGGACAAGATCAAGGGTGACGACAAGCCGAACCCGATGGCCCAACTGAAAGTGCGTCAGGCACTGGACATGGCCGTCAACAAGCAGCAGATCATCGATTCCGTTTACCAGGGCGCCGGCCAAAAGGCTGTCAACGCCATGCCACCGACCCAGTGGTCCTACGACACCACTATCCAGGATGCGCCGTACAATCCTGAGAAAGCCAAGGAGCTGCTCAAGGAAGCCGGTGTGAAGGAAGGCACCGAAATCGTTCTGTGGGCAATGCCGGTACAGCGTCCGTACAACCCGAACGCCAAGCTGATGGCAGAAATGCTGCAATCCGACTGGGCGAAGATCGGTATCAAGGCCAAGATCCAGAGCTACGAATGGGGCGAGTACATCAAGCGTTCCAAAGGCGGCGAAAACGGCGCGATGCTGATTGGCTGGAGCGGCGACAACGGTGATCCGGACAACTGGCTCAACGTACTGTTCGGCTGCGACTCGCTGCAGGGCAACAACTTCTCCAAATGGTGCGACAAGAAGTTTGACGACATCGTCAAGCAAGCCAAGCGTACTTCGGACCAGAGCAAGCGCACCGAGCTGTACAAGCAGGCTCAGCACGTCCTGAAAGACGCGGTTCCCTACACACCTATCGCTCACTCGACGGTGTTCCAACCCATGCGCGCCGAAGTGCAGGACTTCAAGATCAGCCCATTTGGCTTGAACTCCTTCTACGGCGTCAGCGTCAGCAAGTAAGGTTTGGCAGCGGCGACGTTTCTGACGTCGCCGCTGCTTGATCTACCGAGAAAGCAGGAAATCGCCTACATCCAGATCGTCTACTGACTACAGCAGACCACTAGGACGCGTCGTCTTTTCCCACAAGTCTTTCGGACTTTACGCATTTACTGCCGGACCCACGGTTCATACCGTCGGGATCCGACCAGTCCATGCGTGGGTCATCGGTTTTTGTGCTGCACGTCATGGTTTGAGAGCAATGACGCCTTCCACGTCTGCGGACGGACGAAGGCGTATTGCAAAACACTGAACAAGAGGGAGCGTCATGCGCCATTCCTTGGTTTTATCCGCATTGCTGGGCACCGGCCTGTTGGCCGCCACCTCCATGAGCCAGGCCGCCAATAACAGCCTGGTGTTCTGCTCAGAAGGCAGTCCCGCCGGTTTCGATACCGCGCAGTACACGACCGCGACCGATAACGACGCCGCCGAGCCGCTGTACAACCGCCTGGCAGAGTTTGAGAAGGGTTCGACCAATGTCGTACCTGGCCTGGCCACGAGTTGGGATATTTCCGAGGACGGTCTCACGTACACCTTTCACCTACGCCCAGGGGTGAAATTTCATACAACCAAATACTTCACCCCGACCCGCGACTTCAATGCCGATGACGTGCTGTTCACGTTCAATCGCATGCTCGATCCGCAACAACCGTTCCGTAAGGCTTACCCGACCGAATTCCCGTATTTCAACGGCATGAGCCTGAACAAGAATATTGCCAGGGTCGAAAAGACCGGGCCGTTGACCGTGGTCATGACGCTCAACAGCGTGGACGCCGCGTTCATCCAGAACATTGCCATGAGCTTCGCCGCCATTCTTTCCGCCGAGTACGCCGACAAGCTGCTGGCCGAAGGCAAGCCGAGCGACATCAACCAGAAGCCGATCGGCACCGGGCCGTTCGTGTTCAAGAGTTACCAGAAAGACTCCAACATCCGTTACACCGGCAACAAGCACTACTGGGACCCGAGCCGCGTGAAGCTCGACAACCTGATTTTCGCCATCAACACCGACGCCTCGGTGCGTGTGCAGAAACTCAAGGCGGACGAGTGCCAGATCACCCTGCACCCGCGTCCTGCCGACGTAACCGCACTGAAAAACGATCCGAAACTGCAACTGATCGAGAAACCCGGCTTCAACCTCGGTTACATCGCCTACAACGTGCGCCACAAGCCATTCGACCAGCTTGAAGTACGCCAGGCGCTGGACATGGCGGTGAACAAACAAGGCATCCTCAACGCCGTTTACCAGGGCGCCGGCCAACTGGCGGTCAACGCCATGCCGCCGACCCAGTGGTCCTACGACGAGACCATCACGGACCCCGCCTACAACCCGGAAAAAGCCAGGGAACTGCTCAAGGCTGCGGGCGTAAAGGAAGGCACCGAAATCACCCTGTGGGCCATGCCCGTGCAGCGGCCGTACAACCCCAACGCCAAGTTGATGGCCGAGATGCTCCAGGCGGACTGGGCGAAGATCGGTCTCAAGGTCAAGATCGTCAGCTACGAATGGGGCGAGTACATCAAGCGCACCAAGAACGGCGAGCACGACATCAGCCTGATCGGCTGGACCGGTGACAACGGTGATCCGGACAACTGGCTCGGCACGCTGTACAGCTGCGACGCCATTGGCGGCAACAACTACTCCATGTGGTGCGATCCGGCTTACGACAAGCTGATCAAGCAGGCCAAGGTCGTGACCGACCGCGAGCAGCGCACCGTGCTCTACAAACAGGCGCAGCAGTACCTCAAGCAGCAGGTGCCGATCACGCCGATCGCCCACTCGACGGTCAACCAGCCGTTGAGCGCCAAAATCGAAGGGTTCAAGGTCAGCCCTTTCGGTCGCAACGTGTTCTCGGGTGTCAGTATCGATAAATAAAACCGTGTAGCTGAAACGCTGGGGGTGCATTGCACCCTCACGCAAGCGTATTGCCGCAATTCGCCAATCCGGCGCACAGCAAACGTTTGCGATGCGTAAATGAGTTCCAAAGCAAATAGCCGGATCACCAAAAAAGACCGGCATTAATAAAAGAAAGTAAGGAGCTTCACCCATGAAACTGAGCAGCACCGCAATACTGGCGTTGGCCATCAGCAGCGTAACCGCCACGGCTTACGCTGAAACCCAGAGCCAGGCGTTCACTCCGGTTACCGTGAACGAAAAAAGCGCCCAAAGCGAAGCCACCGGCTTTCTCGAAGGCCAGTCGATCAGCGGCACTACCCGTAACTGGTACGCCAACGAACAACTGAAACGGGGTGGCAAATTCGCCTACAAGAAAGACGGCGTCTCGACCGAAACCGACCGTCGCATCAACTGGGTTCAGGGCACGATCGTCAAGTACAACTCAGGCTTCACCGAAGGCGCTATCGGTTTCAGCACTGAAGTGGCGGCCTACAACGCCATCGCCCTGGATCGCGACCGCAAAGACCTGGCTTCCAACAACGGCGGCGCACCGGGCACTCGTCCAGGCGCAGGCAACAACCGTACCCTGACCGAAGAAGGCGGCGACGCTGTTGGCCAGTGGAGCAAACTGGGCCTGGCCAACGTCAAGGCGCGTGTTTCCAACACCACCCTGACCGCCGGTCGCATGAACTTCAGCAGCCCGATGGTCGACGTGATCGGTAACCGTGCGCTGCCTTCGAGCTTCGAAGGTGTGGCGATCCACAGCGAAGAGCTGAACAACCTGGCATTCGACCTGGCCACCTTCGATCGCAACTCTCCGCGTACCGAAGAAAGCCAGCGTAAATTCCGCACCGAATACGCCAATGGCATCGTCGAAACCGACCACATTTACACCGGCGGCATCACCTACAACCCGTTCGCCAGCCTGACCACCAGCCTCTGGGCGACCCAGGCTGAAGACATCTGGAACCAGTACTACTTCGGCGCCTCTCACGTACTGGGCGATAGCCAGGTACTGAGCCTGACCACCGGCCTGAACTACTACAAAACCAAGGATACCGGTAAGGCCCTGATCGGCGACATCGACAACGACACCTACTCGCTGTCGCTTGGCCTGACCCATCAGGCTCACAGCCTGACCTTCTCGTACCAGGAAGTGAACGGTAACGAGTACTTCGACTACCTGCACGAAACCAACGGTATCTACCTGGCCAACTCCCTGCTGTCGGACTTCAACGGCCCGAACGAGAAATCGTTCCAGATTGCCTACGGTCTGAACATGGCTGAATACGGCGTACCAGGCCTGAAGTTCAACATCTACCAGGCTCGCGGCTGGGGTATCGACGGCACGCACTACACCGGTAACGGCGGCGTGGCCGGCAAAGGCTACGACGGCATCCAGTCGCAAGATGGCGAAACCCATTACGAATACGGCATCGGTGGCTCCTACGCGATTCAGAGCGGCCCGCTCAAGGCCACGACTGTTCGCGCGACCTACACCGCTCACCGCGCCAGTGAAAACCAGGCTGACGGCAGCATCAACGAGTTCCGTCTCGTGACCACTGTTCCGTTCAACATTCTGTAATGCACCGGTCGAGCGGCTGATTCAGCGATGAATCGGCCGTTCGGCTTTGTCCTTCTAACCGATTGCAGAGGGTTCTTGATGAAAATGCTTCCCCTACGTGCGGCCATCGCGGCCGCGTTGCTGAGTGTCGCGGTGGGCGTATCGGCCAAACCGCTGGTCGTCTGCACCGAAGCCAGTCCGGAAGGCTTCGACATGGTCCAGTACACAACTGCAGTCACAGCCGATGCGGTGGCCGAAACCATCTTCAATCGACTGGCGGACTTCAAGCCCGGCACCACTGAGGTGATTCCGGCGCTGGCCGAATCCTGGGACATCAGCGACGATGGCCTGAGCTACACCTTCCACCTGCGTAAAGGCGTCAAGTTTCACACCACCGAATACTTCAAGCCGACCCGCGACATGAATGCCGACGACGTGGTCTGGAGCTTCCAGCGCCAGCTGGACCCGAACCACCCATGGCACAAACTGTCGAGCGTGGGCTTCCCGTACTTTGAAAGCATGGGTTTCAAAGAGCTGCTCAAGAGCGTCGAGAAAGTCGACGACAACACGGTCAAGTTCACCCTGACCCGCCGCGAAGCGCCGTTCCTGGCCGACATCGCCATGGCGTTCTCCTCGATCTACTCCGCCGAATACGCCGACCAGCTGCTGAAGGCCAACAAGACCGGCGATCTGAACAACAAGCCGATCGGCACCGGCCCGTTCGTCTTCCAGCGTTACAACAAGGACGCCCAGGTTCGCTTCAAGGCCAACCCGGACTACTTCCGTGGCAAACCACCGGCTGAATCGTTGATCTTGGCCATCGCCACCGATAACAACGTGCGCCTGCAAAAACTCAAGGCCAACGAGTGCCAGGTGGCGCTGTATCCGAAGCCGGATGACATCCCGAGCATCAAGAAAGACGCCAAGCTGAGTGTCGATGAACTGAACGCCATGACCGTTTCGTACATCGCCATGAACACCACGCACAAGTACATGAGCGACGTGCGGGTGCGTAAAGCCATCGATATCGCCTTCGACAAGGAAGCCTACGTCAACGCACTGTTCGGCAAGGGCAACGCGACCGTTGGGGTCAACCCTTACCCGGATACTTTGCTGGGTTACAACCACAGCCTGAAGAATCCGGCTCGCGATCTGGACAAGGCTCGCGCCCTGCTCAAGGAAGCCGGTGTACCGGAAGGCACCACGTTCACCCTGTTCACCCGCAACGGCGGCGGCCCGACCAACCCTAATCCAATGCTCGGCGCGCAGATGATGCAAGCCGACCTGGCCAAGGTCGGGATCAAGATCGACATTCGCGTGATGGAATGGGGCGAAATGCTCAAACGGGCGAAAAACGGCGAGCACGATATGGTATCCGCCGGATGGGCGGGCGATAACGGCGACCCGGATAACTTCCTGACGCCTATGCTCAGTTGCGAAGCTGCCAAGAACGGCGAAAACTACGCACGCTGGTGCAACGACAAATTCCAGGCCCTGATCGACCAGGCCCGGGAAAAAACCGACCCGGCCGAACGGGCGGCGCTCTACGAACAGGCTCAGGTTATTTTTAACCAGGACCAGCCATGGATCAGCATGGCGCACACTAGAATGTTTACTGCAATGCGCAACAACGTAGAGGGTTATCACATTAGCCCACTCACCACTAATAACTTCGCCACCACCCAGGTGAAGTAGATAAGAAACTCCCGGCATTCCTGACCCCAGGCATGCCGGGCACGCCTAACCGGCTGATGAGGTACACCACACGATGTTTAGTTTTATTGCCCGCCGACTGGGGTTATTGATCCCCACGTTCTTCGGCATCACCTTGCTGACTTTCGCGTTGATTCGCATGATCCCCGGCGACCCCGTGGAAGTGATGATGGGCGAACGTCGGGTCGACCCCGAGATGCATGCTCAGGCAATGGAACGCCTTGGTCTGAACAAACCCCTGTACGCCCAGTACCTGGATTACATCGGTAAACTGGCTCACGGCGATCTCGGGGAATCCCTGCGTACCCGTGAAAGCGTCTGGCACGAGTTCACCTCCCTATTCCCCGCGACCCTGGAACTGTCCGCGGCCGCGCTGTTGTTCGCCGGCGTCCTGGGCCTTCTGGCCGGGGTGATCGCGGCACTCAAGCGAGGATCCCTGTTCGACCATGGGGTGATGGGTGTCTCCCTGGCGGGATACTCGATGCCGATCTTCTGGTGGGGCCTGATCCTGATCATGTTCTTCTCGGTGTCCCTGGGCTGGACCCCGGTATCCGGGCGGATCGACCTGCTGTATGACATCGAGCCGCGCACCGGCTTCATGCTCATCGATACGTTGCTGGCCGATGATGTCAGCGCGTTCTTCGATGCCCTGCACCACCTGATCCTGCCGGCCATCGTGCTCGGCACCATTCCGCTGGCGGTCATCGCGCGGATGACCCGTTCGTCGATGCTCGAAGTGTTGCGCGAGGATTACATCCGTACCGCCAAGGCCAAGGGGCTGTCGCCATCGCGCGTGGTATTCGTGCACGGCTTGCGCAACGCATTGATTCCGGTGCTGACCGTGGTCGGCCTGCAAGTCGGCACGCTGCTGGCCGGTGCGGTCCTGACCGAAACCATCTTCTCCTGGCCGGGCATCGGCAAATGGCTGATTGAAGCCATTGGCGCCCGTGACTACCCGGTTGTGCAAAACGGCATCCTGTTAATCGCCTGCCTGGTGATTCTGGTCAACTTCGTAGTGGACATCCTCTACGGCTTTGCCAACCCACGCATCCGTCATCAGCGCTGAGGTCAATACCCATGAACACTTCAACTTCCTCAGTAGCCACCGCCGCCACCGCTGTGGACCAAAGCCTGCTGTACCCGTCGCCGTACAAAGAATTCTGGCAAGCGTTTTCCAAGAACAAGGGCGCTGTCGCCGGCCTGCTGTTCATGCTGCTGGTGATTTTCTGCGCCATCTTCGCCCCGTGGGTCGCGCCGCATGACCCGAGCGAGCAATTCCGTGACTTCCTGCTGACGCCGCCATCCTGGCTCGAAGGCGGGCAACTGCAATTCCTGCTGGGTACCGATGAACTGGGTCGTGATTTGCTGTCGCGCCTGATCACCGGTTCGCGCCTGTCGCTGATGATCGGCTTGTCGTCGGTGGTGATGTCGCTGATCCCGGGCATCCTGCTGGGTCTGTTCGCCGGGTTCTTCCCGCGCGTTGTCGGCCCGACCATCATGCGTCTGATGGACATCATGCTGGCCCTGCCATCCCTGCTGCTGGCCGTGGCGATCGTCGCCATCCTCGGCCCTGGCCTGATCAACACCGTGATCGCCATTGCCGTGGTGTCCCTGCCGTCCTACGTTCGTCTGACCCGCGCCGCGGTGATGGGCGAACTGAACCGCGACTACGTGACCGCCGCGCGCCTGGCCGGTGCCGGCCTGCCACGCCTGATGTTCGTGACCGTGCTGCCCAACTGCATGGCACCCCTGATCGTTCAGGCGACCCTGAGCTTCTCCTCGGCGATTCTCGATGCCGCCGCACTGGGCTTCCTGGGCCTTGGCGTACAACCGCCAACCCCTGAGTGGGGCACCATGCTGGCCTCGGCCCGCGACTACATCGAACGCGCCTGGTGGGTAGTCAGTCTGCCCGGTTTGACCATTTTGCTCAGCGTGCTGGCAATCAACTTGATGGGCGACGGTCTGCGCGATGCGCTGGATCCGAAACTCAAGAACGCCGCCTGAGGAGATTCCCATGTCACTGTTAGAAATCAAGAATCTCAACGTTCGCTTCGGCGACAAAAACGCCACGCCAGTCGTCGATGGACTCGACTTGAAAGTGGACAAGGGCGAAGTACTGGCCATCGTTGGCGAGTCCGGTTCCGGCAAGTCCGTGACCATGATGGCGCTGATGGGGCTGATCGAGCATCCAGGCATCGTCACCGCCGACTCGCTCAGCTTTGACGGCAAGGACATGCTCAAGCTCAACAATCGCCAGCGTCGGCAAATCGTCGGTAAAGACCTGTCCATGGTCTTCCAGGACCCGATGACCGCGCTGAACCCGAGCTACACCGTCGGTTTCCAGATCGAAGAAGTGCTGCGCCTGCACCTGAAGATGTCCGGCAAGGCCGCGCGCAAACGCGCCATCGAACTGCTGGAAAAAGTTGAAATCCCGGGCGCGGCCAGCCGTATGGACGCCTACCCGCATCAACTGTCCGGTGGCATGAGCCAGCGTGTCGCGATCGCCATGGCGATTGCCGGCGAACCTAAACTGCTGATCGCCGACGAACCGACCACTGCCCTCGACGTAACGATTCAGGCGCAGATCATGGACCTGCTGCTGGCGTTGCAGAAAGAGCAGAACATGGGCCTGGTGCTGATCACCCACGACCTCGCGGTCGTGGCCGAAACCGCCCAGCGTGTGTGTGTGATGTACGCCGGTCAAGCCGTCGAGGTCGGCCAGGTGCCGCAACTGTTCGACATCCCGGCGCACCCGTACAGCGAAGCGCTGCTCAAGGCGATTCCGGAACACAGCCTGGGCGCCTCGCGCCTGTCGACCCTGCCGGGCATCGTTCCCGGCCGCTACGACCGTCCGCAGGGCTGTCTGCTATCGCCACGCTGCCCGTACGTGCAGGACAACTGCCGCGCGCAGCGTCCAACCCTTGACCCGAAAAGCAACAGCCTCGCCCGCTGCTTCTATCCGTTGAACCAGGAGGTGGCGTAATGGCCGTCGTACTTACCGCCCGCGACCTGACCCGTCACTACGAAGTGTCCCGTGGACTGTTCAAGGGTCACGCCACCGTCCGCGCACTTAACGGTGTGTCGTTTGAACTGGAAGCCGGCAAGACTCTCGCTGTCGTAGGTGAGTCGGGTTGCGGCAAATCCACTTTGGCCCGCGCCCTGACCTTGATCGAAGAGCCGTCTTCGGGCTCCCTGAAAATCGCCGGCCAGGAAGTCGCCGGTGCCGACAAGGCCCAGCGCAAGCAACTGCGCAAAGACGTGCAGATGGTGTTCCAGAGCCCGTACGCTTCGCTCAATCCGCGGCAAAAGATTGGTGATCAACTGGCTGAGCCACTGCTGATCAACACGAATTTGAGCGCTGCGGAACGTCGCGAGAAAGTGCAAGCGATGATGAAGCAGGTGGGCTTGCGTCCCGAGCACTACCAGCGTTATCCGCACATGTTCTCCGGCGGTCAGCGCCAGCGGATCGCGTTGGCCCGCGCCATGATGCTGCAACCCAAGGTGCTGGTGGCGGACGAACCGACCTCCGCGTTGGACGTGTCGATCCAGGCCCAGGTGCTGAACCTGTTCATGGACCTGCAGCAAGAGTTCAACACCGGTTACGTGTTCATCTCCCACAACCTGGCCGTGGTGCAACACGTGGCCGATGACGTGATGGTGATGTACCTCGGTCGCCCGGTAGAAATCGGTCCGAAAAACGACATCTATGCCCGCCCCCTGCACCCGTACACCCAGGCATTGTTGTCGGCCACTCCGACCATCCACCCGGACCCGTCCAAGCCGAAAATCAAGATCGTCGGCGAGTTGCCCAACCCGCTGAACCCGCCGCCGGGTTGCGCTTTCCACAAGCGCTGCCCCTACGCCACCGAGCGTTGCAGCACCGAAGAGCCGGCCTTGCGCAAGCTCGACACCCGCCAGGTAGCGTGCCATTACGCCGAGCAATTCCTCGACGGCGCGGCGTAACAATGATGTGAAAAACCTGTGGGAGCTGGCTTGCCAGCGATAGCGGAGTGTCAGTCAGCGATACTGTCACTGACACGCCGCCATCGCGGGCAAGCCCGCTCCCACAGGGATTTGCGTTAACCAAACCCCTTCCACTCCGATTGCGCATCAGTCGAGGCAGAAGGGGTTTTCTTTTGTCTCGAATCTACGTCTGGCTATCGCCTTCATCCGAATCATCGGAGTCTGGCTCATCGGTGGTCGAATCATCGTCGCCTTCGCTGCCACCCTGTCCCTTGTCGCCCGCCTCGGAGTCGGACGCGGCAATCATCAACTCACCCTGCCCCGCCTGACCGCTCGACGCCTGCGTATCGTGATTCTCACATTCGGCCAGCACCGCCGCACTGCCGAGGGACAACATGACCAAGACCTTCAACAGCAATAAAACACGTAGCAACCTGTTCATAGCCGAATCCATCCTTTCTTGAAGTGCCTGTCTGGCGCTGAGTGAAATCTAGTTCCGATCTGCCGGGTTCTCCAGATAGGACGCTGGCGAAGGGACGGAATGCGGTGGATGCCGAGACTGGTTTTGAATAAGACCTATAACCAAACCCACTAACGCCACTTCCCCTGTGGGAGCGAGCCCGCTCGCGAAAGCGATCTTTCAGTCGACACTTATGGGACTGGCAGGCCGCCTTCGCTGGCAAGCCAGCTCCTACAGGTTGATCGGGCAATAAAAAACCCCGCAGCTTTCGCAACGGGGTTTTGGGTACGGCAACTCAGCGTTTAGTGATGCTCACGCGTCGCACGGAATTTCACGTCCGGCCAGCGCTCTTCCATCAGTGCCAGGTTGACCCGGGTCGGGGCGAGGTAGGTCAGGTGACCGCCGCCGTCCAGTGCCAGGTTTTCCACCGCCTTGTTGGAGAATTCCTCGAGCTTCTTCTTGTCGCTGCAATCAACCCAGCGCGCGGAATAGACAGTGATCGGCTCATAGGAGCATTCGACCTTGTATTCCTCTTTCAGGCGGCTGGCGACCACATCGAACTGCAGCACACCGACGGCGCCGAGGATGATGTCGTTGCTGCGCTCGGGGAAGAACACCTGGGTCGCGCCTTCTTCGGCCAGTTGTTGCAGGCCCTGACGCAGTTGCTTGGATTTCAGCGGGTCCTTCAGGCGCACGCGGCGGAACAGTTCCGGGGCGAAGTGCGGGATGCCGGTGAAACCCAGGGTTTCGCCTTCGCTGAAGGTGTCGCCGATCTGGATGGTGCCGTGGTTGTGCAAACCGATGATGTCGCCGGCAAAGGCTTCTTCCAGTTGCTCACGCTCGGAGGAGAAGAACGTCAGCGCATCGCCGATGCGCACGTCCTTGCCGGTACGCACGTGGCGCATCTTCATGCCTTTCTCGTACTTGCCGGAGCAGATGCGCATGAAGGCGATACGGTCGCGGTGTTTGGGGTCCATGTTCGCCTGGATCTTGAAGATGAAGCCCGAAAACTTCTCTTCCACCGGTTCCACGGTACGTTCGTTGGCGACGCGCGCCAGCGGGCGCGGGGCCCAGTCCACCACGGCGTCGAGAACGTGATCCACCCCGAAGTTGCCCAGTGCGGTACCGAAGAACACCGGGGTCAACTGACCGTCGAGGAACTCCTGCTGGTTGAACTCGTGGCAGGCCCCTTGCACCAACTCAAGCTGCTCGATGAAGCGCTCGTACTCGTCGCCCAGGTGCGCGCGGGCTTCATCGGAGTCGAGCTTCTCGATGATCTTGGTTTCGGTGCGCTCATGGCCGTGACCGGCGGTGTAGACAATGATGTAGTCGTCGGCGAGGTGATACACGCCTTTGAAATCACGGTAGCAACCGATCGGCCAGGTGATCGGCGCGGCCTTGATCTTCAGGACGGCTTCGATTTCGTCGAGCAGTTCGATCGGGTCGCGGATGTCACGGTCAAGTTTGTTGATGAAGCTGACGATCGGCGTATCACGCAGACGGCAGACGTCCATCAGGGCAATGGTCCGTGGCTCTACGCCCTTACCGCCGTCGAGCACCATCAACGCCGAGTCCACCGCAGTCAGGGTACGGTAGGTGTCTTCGGAGAAGTCTTCGTGGCCCGGGGTGTCGAGCAGGTTGATCATGTGCTCGCGATACGGGAACTGCATGACCGACGTGGTAATCGAGATACCCCGCTGCTTTTCCATCTCCATCCAGTCGGAAGTGGCATGGCGATCGGATTTACGGGACTTCACCGTACCGGCTACCGCAATCGCCTTGCCCATCAGCAAGAGCTTTTCGGTGATGGTGGTTTTACCGGCGTCGGGGTGGGAAATAATGGCGAAAGTGCGGCGTTTCGCGACTTCGGCGGCCTGTTTGGTCATGGGAAATCGCCTGGCAGGTGATTCAAAAAAGGGCGCAGATTATAGCCCAAGTTGATCGAAGAACCGAACCGTTGAGCACATTAGGGGTGGCCAAATGCTGCTTCAGATGGGAACCTTTTAAAGCACGGAGACGTCCACTCCCCTGTTACGACCACTCGTCGGGGGCCTGCAACACCTGCAAAACGGCCTGACGAGGCTGTGCTCATGGCTCGATTGCTGTGCGTCTGCCCTCAGTAGGAGCGAGCCTGCTCGCGATGAACGTCAACGATAACGCTGGGTATCTGAATGTCCGCGTTGTCTGGGCGTTTTTTTTGCGAGCAAGCTCGCTCCTACAGTAGAACGCGCTCGGATTGAGCTGCTTCTCGCGAACGTCTTGCCCGGCAGCCAATGATGGCCTGCCACACGGGACTGCGTTCGCCGACTGAAAAAAGGAGTCCGCCTGTGGCTATCCACCATGGCAAAGGGCTGATAGGAGGCGCGCTGGTAATCGCCCTTCTGGCCCTGCTGATCCACTGGATCGGCATCGACACGATCGAACATTACCGCGACGATCTGTTGTTCTACCTGCAAGCTCATCTGCTTCTCGTCCTCGTCTCCATGCTGGCCGCCCTTGTCGTGGGCCTCCCCGCCGGTATCTTCCTCAGCCGTCCGACCCGGGTCGCGCGTGCCGAACGCTTCATGCAGATCTTCAACATCGGCAATACCATTCCGCCGCTGGCGGTGCTGGCCATCGCCCTGGGCGTGCTCGGGATTGGCAGTGGTCCCGCGATCTTCGCCCTGTTCCTCGCCTCGCTGTTGCCCATCGTGCGCAACACCTATGAAGGCCTGAAAAACGTTCAGGGTTCGCTCAAGGAAGCCGCCGTCGGCATCGGCATGACCCCGCGCCAGGTGCTGTGGAAAGTCGAACTGCCCAACGCCGTGCCGATCATCATCGGCGGCGTGCGCGTGGCGCTGGCGATCAATGTCGGGACCGCGCCGCTGGCGTTCCTGATCGGCGCCAACAGCCTCGGCAGCCTGATTTTCCCAGGCATTGCCCTGAACAATCAGCCGCAACTATTGCTCGGCGCGGCCTGCACGGCGCTGCTGGCCCTGCTGCTCGATGGCCTGGTGACAATGGCCAGCCGCCTCTGGCTCGAACGCGGCTTGCGCCCGTCTTAAGCCCCGGCAAAGGAATTCTCATGAAGACATCAAGCTTTTTACTAGGCTGCGTCCTGCTGTTCGCGGGATTTGCCCAAGCCGCTGAAAAACCGCTGATCCGCATCGGCGCCCGGGTGTTCACCGAACAGACCCTTCTGGCGGAAATCACCTCGCAGTACCTGCGTGCCAAGGGTTACGACGCACAGGTCACGGGTGGACTGGGCAGCAACCTGGCCCGCAGCGCCCACGAGAGCGGCCAACTGGACATGCTCTGGGAATACACCGGCGTGTCGCTGGTGGCCTACAACCACGTCACTGAAAAACTCGACAGCGAACAGTCCTACGCCCGGGTGAAAGCACTCGACGCGAAAAAAGGCCTGGTCTGGCTTACTCCGTCGAAATTCAGCAACACCTACGCCCTTGCACTACCGAAGAACGTCGCTGACCAATACCCGCAAATCAACACCATCAGCGAGCTGAACAAAGTGCTGCGTGATGAGGCGAAGACCCATCACCTGGTGGCGCTCGATACCGAATTCGCCAATCGCTCCGACGGACTTGGCGGCATGGTGCAGCTGTATGGGATGAACCTGACACGCCAAAACATCCGCCAGATGGACGCCGGGCTGGTCTACACCGCCCTGCGCAACGGCCAGGTGTTTGCCGGACTGGTCTACACCACCGACGGACGCCTCAACGCTTTCAAGCTCAAGTTGCTGAAAGACGACAAGCATTACTTCCCGGACTACACCGCTGCCCCCGTGGTGCGCCAGGCGTTTCTCGATGCTCACCCGCAATTGGCCGAGCAACTCAAACCACTGGCCGAATTGTTCGATGACGACACCATGCGCCAGCTCAATGCGCGGGTGGATGTCGATCATGAAAGCCCCTCCACTGTTGCCGCCGACTTCCTGCGCCAGCATCCATTCAATTAAGGAGGAAAAGTCATGGAATTCTTGAACGCCTTTTCCCATCTCGACTGGCAACAGGTGCTGCACCTGACCTGGCAGCACATCACTCTGGTAGGCATCGCCGTCACCCTGGCGATTGTCGTCGGTGTGCCGCTGGGCATTCTGATGACACGCTTTCCGACACTTGCCGGCCCCTTGCAGGCCAGCGCCACGGTGCTGCTGACCGTGCCGTCGATTGCCCTGTTCGGCCTGCTGCTGCCGTTCTATTCGACATTCGGCCAGGGCCTGGGCCCAATGCCGGCGATCACTGCGGTTTTTCTGTATTCACTGCTACCAATCATGCGCAACACCTACCTGGCCCTGACCAGCGTCGAACCGGGCATTCGCGAAGCCGCGCGCGGCATCGGCATGACCTTCGGCCAGCGCCTGCGCAGGGTCGAACTGCCCATCGCCGTACCAGTGATTCTTGCTGGGGTACGTACCGCCGTGGTGATGAACATCGGCGTCATGACCATCGCCGCCACCATCGGCGCTGGCGGCCTGGGCGTGCTCATCCTCGCTTCCATCAGCCGCAGCGACATGTCGATGCTGATCGTCGGCGCCGTACTGGTCAGCCTGCTGGCCATCTTCGCCGACCTGCTTCTGCAAGCGCTGCAACGCTCGCTGACTCCAAAAGGACTCCTGAAATGATCGAACTTCAAAACCTCAGCAAGACCTTCCAAAGCAACGGCAAGGACGTGAAAGCCGTGGACTCGGTGAGCCTGACCGTCAATGAAGGCGAGATTTGCGTGTTCCTCGGGCCATCGGGTTGCGGCAAAAGCACCACCCTGAAAATGATCAACCGCCTGATCAAACCGACCTCGGGCAAGATCCTGATCAATGGTGAAGACACCACCGACCTCGACGCCGTGACTCTGCGGCGCAACATCGGCTATGTGATCCAGCAGATCGGCCTGTTCCCGAACATGACCATCGAAGAGAACATAGTGGTCGTACCGAAGCTACTGGGCTGGGACAAACAGAAATGCCACGACCGCGCCCGCGAGTTGATGAGCATGATCAAGCTTGAGCCCAAGCAATACCTGCATCGCTACCCACGGGAATTATCCGGCGGCCAACAACAGCGGATCGGCGTGATTCGGGCGCTGGCGGCCGATGCGCCGCTGTTGCTGATGGATGAACCCTTCGGCGCCGTCGACCCGATCAACCGCGAAATGATCCAGAACGAGTTCTTCGAAATGCAACGGGCGCTGAACAAGACCGTGATCATGGTCAGCCATGACATCGACGAGGCGATCAAGCTGGGCGACAAGATCGCGATTTTCCGCGCCGGCAAACTGCTGCAGATCGACCACCCGGATACCCTGCTGGCGCACCCGGTGGATGACTTCGTCAGCAACTTCGTCGGCCAGGACAGCACACTCAAGCGCCTGCTGCTGGTGAAGGCCGAAGACGCGGCGGACAACGCGCCGTCCGTCCGCCCGGAAACGCCGGTGGCCGAAGCGCTGGAGTTGATGGACGAGCATGACCGGCGTTATGTAGTGGTCACCTGCGCCGAGAACAAAGCCCTGGGTTATGTAAGGCGTCGCGACCTGCACCGCCAGACCGGCACATGCGGCCAATACCTGCGCGAGTTCAACGCCACGGCGGCGTACGACGAGCATTTGCGCATCCTGTTGTCGCGGATGTACGAGTTCAATCGGGCGTGGTTGCCGGTGATGGATGCCGAGCGGGTGTTCCTCGGCGAAGTCACTCAGGAATCGATTGCGGCTTACTTGAGCTCCGGTCGCTCGCGAGGGATGAAGACCCATATCGTGTCGCCGGCCGAGGCTGTAGTGGCGTAAAAATGCAAAACCTGTGGGAGCGAGCCTGCTCGCGAATGCGCAATTTCAGTCAACAATGATGTTGATTGTGAAAATGCCTTCGCGAGCAGGCTCGCTCCCACAGGATCTGAGTGTTTTTTTCATCTGTTACAAGGCGGAAAAGAATATCAACACCTGACTGCCTGAAACACCGTCAGAAATAGCCCGCAAAACAACCTAAACCTCTTTCAGTCTACCTTCTCGCGGCCAACGTCGCCGATGTTGAAGCCATCGTACTTATCGACGACTTGGCACGCAAAAGCGTCGAACGTGCAGATATTTTTAACACCTGAAAATTATCGGGGAACATCTGCCCGTCATCTCGGTCGGCTACAAAGAGTGATCTCCGTGACGCACGTCAGAAGCGTGCAAAAACGCGACATTTTTTGTTGATCTCAAGCCCCTCACGCCCTAAAGTTCGCGCCGAACGTCCATGCTGGAAACGATCCATCCGGCTCAAGTACTGACGACGAGACAGCAAGGCCAAGGGAAAAGCTGCACTTCCCATGGCCTTTTTGCTTTCGGCGACATGCCTTGGGAAGTAGGCGAACCAAAGTGGGGATACGGAGGACGTTCATTTGCACCCATTGTTTTTACTCGTTTGCCATTAGGAGCTCCCAAGTATGTCGATCCAGGTCGAAGACTATTTCGCGCGCGAAACCTTTCAGAAGATGAAGGCATTCGCCGACAAGCAAGAAACCCCGTTCGTGGTGATCGACACCGCGATGATCAGCCAGGCCTATGACGACCTGCGCGCCGGTTTCGAATTCGCCAAGGTCTACTACGCGGTCAAGGCCAACCCGGCCGTGGAAATCATCGACCTGCTCAAAGAGAAAGGCTCGAGCTTCGACATCGCCTCTATCTATGAGCTGGACAAAGTACTGGGCCGTGGCGTCAGCCCCGACCACATCAGCTACGGCAACACCATCAAGAAATCCAAGGACATCCGCTACTTCTACGAGAAGGGCGTGCGCCTGTTCGCCACCGACTCCGAAGCTGACCTGCGCAACATCGCCAAGGCGGCACCGGGTGCAAAAGTCTACGTGCGCATCCTGACCGAAGGCTCGACCACTGCCGACTGGCCGCTGTCGCGCAAATTCGGCTGCCAGACCGACATGGCCATGGACCTGCTGATCCTCGCCCGCGACCTGGGCCTGGTGCCTTACGGCATCTCGTTCCACGTTGGCTCGCAACAACGCGACATCAGCGTCTGGGACGCGGCGATCGCCAAGGTCAAAGTGATCTTCGAACGCTTGAAAGAAGAAGACGGCATCCACCTGAAGCTGATCAACATGGGCGGTGGCTTCCCGGCCAACTACATTACCCGCACCAACAGCCTGGAAACCTACGCCGAAGAAATCATCCGTTTCCTCAAGGAAGACTTCGGTGACGACCTGCCGGAAATCATCCTGGAACCGGGCCGCTCGCTGATCGCCAACGCCGGCATCCTGGTCAGTGAAGTGGTGCTGGTTGCGCGTAAATCCCGTACCGCTGTAGAGCGCTGGGTGTACACGGATGTGGGCAAGTTCTCCGGCCTGATCGAAACCATGGACGAAGCCATCAAGTTCCCGATCTGGACCGAGAAGAAAGGCGAAATGGAAGAAGTCGTGATTGCCGGCCCGACCTGCGACAGTGCCGACATCATGTACGAAAACTACAAGTACGGCCTGCCGCTGAACCTGGCCATCGGTGATCGCCTGTACTGGCTGTCGACCGGTGCCTACACCACCAGTTACAGCGCCGTGGAATTCAATGGCTTCCCGCCGCTGAAATCCTTCTACGTGTAAGCGCTACACGCAGAAAGCAAAAAGCCCATGACGTGTTATGGGCTTTTTTTTGCCTGGAATTGAAAAGATGCCCAACCTGTAGGAGCCGGCTTGCTGGCGAATCGATGGTGAACTTTACGCCGCCTTCGCTGGCAAGCCAGCTCCTACAGGGGTGTGGTTTCCAGCTCCAATTCGGCGTAGCGCTGGACATATGCCGTTGCCAACGCGCGGATTTGCGGATCGGTTGCGCACGACAATGTCTGGCTCGCTACCCGCAGGAAATTCATATTGCCGCCGGCCAATGCCTTGCGTAGCCACACGAGTGCCTCATCAATGTTCCCTTCATCCGCCAGTATCGCGGCATAACTGAACTGCCCGCGAAAATCCCCACCGACTGCCGAGCGTCGATACCAGTCGCGGGCAGCTTCTGTATCTACCGGGCAAATACGCCCTTCTTCCAGATATCGCCCCAGCAGATTCATCGATTTAGCGTGGCCAAGATCAGCAGCGCGTTGATAGAAACTTAATGCCTGTGGCTGATCCTCAACGACACCACGCCCCGTCGCCAGCAGGTTGGCGTAGTTGTACATCGCCCAATCCAGCCCGGCTTCTGCCCCGACCCGGTAATGCCGCGCAGCGACCGAAGCATCGGCCACGCAACCCCAACCATGCTCATGACACCGGCCCAGCATGTTGCGCGCCATCAGGTGCCCTTGTCGGGCGGCAATCTCGAACTAGCGCAACGCCAGTGGCTGGTCCTGCGCAATCCCTCGCCCATCCAGCAGGATTTGCCCGAGCAACGCCTGGGCATCGACGAGCCCTTCACGAGCCGCCATCAGAATCGCCTGGGCGGCACGGGCCGGGCTTTCATCGAGCATGGCTTTGAGGCGTTCGCCGTCGAGCACCTCTTCGCGGCGCAATTGAAAACTCATACCTCGACCCAGCGGCGCAGCAGGTTGTGATAGGTGCCGGTCAGGCGGATCAGCGAAGGGTGGTCCGGCACATCCTGGGTCAGTTGCCGGATCGCACCGTCCATCTCGAACAACAGCGCACGCTGACTGTCTTCGCGCACCAGGCTTTGGGTCCAGAAAAACGAGGCGTAGCGTGCGCCACGGGTCACCGCGTTGACCTTGTGCAAACTGGTGCCGGGGTACAGCACCATGTCGCCGGCCGGCAACTTCACACGCTGCGTACCGAAAGTGTCCTGGATTTCCAGTTCGCCGCCGTCGTAATCCTGTGGCTCACTGAAAAACAGGGTCGCCGACAGATCGGTGCGCACCCGTTCGATGCTGCCCTTTGGCTGGCGCACGGCATTGTCGATGTGGAAGTCGAAACTACCACCGGCCGTGTAACAGTTCAGTAACGGGGGAAAGACCTTGTGTGGCAGCGCCGCTGACATGAACTGTGGATTCTTCCACAGCCGATCCAGCATGGCCGCGCCGATTTCCTTGGCCAGCGGATGACCTTCCGGAAGCTGCAGATTGTGCTTGGCCTTGGCCGACTGATAGCCGGCGGTGATCTTGCCATCGGCCCAATCGGCCTGTTCGAGAGCCTCGCGAATGCGCCGCACCTCTTCTTTATCGAACAAGCCGGGAATGTGCAGCAGCATGGGAAGGACGCCTGAAAACAAGGAGCACTAATGGTATTGATTCTTATTGCCTGTGTAAAACCCGCTGGACGGATGAAACAGTAAAAACCGTAAGGCCAAATTGTAAAGAATGTAAATTCGATGCAAATAGCAAAGTTTCGCAATTGATACAGAGACGCGTCTACCCTATATTCCGCCGCCTCAAATCCTTGGGGAGGGGAATCAAATGTCACGTCTACACCCACAATCACCGGTCAGTTCACCACGCCTGCTCGCTTCTGCCATTGGCGTGGCAATCACTGCCGGCTCTGCGGGCCACATGGTTTTCGCGGCTGAAAAAACCGAAGAGAAAGCGCCGGGCAACACGATTTCGCTGGGCGCTACCTCCATCAACGGCGAAGCCCGGGACGAGACAACCTACAACGTCGAAAAAGCCTCCTCGCCCAAGTACACCGCACCGCTGGTCGACACACCGCGTTCGATCACGGTCATCCCGCAACAAGTCCTCAAGGACACCGGCGCCCTGAACATGCAGGACGCATTGCGCACCGTTCCAGGCATCACCTTCGGCGCCGGTGAAGGCGGCAACCCGCAGGGCGACCGTCCGTTCATCCGCGGCTTCGATGCCCAGGGCGACACCTACCTGGACGGCGTGCGCGATACCGGTTCGCAGAGCCGCGAAATCTTCGCCGTTGAATCCATTGAAGTCAGCAAGGGCCCGAACTCCGCCATTGGCGGCCGGGGCGCGGCGGGCGGCAGCATCAACCTGGTGAGCAAGAAAGCGCACCTGGGCGACTCCCTCGACGGTGGCTTCACCTGGGGTTCGGACCAGACCCAGCGTTACACCATGGACGGCAACTATCAGTTCTCCGACACCGCTGCCGGCCGTCTGAACCTGATGAGCCACGAGAGCAATGTCGCCGGTCGCCAAAGCGTCAATTACGACCGTTGGGGCGTGGCACCTTCCCTGGCTTTTGGTCTGGGCACCGACACCCGCGTCAACCTCGATTACTACCATCTGGAAAGCAACGACTTGCCGGATTCGGGCATTCCGTACTCGATCCCGACCGCAGGCTCCGCCGCCCGCACCAAGTCCAACCCGGACAAACCTGACGACGGCGGCAACAGCAGCAACTTCTACGGTTTGAATGACCGCGACTTCCGCAAGGGCCGCACCGACACCGCAACCATTTCCATCGAGCACGACCTGAATGACGCGCTGACCATCAAGAACACCCTGCGCCACGGCACCAGCATGCAGGATTACATCCTGACCCAGCCGGACGACAGCAAGGGCAACGTCAACAATGGCAGCGTCTGGCGCCGTGCGAACACACGCGTGAGCAACACCGAGACCACCACCAACCAGACCGATCTGTTTGGTGATGTTTATATCGCCGGGTTCAAGAACAGCTTCGCCACCGGTATCGAGTTGAGCCGCGAGGAAAGCAGGAAATCCTCGTACAACGTCGATACCGACACCACGCCTGGCACAGCGGGCGCCACCACCAACTGCTCGCCGGCGCTGATTGGCGCACCGAGTGGTTACAACTGCACCTCGTTGTCTAACCCGAACCCGAACGATCCGTGGAACGGTGCAATCTCGCGCAACTACGCCGGCACCGACACCAAGGCCAACACCTATGCGCTGTATGTGTTCGACACCCTGGAGTTGTCCGAGCAGTGGCTGGTGAACATGGGCCTGCGTTACGACCATTTCGATACCGAGTACCGCACCTTTGACGGTACCGGGGCAACGGTGGTCAACAAAGGCATACCGGCCAAGGGCGATGACACCAGCGAGTTCGTCACCGGTCAGTTCGGCGTGGTCTACAAGCCGGCGGAAAACGGCAGCATCTATGCGTCCTACGCCACGTCCGCCACACCACCGGGCTCCACTCTCGGCGAAGGCATGGACGGCAACCCGCTGAGCGGCACGCCTGATCGCAACGGCAACCAGCTGAGCAGTGACATGGAGCCGGAAACCACCAAGAACTACGAAATCGGTACCAAGTGGGATCTGATGAATGATCGCCTGTCGCTGACGGCCGATATCTTCCGCACCGAGAAAGAAAACGCTCGTGTGCAAACCAACACCACGTCGTTCGAAAACGTCGGCAAAACCCGCGTTCAAGGTTTCGAGCTGTCGGCCACCGGCAGGCTCACCGACAAATGGCAAGTCTTCGCCGGCTACGCCTACATGGACAGCGAGCAAGTCGATGGTGGTGACCTGCCGGCCAACAAAGCCAACAACGGCAACGAACTGCCTAACACGCCGAAAAACAGCGCCAGCCTGTGGACGACCTATCAGGTCACGCCGAAGCTGACCGTCGGTGGCGGTGCGTTCTACGTCGACGATGTGTTCGGCAGCGCGGCCAACACCACCATGGTCGATTCCTACGTTCGTTACGATGCGATGGCGGCCTACAAGCTGAGCAAAAACATCGACCTGCAACTGAACGTGCAGAACCTGACCGACGAAACCTACTACGACAAGGCTTTCTCGACTCACTTCGCCAACCAGGCGGCGGGCCGTACTGCGTTGCTGAGCACCAACTTCCACTTCTGATAGAAGGGTGAAACCCGCCCCCTGTAGGAGCGAGCCTGTTTGCGATGGTCGTCAACGATAATCCGTGGAACCTGACACCCCGCGTCGTTCTCGAGTTCATCGCGAGTAGGCTCGCTCCTACAAAGGCCAGGCGGTGCAACACAATCCCTGTGGGAGCGAGCCTGCTCGCGATGAGGTCATAACATTCGCCATTTATGCTGGATGTAAGGCCGCCATCGCGAGCAGGCTCGCTCCCACAGTTTTTGTATGTAAAAAAGAATGTTTCTCGACAACCCACGGCATCATAATGCGCGCCGTGATGACTATTTTTGAACGAACAAGGCGAGCGACGTGTTGAAGAAAACCCTGTTCCAGTTGCACTGGTTTTTCGGCATCAGCGCAGGGCTCGTCCTGGCCCTGATGGGCATCACCGGGGCGACGGTATCGTTTCAGGACGAAATCCTGTACGCGCTGAACCCTTCCGTGTTGCAGGTGCACAAGCAGGTCGCCGGTGTACTGCCGCCCGCCGAACTGGTGGAGAAAATCGAAGCGGCCACCGGGAACAAAGTCGCAATGCTTTCGGTGGATATCGACAGCGACATCGCCGCACGCGTGTTCTTCGCCCCGCCGCCGGGGGAGCGCCGTGGGCCAATGCGCTTCTTCGACCCGTACACCGCCGAATTGATGGGCGACGCCACCGGCCAGGACTTCTTCGGCCTGATGCTGCAACTGCACCGCTTCCTTGCCATGGGCGACACCGGTCGCCAGATCACCGGCGCCTGTACGCTGATCCTGGTGTTCTTCTGCCTCTCCGGCCTGTACCTGCGTTGGCCCCGCCAGTGGAAAAGCTGGCGCGCCTGGCTGACCCTCGACTGGAAGAAAAAGGGTCGCAGCTTCAACTGGGACCTGCACTCGGTCGCGGGCACCTGGTGCCTGGTGTTTTACCTCTTGGCAGCGCTGACCGGTTTGTCCTGGTCCTACGAGTGGTACAACAAGGGCCTGACACGACTTCTCTCCGATTCGCCGCAGAACGAACGCGTTCGCGGCGGTCGTGGCCCGGCGCCAAACGGCCCGGCTCCGACCGCCGATTACTCGGCCATGTGGAGCAGCATCTATAGCGCGGCCGGCCCCGGGCTGAGTTTCTACAACACCCGCATGCCACCGGTGGCGGGGCAACCGGCGACGGTTTATTACCTGCTGAAAGACTCTCCCCACGACCGCGCGCTGAACCAGATCACCCTCGACCCGGTCACCGGCGTGATCAAGCGGCATGACCGCTACAGCGACAAGAGTTTCAAGGCACAACTGCTGACCAGTCTCTACGCGCTGCACGTCGGCAGTTACTTCGGCATCGTCGGGCGCATTATCCTGACGATCACTGCCCTGACCATGCCGCTGTTTTTCATCACCGGGTGGATGTTGTACCTCGATCGTCGCCGCAAAAAGCGCCAGATCAAGGACGCCCGCCAAGGCCTCGCCCAACCGGGCAGCGATGCGCCGTCGTGGCTGATCGGCTTCGCCAGCCAAAGCGGTTTTGCCGAGCAACTGGCGTGGCAGACCGCCGGCCAATTACAGGCTGCCGGCCTGCCGGTGAAGGTGCAGCCGCTGGCCAGTGTCAGCGAACAGGACCTGCGGAATTCGAGCAACGCGCTGTTCGTGGTCAGCACCTTCGGCGACGGCGAAGCGCCGGACAGTGCCCGGGGTTTCGAGCGCAAGGTCCTGGGCCGGACGTTGAGCCTGGAGCGCCTGAACTACGCCGTGCTCGGTCTGGGTGACCGGCAATACCAGCACTTCTGCGGCTTCGCCCGACGCCTGCACACCTGGCTGGGCGAACACGGCGGCAAGACCCTGTTCGCCCCTGTGGAGGTCGACAGTGGCGACCCCTATGCCTTGCGTCACTGGCAACAGCAACTCGGTCTGTTGACCGGCCAGGCGCCCGTGGACACCTGGCAAGCGCCGAGCTACGACAACTGGACCCTGAACCGTCGCGAGCTGCTCAACCCGGACAGCAGCGGTTCGCCCGTTTACTTGCTGGGCCTCACCGCGCCGACCACCAGTAGTTGGCTGGCCGGTGACCTGGTGGAAGTGCTGCCGCGCAATTGCCCATGGGCGATCGAGCATTTCCTCGATGGCCTGGGGATTGATGGTCGAGCCACGATTGCACTCGATGGGTTGTCGCAACCGCTGGAACAAGCCCTCGCCCGCCGACAACTGCCCGAGAACCGCAGTCATCTGGTCGGCCTGCACGCGCAAGCGCTGGTGGACGCCCTCGTGCCATTGGCCATGCGCGAATACTCCATTGCCTCGATTGCCGCCGACGGCATCCTGGAACTGATCGTGCGCCAGGAACTGCACCCCGATGGCCGCCTGGGCGTCGGCTCCGGCTGGCTCACGGAACACGCGCCGGTGGGCTCCAACATCAGCCTGCGGGTTCGGCGCAACAGCGGCTTCCACCTGCCGAACGAACCGGTGCCGATGATCCTGCTCGGCAACGGCACCGGACTGGCCGGGCTGCGCAGTCTGCTCAAGGCGCGGATTGCCGAGGGTCAACAACGTCACTGGTTGCTGTTCGGCGAGCGCAATCGGGAACACGATTACCTGTGTCGCGACGAGCTGGAAGAATGGTTGATTTCCGGCGATCTGCAGCGCCTGGACCTGGCCTTCTCAAGGGACCAGGCCGAGAAAATCTACGTACAGGATCGCCTGCGCGAGTCGGCCGCTGAACTGAAGAAATGGCTGGCGGAGGGGGCCGTGATCTATATCTGCGGCAGCTTGCAGGGGATGGCCGCTGGCGTCGATCAAGTACTCAACGACCTGCTCGGTGTCGCGGAAGTGGAGCGCCTGATCGAACAGGGTCGCTACCGCCGCGACGTTTACTGATACAACGCATTTCCCTTGTAGGAGCTGGCTTGCCAGCGAAGGGACCAGAACGTTCAACCATTTCGTTGGATGTGAAGCCGCCTTCGCTGGCAAGCCAGCTCCTACAACAGAGGGTCGGTGTTGTTATGCCGGCTGCAACTTCTGCTCAAACACCGCCACTCCATCCAGATCCCGCAACACCACGCTCAATTCCCCGCTCTGCCCTTCAATATTTACTTCGCCAAAAAACTGAAACCCGGCAAACGGCGACATGTTTTGCGCGGGCGGTGCCTTCTGGAACACCACCTCGGGGCCGAATGTTTCATCCAGCGGATTAGGCCCGTAGCTGCCAGCATTCAAGGGGCCTGCGACGAACTCCCAAAACGGTTCGAAATCCTGGAAGGCGGCGCGATCCGGGTGGTAATGATGCGCCGCGCAGTAGTGCACATCCGCCGTCAGGAACAGGAAATTGCGCACCTGTTGCGCCCGCAAGAAACCCAGCAGCTCGGCGACTTCCAGCTCTCGCCCCTGAGCCGGTCCGGGGTCGCCATTGGCCACCGCTTCCCAGCGCGCCACACCGGGGCTGACCTCGCCATCGGGGACGCCGAGGCCGATGGGCATGTCGGCGGCAATGACTTTCCACTGGGCCTTGGAGGCTTTCAGCGAAGCCTTCAGCCAATCCAGTTGTTCACGCCCAAGGAAAGGTTTGGTGGCACCCAGGTTGTCATCATTGGCGCCACGATAACTGCGCATGTCGAGCACGAATACATCCAGCAAGGGCCCATAACTGAGCTGGCGATAAATCCGCCCGCCACCATCGGCGCTCTGCAAGCGCATCGGTGCGTACTCGAGCCAGGCCTGGCGCGCGCGGTCCACCAGGCTGTGGATATCTTTGCTCTTGTACCGCTGGTCCAGTTGTTTGCCCGGCGACCAGTTGTTCACCACTTCGTGGTCGTCCCATTGCCAGATCTGCGGCACTTCGGCGTTGAAGCGGCGAATGTTTTCGTCCATCAGGTTGTAGCGGTAATTGCCACGGTAATCATCCAGGGTCTCGGCGACTTTGCTCTTGGCCTCGCTGGTGAGGTTGCGCCATACCCGGCCGCCTTCGGTGACGATCTGCTCAGGCACGGGACCGTCGGCGTAGATGGTGTCGCCGCTGTGGATAAAGAAGTCCGGCAGACGCAGGCGCATGGCTTCGTAGATGCGCATGCCGCCGATGTCCGGGTTGATGCCGAAGCCCTGGCCGACGGTGTCGCCGCTCCAGACAAAACGAATGTCGCGGCGGGTCTGGGGCACACTGCGCAGATGGCCGAACCAGGGCTCGCTGGTGACGCCGCTTTGGGCATCTTCAAATTGCACACGGTAGAAAATCGCCTGATCGGCGGGCAGCCCAGTGAGCTCCACCCGAGCCGTGAAGTCGGTGCGGGCATCGGCCAGGGGCGAAACGAATCGCCGGGGGTTGGGAAACAGGCTGCGGGTGTCCCACTCCGCCACCATTCGCGCCGGACGATCACAGCGGCTCCAGATCATTGCGCGGTCGCCGAGCAGGTCACCCGACTGCACACCGTCGGTGAGTTGCGGCCGATCCTTGACCGAAGCGATCACCGCCGGTGCCAACCCCGGCAACAACAGCCCGGCGCCGACGGCTTGCATGACTCGACGACGGCCGAGGTCGAATTCGCTCATGGTGTTCTCCCTGAAAAAGGAAAACTGAAGCACGTGCGCATGACGCCCGTGTGAAAACGCGATCTCTGTGGGAGCGAGCCTGCTCGCGAAGGCGTCGTGTCAGTCTACTTCTACTTTACTGACAGACCGCCTTCGCGAGCAGGCTCGCTCCCACAAGGGGGTCGGTGTCAGGCACTGACGGGGTCAACTGCCAACTCCACCACCTCAGACCGCTTGACCAGCGCATACACCACCGCCGTCAACAAACTCCCCGCGACAATCGCCAGCAAATACAGCAGGGCATGGTTGATCGCATTCGGAATCATCATCACGAACAAACCGCCGTGGGGCGCCATCAACTTGCAGCCGAAATACATCGACAACGCACCGGTCAGCGCACCACCGGCAATACTTGCCGGAATCACCCGCAGCGGGTCTTTGGCGGCAAACGGGATCGCGCCTTCGGAGATAAAACACAAGCCCAGCACCAACGCGGCCTTACCGGCCTCGCGTTCAGTTTGCGCAAACTTGCGCCGGGCAATGAACGTGGCGATCCCTAGGCCAATCGGCGGCACCATGCCCGCCGCCATGGTCGCCGCCATTGGCGCATAACTCTGTGATGCCAGCAGCCCGACCGAGAACGCATAAGCGGCCTTGTTGATCGGCCCGCCCAAGTCGACGCACATCATGCCGCCCAGCAGCACGCCGAGCAGAATCGCGTTGGTGGTACCCATGCTGTCGAGGAAATGCGTGAGCCCGGCAAGCATTCCGGCCACCGGTTTGCCGACCACGTAGATCATCACCAGACCGGTGAACAAACTGGCCAGCAGCGGAATGATCAGGATCGGCTTCAGTGCCTCGAGGCTTTGCGGTAACCGCGCATAACGATTGATCGCCTGGGCGGCGTAACCGGCGATAAACCCGGCAATGATCCCGCCAATGAAACCGGCGCCAAGGGTGCTCGCCAACAGGCCGCCGATCATCCCGGGGGCCAGGCCCGGTCGGTCGGCAATCGAATAGGCGATGTAGCCCGCCAGCAACGGCACCATCAGCTTGAACGCCGTATCGCCACCGATCTGCATCAGCGCTGCCGCCAACGTCCCCTCTTCCTTGAACGCGGTGATGCCGAACACGAATGACAGGGCGATCATCAGACCGCCCGCCACCACCATCGGCAACATGAACGACACACCGGTCAGCAGGTGTTTGTAGACCCCGGTCTTCTCTTGCTTGACCGGGCCTTTCGCACCGGTGGCCGCGCTTTCCTGCGCGCCTTCGGCCAGCGCTTTGTTCAGCGTCGCTTCGGCTTGCTTGAGGGCAATGCCGGTGCTGCAACGATAGATTTTCTTGCCGGCAAAACGCTCGGTGGCAACTTCGATGTCTGCAGCCAGCAGCACCACGTCGGCATCGGCAATCGCTTGCGTACTCAGGGGATTGCGCGCGCCCACGGAGCCCTGGGTTTCCACTTGCAGGTCGTAGCCCAGACGCTTGGCTGCCTGGTGCAAGGCTTCGGCAGCCATGAAGGTGTGGGCGACACCGGTCGGGCACGCGGTAATCGCCACCAGACGCGGGGTGTTTTCAGCGAGGGTCACAGGCTCGGCGATGACGTCGGGGGCAGCGTAAACCTGAGCTTCTTCAGTGCCGCGCCGCAGCACCGCTTCGACATCTTGCAGGGCTTGAGCCGGCGTACTCTGGAAGACGCGTTTACCGACGAACCGCGACATATCCACCGGTGCACTGGTCACCAGCAACACCCACTCGGCAGCTTCAATCGTGGCCGCCGACATTTGCCGCTCGGGATGTGCCGCATCGTTGACTTCGACACTGGTGCTCCAGCCCTGTCGCTGGGCCGCCGCATCCAGCAAACGGGCGCACAGCACACTGGTGACCATGCCGTTCGGGCAGGCAGTAACAATGGCTAACTTCATGACCAACCCTCTTATTGTTCTGTCAGGGGACGCACGCGCACACCCTGTTCGAGCTGCGCCAGGTACGCCGCATCGTCGATGCCGAAACCGATCCGGGTCACCGCCATCGCGGCAATCGCTGTGGCAGTACGCAAGGTCTGTTCGGGCGTGTCGGCGCTGAGCAACCCGTGGAGCATGCCCGCGAGCAACGCGTCACCCGCGCCCACCGTACTGGCGACGCTGACCTTGGGCGGCGTGGCATGCAGCGCAGAGCCGACGCTGAACCAGTTCACGCCCTCGGCACCGTGTGAAATCACCACGTGTTCGATGCCCTGGGCGTGTAAGCGGCTCGCCGCTTCGGCCTGGGCCAGCACCGAAATCACCTCGCCACCCAGCACCTCGGCCAGTTCTTGTGTGTTGGGCTTGATCAGCCACGGGCCGGCCTTGAGCGCGGCCGCCAGGGCCTCGCCGCTGGTGTCGAGGGCAACGTTCAAACCGAGGTTTTTCAAGCGCAGCACCAACGCCTGCAACCACTGCGGGCTGACACCTTGGGGCAGGCTGCCGGCGACGACGACAGCGTCATGGGCCGGCGCAATCTGGTCGAGTCGATCGAGCAACGCCTGCTGCGCCGCCGCACTAACCTGCGGCCCCGGACCATTGAGGTCGGTGATGCGGCCATCGCTTTCCGCCAGTTTGATATTGCTGCGCGTCTCGCCCGGCACGCGGATGAACGCATCGGTAAAACCGCGTTTGGCGAACAGGGTTTCGAACGCCTGCTGGTTGTCTTCGCCGAGGAAACCGCTGACGGTCAGTTGATGCCCCAGGTCCGCCAGCACTTGCGCCACGTTCACGCCTTTGCCGGCGGCGTGGGTGTGCATGGCATCGCTGCGGTTGACCTGACCGGGTTCCAGTTGCGGCAACTGCACGGTCAAATCCAGTGCCGGGTTGAGGGTCAACGTTAAAATCCTGGCCATTACAGGGCCTCCACTAATGCGCGCACTTCATTGGCGCTGCCCACGGCGAGTGCCGCTTGGGCGAGGGTTTGGGTCTGGCCCAGGCTCAATTCACGAATCCGCGCCTTGACCTCGGCAATGCTGCGCGCCCCCACGCTCAGCTCATCCACGCCAAGGCCGACCAGCACCGGCACCGCCAGCGGATCGGCCGCCAATTCGCCGCATACGCCAACCCATTTGCCATGGGCATGGGCCGCGCGCACGGTGATGTCGATCAGTTGCAGCACCGCCGGATGCAAGCCATCAGCCTGAGCCGACAAGGTCGGATGGCCACGGTCGATGGCCAAGGTGTATTGGGTCAGGTCGTTGGTGCCGACACTGAAAAAATCGACCTCTTTGGCCAGTACCGGTGCCAGCAAGGCGGCTGATGGCACTTCGATCATAATCCCGAGCTGCAAGTCCGCCACCGGAATTTCCAGACGCAGGCGTTCCGTCATGTCCCGGGCCTGGCGCCACTCATCAACGCTGCCGACCATGGGGAACATGATGCGCAACGGGCGGTTGTCGGCGGCCCGCAGCAGGGCGCGCAGCTGCGCCTCCATGATCTGCGGCCGCTGCAAGGTCAGGCGAATGCCGCGTACACCGAGGAAGGGGTTTTCCTCCTTGGCGATCGGCCAATAGGGCAGTGGTTTGTCACCGCCAACATCGAGAGTGCGCACCACCAGCGGACGTCCGGCCAGGCCATCGAGCACACGGCGGTATTCCGCTTCCTGGGTCGCTTCGTCCGGTGCTTGCGGGTGGGCCATGAAAATCAGTTCGGTGCGCAACAGGCCGATGCCTTCGGCGCCCTGCTCCACCGCGCTAGTAACGCCGGCGCTTTCACCGATGTTGGCAAACACTTCGACCGCGTGCCCGTCGGTGGTCAGCGCCGGTTGATGACGTTGTTCGGCAGCGGCTTTGAGTCGCTGTTCGCGGGTGTCACGCTCTTCGATGGCACGTTGCAGGGTCGTCGCATCGGCATCCACGTGCAAACGACCGCGCTGGCCATCGAGCAGCAATGGTGTGCCCGATGCCAGCAGCAGCACCGCCGCGCCGGCGCCGACCAGTGCCGGAATACCCAGTGCCCGGGCGACGATGGCGCTGTGGGCGGTGGCGCCACCCCGGGCGGTGAGAATGCCGGCGACGCGGGTCGGATCAAGACGCGCCACATCGGACGGGCCGACTTCGTCCATCACCAGAATGTAAGGCTGCTCAGGCTCACTTGGGCTTTGGACACCACACAACTGTGCCAACACGCGACGACCGATATCACGCAAATCGGCGGCGCGCTCGGCCAGCAACGCATCCTGCAGCGCTTCCTGTTGCCGGGCTGCGGCTTCGATCACCGACATCCACGCGGCTTCCGCGCTTTCACCCTGCTTGAGCCGGGTGTCGACGTCATCGGTCAGTTCCGGGTCGTCGAGCATTTCCTGGTGGGTGACGAAAATCTCGCGGATGGCCTTGGCCTTGCTGCGCTCGATCAAGCCGCCAATGTCACGACGTACATCCGCCAGCGCCTGCTTGAGACGTTCGCGCTCGATGGCGGCGGACTCTCCGCGCAGCGGGTAATCAATGTGTTGCAGCACTTGAATATGCGCCGGACCGATAGCAATGCCCGGTGCGGCAGCAATCGCCTGCAACAAACTGCCGGACGCGGGGGCCAACAGCACTTCGGCCACTTCGACGACGTCTTCCCGTGGCGGGTTCACCGCAGGCAATGGCTCGATTTCTTCGCCGAGGCCTTCTTCGATGGCTTTCAACAACACCGGCAATGCATCGGCGGCGATGCTCGGCTCGGCGATGATTTCCAGCACCTGTCCGCGACGGGCGCCGAGGCTGAGCAACTTGCTCAGACTCTTCACCGACACTGCACTGTCCTGGCTATCAACGATGCGGATACGAATGTCGCCTTCAAAGCTTTTCGCCAATTGAGCGAGGATTTGCGCCGGACGTGCATGCAAACCGTGGGCGTTGGCCAGTGCGATACGCGCGCTCGGCCAGTCAGCCGGCAGTTCACCGCCGAGCACCTCCAGCACTGCGCGGCAACTGGTGGCGCGCCCCAATTCATGGCCGCGGCCTTCGATCAGCAACGCGCACAGGCGTTCGAGCAAGGCTTGATGGGCTTCGCCAAGGCTGGCCAGACAGAACAGCCCACTCAGCGGCTGGCCGAGGTAACGCAAGGGTTTGTCGGGGGTGACGAAGGCCAGACCTGGGCGCTTGACCGTTTGTTCACTGTGCAGCCACCACAGGCCATCGCCCAGCGGCAACGCCTCGACCTGTTGCAACACAGCGGAAAAACCATTGCTGACGCAGTCGGCCTGGCGCAGCAAACGTGCGCCGCGCCAGACCAACTCTTCGAAATCTTCGGCGGCAACGCCCAGGCCAATCATTTGCGCATCCAGCGCCAGTTCCTGCGGCGCGCCTTGCAGCAGTTTCAACAAGGCTTCGGCGGAACCGGCGCGACGCAGTGCCTGGCCCAGATCGGTTTCGCCGAGGGCTCGGGTCAGCAATTGCAGCAGGCGCAGATGTTCATCGGATTTGGCGGCAATGCCGATCGCCAGATAAACGATCTGCCCGTCACCCCAATCCACGCCGTCGGGGAACTGCATCAGGCGCACGCCGGTGGTGAACACCAGGTCGCGGGTTTCCGGTGTTCCGTGGGGAATGGCAATACCCTGACCGAGAAAGGTCGAGCCCTGGGCTTCGCGTGCCTGCAAACCGGCGAGGTAACCCTCGGCGACCAGGCCGTCGGCAACCAGATGCCGGGCCAGCAACTGCAAGGCGGCTGACTTATCCACAGCCGACTGGCCCATGGATATCTGCTCTACAGTGAGCTCGAGCATGCTTTCTCCTTTTTGGCGCCTGTGGGCACCAGGTATTGTTTTGAATGATTCAGCTTACGCGCTTGTCTGAAGACAGTATTTGGCGGTTTTGCGGCAGAACCGGCCAAAGGGACCAATTATCTAGAAAATACGCCTGCTGAAACGTTTAATCTAGCATGATTGGCACGTTACTCGATAATCTCGCCCGCATGAAGTCCAATTGTCGGATGCGTCACGACAATGGTCGACTGCCTGAATCGGTTAGGATTGACGAAAATGTCGGGCATGCTCGCAAAAACAAGGAAATAACGGGTTGAAACTCAGTGATATCGCCCAGTTGGCCGGTGTGTCCGTTACCACCGCCAGCTATGTCATCAATGGCAAGGCCGAACAGCAACGCATCAGCAGTGCCACCGTCGAGCGCGTGCGCGCGGTGGTCGATCAGCATGGCTTCACGCCCAATCCCCAGGCCGCCGGTCTGCGCAGTCGCCACACTCGCACGCTGGGTTTCATTCTGCCGGATCTGGAAAACCCCAGTTACGCGCGAATCGCCAAACTGCTGGAACAAGGCGCACGGGCTCGCGGTTATCAGTTGCTGATCGCCAGTTCCGACGATGCACCGGACAGCGAACGGCAACTGCTGAAACTGTTCCGCGCCCGGCGCTGTGACGCGCTGATCGTCGCCAGTTGCCTGCCGCCCGGCGACGACAGCTATCGCCAGTTGCAGGCCAAAGGCATTCCCATTATTGCCATCGACCGGGTCATGGAGCCGGAACACTTCTGCTCGGTGATCAGTGACGACCGCGAAGCCAGCCTGCACCTGACCCGTAGCCTGCTCGACCCGCTGCCCAAACAGATCGCCTTGATCGGCGCCCGCCCGGAACTGAGCATCAGCCAGGAACGGGCCGCCGGTTTCAAAGAGGCGCTGTCCGGGTACAACGGTGTAGTCCTGATCGAACATGGTGAATCGTTCAGTCGTGAATGTGGCAAACAGTTGATGGAAGAACTGCTCCAGCGTGTAGGGCACTTGCCCGAGGCACTGGTGACCACGTCTTACGTATTACTCCAGGGCGTGTTCGATGCCTTGCATGACTTCCCTTTGAAAACCCGCCCATTGCGCCTCGGCACATTCGGCGATACCCAGCTGCTGGACTTTCTGCCGTTGCCGGTCAATGCCATGGCCCAGCAGCATCAATTGATCGCTGACAAAGCCCTGGCACTGGCCTTGGCCGCCATCGAGCAGTCCGATTACCGACCCGGCGTGCAGGCCATCGCCCGCACCTTCAAGCAGCGTATTCGCCAGGACTGAACCGTGGAGCTGATCGACACCCACACCCATCTGGATTTCCCGGACTTCGACGCCGACCGTCAGGCGTTGCTGGCCGAGAGCCGCGCCCTCGGGGTGCGACAAATGGTGGTGTTGGGGGTTTATCAAGGCAATTGGCAGCGGGTCTGGGATCTGGTGCAAAGCGATCCCGACCTGCATGCCGCGTTCGGCTTGCATCCGGTGTACCTGGACGATCACCGCCCCGAAGACCTGGCGGAACTCGGGGATTGGCTGACCCGGCTCGCCGGTCATCGGCAACTGTGCGCGGTGGGCGAAATCGGCCTCGACTACTTCATCGAAACCCTCGACCGTGAAGACCAACAAGCGCTGTTCGACGCACAACTGCAACTGGCAGCGGATTTCAATCTGCCGGCGCTGATCCATGTACGGCGCAGCCATGCGGCGGTGATTGCCACGCTCAAACGGTTTCGCCTGAAGCGTGCCGGCATCATTCACGCCTTCGCCGGCAGTCGCGAAGAGGCCCGGGAATACATCAAGCTCGGTTTCAAACTGGGATTGGGCGGTGCCGCCACCTGGCCACAGGCACTGCGCATGCACCGCGTTCTGGCCGAGTTGCCGCTGGAATCGGTGGTACTGGAGACCGACTCACCGGACATGGCGCCCGCCATGTTTGCCGGGCAACGCAACAGCCCGGCGCACTTGCCGGCGATCTGTGAAGCGCTGGCCGGGATCATGGCGGTCACGCCGCAGCAGTTGGCCGCCGCGAGCACAGCCAATGCTTGCGACTTGTTCAACTGGTAATCACCGACAACACAAAACACCTGTGGGAGCGAGCCTGCTCGCGAAGGCGTCACCACATCCAACATCAATGTGACTGACTAACCGCTTTCGCGAGCAGGCTCGCTCCCACTTTTTTACCGCGGTGCCTGTTAAACCCGGAACGCACTGATCAGTTGCTTGAGCTCCACCACCTGCGCCGACAACGCACGGCTGGCATCTTCGGTCCGGTGCGCACCTTCGGCAGTGCGCTCGCCGGCGCGGTTGATCTCGACGATGTTCTGATCGATGTCATGGGCCACGGCGGTTTGCTGCTCCACGGCCGCCGCGATCTGCTGGTTCTGGTCGACGATCATCCCCACCGCGCCGAGGATGTTTTCCAGCGCCAGCTGGACCTTCTCCGACTGACTTACAGTGCCGTTGGCCATCTCATGGCTGACACCCATGGCCTTCACCGCCGCGCCGACTCCACCGTGGAGTTTGGCGATCATCTGCTCGATTTCCTCGGTCGACTGCTGGGTACGCTTGGCCAGCGTCCGGACCTCGTCCGCCACCACCGCGAAACCACGCCCCTGCTCCCCGGCCCGTGCCGCTTCGATCGCGGCATTGAGTGCCAGCAGGTTGGTCTGTTCGGCAATGCTCTTGATCACTTCCAGCACACGGCTGATGGACTGGCTGTCGCTGGCCAGCTGATTGATCACCAGCACCGATTGATCGATCTCGCTGGCCAGCGCGGCAATGCTGCCCTGCTGGGATTGCACCAGCCCGCGGCCGCTGATGGTTTCGTCGTTGACACTGTGGGCACTGTTGACCGCCGCGGCGGCACTTCGCGCGACTTCCAGGGAGGTGGCGGACATCTGGTTCATTGCCGTGGCGACCTGCTCGATCTGCGTGCGCTGCCCGGTCACGGCTTGGTTACTTTGCGCGGAAACGTTCTCCACCTGCCCGGCCTGACGCTCGACCTCGCTGACGGTGTGTCCCACTCGCTCGATCAGGTCATGGATTTTTTTAACGGTGCCGTTGAACACCTCACCCAACTCGCCCAACTCATCACGACTGTTGGCGCTGAACGTGACGGTCATGTCCCCGGCCGCCACTTTATCCATCACCCCGCCAAGGCGTTTGAGCGTGGTGCGGGTTGAGGCATAGAAGCCGCCGTACAGGTAAAAGATCAATACGAACACCACCGACAACGCCACGGCTTGCAAGATCATGTGGGTGCGGTTCTGCTCCAGGCGCTGCTGCAATTGAGCACCAAGAAACTTCAGGGTGGCTTCGTTGAGCTGGTAAGTCTGGTCCATCAGGCCGGAGACCTGACCGTAAAAAGTCTGCCACGGCGCATCCAGCGTGTCGGCCATGACCACTTGCTCTTCGAACAACTCACTGGCTTTTTTCAGCGTCGCCTTGCTGGTGTCGGCCTGCGCGGCCAGGGTTTCTCGTGCGGCTTTGCTGGACGCCAGCGCATCCTGCAACTTCAGGCCATATTCGCCCTGGAGTTTTTCGATCTGCGCCAGCAGTTCATCGAAACGGGTGCTAGACGATGAATTGAGAAAGCCCTGCCCCAACGAGTAAGAGCCCATTGCACGGCCTTCGCCCAGTAGCTGGGTGACCGCCGGGGTGACGCTGGTGATGAGTTCGCTCAACTGGCGCATGTCGCTCTGGGTATCGCGACTCAAGCCTGCCTGACTGGCGATGATTTGACTGAAAATCTGCGCATTGCCCAGCAACTTTGCGATCAAGGCACTTTTGCTTTGCAGGGAGGTTTCGGCCTGTTGAGCCTTGAACGCAGCGATCATTTCATCGCGCTTGCCCTCAAAAACCGCGATTTGCTCCGGGTCGGTGGTCATCGCCGTCAGGCCCTGCAAGCGGTTCAGCACGCTTTGTCCCAGGGTGCTGATCTGCGATTCGACGTTACCAGCCTTGCCGGACTGACCGAGGGTGACATTGATCAGCACCAGGTTGTTCAGAGTTTCCAGGTCACGCCGTAGCGTCAGGCCGTTGCCCAACAGGTCGAGGCTCTGCAATTCGACCCGGGTGCCCTGGAATTCGCGATAGGAATCGCGCACCAGATAAAAGTTGGTCACCAGCATCGGCACCAGGAACAAAACGCTGATCAGGCTGAACTTCATGCCGAAGCTCAGGCGATTCATCAGCGCGACGGCGGGATAGAGCAAGCTCTTCACTGGAAGTCTCCCTTTGATTTCTTATTTTTATTGGCAGGCGCAGCTCGACAGCAGATAGCCACTATTGGGCGCTGTCTCTATATAGCTCAAATCAAGGGAGGGTTTTGTAACATAAGGTTAACGGCGGACGCAGATCGTCGGACTGATGAACGCCCTGTGGCGAGGGAGCCTGCTTCCTCGCCACAATGGAATATGCTTCAACGGGTTACGGCAACACCGTCCACAATGCAAACCCCGCGTACCAGAGTACTGCCGCCCGCAGCAGCAACTCCCAGATCCGGTCAAGGTTGATGATGCCTTCCGGTCCGACCACCGGTGCCGGGATTTCGGCGGCCACCAGCCCGGCCTTCTCGATCAATTGAGCGGCGCTGATGTTCCAGTTCAGCAGCTCGTGCAACATCACCCGACTGACTGCGACAAAATTGCCGACCAGGGCAAAACTCGCCGCCAGCAAGCGTACCGGCACCCAATCGAAAGCATGACGCAGTTGAGCAGCGCGCTCGACTACCATGGGGTTTTGCCCATGCTCTTCAGCCAGGGCCAGCAGCCGGTAGCTGAGGGCGGCGACCGGCCCCAGCAGGAAGTACCAGAAAATCACCGCGAAAAAACTCTGGTAGGCCTCCCACAACAAATGCCCTTCGACTCGCTCCAGCAGTTGCTCACCGCTGTCGGCGCAGATATCGAGGTCGCGTTTGGCGACAAGGGCCGCGGCTTGCAAGTCCTCCCGGCGCCAGGCATCGCGAAACGGCCCCAGCCCCCCCAGCAGATCGCCCCGCCCCAGGCTGTAAATCACCACCAGCAGGTGCACCGGCAGCGTCAGCAGACCGTAGGCCACCGGGTCCAGCACCAGCAGCAGCAACCCCAATAGCGCGACCGGGAACAATACCAGCACGACCAAAACCAGCCATGGACTTTTCGCCAGGCGCGGGCTGGACTCAAGCTTGTGTAACTCGCGCACCCAACCGCCATCTCGCTGAACCTGATGGCGCAGGGCCGAGAACTTCTCGATCCACACCGCCAGCAGCAACACCAGAAAACTCATTGTCGTTCCTCTTTTTCCCCAGCGGCCTTGGCCAGGGCCGCACGATAGCGTGTCCAGTCGAATGCCGGCCCCGGATCGGTCTTGCGTCCCGGCGCAATGTCACTGTGCCCGCAGATACGCTGCGGAGTAATGGCCGTGAAAACGCTTTGCAGCTGTCGGGTCAGGGCAATCAATGCATCGTACTGGGCATCGGTGAACGGTAGATCATCCGTGCCCTCAAGCTCGATGCCCACGGAAAAATCGTTACAGGTTTCCCGACCCTCGAAACTCGACACCCCGGCGTGCCAGGCGCGCTCAAGACAAGAGACAAACTGGGTGACGGTGCCGTCACGCTCGATCAAAAAGTGCGCAGACACCCGCAGGTCGGCTATCCCTTCAAAGTAAGGGTGCTCAGTGACATCCAGGCGATTCTGGAAAAACTCCTGCACCTTGCCGGTGGCGAATTGCGCCGGCGGCAGGCTGATGTTGTGAATCACCAGCAGGGAAATTTCGCCCGTGGGGCGCGCATTGAAGTTGGGTGAGGGACACAAACGTACGTCCTGACACCAACCGCTCGCGGGGTCCAACTGCATACCGATTCCTTCAACGACGACTGTGTTGGTGCCCAGTATGCCGCGATAGCCCCTCCAGACGCGATCACTTGCCGCGATTGAGGCGGAACGGGCCATCGTCAGCGCACGGCAAAACGACTTCTTCCAGCACTTCGACCATCGCCGGGTTTGCATGGGTGCTTTGCGGGTCAGGCTCAAACAACTGAAGGTGCAAACCCTCCAGTTCGGTGAAAAATTCGCTGGCGGTAAACGGATCGAATGCCGAGCCACGCAATCCCTCGCGCAACCCTTTGAGCAAGTCCGGTACCAGCACCAACAAGCGTGAGCGTGCGTCAGGCTCCTCATGGCGCTGGACGCTCCAGATCAACTGTTCCATCGTCTGCACAGCGACATGCCATTGCGTCGACTGATCGCCATGTTTGAGAAAGGCCAGCAGCAACACTTTGCTCCAGGCCTCGTGAACGAACACCACCACGCTTCGCGGCAAGACCTTGCCGATCAGTGCCTGGTTTAACACCCATTCGACACGGCGACGGGCCATTGCGGTTTGGGCACGGCTTTCCTCGACATCATGTGTCCGTTGTTCCAACCATTCACTACGACGACGTTCAAGCGAGTCAGGCTCGATCAGGTCACTGGCGAGCCTATCCACTATCCGACATGCCCGAGCGGGCTGGAGGCCGTTCAGTACACCGGTGGCGATCAGCAGTTGGTTGGCTTGTGCGTATAGCTGATCGGTCCCGCTCAGCACATAGCGGTCAAACAGCTTGAGAAGGATCAGCTTGACCTTGATCTCCACTCCCAGGTTACGCCAGGCCTGCAAGAAAAACGCGCAGAGCAGGGTCGGCCCCATGGGATTGTGCTGCTCCATCAGCGACCTGCCCAGCAGGGTACTGAGACGGGCAGTGAGCTGGTCGAGGGCCAGGCCGTCGCGATCCAACACTTTATTGACCATCGCCTCCACCGCTACATCACGTTCCCATTCGTCACTGAGCAACGGGATGCCCGCCCCGGCGGACGATGCCTGAGGCAATACCCTGTGCGTGGCGCTGTATTGAGTGAGGCTAATGAACGCTTCGAAGAATTGTTCGAAAAAGAACCGCTCGATGCTTTTGCGCTTCAGACGCAGGTCCCGCATCGCCTGGAAGAAAACATTCTGCTCGACGTCATTGCGAGCCCGGTCAGCCATTTCGAAGAGGGTGTCATCGGCATTGTCGAAGAGTTCCTGCAAACCTTGCCGCAGTTGTTGCACAGCTTTGTCGCGAACCTGAAGCAGAATCATGGGCAGGCGGGCGAGCGACGAGCGAGTCGCATGATCGGTAGTCGCCTTGCGCAAAGGCACTACATTCCCGTCGTTGTACATCCGGCCTCCTGAAACGGCGATTCCTCGATTCGTCAAAGTCATGACGTCAATTGCAAGGCGAATTATCTTGCAAAGGCCCCTCTTGTGCCAGAAGACTCTGAACCCGCGTTCGCACAGGCGCCGGCTGGCTCGCGGGAATCGACCAAATGCAGGCTACAGGATGCCAGGAACATCGCGGATGCCTTGGGTTGCCTCCCGCCATGGCCCTATAATCGAGCCACTTTGTTTGTGGAGCCCGTTATGCCGAATCTACGTCTCGCCGATTTGACCGCCGAAATCGAAGCCAACGTGCGCCGTGCGTTGCTCGAAGACGTCGGCAGTGGCGACATCACTGCGCAATTGATCCCGACCGAACGCCTGGCCAAAGCCACCATCATTACCCGCGACGCCGCCGTCATCTGCGGTACGGCCTGGGTGGATACCGTGTTTCGGCAACTGGACCCGCGAGTAGCGGTGCACTGGCAGGTCGCCGATGGGGAACGGGTCAAGCCCAATCAAGTGCTGTTCCACCTCGAAGGTCCCGCTCGCTCGCTGCTGACCGGTGAACGCAGTGCACTGAACTTCCTGCAACTGTTGTCCGGCGTGGCCACTCGCGCGCAGTACCTGGCAGACTTCGTGGCCCAGACTCAGGTGAAATTGCTCGACACCCGCAAGACCCTGCCAGGGCTGCGCCTGGCGCAAAAGTACGCGGTGACCTGTGGCGGCTGCCACAACCACCGCATCGGCCTGTATGACGCCTTCCTGATCAAGGAAAACCATATCGCCGCTTGCGGAGGGATCTCCCAGGCTATCGCGGCTGCACACAAAATCGCACCGGGCAAACCGGTGGAGATCGAAGTGGAAAGCCTGGCCGAGCTCAAAGAGGCCTTGGCGGCCGGCGCCGATATCATCATGCTCGACGAATTGAGCCTGGATGATATGCGCGAAGCCGTACGCCTGAACGGCGGCAAGGCAAAACTGGAGGCCAGTGGCGGGATCAACGAAAGTACGTTGCTGCCGATCGCCGAAACCGGTGTGGATTACATTTCGATTGGTGCGATGACCAAGGACGTGAAAGCTGTCGACTTGTCGATGCGCTTGAGTCTCTGAGATCAGCGCGCAATAAAAAACGCCAGCCTCGATAAGGCTGGCGTTTTTGCATCAGACCACCAGATTGTTCATCTCGCAGTACTCTTCCCACTCGACGCCCAACACCTCGGCCGCTTCCTTGTGCAGCTTCAGGCGCTCGGCCTCGTATTCTTCCGGGCTCGAGGTGTACTTGAGCGTCAGTTCCCACGGCTGCAAGCCCTGGGCTTCTGCTTCATCCTCAAACGCCCACTGGATCTGGTCCTTCTGATCATCGGCTGGCAAGTCCTTGATCTCGTCCATCAATTCAGGCGCGTCCAGCACATACTTCCTGAGGGCTTCTTCGTGTCTGGCTTCTTGAGTCAATTCTTTAACGGTCATGGCGTTCTCGCTGATCTGGGGAATGGAAGATGGATCTGGATCATCAAGGATCTCTCTGACGCAAAAAAACCGATTGAAGCCCGGCTTTTCTGGCCTTCAGAACCATTCGGGATCATCTGAAAACAGAGTGTCGCTGGTGCCCGAGACAGGAATCGAACCTGCGACCTTCGCGTTACGAGTGCGCTGCTCTACCGACTGAGCTACACGGGCAGTGGGCTAAACCTAGCATCGCCAAGCCCTACCGGCAACTTCGTCCACCGTTTCGTTTTTCCGCAGGCAAAAAAAGGCCCCACAGTTTTCACTGCAGGGCCTTTTTTACAACGTTGGAACAGTCAGGCTTGAGGGCAGATTAAACGCCCGAAGCCTTGGCTGCGGCTACGTCTTTGATGGACAGCTTGATACGGCCGCGGTTGTCCACGTCCAGTACCAGTACTTCCACTTCCTGGCCTTCTTTCAGGATGTCGGTCACTTTCTCAACGCGAGCGTCGCTCAGCATCGAGATGTGAACCAGACCGTCCTTGCCAGGCAGGATGTTAACGAATGCGCCGAAGTCGACGATGCGCTCAACCTTACCGACGTAGATCTTGCCGATCTCGGCCTCGGCGGTGATGCCCAGAACGCGCTGACGTGCAGCTTCAGCCGCTTCCTTGGTTTCGCCGAAGATCTTGATCGAACCGTCGTCTTCGATGTCGATCGAAGCCTTGGTTTCTTCGCAGATCGCACGAATGGTCGCGCCGCCTTTACCGATGACATCACGGATTTTGTCGGTGTCGATTTTCATCGCGATCATGGTCGGTGCGTTGGCCGACAGTTCGGTACGCGACTGGCCAATGATCTGGTTCATCTGACCGAGGATGTTCAGGCGCGCTTCCAGGGCTTGGCCCAGAGCGATTTCCATGATTTCTTCGGTGATGCCCTTGATCTTGATGTCCATCTGCAGCGCGGTCACACCCTTGGCGGTACCGGCTACCTTGAAGTCCATGTCGCCCAGGTGGTCTTCGTCGCCCAGGATGTCGGTCAGGACAGCGAATTTCTCGCCTTCTTTAACCAGGCCCATGGCGATACCGGCAACCGGTGCCTTCATTGGCACACCAGCGTCCATCAGCGCCAGGGAAGCACCGCAAACGGAAGCCATGGAGCTCGAACCGTTGGATTCGGTGATTTCCGATACAACGCGAATGGTGTACGGGAACACGTCAGCGGCCGGCAGCATGGCCTGAACCGAACGACGGGCCAGACGGCCGTGACCGATTTCGCGGCGACCAGCGCCACCCATGCGACCACACTCGCCCACCGAGAACGGAGGGAAGTTGTAGTGCAGCATGAACGGGTCTTTTTTCTCGCCTTCCAGGGTGTCCAGCAGCTGTGCGTCACGGGCGGTGCCGAGAGTCGCGACTACCAGAGCCTGGGTTTCACCACGGGTGAACAGTGCCGAACCGTGGGTCTTCGGCAGAACGCCGACTTCGATGTTCAGCGGACGTACGGTGCGGGTGTCGCGACCGTCGATACGTGGCTTGCCGTTAACGATGTTTTCGCGAACGGTGCGGTATTCGATTTCACCGAAAGCCGCTTTAACGTCGCTGGCGGAAGGCTGGCCTTCTTCACCGGACAGCTTGGCAACGACCTGATCCTTCAACTCGCCCAGGCGAGCGTAACGGTCGGCCTTGACGGTGATGGTGTAGGCCTGGGAGATCGCTTCGCCGAACTCGGAGCGGATAGCGCCCAGCAGTTCGGTGGCTTCGGCTTGCGGAGCCCAGGTCCAGGTTGGTTTTGCAGCTTCGGCGGCCAGCTCTTTGACGGCCTGGATAACAGCCTGGAACTCGTCGTGAGCGAACAGTACGGCGCCCAGCATCTGGTCTTCGGTCAGCTCTTTGGCTTCCGATTCAACCATCAAAACGGCTTCCGAAGTACCGGCAACGACCATGTCCAGGCTCGAAGCAGCCAGTTGCTCATAAGTCGGGTTCAGCAGGTAGCCGGTGCTTTCGTGGAAGGCAACGCGGGCAGCGCCGATCGGACCATCGAAAGGAATGCCGGAGATGGCCAGGGCAGCCGAGGTACCGATCATCGCAGCGATGTCCGGATCGGTCTTCTTGCTGGTGGAAACGACGGTGCAGACAACCTGCACTTCGTTCATGAAGCCTTCAGGGAACAGCGGACGGATCGGACGGTCGATCAGTCGGGAAGTCAGGGTTTCTTTCTCGGAAGGACGGCCTTCACGCTTGAAGAAACCGCCAGGGATCTTACCGGCAGCGTAAGTCTTTTCCTGGTAGTGAACAGACAGAGGGAAGAAACCCTTGCCCGGATCGGCTTGTTTGGCACCGACTACGGTCACCAATACGCTGACGTCGTCGTCAACGGTGACCAATACTGCGCCGGAGGCCTGACGGGCGATACGGCCAGTCTCGAGGGTAACGGTCGACTGACCGAACTGGAATTTTTTGATTACCGGGTTCACGGTGTCCTACCTTCTTTTGTGGCTCTTGGGGAAACGGGTTTCTTGCGAAATTCTTGGGCAATGCCGGGAATCGGCCCGGTCGGTTTGTCCAGGTGTCACTCAGGTAAAGCAGAAAGCCAGATAAAACTTGAGGCTGGGAGCCTGCCATGCGCCGGCGGGAAACCCGCTGACGCACGACAGACAACCAACCTCTAGCGCAATCGCTTATTAGCGACGCAGACCCAGGCGACCGATCAGAGCGCTGTAACGGCTCACGTCTTTGCCTTTCAGGTAGTCCAGCAGCTTACGACGCTGGTTAACCATGCGGATCAGACCACGACGGGAGTGGTGATCTTTACCGTTGGCCTTGAAGTGACCTTGCAGTTTGTTGATGTTGGCGGTCAGCAGTGCAACTTGCACTTCTGGCGAACCAGTATCACCAACAGCTTGCTGGTAGTCGGTAACGATTTGAGCTTTTTCTTCAACGCTGAGAGCCATGAGGCAATCCTTTTATCAGGAAACTGTTTCAAAGAAACAGCTTCAACAGGCCAGGGACAAATCCCCGTATCTAAAAATGAGTAGTGACCGTGCCTGTTAACAGCCACCCTCGTTCGGTCATTCTGACCGAATCAGTCGACGTGGCGCGATACGCCCGTCTTCGCTCACTTCACCGATACCGATGAAGCGACCATTGTGATCCTGTACCCGTACCATGCCGAACTTCGGTGCATCCGGGGCGCGTACCGGCTGGCCGTTGAGCCAGTAGAACGCGCTCGCTTCCGAGAACTGCAGCAGCGGCCAATCCAGCAGGCCGCTGTCCGATGGCATCAGGAAGCGATCGACCGCTTCATTGCCACCTTCGGCATGTACCGCTTCCAGCTCTTCCAGGGTGACGGTCTGCGCCAGCGTGAAAGGCCCGGCCTGGGTACGTCGCAGTTCCGCGACATAAGCGCCACAACCGAGTTGCTCACCGATATCCTCCACCAGCGTGCGGATATAGGTGCCTTTGCTGCAATCCACCGCAAGCCGCGCAGTATCACCTTCGAAGGCCAGCAATTCCAAGCGCGTAATAGTAACAGAACGCGGTTCGCGCTCCACTACTTCGCCTGCGCGAGCCAACTTGTACAGCGGCTGGCCATCACGCTTGAGGGCAGAGTACATCGGCGGTATCTGATTGATTTGCCCACGAAAATTCGGCAGTACAGCCTCGATATCGGCGCGACCAACGGTCACCGGGCGCTCCTGCAAAACTTCGCCCTCGGCATCCGCCGTGGTGGTGGTTTTGCCCAGTTGAGCCAGGGTTTCGTAACCCTTGTCGGAATCGAGCAGGTATTGCGAAAACTTGGTGGCTTCACCGAAGCACAACGGCAACACACCGGTGGCCAGCGGATCGAGACTGCCGGTATGTCCAGCCTTCTCGGCGTTCAGCAGCCAGCGGACCTTTTGCAAGGCCGCGTTGGAGGTGAACCCAAGCGGCTTGTCGAGCAGGATGATACCGCTGACGTTACGACGGATACGTTTGACCTGAGCCACCGATTACTCCTTGGTGTCTTCGGCTTCTGCCGCAACCGGATGCTGATTGTCTTCCGCTACTGCGCGCTCGATCAGTGCCGACAGATGCGCACCGCGCACGACGCTTTCGTCGTAGTGGAAGTGCAACTGCGGGACGCTACGCAGCTTCATCTCGCGAGCCAACTGCATGCGCAGGAAGCCGGCGGCGGAATTGAGCACCTTGATGCTTTGCGCGATATCTTCGGCGTTGTCCTGCCCCATCACGGTAATGAAAATCTTGGCGTGACCGACGTCACGGCTGACTTCCACTGCGGTAATGGTGACCAGGCCGACGCGCGGGTCTTTGACTTCACGACGGATCAGCTGTGCCAGCTCACGCTGCATCTGATCGCCGATACGTTGGGTACGGCTGTATTCTTTTGCCATGTCTTGTTACCTGTTACTGCCCCACGGTGAAACCCGAAGGGTCTGAAAGCGGCAAACGCCCGGCCTGACAAAAGCCAGACCGGGCGTTGCGTTTAGAGTCCTGACGCTGTGCCGCGCATCTGCATGCAGCGGCTCATCGTGGCCCTTGAAGTACGCGAATTAGAGGCTGCGAGCAACCTGCACCTTCTCGAAGACTTCGATCTTGTCACCGACTTTGACGTCGTTGTAGCTCTTCACGCCGATACCGCATTCCATGCCGGCACGCACTTCGGAAGCGTCATCCTTGAAGCGGCGCAGGGATTCCAGCTCGCCTTCGAAGATAACGATGTCTTCACGCAGTACACGGATTGGACGGTTACGGTGCACAACACCTTCGATAACCATGCAACCGGCGATCGCGCCAAACTTAGGCGAACGGAACACGTCACGCACTTCGGCGATACCCAGGATGTTCTCGCGAACATCGCTGCCGAGCATACCGGTCAACGCTTTCTTGACGTCTTCGATGATGTCGTAGATCACGTTGTAGTAACGCATATCCAGGCCTTCCTGCTCGACAATCTTGCGAGCGCCGGCATCGGCACGCACGTTGAAGCCGAACAGTACAGCGTTGGAGGCCAGTGCCAGGTTGGCGTCGGACTCGGTGATACCACCGACACCGCCACCGACAACACGCACTTGCACTTCGTCGTTACCCAGGCCGTTCAAGGCACCGTTCAACGCTTCCAGCGAACCACGGACGTCGGATTTGAGGACGATGTTGAGCGTCTTCTTCTCTTCCTGGCCCATGCTTTCGAAGATGTTTTCCAGCTTGCCTGCGTGAGCACGAGCCAGTTTGACTTCGCGGAACTTGCCTTGACGGAACAGAGCCACTTCACGGGCTTTCTTCTCGTCGGCCACAACGCTCATCTCGTCGCCAGCGTCCGGAGTACCGTCCAGGCCGAGGATCTCGACAGGGATGGCTGGACCGGCTTCCTTAATGGCTTTGCCGTTCTCGTCGAGCATGGCGCGAACGCGACCGTAGTTCGAACCGACCAGGACCATGTCGCCCTGGCGCAGAGTACCGTCTTGAACCAGAACGGTAGCCACCGGGCCGCGGCCCTTGTCCAGACGGGATTCGACGACAACACCACGGCCAGGAGCCGATGGGGTAGCGGTCAGTTCCAGAACCTCGGCTTGCAGCAATACGGCTTCGAGCAATTCGTCGACACCGGTACCCATCTTCGCCGAAACCGGTACGAATGGAGTGTCACCGCCCCACTCTTCCGACGTCACGCCGTGTACCGACAGTTCGCTACGGATGCGATCGAGATCGGCGCCCGGCTTGTCGATCTTGTTCACAGCAACCACCAGCGGCACGCCAGCAGCCTGAGCGTGCTGAACAGCTTCGATGGTTTGCGGCATTACGCCGTCGTCCGCTGCAACCACCAGGATCACGATGTCGGTCGCCTTGGCACCACGGGCACGCATGGCGGTAAACGCGGCGTGGCCAGGGGTGTCGAGGAACGTCACCATGCCACGGTCGGTTTCAACGTGGTATGCACCGATGTGCTGGGTAATGCCGCCGGCTTCGCCAGCCGCTACCTTGGCACGACGGATGTAGTCGAGCAGGGAAGTCTTACCGTGGTCAACGTGGCCCATTACGGTCACGACCGGCGCACGGGCAACGGCCTCGCCTTCAAACTTCAGGGACTCGGCCAGGGAATCTTCCAGGGCGGTGTCGCTGACCAGGGTCACTTTGTGGCCCAGTTCTTCAGCAACCAGTTGGGCAGTTTCCTGATCCAGTACCTGGTTGATGGTCGCTGGAGTACCCAGTTTGAACATGAACTTGATGATTTCAGCAGCCTTGACCGACATCTGCTGGGCCAGATCGCCCACAGTGATGGTCTCGCCGATCTTCACTTCGCGCACGACAGGGCCGGTTGGGCTCTGGAAACCGTGGGCGTTGCGCTTCTTCAGCTTGGCCTTGCCGCGACCACCACGACGGAAGCCATCGCTTTCTTCGTCGGTAGTACGTGGGGCAACGCGTGGAGCCGGCGCTTTTTCCTTGACCGAAGCACGATGCGGAGCGTTTTTGCGCTCGCCATCGCCACCACCACGACGATTGTTATCGTCGGCACGTGGTTTGTCCGGACGGCGTGGTTCGTCACGCTTGCGGGTATCGGCAACCGGTGCGACAGCCACGACCGGCGCGCTTTCACGCACAGGCTCGGCCACTGCAACAGGTGCGGCAACAGGTTCGGCCGGAGCGGTCGGCGCAGCAGCAGGCTGGCGACGCGCTTCTTCTTCGGCGCGACGCTTGGCTTCTTCTTCAGCCTTCTGACGAGCAGCATTTTCTACTGCGCGACGCTCTTCCAGTTCACGCTTGCGCTCGGCTTCGATTTCTTCCGGGCTGCGCTGTACGAAGACTTTCTTCTTGCGTACTTCAACACTGATGCTTTTGCTGCCAGCAACCCGCAGGGTGCTGGTGGTTTTACGCTGCAGCGTGATCTTGCGTGGTTCTTCCACTTTCGCCTTGTGGCTGCTTTTCAAGTGAGTCAGCAAGGATTGCTTCTCACTGTCAGTCACACTTTCTTCGGCGGCGGTGTGCGGCAGACCTGCCTCACGCATCTGCTGCAACAGGCGCTCTACCGGTGTTTTGACCTCATCGGCCAGTTGTTTCACCGTGACTTGCGTCATGCACTTCTCTCCTCAGGCCGCGCCTAATTACTCGAACCAGTGGGCTCGGGCGGCCATGATCAACTTGCCGGCACGATCATCGTCAATGCCGTCGATGTCGAGCAGATCGTCAATAGACTGCTCGGCCAGGTCTTCGCGGGTAATTACGCCGCGCACCGCCAGTTCCATCGCCAAATCCTTGTCCATACCCTCAAGCGAGAGCAGGTCTTCGGCCGGATGGGCGTCTGCCAGCTTTTCCTCAGTAGCGATGGCTTTGGTCAACAAACGATCCTTGGCACGAGCGCGAAGCTCGTTGACGATATCTTCGTCAAAGCCGTCGATGTTGAGCATTTCTTCCAACGGTACGTAGGCAATCTCTTCCAGGCTGGTGAAGCCTTCATCAACCAGCACCTGCGCCAGCTCTTCGTCGACTTCCAGCTCGTCGATGAAGTTGCGCAGGATGTCGCCGGTTTCTGCTTGCTGCTTAGCCTGGATGTCCGATTCGGTCATCACGTTCAGGGTCCAGCCAGTCAACTGGCTGGCCAGACGCACGTTCTGACCACCGCGACCGATGGCCTGAGCCAGATTGTCTGCGCCGACGGCGATGTCCATGGCATGGGCATCTTCGTCAACGATAATTGCCGCAACCTCGGCCGGGGACATGGCGTTGATCACGAACTGAGCCGGATTGTCGTCCCACAGGACGATATCGACACGCTCACCACCCAACTCACCAGACACTGCCTGGACGCGCGAGCCGCGCATACCGATGCAAGCGCCCTGCGGGTCGATGCGTTTGTCCTTGGAGCGAACGGCGATCTTGGCGCGCGAACCCGGGTCACGGGACGCAGCCATGACTTCGATCAGGCCTTCAGCGATTTCCGGCACTTCGATGCGGAACAACTCGATCAGCATTTCCGGCGCGGTACGCGACAGGATCAACTGCGGGCCGCGGTTCTCGGTGCGGATTTCCTTGAGCAGTGCACGCAGGCGCACGCCAACCCGGAAGGTTTCGCGAGAAATGATGTCTTCACGAGCCAGCAACGCTTCGGCGTTGTTACCCAGATCAACGATCACGTTGTCGCGGGTCACTTTCTTCACGGTGCCGGAGATGATTTCACCCAGGCGCTCGCGGTAAGCGTCAACAACCTGAGCGCGCTCGGCTTCACGAACTTTCTGCACAATGACTTGCTTGGCAGTCTGTGCCGCGATACGACCGAACTCGATGGACTCGATTTTTTCTTCAACGACGTCGCCGACCTTGGCGCCAGGGTGCGTTTCCGCGACCTTGCTCGGCCAGGTTTCGATGGCTGGATCGTCCAGGTCTGCCTCTTCGACGACCGTCCAGCGACGGAAAGTCTCGTAGGCACCAGTGTGGCGATTGATTTCCACACGCAGATCAACTTCGTCCTCGAAGCGCTTTTTGGTAGCAGTGGCCAGAGCCAGCTCCAACGCTTCAAAAATCACGCTTGCCGGTACACCCTTTTCATTGGATACCGACTCAACAACCAGCAGTACTTCTTTGCTCATCGTACGCCTCGCCTTTCGCAAGCCATTGGATCCGCGGGATCCGCGTCTCAGTCAAAACTGGGAATAATGTTGGCCTTGTCGATCATATCGATCGGCAACAGGAATTCATGGTCATCTACCTGCACCACGACATCCTGCTCTTCTACACCGCGCAGAAGGCCCTGAAAGTTGCGTCGTCCTTCAAAAGGCGAGCGCAGCTTGATCTTCACTTGTTCACCGGCAAATTTTGCAAACTGCTCAAGAGTGAACAGCGGGCGTTCCATGCCAGGCGAGGAAACTTCAAGGGTGTATTCAACGGAGATTGGATCTTCAACATCCAGGACGCCGCTGATCTGACGGCTTACGATGGCGCAATCGTCCACCAGTACACCGCCCTCTTTATCGATATAAACGCGCAACATTGAGTGACGACCTTGAGCCGAAAACTCAATACCCCAGCATTCATAGCCTAGGGCCACGACCACCGGGGCCAGCAAGGCCTGCAACTCTTCTAGCTTGCTCGACACCTGAACCCCCTAGTGCATGTATGTGCATGCTATGCAAAATAAAAAAATGGGCGAAGCGCCCATCCTTGAAACGCCGTCGAACAGCGGCGTTGAAAGTGTCCAGCTAACAAAAAGCCCCTTAAAAGGGGCTCCTTAAACTGGTTGCGGGGGCCGGATTTGAACCGACGACCTTCGGGTTATGAGCCCGACGAGCTACCAGACTGCTCCACCCCGCGACAAAGCTGGGGCGGAAGTATACGACCGATCCCTAACAGGGTCAATGTAACCTTCCACCTGCAAGAAAGCCCGCAACAGCGGGCTCTCCTGACTAATTGGTACCGAGAAGGGGACTCGAACCCCTACACCCTATGGGCACAACCACCTCAAGGTTGCGTGTCTACCAATTCCACCACCTCGGCAATACTACGTTTGAAACCCTTCTTACTTCTGCTCTTGAGCTGGAGGCACGTCAGTCGCTGGAGTAGCCGACTTTTGCTCTTGAAGCACCGGGACATCATCAGAAGCCGGTTGTTGCTTTGGAACTTCCAACACCGCTGGGTTTGGGAGACCTACTTGAGTCAGCTGATGAGCCTTCTCTTTAGCAAAGTAACCTAACCCCAAGCTGGTTATAAAAAAACCTGCGGCAAGTATAGCAGTAAACTTACTAAGAAAGGTAGAGGAACCTTGGCTTCCGAACACAGTATTTGAAGCACCTGCTCCGAAAGACGCGCCAGCATCCGCACCCTTACCCTGCTGCAGCAATACCAGAGCAACTACGCCCAACGCACCCAGCAGATGAAAAACGACTACGACTGTTTCCAGCATTTTTTCAGTTTCCCGCGGCGCGACAAATCGCACCGAACTCATCTGCATTCAGGGAAGCCCCGCCAATGAGGCCCCCATCGATATCCGGCATGCCGAACAGTTCGACCGCATTGGCCGCCTTCACGCTGCCGCCGTATAGAAGCCGCACACCTTGTGCGACTTCAGAATTTTTTCCCGCCAACTGAGCGCGAATGGCTGCGTGCACATCCTGCGCCTGTTGCGGCGAAGCAGTCAGCCCGGTGCCAATGGCCCAGACCGGCTCGTAAGCAATTACTGCATTTGCAAAAACATCGACACCCAATGCCTCGATGACGCTATCCAGCTGACGCCCGACAACCTCAAGTGTCTTCCCGGCTTCGCGTTGCTCAAGGGTCTCCCCTATGCACAGCACCGGAATCAAGCCGCACGCCTGTGCCGCTGCGAACTTGCGGATCAACATTCCGTCCTGCTCGCCCATAATCTGGCGGCGCTCGGAGTGCCCGACAAGCACCAGGGAACAACCTGCATCCACCAACTGACTCGGCGCGATCTCACCGGTCAACGCACCTTGCCCGGATTCCACCGCAGAATTCTGCGCGCCGACCGAAATCGACTTTCCTTTCACGCCATCAATCACTTGATTGACATGCAGAAAAGATGGGAATACCGCTACATCAACACCGCTCGGCAAGGCCAACTCTCGAAGGCCATCGATCAGCTCAGCGACGCTGGCGCGGGTACCGTGCATCTTCCAGTTACCAGCTACCATAGGGCGACGCATGCTGTACCTCGTCGGTCAAAGTGGGCGCAGATGTTACCCAACACAATCATGGCTGGCAAGCCGAATTCAGGCAGAAACTTCAGTAACCAGTTTTGCCAGCTCTTCGGCATAAGCGCGAACCTGCTTTTCGTCTTCACCTTCGACCATCACACGCACCAGCGGTTCTGTGCCGGACTTGCGCAACAGCACACGCCCGCGACCCTCCATGGCCTTGGTCACACGCTCACTGGCCTCCTTGACCGACGCATGCTCGAGAGGATTTGCACCGCCACCGAAGCGCACATTGATCAGCACCTGAGGGCACTTACGCAGCGCCTGGCGGGCCTGAGCCAGCCCTTCGGAACGCGTCTTCAGCGCCATCAGAACCTGCAAAGCCGCAATGATCGCATCACCGGTGGTAGTGTGATGGAAGCAAACGATATGCCCCGAATTCTCACCACCTACCAACCAGTTGCGTTCGATCAGATCCGCCATTACATAACGGTCGCCGACGTTGGCCCGCACAAATGGAATCGCAAGGTCCTTCAACGCCAACTCAAGACCCAGGTTACTCATCAACGTACCGACCACGCCGCCTTGCAGCTTGCCGTGCTCATGGAGATCGCGGGCAATGATAAACAGCAGGTCATCACCATCAACGATTGCACCGGTATGATCGACCATCAGTACGCGGTCACCATCGCCATCGAAAGCGATACCCATATCAGCGTGTTCAGCCAGCACGGCCGCCTGCAACTGCCCCATGTGGGTCGAGCCACAGTTCTCGTTAATGTTCAAACCGTTAGGCTGGGCGGACATGACCACGACTTCGGCGCCCAGCTCACGGAACACGCTAGGTGCGACTTTGTAGGTCGCACCATGGGCACAGTCGAGAACGATCTTCAGACCAGAGAAATTGGTACCGGTCGGCACGCTGCTCTTGCAGAACTCGATATAACGGCCGGACGCGTCGTTGATTCGCGAGACCTTGCCGATTTTGCTCGACTCGACCACGGTCATCGGCGTGTCCAGCAGCTCTTCGATCATCAGCTCCAGCTCATCCGGCAGCTTGGTGCCCTTGCCAGAGAAAAACTTGATGCCGTTATCATCATGCGGGTTGTGCGAGGCGCTGATCACAATACCGGCCTCAGCCTGGAACGTACGCGACAGATAGGCAATAGCCGGCGTCGGCATGGGGCCGAGCAGCATCACATCAGCACCCGCCGATGTCAGACCGGCTTCAAGCGCCGACTCAAACATATACCCGGAAATCCGGGTGTCCTTGCCGACCAGCACCTTGCAGGCACCCATCTTGCGGAACGCCATACCCGCAGCCCAGCCGAGCCTGAGCATGAAGTCAGGAGTAATCGGGTATTCGCCGACTCGACCACGAATGCCGTCAGTACCAAAATATTTTCTAGTCATAAGTGCTCCATCATTCTTATTCGGCTGAATCCACTGCGGCGATCATCTTCACCACATCGACTGTTTCGGCTACATCATGAACGCGCAATATGCGCGCACCCTTTTGCGAAGCCAGCGCCGCGAGGGCGAGCCCACCATACAGGCGCTCATCCACAGGGCGATTCAGTGCCTGACCTATCATGCTCTTGCGCGAAACCCCGACCAATAGGGGCCGCCCCAAGGCATGCAGAGCCTCCATATGCTTAAACAAGCTTAGATTGTGCTGCAAGGTTTTTGCGAAACCGAAACCTGGATCAAGAATGATTCGTTCAGCCGGAATCCCCACCAAGGCGCATTCAGCCATGCGTCCGGCAAGAAACTCGCCCACCTCTTTCGTAACGTCCTGATATTGCGGGTCATCCTGCATGTCACCCGGCTCACCGAGCATATGCATCAGACAGACCGGCAACCCCGTGGCTGCCGCAGCATCCAGCGCGCCATCGCGACGCAACGAACGAACATCGTTGATCAACCCGGCCCCCAGACGCGCGGTTTCGCGCATGACGGCTGGCGTGGAGGTATCGACCGATATGATCACATCAAGCTCGCGATGGATTCGCTCGACGATCGGAGCAACGCGCTCAAGCTCTTCCAGGGGCGAAACCGCCCTGGCGCCCGGACGCGTCGACTCACCCCCGACATCGATCAGCGTCGCTCCAGCCACCACCATGGCTTCGGCGTGGCGCAAGGCCGCATCGAGCTGGCTGTACTGACCGCCATCGGAGAAAGAATCGGGAGTGACATTGAGAATACCCATGACATGCGTCTGGGCCAAATCAAGAACCCGATTGCCACAAGGCAACCGGGTCGAGGACTGAACAGAAGTCATTTCAAACCTTAAACGTCAGCAGCCGGGCCGCCGATAGGTGTTTGTGGACGCTCATCCTGTACCGCCGGAGGCGTTCCAGAAGTACCGGCACCACCCGACCAGTCGCGAGGTTCACGAGGAGTGCGCCCCGCCATGATGTCGTCAATCTGCTCGGCGTCAATCGTCTCGTACTTCATCAGCGCATCAGCCATGGCGTCGAGCTTGTCACGGTTGTCCGTGAGGATCTGCTTCGCCGTGCCGTAGCACTGATCAATGATGCTGCGCACCTCGGAGTCGATCAGCTTCGCCGTCTCACCCGAGAAACTTGCATTCTGACCACCGCCGCCGCGACCGAGGAACACTTCGCCCTCTTCTTCGGCGTACATCAACGGACCGAGCTTCTCCGAAAGACCCCACTTGGTCACCATGTTCCGGGCAATCTGGCTGGCACGCATGATGTCGTTGGACGCACCGGTGGTGACACCGTCGAAGCCCAAGGTCATCTCTTCGGCGATACGGCCACCGTACAGCGAACAGATCTGGCTGATCAACGCACGCTTGGACAGGCTGTAGCGATCTTCTTCCGGCAGGAACATGGTCACGCCCAATGCCCGGCCGCGCGGGATGATCGATACTTTGTACACCGGATCATGTTCAGGTACGACCCGACCGACGATAGCGTGCCCCGCCTCGTGGTAAGCAGTGTTTTGCTTTTCTTTCTCGGACATGACCATGGATTTGCGCTCGGCGCCCATCATGATCTTGTCCTTGGCCAATTCGAACTCTTTCATTTCAACGATGCGCTTGCCGGCACGGGCGGCGAACAACGACGCCTCGTTCACCAGGTTGGCCAGGTCAGCACCGGAGAAGCCAGGAGTACCACGAGCGATCACTGCCGGAGCGACGTCGTCACCCATTGGCACTTTGCGCATGTGGACCTTGAGAATCTGTTCACGACCACGGATGTCCGGCAGACCGACCACAACCTGACGGTCGAAACGACCCGGACGCAGGAGCGCAGGGTCCAGTACGTCAGGACGGTTGGTCGCAGCGATCACGATGATGCCGTCATTCATTTCGAAGCCGTCCATCTCCACCAGCAACTGGTTGAGAGTCTGTTCGCGCTCGTCGTGACCGCCGCCCATGCCGGCGCCACGGTGGCGACCAACGGCGTCGATTTCATCGATGAAGATAATGCATGGCGCGTGCTTCTTCGCCTGTTCAAACATATCGCGAACACGGCTGGCCCCGACACCGACGAACATTTCAACGAAGTCGGAACCGGAAATGGTGAAGAACGGCACTTTGGCTTCGCCGGCAATGGCCTTGGCCAGCAAGGTCTTACCGGTACCCGGTGGCCCCACCATCAGCACGCCGCGAGGAATGCGACCGCCCAGGCGCTGGAACTTGCCCGGATCACGCAGGAACTCGACAAGCTCACCAACCTCTTCCTTGGCTTCGTCGCAACCGGCAACGTCAGCCAAAGTAGTCTTGACCTGATCTTCGGAGAGCAGGCGCGCCTTGCTCTTGCCGAAGCTCATCGGCCCGCCCTTGCCACCGGCACCGCCCTGCATTTGCCGCATGAAGAACATGAACACGGCAATGATCACCAGGATCGGGAAGCTCGCGACCAGGAGTTGAGTCCAGATGCTTTGCTGTTCAGGCTGCTTGCCTTCGACCACGACGTGGTTATCCACCAGATCGCCAATCAGGCCATTGTCCTGAATTGCCGGACGAATGGTCTTGAAACTGTCGCCATCGTTGCGCTTGCCGGTAATCACGTAGCCATCAACCGCCACGCGCTCGACCTTGCCATCCTTGACCTGCTGGATGAAGTCGGAATAGTTGAGGGTCTGCGGCTCGTTAGGGCTGGAGAAGTTGTTCATCACCGTCACCAGGACAGCCGCGATGATCAACCACAGGATCAGATTCTTTGCCATATCGTTCAATTAACTACCCTCTGAAGCAAGCTCCGCTAATGGCGCGCGCTTCGCATGATATTCACCGGCCTAACTTACTACATTACCTACAACTTGGCAGGCGCCGTCTGTAACCCTTTGTGAAACACTTCCTACACAATATTCGCTAATTCCCACAAGGCGAAATACGAAAAACCTATCGCCCCGCAAAAAAAACCCGCTTTATTCACTCCGGCCGCGGTAGCCCCAAGCCAGCATGTATTGCTCGCGGGAACTGCCACGGGAAGAGTCCGGCTTGATCATCTGGACCTTGTCGAATTTCTGACGAGCGTCCTTCACGTAAGCATCAAACCCTTCACCCTGAAAAACCTTGATCACGAAATTACCACCCGGCTTGAGTATCCGAGCAGCCAGATCAAGAGCCAGCTCGCAAAGAAACATGGCTTTTGGCATATCTACGGCAGGCGTACCACTCATATTGGGGGCCATATCGGAAATCACAAGGTCCACCTGCGAATTACCCACGGCCTCCAGGATCCGGGCGAGCACTTCGTCCTGGGTGAAGTCACCCTGGATGAAAGTCACGTCCGGAATGCTGTCCATTTCCAGGATGTCCGAGGCGATCAGACGCCCCTGACCACCGATCAGACGGCTAGTGACCTGCGACCAGCCACCGGGCGCCGCCCCCAGGTCGACAACGGTCATACCCGGACGGATCAGCTTGTATTTCTCCTGTACCTCCAGAAGCTTGTAACTCGCACGCGAGCGGTAGCCATCCTTCTGTGCCTGCTTCACATAGGGATCATTGACATGTCTTTTCAGCCAACCAAGGCTTGTCTTGGAACGCGCCATTGGGCACCTCGATAATAAGGGTCGTGATTAGTTGGGCGGATCCACGAACCCTCGGGTAAAATGGCCGCCATTTTACAGAATCCAGACGAAAGGGTCAGATTATGCCGCTCACTCAAGAGCAGAAGAAACAGTACAAATCCATTGGCCACCATCTGAAACCGGTTTTGATTGTGGCTGACAACGGTTTGACTGAAGGTGTGCTAGCCGAACTTGAACGCGCTTTGGCGGATCACGAGCTGATCAAGATCAAGCTCAACATCCTGGATCGCGAATCGCGCCTGGCGTCCATTGCAGAACTGTGCAAGGTCGGCAAAGCGGATCTGGTTCAGGTCATCGGCAAGATGGCACTGATTTACCGCAAAAACTTCAGCGTCAACAAGCAGCTGTCGAACGTCCATCGCTTCAAGTGATGACAAGGGTCAAGGGTGTGCTTCGCGCACCCTGCCACTCCATCCCGGCACCGGCTGCAACACCAGCAGCAGCCCGGAAAAACCCAGGACAAGATAGCTGAATACCTGCCAACGCACTGCCTGCGGCCAACCGATACGCACCGCGAAGTACATCGCACACGCACACAGCGCCACCAACAACAGTTGCCCGCGAATATCCCGCCATAGACTGGCAAGGCCCTCGGCCTGAATCAGCACCAAAGCCTGAAAAACCACGCACGCTGCGGCAAATCCCACCATCAGCGCATTCAGCATGCCTGCGATTTCGTCGATCAGCAGCGGTGCCAGGCCAATTTTCCCCAGCACCGGCAGCAGACCGATATGCAACAGCCACAGACCGCCGACCCATAACATCTGGGCCAGCTGCCAAAGCACGGCACCCGCACGGAGCGGGCGCCTGCCTTTAGATGTGGCGAACTTCGACAATCTCGTACTCGATAACGCCACCTGGCGTTTTGACGGCGACCACATCTCCCTCTTCCTTGGCAATCAAGGCACGGGCAATGGGCGAGCCGACGGAGATCTTGCCGAGCTTGATGTCAGCTTCGTCTTCACCCACGATCTGGTACGTGACACTCTCATCTGTCTCGACGTTGGCGATCTCGACAGTCGTGCCGAAAATCACCTTACCGGTGTGAGGAATGGTCGTGACGTCGATGACCACCGCATTTTGCATGCGACCTTCGATGTCACGGATCCGCGCCTCGACCATACCCTGCTGCTCGCGAGCAGCGTGATATTCGGCGTTTTCCTTCAAGTCACCCAACTCGCGGGCCGTACCGATGTCCTGGCTGAGCTTCGGACGAACGACCTTGGTCAGGTGAGCGTGCTCTTCTTCCAGGGCGCGAGCGCCCTGAACAGTCATTGGGTACTTCGTTATGCTCATGCCTTCAATCCTGCGTGTAGATCCTGCAAGCGGCGCACGGTCTTCTCGGGACCGAACTTCAGTGCTTCGCAGATCGCTTCGCCAGCAGCAATGGTGGTGGTGCAGTAAATCTTGTGCTGCAGGGCATTGCGACGAATGGAATAGGAGTCAGCGATCGACTGGCGACCTTCGGTAGTGTTGATGATCAGAGTGACTTCATCATTCTTGATCATGTCGACCACGTGCGGACGACCCTCGGTCACCTTGTTCACGCGGCGCACTTTCAGACCTGCGGCTTCGATCAGCTTGGCAGTACCGGCAGTGGCAACCACTTCAAAGCCCAAGTTGATCAGATCACGGGCCACGCCTGCAACCAGTGGCTTGTCGTCGTCACGGACGCTGATGAACGCGGTACCACCGGTCGGCAGCACTTCGCTGGCGCCCATTTGCGCCTTGGCGAACGCTTCACCGAAGGTGTCACCCACACCCATCACTTCACCGGTGGACTTCATCTCTGGGCCGAGGATCGGGTCAACGCCAGGGAATTTGGCGAACGGGAACACCGCTTCTTTCACGCTGTAGAAATTCGGGATGATTTCCTTGGTGAAACCCAGCTCTTTCAGGGTTTTACCGGCCATCACGCGCGCTGCGATCATCGCCAGGGAAACACCGATGCACTTGGACACGAACGGTACGGTACGCGAAGCGCGCGGGTTGACTTCGATGACGTAGATGTCTTCGCCTTGCAGGGCCAACTGTACGTTCATCAGGCCGACCACACCCAGCTCCAGGGCCATTTTCTTGACCTGTTCGCGCATCTCGTCCTGGATGTGCGCAGGCAACGAGTACGGTGGCAGCGAGCACGCGGAGTCACCGGAGTGAACGCCGGCCTGCTCGATGTGCTGCATGATCGCGCCAATCACCACGTCCTTGCCGTCGCAGACCGCATCCACGTCCATTTCGATGGCGCAGTTGAGGAAGTGATCCAGCAGCACCGGGCTGTCGTTGGACACTTGAACCGCTTCACGCAGGTAGCGCTTGAGCTCTTCTTCTTCGTAAACGATTTCCATCGCACGACCGCCCAACACGTAGGACGGGCGCACCACCAGCGGATAACCGATCTTGGCAGCGGCACGAATCGCTTCGTCTTCGCTGCGTACGGTGGCGTTTGGCGGCTGACGCAGGTTCAGGCGCTGGACCATTTGCTGGAAGCGCTCGCGATCTTCGGCACGGTCAATGGCGTCAGGGCTGGTGCCGATGATCGGCACGCCGGCGGCTTCCAGGGCGCGAGCCAGTTTCAGCGGAGTCTGGCCGCCGTACTGGACGATCACGCCTTTTGGCTTCTCGACACGGACGATTTCCAGTACGTCTTCCAGGGTTACCGGCTCGAAGTACAGACGATCGGAGGTGTCGTAGTCTGTAGAAACGGTTTCCGGGTTGCAGTTGACCATGATGGTCTCGTAACCATCGTCACGCAGAGCCAGTGCAGCGTGTACGCAGCAGTAGTCGAACTCGATGCCCTGACCGATACGGTTCGGACCGCCGCCCAGGATCATGATTTTGTCGCGACCCGATGGTGCAGCTTCGCACTCTTCTTCGTACGTCGAGTACAGGTAAGCGGTGTCGGTAGCGAACTCGGCCGCGCAGGTATCGACGCGCTTGTAGACCGGGAACACTTCCAGCTTGTGGCGATGAGCACGCAGGCTCTTCTCGGTCACGCCCAGCAGCTTGGCCAGACGCTGATCGGAGAAGCCTTTGCGCTTGAGGCGGAACATCAGGTCACGATTGATGCTGGTCAGACCCAGGGTCTTGACCTTCTCTTCGTCCTTGATCAGATCTTCCATCTGCACCAGGAACCAAGGATCGATCATGGTCATGCCGAAGATATCTTCAACGCTCATGCCGGCGCGCATTGCATCCGCCACGTACCAGATACGCTCGGCGCCCGGCACGGTCAGCTCGCGCTTGAGGATGCTCATGCTTTCCGGGTTGCTCAGATCAACCTTCTCGTCCAGGCCGCAAACACCGACTTCCAGACCGCGCAGGGCTTTCTGCAGGGATTCCTGGAAGGTCCGGCCGATGGCCATGACTTCACCGACCGACTTCATTTGGGTGGTCAGGCGCGCGTCAGCCTTGGCAAATTTCTCGAAGGCGAAACGTGGCAGCTTGGTCACGACGTAGTCGATGGACGGCTCGAAAGACGCCGGGGTCTTGCCGCCGGTGATGTCGTTCGACAGTTCGTCCAGGGTGTAACCCACAGCCAGTTTGGCCGCGACCTTGGCGATCGGGAAACCGGTGGCTTTCGAAGCCAGCGCCGAGGAACGGGATACGCGCGGGTTCATCTCGATGACAACCATGCGACCAGTGTTCGGGCAGATACCGAACTGGACGTTGGAACCACCGGTTTCCACACCGATCTCGCGCAGTACCGCCAGGGAGGCGTTACGCAGGATCTGGTATTCCTTGTCGGTCAGGGTCTGTGCCGGCGCCACGGTGATCGAGTCACCGGTGTGCACGCCCATCGGGTCAAAGTTTTCGATGGAGCAGACGATGATGCAGTTGTCCTTCTTATCACGGACAACCTCCATCTCGTACTCTTTCCAGCCGATCAGCGATTCGTCGATCAGCAGCTCTTTGGTCGGCGACAGGTCCAGACCACGGGCGCAGATTTCTTCGAACTCTTCACGGTTGTAAGCGATACCGCCACCGGTGCCGCCCATGGTGAAGGACGGACGGATGATGCACGGGAAGCCCAGCTTCTCGAGGACCGCATTGGCCTCTTCCATGCTGTGGGCGATACCGGAGCGCGGGCACGCCAAGCCGATGGATTTCATCGCCTTGTCGAAACGCGAGCGGTCTTCAGCCTTGTCGATGGTGTCGGCGTTGGCACCGATCATTTCTACGCCGAACTTCTCCAGAACGCCTTCGCGCTCCAGGTCCAGGGCGCAGTTCAGAGCGGTCTGGCCGCCCATGGTCGGCAGCAGTGCGTCCGGACGTTCTTTCTCGATGATCTTGGCAACGGTTTGCCATTTGATCGGTTCGATGTAAGTGGCGTCGGCCATGGCCGGGTCGGTCATGATGGTGGCCGGGTTGGAGTTCACCAGGATGACGCGATAACCCTCTTCGCGCAGGGCTTTACAGGCCTGGGCGCCGGAGTAGTCGAATTCGCAGGCCTGGCCGATCACGATCGGGCCAGCGCCGAGAATCAGGATGCTTTTAATGTCTGTACGTTTTGGCATGGGTTTGTCACTCAAATCCGCAGGTCAGTCGGCAAGCCGTCTTGTTCAATCTCTGAAGACTTGAGGGGGCCGCCGGTGTCGGGACCGCCCTCAAGCTTTGCTACATCAGGGCGAGCGATCAGCGTCGCTTGGCCATCTCATTGATGAAGCGATCAAACAATGGCGCTACGTCGTTCGGGCCAGGGCTGGCTTCCGGGTGACCCTGGAAGCTGAAGGCGCTCTTGTCGGTCCGCTCGATACCTTGCAGGGTGCCGTCGAACAGCGATTTGTGGATCGCGCGGACGTTGGCTGGCAGGGTCTCTTCGTCAACCGCAAAACCGTGGTTCTGGCTGGTGATCATCACAACGCCGGTATCCAGGTCCTGGACCGGGTGGTTGGCACCGTGGTGGCCGTGGCCCATTTTCAGGGTCTTGGCACCGGAGGCCAGGGCGAGCAGTTGGTGACCGAGGCAGATACCGAACACCGGGATCTCGGTTTCCAGCACATCCTTGATCGCCTGGATCGCGTAGTCGCAAGGCTCCGGATCACCAGGACCGTTGGACAGGAACACGCCGTCCGGATTCAGTGCCAGCACATCAGCCGCAGGGGTTTGAGCAGGCACCACGGTCACGCGGCAACCACGCTCGACCAGCATGCGCAGGATGTTCACCTTGACGCCGTAGTCGTAGGCCACGACGTGATATGGCAGCTCAGACGCTTCGATGGTCGCGTGGCTGTCGGTTTTCAGGTCCCAGACCGTCGAGCGCCACTCGTAGGTGTCCTTGGTGCTGACGACTTTCGCCAGGTCCATGCCCTTGAGACCAGGAAAACCCTGGGCGGCGGCGATGGCGGCTTCTTCGGAAATGTTGTCACCGGCCATGATGCAGCCGTTTTGCGCACCTTTTTCACGCAGGATGCGCGTCAGGCGGCGGGTGTCGATACCAGCGATTGCCACAACATTGTTGGCTTTCAGGTAGTCGGACAAGGACATCGTGTTACGCCAGTTGCTCGCCACCAGTGGCAGGTCACGAATGACCAGGCCGGCAGACCAGACGCGGTTCGATTCGGCGTCTTCCGGCGTGGTACCGGTGTTGCCGATGTGCGGATAAGTCAGGGTAACGATCTGTTGGGCGTAGGAAGGATCGGTAAGGATTTCCTGATAGCCGGTCATTGCGGTGTTGAACACCACCTCACCAACGGTCTGACCGTCGGCTCCAATGGCTTCGCCGCGAAAAATGCTGCCATCAGCAAGGGCGAGTATGGCTGGCTTAGTCAAGAAGACCTCCCGTAAATAAAGCCTGAAAGGGCGATCGCAGGTTGTAAAAAAGCGGAGTGACGTATGGACACGTCACCCCGCTTCTTCACTGAATTATTCTGCGCGCTTTTAGTGGACACACTAAAGCTGTAGCTTACAGAAAAAGGCTTTTTTGGTCTACCGCCAATGAGCCCGAAAGGCCGGAGAATGCGACAGGTCGTCGCTTGGCGGAGTAAAACCGGGCTCAAACCTTGGGTTAGAGCCCGGTTTCGGGCGCATCTTAACGCAGGTCGAGCACGTCTTGCATGTCGTAGAGGCCAGGCTCACGCCCATCCAGCCACAACGCGGCACGTACCGCGCCCTTGGCAAAGGTCATGCGACTGGATGCCTTGTGAGTGATCTCGACACGCTCGCCATCGGCGGCGAACAGCACAGTGTGATCCCCGACGATGTCACCGGCGCGAACAGTGGCGAAACCGATTGTTTCGCGCTCACGAGCACCGGTCTGGCCCTCACGACCGTAAACCGCCACCTTCTTCAGGTCACGACCCAGTGCATCGGCAATCACTTCACCCATACGCACCGCCGTTCCCGACGGCGCATCGACTTTATGCCGATGGTGAGCTTCAGTGATCTCGATATCGACATCATCACCCAGCACTCGAGCAGCCGTGTCGAGCAGCTTCAGACAGAGGTTTACACCCACGCTGAAGTTGGCCGCGAAGACGATCGGGATATCTTTGCCCGCCTCGACCAGCAACTGCTTTTCTTCAACACTGAAACCGGTGGTGCCAATGATCATCGCCTTGCCGTGCTTGCGGCAGAAGGCGAGGTTCTTCAGGGTCACCGTCGGGTGCGTGAAATCGATCAACACATCGAATTCGTCAACGACACGATCCAGGTCACCGGACAATGGCACACCGATACGACCCAGCGCAGCCAGCTCACCGGCATCAGCGCCGACCAGCGTGCTGTCCGGACGATCCACCGCCGCCGTCAGACCCGCGCCCGGTGCTTGATGCACGGCTTCGATCAGGGTTTTGCCCATGCGCCCGGCGGCGCCCATCACAGCTATACGTCGCATGCCTGCCTCCTTACAAATCGCCGAAGAAGCGCTTCACGCCTTCGAACCAGCCCGTGGTTTTCGGTGAGTGGCTGTTGTCGTCCGCGAGCGAACTGCGGAACTCTTCCAGCATTTCGCGTTGACGACGGCTCAGGTTGACCGGCGTCTCAACCGCTACACGGCACATCAAGTCACCCGCACCGCCGCCACGCACAGGCGCAACGCCCTTGCCACGCACACGGAACTGCTTGCCGGTTTGAGTACCCTCAGGGATCTTCAGCTTGACCCGACCATCCAGGGTCGGAATCTCCAGCTCGCCACCCAGCGCCGCATCGACAAAGCTGATCGGCACTTCGCAGAACAGGTGCTTGCCGTCACGCTGGAAGATCGAGTGCTCGCGCACATTGATCACCACGTACAGGTCGCCTGTAGGCCCACCCTGAGCACCCGCCTCACCTTCGCCAGACAGGCGAATGCGGTCACCGGTATCGACGCCCGCCGGCACTTTCACCGACAGGGTCTTGTACTCTTCGACACGACCTTCGCCGTGGCAGGAATCGCACGGATCGGAAATGATCTTGCCCTGACCATGGCAGCGCGGGCAGGTCTGCTGCACCGAGAAGAAGCCTTGCTGCATGCGCACCTGGCCGATACCGCCACAGGTCGGGCAGGTGACCGGCGAGGAGCCTTTCTTGGCACCCGAGCCATCACATGGCTTGCAGTTGACCAGTGTCGGAACACGGATATTCACGGTCGTACCGCGCACCGCCTCTTCCAGATCCAGCTCCAGGGTGTAGCGCAAATCGCTGCCGCGCTGCGCGCCACCACGGGAACCACCGCGACCGCCACCGAAGAAGTCACTGAAGACATCGCCAAAGATGTCAGAGAAGTTCTGACCACCAAAACCGGCACCGCCGCCACCCATGCTCGGGTCGACGCCAGCATGGCCGTACTGGTCGTACGCCGCACGCTTGCTGGAATCGGACAGCACTTCGTAGGCCTCGTTGGCCTCCTTGAACATCTCTTCCGACGCTTTGTCATCGGGATTACGGTCCGGGTGGTGCTTCATCGCCAGGCGGCGGTAGGCCTTTTTCAGGTCCGCCTCGCTTGAGCCTCGCTCAACACCCAATACTTCGTAATAGTCACGCTTTGCCATATGTCTTCTGCACTCTTGAGGACGTTCGGCCAACCTCTCCTGAGCTTCGCCAAACTCGTTGAGCCCCAATACAGGCCCGGACCCAACTCACGTCAATTCAACGATCCTGGTCTTTGTTTCAATCTGGCACTTTCAGCTCGGAAAGCAGGAGCATTCCCGGCCATGCCACCAGCACCCGAACCTTGTCGCATGCTGTAAAAATTCGCGTGTTCCAGACACGCCAACGCGGGAGCAAGCTCCCGCGCGGCGACATCCTACCAGTCACCGCCCAAAGGCAGTCAACCGGCCGACCAACAACTTACTTGTGGTCTTTGACTTCTTCGAACTCGGCGTCGACAACGTCGTCAGCCTTTTCCGCCTTGTCGTCGTGCGGTGCCGCCCCTTCAGCAGGCTGAGCCTGTTCGGCGTACATCTTCTGAGCCACTGGCGCGGAGACCTTGGACAGCTCTTCAACCTTGGCTTCGATAGCGGCCTTGTCGTCGCCTTTTACAGCGGCTTCCAGGGCAACTACGGCAGCTTCGATTGCAGTCTTCTCTTCAGCGCTCACCTTGTCGCCAGCATCAGCGACCATTTTGCGCGTCGAGTGAACCAGTGCATCACCCTGGTTACGGGCAGCGGCCAGCTCTTCGAACTTGCGGTCTTCCTCGGCATTGGCCTCGGCATCACGCACCATGCGCTCGATTTCCTCGTCGGACAGACCGGAGTTGGCCTTGATCACGATCGACTGAGTCTTGCCGGTGGCTTTGTCTTTCGCACCTACGTGCAGGATGCCGTTGGCGTCGATGTCGAAGGTCACTTCGATCTGTGGCACGCCACGTGGCGCTGGTGGAATCTCGGCCAGGTCGAACTTGCCCAGGGACTTGTTCTGCGCCGCTTGCTTACGCTCACCTTGCAGCACGTGAATGGTCACGGCGCCCTGATTGTCGTCGGCAGTCGAGAACACTTGCGATTTCTTGGTAGGAATCGTGGTGTTTTTCTCGATCAGCGCGGTCATCACGCCACCCATGGTTTCGATACCCAGGGTCAGCGGGCTGACGTCCAGCAGCAGAACGTCTTTCACGTCACCGGCCAGAACGGCGCCCTGAATCGCAGCACCCATGGCAACGGCTTCGTCCGGGTTCACGTCTTTACGGGCTTCTTTACCGAAGAACTCGGTCACCAGCTTCTGAACCAGTGGCATACGGGTCTGACCGCCAACCAGGATCACGTCGTTGATCGAACCAACGTCGATACCGGAGTCTTTCAGCGCGATGCGGCATGGCTCGATGGTGCGTTGAACCAGGTCTTCTACCAGCGCTTCCAGCTTGGCGCGGGAGATTTTCACGTTCAAGTGCTTAGGACCGGTGGCATCTGCAGTGATGTACGGCAGGTTCACGTCGGTCGACTGAGCGGACGACAGCTCGATCTTGGCTTTTTCAGCGGCTTCTTTCAGGCGCTGCATCGCCAGCGGGTCACCCTTGAGGTTCATGCCGCTTTCTTTCTTGAACTCGTCGACGAGGTAGTCGATCAGACGAATGTCAAAGTCTTCACCACCCAGGAAGGTGTCGCCGTTGGTGGCCAACACTTCGAACTGGTGCTCACCGTCGACTTCAGCGATTTCGATCACGGAAACGTCGAAAGTACCGCCACCCAGGTCGTAAACGATCACGGTGTGGTCGCCCTTGGCCTTGTCCATACCGTAGGCCAGAGCGGCCGCGGTTGGTTCGTTGATGATACGTTTTACGTCCAGGCCCGCGATGCGGCCGGCGTCTTTAGTGGCTTGACGCTGGCTGTCGTTGAAGTAGGCCGGAACGGTAATCACCGCTTCGGTCACAGGCTCGCCGAGGTAGTCTTCGGCGGTCTTCTTCATTTTCTTCAGGATTTCAGCCGAGATTTGTGGCGGCGCCATTTTCTGGCCGTTCACTTCAACCCAGGCGTCGTTGTTGTCAGCCTTGACGATCTTGTAAGGGACCATCTGGATGTCTTTCTGTACCACTTCTTCTTCGAAACGACGACCGATCAGACGCTTCACCGCGTACAGGGTGTTGTGCGGATTGGTTACTGCCTGACGCTTGGCGGACTGGCCGACCAGGATTTCGCCATCGTTGGCGTAAGCGATGATCGACGGCGTGGTACGCGCGCCTTCGGCGTTTTCAATAACTTTTGCCTTGCCGTTTTCCAGCACGGAGACGCAGGAGTTGGTAGTCCCCAGGTCGATACCGATAATTTTGCCCATGTTCACTCTCCCGAAACTTTGGATTTGGTTGCCGCAGCAGTGGTGGCTAACTGCGGTAGCACTTAAACGCTTGACTTCTAAATGGGGGCCTTGCGGCTAATTTCAAGCCTGCTCATCAATGGAAGGCGAAACTGGCGCAGGCGCTTTGCTGACCACGACCATCGCCGGGCGCAGCAGGCGGCCATTGAGCTGATAGCCCTTTTGGAACACCTTGAGCACGCTGTTCGGCTCGAGGTCGGCGCTTTCCTGCATGGCCATTGCCTGATGCAGGACGGCGTTGAACGGTTCGCCATGCGGATCGATCGCTTCCAGCTGATAACGCTTCAGGGTGTCCTGGAACATTTTCAGGGTCAGCTCGATGCCCTCGCGCATTGGGCGGATGCTTTCGTCATCCGGGTTGGACAACTCCAGGCCACGCTCCAGGCTGTCGATGATCGGCAGCAAGTCGCCAGCAAATTTTTCCAGCGCGAATTTGTGAGCTTTTTCTACATCCTGCTCGGCACGACGGCGGACGTTCTGCAGATCGGCGGCCACACGCAAAGCTTGATCCTGCGCGCCTGCCAGTTGCTCTTCGAGCACTTGTACACGAGCCGCCAGGTCTTCACCCGAAGCCTCGGGCGCCTGGTTGGCGTCTGGGTTTTGCGTATCCACTGTCTGTTCGTCAGCCATAGAATTCTCCTTTCAAGATCGTCCGCGAGCCTGACTCGCGCTTCTGCCCAGCTATATGGGGCCGCAAAATCAACCTTCAAGGGGTGTCCACGCATTAACCCTACAAAAAACACCTGCATTGTCATTCCAGGGCGCACTAAGGATTTCGTCGGATCAAGCGAATCGAGCTAAAGGGGGGCATTGTCAGCCCGAAACAAAACACTGTATAAATAACCAGACCTAATGCCTGGGAGCGGCCTTTATGCTGGTGCACCTGTCCGTACATAACTACGCCATCGTTGAACATCTCGATCTCGAACTCGATCGCGGGATGAGCGTGATCACAGGAGAAACCGGCGCCGGCAAGTCGATCATGCTCGACGCGCTGGGCCTTACCCTTGGCGATCGCGCCGATAGCGGCGTTGTCCGTCCCGGCGCAGAAAAGGCCGACATCCTGGCGACCTTCGACCTGGTCGACATCCCGGAGGCCAGTGCCTGGCTCGCCGAACGTGACCTCGAGAACGATGGACCGTGCATCCTGCGCCGGGTGATCACGGCGGAAGGGCGCTCGCGCGGCTACATCAACGGCACGCCCTGCCCGCTGGGCGACCTCAAGGCACTGGGCGAACTGCTGATCGATATTCACAGCCAGCACGAACACCAATCCCTGCTCAAGACCGACACCCACCGCCGCCTGCTCGACGAGTATGCCGGCGCGACGGACCTTGCCCGCCAGGTATATCTGGCCGCCCAACGCTGGCGCCAGACGCGCCAGGAACTGGAACGGCTCTCCAATTCCGGTGACGAGCAGCGCGCTCGCCACCAACTGCTCAGCTACCAACTGGAAGAACTGGAAAACCTGGGTCTTGGCGACAATGAACTGGAACAACTCGAGCAGGAACACAAAAACCTGACCAACGCCGAAACCCTGCTGGGTATCTGCCGGCAAGTGGTCGAGCAATGCAGCGAAAGTGATTCAGGCAATGTGCTCAACGCGCTGACTGCCAGCCTCAACCGCCTGTCGAGCGTGAACAACTCGATCGGCGCACTGGGCGAGGCCAGTAGCCTGCTGACCAGCGCGCAGATCCAGGTGGAAGAAGCCGTCGGCGAGTTGAATCGCTTCCTCGACAACTTCGACGCCGACCCGTCGCGCCTTCAATATCTGGAGGAACGTCTCGATTCGATCTACACCCTGGCGCGCAAACACCGCATCCAGCCGACCGAAGTCGCCGAGATGCAGCAAAAGCTGCTGGATGAAATCGAAACCCTGAATGCCAATGATGAATCCATCGAGCGGCTGAGCGATGAGCTGTCTTCCTATGCCCGCCACTATCAGGAAAAGGCCCGCGAGCTAAGCGACTTGCGTCACCAGGCCTCGAGCAGCCTGGCCAGCGCCGTAGAACAGGAAATCCAGCGCCTGGGCATGCCCGGCGGTCGCTTCACCATCGAACTGCGCCCCAACAGCGGCGACGAACTGCTGCCTAACGGGCTCGAGCAGGTAGAGCTGCTGGTCAGCGCCAACCCGGGGCAACCGCTCAAAGCCCTGGCGAAAGTCGCATCGGGTGGTGAGCTGTCGCGGATCAGCCTGGCTATCCAGGTGATCACCGCACAAACCTCTCGCGTACCAACCCTGGTGTTCGACGAAGTGGACGTGGGCATTGGCGGTCCGACCGCAGAGATCGTCGGCCAGTTGCTGCGCAGACTTGGTGAGCGAGGGCAGGTACTGACCGTAACCCACTTGCCACAAGTAGCGGCGCAAGGTCATCAACATCTATTTGTGCACAAAGTACGAGGTGAGGATGCCACCCGAACTGCGGTTTCCAAATTGAGCAGGAACGATCGCGTCGAAGAGGTGGCTCGAATGCTGGGTGGCATCGATCTGACCAAGGAATCCCTGGCTCACGCCAAAAAAATGGTAGTAGCCGCAAAAGCTTGAGGTAGAGCAGAAAGCACGAAGGCGACCCTGGGGTCGCCTTCGTTCGTTTCGCGAACCTTGTGTTCGCGCGACATGCTTACTTTTTCTTGCGTACGTACAGCACCAGATTGTGATCAACCATCTCGAAGCCATACTTGTCGACGATTGCTTTCTGCAGGCGCTCGATTTCTTCGTCGAAGAATTCGATCACTTCACTGGTCTCGACGTTGACCATATGGTCGTGATGCTTGCCGTCGTCCAGCTCGAAAACCGCATGGCCTCCGTCGAAGTTGTGCCGCACCACAAGGCCAGCTGCCTCGAACTGAGTCAGTACACGGTAAACCGTGGCCAGACCGACGTCCTCGCCAGCCTCCATCAGTGCCTTGTAGACATCCTCGGCACTCATGTGGCGCTGCTCGGCGGAATCGAGCATTTGCAGAATTTTGACCCGTGGCAGGGTCACTTTGAGGCCGGCTTTGCGTAGTTCGCTATTTTCAACCATGGTCAGCTTTCTCGCGATGCTGCTTCGCAGCTTCTCTTAATGCGGGTATGATCGGCGTTTACGTTGTCCCAGCCAAGATAGTGGAAGTCGCCCACCGATGCAAAACACCAAGCTCTTGCTAACCAGTTTCACCTTTGTGGGACTGCTCGCACTCGCCGGTTGTTCATTCCCCGGGGTTTACAAAATCGACATCCAGCAGGGCAATGTCGTCACGCAGGACATGATAGACCAGTTACGCCCGGGAATGACCCGCAAGCAAGTACGGTTTATCATGGGCAACCCTCTGTTGACCGACACGTTCCATGCCGATCGCTGGGATTACCTGTACAGCCTGCAACCGGGGGGCGGTGAACGCCAACAGGAACGCATCAGCGTTATCTTCAACCCAAATGATCAACTTGTCAGCCTCTCCGGTGATTTCATGCCCGGCGTGAGCCGCGACGAGGCTATCCTCGGCAAGGACAGCGGCACTAACGTCACCGCACCGGCTGAAAAGGCCGAGCAGCCAAAACCGGAAAAACCAGTGAAACCGGGTTCGCTGCTGGATCAGATCCAGAAGGAAGTGGACGGTGTAGAAACTGTTCCAGTCCCGACACCAGAACCATTGGATACCAAGCCGCAATAATTTTCGACTCAATAAAAACCCGGCATGTCCGGGTTTTTTTTATCCGGCGTTTACTCGACTCACTGACTCCGAGCCTCGGCAGCCTTGGCCGCACGTAGCCGACGAACTTCCTTCGGATCCGCCAGCAACGGCCGGTAGACCTCGATACGATCCCCCGCCTGAACAGCGCGACTGTCCGGATCGGCGATCACCTTGCCGAAGACCCCCACGGGACACACCGCCAAATCCAGCTCAGGAAATGCTTTGCCAATACCGGATTGAAGCAATACCGCCCGAACGCTTGATCCTGGCGGTACTTGCACCGATAAAAGCACCTGACGATCAACGGCGGCATAGACCACCTCGACCTCGATCACGGCCTCAGCCATATATTTGCTTGGCCCGCTGGCAGAATGCATCCACCAGCGTATTGGCCGCCTGATTGAACAACGGTCCCAAGGTCGCGCGAACAATAGGCCCGGCATAATCGAACGAAAGGTCCAGGCTGATCTTGCAGGCCTTGTCGGTCAATGCCTTGAATACCCAATTGCCATGCAGTTGAGTGAATGGGCCTTCCTCAAGGTTCATCTCGATCGACTTCCCTGGAACCAGGGTATTGCGCGTCACGAAATGCTGGCTGAGTCCGCCCTTGGCCACGCCAACGCTGGCACGCATATGCTCGGGCGAGCTTTCCAGCACTTCGGCAGTAGAACACCACGGCAGAAACTCCGGGTATCGCGCCACGTCGTTGACCAGGTCATACAGGGCTTGTGCCGGATACGGCAGCAAGGCCGAACGTGAAATGTGTGTCGTCATGTCAGCGTCACTTCCACAGCTGGGCGGCAAACACTACAAGAATGCCGATGGGCGCCACATAGCGCATCAAGAACAAAGACAGGGCGAACAACGCAGGATGACGGATCGACAGTTCGTCGTGCACCGCTTCCCGCCTCATCACCCAGCCCGCAAACACCACGAAACACAAACCACCGAGTGGCAACATGATCCGCGAGGTAAAGAAATCGATCACACCGAAGAAATCCAGCCCGCCCGTAGCACCCCATTGATAGAGGTGGAACAAACCGCCTTCGCTCACGAAAAACCTGGCCTGCTTCCAGATATTGAAGGAAAACACCGTGCCCAGACCAACAAACCAACAGGTGAATGCCAGCCAGAAGGTCACCCAGGCGCGCCTGATTTTTGTCCGCTCGACCAGGTAAGCCACCATCGGCTCGAGCAGCGAGATCGCCGAACTCCAGGCTGCAATCGCTACCAGCACGAAGAACACTACGCCCATCAACTGACCGAATGCTACGTTACCGAAGGCAAACGGCAGGCTCACAAACATCAGCCCAGGCCCTTCGCTCGGGTTCAGACCCGCAGCGAACACAATCGGAAACAATGCCAGGCCGGCCACCAGGGAAACAAAAGTATCGAGCAGCGCCACACCGACGATGGTCCCGGAAATCGACGAGTTCTTCGGCATGTAGGCACCGTAGATCATGATCGACCCCACGCCCACGCTCAGGGAAAAGAACGCGTGCCCCATGGCCGGCAATAAGCCGTCGAGGACTTTTTCCGGATGGAAGTCGAACATGAAATGCACGCCCTCCATGAAATATCCGGTGGTCATGCTGTAGCCCAGCAACACAATCACCATCACGAACAGCATCGGCATCATGACTCGCAGGCTGCGCTCAAGCCCGGCGACCACCCCCTTGGCGATCACAACCACCGACAGCAGCATGAAAATCGTGTGCCAAAGTGTCAGGCGCCACGGGTCGGCAATGACACTGCCAAAGTACGCCCCCACCTGCTCCGGTGTCGCACCCTGGAAGTCGCCACGCCCCATATCGATGATGTAATCGAGCGACCAGCCGCCGACCACACTGTAGAAAGACAGGATCAGTAACGCCGTGATCATCCCGGCAAAGGCGCCCCAGGACCATTTGGCCGAATGTCCGGCTTCCAGCGCCAACACTTTCAAGGCGTTGGCCGGACTTTGCCTGGCACGCCGACCGATCAAGGTTTCCGCCAACATGACCGGAATGCCGATCAGTGCGATACACGCCAGAAACATCAGCACAAAAGCGCCGCCGCCATAGACGCCGACCATATAAGGGAACTTCCAGATGCTGCCCAGCCCCACGGCCGAACCGGTCGCGGCGAGTATGAAAACCCAGCGGCTAGCCCAACTGCCGTGGACAGAAACCTTGTCTGTCGACATCGATATTACGACCAAGCGTTCAAAAAAGAGCGCGCATTGTCCGGGATTCAATCAACCTGCTCAAGCACGCAGCATCACCGTAGCCGACTCGCTTGCAACTCCCTATAATGCCGCCCCTATGGCTAAACAGAAGAAACACCCCACAGGGACCATCGCGCAAAATAAAAAGGCGCGACACGATTACTTCATCGAGCATCGGTTCGAGGCTGGTCTGGTCCTGGCCGGCTGGGAAGTAAAAAGTTTGCGGGCAAGCAAGCTGCAACTGGTTGACAGTTATGTACTGCTCAAGGACGGCGAAGCCTGGCTGCTCGGCAGCCACATCACGCCGCTGACGACGGCCAGTACCCACGTCATTGCCGATCCGACCCGCACCCGAAAATTGCTGCTCAACCGGCGCGAGCTGGAAAAGCTGGCCGCCGCCGTACAGCAGAAGGGTTACGCCTGCGTCTGCCTGTCCTGGTACTGGAGCAAGCACATGGTCAAGTGCGAGATCGCTCTGGGCAAGGGCAAGAAGGAATACGACAAGCGAGATACCGAGCGCGAACGCGACGCCGGCCGCGAGTTGCAGCGCGCGGTGCGGAACAAGGGCAAAGAGGACTAACGTCTCTTCTTACCTCTTCGCGGGCAAGCCTCGCCCCCACAGATGCGCCCGTCTGTAGGAGCGAGGCTTGCCCGCGAATGCTTCAACGCAACTCAAACTGACTACATCCCCTTGCGCCGCTCCGCCCGGGCCATGCGCTGCACTTCCTGACGCACCTCTTCCAGCACTTCCTGCACATACAGGATGTGACGGCTGGAGACTTCCCGCGCCTCCTCCGCCCGGCCCTCGATAATCGCCAGATACAATTCCCGGTGCTGCGTGATCAGCATGTCGCGGGTTTCAGTACGCTGCTTGTACATGCCGCCAATGTTGGTCACCACATTGCGCTTGAGCAGGTCGAACAAGCCACGAATGGTGTGCAGTAGCACCGCGTTGTGACTGGCTTCGGCAATCGCCAGATGGAATTTCGCATCCGCCGCGCCCTCTTCCGCCCGACTGACTTCATCGTGCCGTGAGTAACAGTCCTGCAATTCGTTGAACGCCGCGGTCAGTCGCTCGCGATCAACATCCGTGGCGCGCAATGCAGCGTAATAAGCGCAGGACGCTTCCAGCGTGTGCCGAAATTCCAGCAGATCACGCTGGGCCTCGGGATTGCTTTCCAGCAATTGCAGCAGTGGATCGCTGAAGGTCGTGCCCAGCGATTCCACCACATAATTACCGCCGCCCTGGCGACTGACCAGCAAACCCTTGGCAACCAGTTTCTGAATCGCTTCGCGCAACGAAGGACGCGATACACCGAACTGCTCGGCCAATGCCCGCTCCGCCGGCAGGCGTTCACCCGCCTTCAGCGTGCCCTCGAGGATCATGCCCTCCAGCTGCTCGACAATATCGTCAGACAAACGGCGCTGACGAATCTGATCAAAGCCCATAACTCGATTTCTCCACGACCCGACGGCTCGCCGGGGCTCTATTCTGGCCCATTCGCCGCGCGTCGGCACCTGTCGGTAAGCAATTACCCGTGCGCCCCGGATGCTCTAATGGATCACGCATTCGACAAAAGTTTTAGGGCGGCAAATTGACACACCGCCTACAAGGCTTTTACCCTAGCCAACAGCGATTGTAAATTGGTATTACCAATTATCCAAGAACGCTGATCAGTGCCTGACCAACAACAATTAGGGGCCACCCCATATGCAAACCTGGCAACAGCTCTACAGCCCTCTCGGCAGCCTCGGTTTATCCGCGCTCGCAGCCGTCATTCCCATCGTGTTTTTCTTTCTGGCCCTGGCCGTGTTCCGCCTGAAAGGGCACGTGGCCGGCAGCATCACACTGGCCTTGTCGATTTTGGTGGCAATCTTTGCCTTCCAGATGCCGGTGGACATGGCATTCGCTGCCGCCGGATATGGCTTCGCCTATGGCTTGTGGCCGATTGCCTGGATCATCGTGGCGGCCGTGTTCCTCTACAAGCTGACGGTCAAGAGTGGCCAGTTCGAAGTGATCCGCAGCTCAGTGCTGTCGATTACCGACGACCAGCGCCTGCAAGTGCTGCTGATCGGCTTTTGCTTCGGCGCCTTCCTCGAAGGTGCAGCCGGCTTCGGTGCGCCGGTGGCGATTACCGCCGCACTGCTGGTAGGGCTGGGCTTCAACCCGCTGTACGCCGCCGGCTTGTGCCTGATCGCGAACACGGCCCCCGTCGCGTTCGGCGCCCTGGGCATTCCGATCATCGTGGCCGGGCAGGTGACCGGTATCGACGCGTTCAAGATCGGCGCCATGGCCGGCCGCCAGCTGCCGCTGCTGTCGCTATTCGTACCGTTCTGGCTGGTGTTCATGATGGATGGCCTGCGTGGCGTCCGCGAGACATGGCCCGCCGCACTGGTGGCCGGCTTGAGCTTTGCCGTGACCCAGTACTTCACCTCGAACTTCATTGGCCCGGAACTGCCTGACATCACGTCGGCCCTCGTCAGCCTGGTTTCCCTGACGCTGTTCCTGAAAATCTGGCAGCCGAAACGTGCCGCCGGCCAACACATCGTCGGTGCCGTCTCCGCTTCCGTCGTGAGTGCCAGCGCCGGTGGCTTCGGCCAGAAGCGCAGCACCGTGGCTTCGCCCTACAGCCTGGGGGAAATTTTCAAGGCCTGGTCGCCGTTCCTGATCCTCACCGTGCTGGTCACTATCTGGACCCTGAAACCATTCAAGGCGATGTTTGCCGCCGGCGGTTCGATGTACAGCTGGGTGTTCAACTTCGCCATACCGCATCTGGACCAGATGGTGATCAAGGTTGCGCCGATTGTTGCCGCACCGACTGCCATTCCGGCGGTGTTCAAGCTTGATCCGATTTCCGCGACCGGTACGGCGATTTTCTTCTCGGCGCTGATCTCGATGCTGATCCTGAAGATCAACATAAAAACTGGTCTGACCACTTTAAAAGAAACCTTCTACGAACTGCGCTGGCCGATTCTGTCCATCGGCATGGTGCTGGCCTTCGCCTTCGTCACCAACTACTCGGGCATGTCCTCGACCATGGCCCTGGTGTTGGCAGCCACCGGCGCAGCTTTCCCGTTCTTCTCGCCGTTCCTCGGTTGGCTGGGCGTGTTCCTGACCGGCTCTGATACCTCGTCCAATGCACTGTTCAGTTCGTTGCAAGCGACGACTGCGCACCAGATCGGTGTCAATGACACCTTGCTGGTGGCGGCGAATACCAGCGGCGGGGTGACCGGCAAGATGATCTCGCCACAATCGATCGCCGTGGCCTGCGCCGCGACCGGCCTGGTGGGCAAGGAATCGGATCTGTTCCGCTTCACGCTCAAGCACAGCCTGTTCTTCGCCACCATCGTCGGCCTGATCACCCTGGCTCAGGCCTACTGGTTCACCGGCATGCTGGTGCACTGAGTCCTACAGCCAATCTGAAAAAACCGACGCCGGACCACCACTTCGGCGTCAGCAATTCACACCTGGTCTGTAAGGCTGCTGAAAGCGTGCATCGCTATAGTCAGCAGCCTCAACGGACGGACAACCGGCCGAGAGACACGCCTGATGAGCGAGCTTTTTTACAACGCCGTGCCGAATGCGACCCGCGTCGCCCCGCCACTGCCCGAGCCTCGGCAATACCCCAGCGAGAAACCGCAACGGGTGTACCTGTTCGGGACCTGCGTAGTGGATTTGTTCTACCCGGAAGCCGGAATGGATGCGATCCACTTGCTGGAGCGCGAAGGCATCCGTGTCGAGTACCCGCAAGGGCAAAGCTGCTGCGGACAACCGGCCTACACCTCGGGTTACACCGAACAGGCCAGGACCGTCGCGCGCTCGCAACTGGCGCTGTTCGCCGGGGATTATCCGGTGGTGGTGCCCTCCGGTTCCTGCGCCGGCATGTTGCGCGAGCACTATGCCGATTTGTTCAAGGACGAGCCGCACATGTTGAAACAGGTTCAAGCACTGGCTGCCAGGACCTATGAACTCGCCGAGTTCTTGCTGTTTGTCTGCAAGGTACAGCTCAAGGACAGCGGGGAACCGGTGAAAGTGGCGTTGCACACGTCGTGTTCGGCACGCCGTGAAATGAACACCCACCTGCACGGGCGCGAGCTGTTGTCGCAGCTGAGCAATGTGGAACGGGTCAATCACGATCACGAAAGTGAGTGCTGTGGCTTCGGTGGGACATTCAGCGTCCGTATGCCGGACATTTCCGGGGCGATGGTGGCTGACAAGACCCGATCGTTGAAGGAATCCGGCGCGCACAAGGTATTGAGTGCCGATTGCGGTTGCCTGATGAACATCAACGGTTCGCTGGAGAAACAGAAGGAAGCGTTGCGCGGCCAACACCTGGCCAGCTTTCTCTGGGAAAGAACCGGAGGCGCACAATGAACGCTTCCGCGATTATTCCTACGGTCGCCGTAGAAGAAGATTTTCGCACCCGAGCTCACGAGGCGCTGGGTGATGCGCAATTGCGAAACAACTTTCGCAAGGCGATGGATTCACTGATGACAAAACGGGCAACGGCTTTCAGCGATGCCCATGAAAGAGAACATCTGCGAGCACTGGGCAATGCTGTCCGCGCCCGTGCGTTATCGAAGTTGCCCGACCTGCTTGAGCAACTGGAACAGAACCTGACCCGCAACGGTGTGACAGTGCACTGGGCGGAAACGGTGGACGAAGCCAATGGCATCGTCCTCTCGATCATCCGCGCTCACGAGGGGCGGCAAGTGATCAAGGGCAAATCGATGGTCAGCGAAGAGATGGAGATGAACCATGTCCTCGCTGAACAGGGCATTGAATGCCTGGAATCGGACATGGGCGAGTACATCGTCCAGCTCGACCACGAGAAGCCTTCACACATCATTATGCCGGCGATCCACAAGAACGCCGGCCAGGTCGCGTCCTTGTTCCACGACAAACTTGGCGTGGAATACACCAAGGACGTTGACCAACTCATTCAGATCGGTCGCAGGGTCCTGCGGCAGAAATTTTTCGAAGCGGACATCGGCGTCTCCGGCGTCAACTTCGCCGTGGCCGAAACCGGCACCCTGCTGCTGGTGGAAAACGAAGGCAACGGTCGCATGACGACCACAGTGCCACCGGTGCACATTGCCGTCACCGGTATCGAAAAAGTCGTGGAAAACCTGCGCGACGTGGTTCCGCTGTTGTCGTTGCTGACCCGTTCGGCCCTGGGCATCCCGATCACCACCTACGTCAACATGATCTCCGGCCCGCGCAAGGAACATGAACTCGACGGCCCGCAAGAAGTGCATCTGGTGCTGCTGGACAACGGTCGCAGCCAGGCGTTTGCCGACAGCGAATTGCGCCAGACCCTGAACTGCATCCGCTGCGGCGCCTGTATGAATCATTGCCCGGTCTACACCCGAATCGGTGGCCATGCCTACGGCGAGGTCTACCCCGGCCCTATCGGAAAAATCATCACCCCGCACATGGTCGGCCTGGCGAAAGTCCCTGACCACCCAAGCGCCTCTTCGCTGTGCGGTGCCTGCGGCGAAGTGTGCCCGGTCAAGATTCCGATCCCTTCCCTGCTGCGGCGTCTGCGCGAAGAGAACGTCAAGGCACCCGATAGCCCGCATCAAGCGATGCGCGGCCAGGGCAGCAAGTACTCGCGCAAGGAACGGTTCATCTGGAATGCCTGGGCCAGGCTCAACAGCTCACCGATGCTGTATCGCCTGTTCGGTTTCTTCGCCACGCGCCTGCGCGCACTCACGCCAAGTAATGTCGGCCCATGGACACAGAACCACAGCGCGCCGAAACCCGCCGCCCGCTCACTGCATGACATGGCTCGCGAGCATCTGGCCAAACAGGGAGATCGTTGATGAGCGCCAAGCAAAATATCCTCGGCAAATTGCGTAAAAGTCTGACAGGCACTACACCCGTGGCCGACAACTTCGATGTCGATTTGGTCACCGAGCCTTACACCTACACCGCAGAACAACGCATCCCGCAACTACGCAAACTGATGGAAGCGGTGCACACGGAAATCCATCTGACTTCGGGTGAAGACTGGCCGGCCTTGCTGGCGAAACTGCTGCTGGATCGTCAGCTGCCGAGCCTGTTGATCGCACCGACGACACCTCACGGTCAATGCGTCACTCGGCACTGGGCGAAAAATCCGAACCTGCCGACACTCAAGGCCTACGACCGTCCGGTAGAAGAATGGAAAGCCGAGCTGTTCAATGACACCCCGGCCAGCCTGACCTCTACCCTGGGCGCAATCGCGGCGACCGGTAGCCTGATTCTCTGGCCAACACGGGAAGAACCGCGCTTGATGAGCCTGGCGCCACCGGTGCATTTCGCTTTGCTCAAGGCCAGCGAAATCCGCGATAACTTCTATCAGGTGCAGCAGGAATACGAATGGGCCCAGGGCATGCCGACCAACGCTTTGCTGGTGTCCGGTCCGTCGAAGACTGCCGACATCGAGCAGGTGCTGGCCTACGGCGCCCATGGCCCGAAGGATTTGGTGGTGTTGATCCTGGAGGACCAATGAGTCTACCGGCCGCTTTCTTGCGCGATGCGCAGCAACTGATCCCCCGGGAACGTCGCTTCGACGACCCGTTGTCGACTTTGGCGTTCGGGACCGACGCCAGTTTCTATCGCCTGATTCCGCAACTGGTGATCCGTGTCGAGTCCGAAGATGAAGTGGTGGCGCTGCTGCAACTGGCGCAACGCGATCAGGTTCCGGTGACCTTCCGCGCCGCCGGCACCAGCCTGTCCGGCCAGGCCATCAGCGATTCGGTGTTGATCGTCCTTGGGGATAACTGGAACGGTCGCGAGATCCGAGGCCAGGGCATGCAAATCCGCCTGCAACCGGGCGTGATCGGCGCCCAGGCCAATGCCTGGCTGGCACCGTTCGGGCGCAAGATCGGCCCGGACCCGGCATCGATCAACGCCTGCAAAATCGGCGGCATCGTCGCCAACAATGCCAGCGGCATGTGCTGCGGCACCGCGCAGAACACCTATCACACCCTGGCCGGGATTCGTCTGGTACTGGCCGATGGCAGCCGTCTCGATACCGAAGATGCCGCCAGTGTCTCTGCGTTTCGGCAAAGCCATGCATCGCTGCTGGAACGCCTGGCGACACTGGGTCGCGAAACACGCGCCAACACCGAACTCGCTGCAAAAATTCGCCACAAGTACCGTCTGAAAAATACCACCGGCCTGTCACTCAACGCCCTGGTGGATTACGACGAGCCTGTGGATATCTTGAGCCACTTGCTGGTGGGCTCCGAAGGCACCCTCGGCTTCATCAGCGCAGTGACCTACGACACGGTGATCGACCATCCGAACAAGGCCTCGGCGCTGATCGTCTTCCCGAACGTGGAAACTTGCTGCAATGCAGTCACCGTGCTGAAAAGCCAGCCGGTGTCAGCCGTGGAACTGCTGGACCGCCGCAGCCTGCGCTCGGTGCAGAACAAACCCGGAATGCCCGCTTTCGTACAGCACCTGTCGAACAATGCCTGCGCCTTGCTGATCGAATCCCGCGCGGCATCGTCTACGTTGCTACAGGAACAACTGGCGCAGATCATGGCGTCACTGGCTTCGTTCCCGGTGGAGAAACAAGTCGACTTCACTGAAGACCCAACGGAAAACGCCCGCCTCTGGGCGATCCGCAAGGACACCTTCCCCGCCGTCGGCGCAGTGCGCAAGACCGGCACCACGGTGATCATCGAGGACGTGACCTTCCCGGTGGAACAACTGGCCATCGGCGTGAATCGCCTGATCGAGTTGTTCGACAAACATCACTATGACGAAGCGATTCTTTTCGGACACGCCCTGGAAGGCAATCTGCATTTCGTCTTCACCCAAGGCTTCAACAGCGCGGAAGAAATCGCACGCTACCAGGCGTTCATGGACGACGTGGCACAGTTGGTGGCCGTGGAGTTTGGCGGTTCGCTCAAGGCTGAACACGGCACGGGGCGCAACATGGCGCCTTTCGTCGAACTGGAATGGGGCAGCGACGCCTACCAATTGATGTGGCAACTCAAACGCCTGCTCGATCCCAACGGCATCCTCAACCCGGACGTGGTCCTCAGTGAGGATCCACAGATCCACCTCAAGCACCTCAAACCTTTGCCGGCCGCCGACGAGATTGTGGATAAGTGCATCGAGTGCGGCTTCTGCGAGCCGGTCTGCCCATCGAAAGGCCTGACCCTGAGCCCGCGCCAGCGCATCGTGATCTGGCGGGACATCCAGGCGAAAAAACGCGCCGGGGTCGATACCCGGGAACTTGAAGCCGCCTACGAATACCAGGGCATCGAAACCTGTGCCGCGACGGGTCTTTGTGCTCAACGCTGCCCGGTAGGAATTAACACCGGCGAGCTGGTGAAAAAGCTTCGCGGCCAGCACGCAACCCATACGAAAACCGCCAACTGGATCGAAGGAAATTTCGCCACGGCGCTGCAGGGCGCGCGACTGACCCTGCATGTGGCAAACGGTGCCCGGATGTTGCTGGGGGCACCGCGGCTGACAACGCTTTCCGCTGCCGTGACCCGACTGTCCAAAGGGCAAATCCCGCAGTGGACCAACGCCATGCCGCAGCCTGAACGGGCGATCCGCTTCAGCCCGCCCGTGACGGACGAGCGACCGCGAGTGGTATACCTGGCCGCGTGCGTTTCACGCGCCATGGGCCCGGCTGCCGGCGACAAGGAACAAATGTCGCTGTACGACAAAACTCGCGGACTGCTGGAAAAAGCCGGTTACCAAGTAGTCTTTCCGGACAATCTGGACAATCTTTGCTGCGGCCAGCCGTTCGCCTCCAAGGGCTACGCCGAACAGGCCGAGCACAAACGCCAGGAGCTGATCGGCGCATTGCTCCACGCCAGCCGAGGGGGCCTCGACCCCATCTACTGCGACACCAGCCCGTGCACCCTGCGCCTGATTCAAGACCTGGGAGAAACCCGCCTCGACCTGTACGACCCGGTGCGATTCATCCGCACGCACCTGGTGGATCGCCTGGAGTTCACACCTCAGGAGGCACCGATCGCCGTACACGTGACCTGCAGCACCCAACACCTGGGGGAAAGCCAGGCGCTGATCGACCTGGCGCGCAAGTGCAGCAAAAACGTGGTCATTCCGGAAGGCATTCACTGCTGCGGCTTCGCTGGCGACAAGGGCTTCACCACGCCGCAGTTGAACGCCCATTCGCTGCGCACACTCAAGGAGGCGGTGCAGTATTGCAGCGAGGGAATATCCACCAGTCGTACTTGTGAGATCGGCCTGACACAACACGGCGGAATCGACTACCACGGGCTAGTCTATCTGGTGGACCGCGTTACCCAGGCCAGGGTGACCTGATGACAAGGCCTCAAGGAAGGCGCATTCAGGCGCCTGCTGAGTAGTTTCTTGCGGGTATCAACACAGAAAAACAGAACCCTGACGTGTCGCCGCAGTCCACCGATCAAGTCCCGCCAATGCGGGCCTTTCCCAATACTCGGCAGCCCGACCTGATGGCCAGCGATGCCTGGCCACTCAGTTCAAGGAGATACTCATGAAACGTTCTGTACTGTTTGGTCTGTTCGTTACTGCCTCAATGCTGGCCTCCCCCTCGTTTGCCGCCGAAAAAGATCAATGCGCGCTCAATCTGAAAACCATCGAAAACGCAAAGGCACAGATTCCTCCCGAAATGACTGACCAGGTAGCGGACTCTGTCGAGAAAGCCCAAGCCGACCAGGCAAAAGGCACCAAACAAGGTATTGATGATTGCATTGCCGAGACCAACCAAACCATCCAGGACCTCAAGAACGCGAGCAAAGGCGGAAAGTAACTCTTGGCTCAAGGCCAACCTTCGGGTTGGCCTTCCGGGCCACATTGACGTAGACTGTACAGGCTTGTTGCTCATTTGATTCACGAGCAATGAGTTCGGGGCCGTTTAGGATTCGACGCCGGTTGCGAAACTTTAGGTGCATGCCGAGTTGGTAACAGAACTCGTAAATCCACTGTTGCAACTTCTTATAGTTGCCAATGACGAAAACTACGGCCAGGAATTCGCTATCGCTGCGTAAGCAGCCTTAGATCCTGAGCTTCTGGTACCTTCGGGTCCAGCAATCATTAGGGGATGTCTGTAAACCCGAAATGATTGTCATATAGAACAGAATCGCCGTGCAGTACGTTGTGGACGAAGCGGCTAAAACTTACACAACTCGCCCAAAGCACCCTGCCCGTCGGGTCGCTGAGGGTTAACTTAATAGACACGGCTACGCATGTAGTACCGACAGCGGAGTACTGGCGGACGGGGGTTCAAATCCCCCCGGCTCCACCAATTCGTCTTCCCGGGAAGACTCGAAAAAGCCGTAAAGCCAACGCTTTACGGCTTTTTTGTTGCCCACGATTATCACGTGTCCCTCGCCAGCCGTTGACCACACCTGCTCCCTGCCCTTCTACACTCAATCGGCAATCACCTAAAACAACCGCCGAAATGAGCCCCCATGACCTCCCTCAAAGACGATTTCAAACAAGGCAAGGACGCGCGCAAGAAGTGCCCGCGCAGCGCTCAGGCTTCGCTGGGAAAAGCCAATCGCGATCCGATTCCGTTGATCAAGGCGTCGAGTCAGGGGCGGGTCAAGTCGCTGGTCGAGTTGCGTTACGGGCGCATGCTCGTGTCGCCGTTTACCTTTTACCGGGGCAATGCATTGCTGCATGCACACGACTTGGCGGGAACACCGGACATGGGGCTGGTGTCGCCGATCTGCGGCGACTGTCACCTGATGAATTTCGGTGGCTTTGCCACACCCGAACGCAATCTGCTGTTCAGCGTCAACGACTTTGACGAAGCCCATCCCGGACCTTGGGAGTGGGATTTGAAACGCCTGGTCGCGAGTTTTCTGGTGGCCGCCCGCGACCTGCGTCATGGCGGTTCGGTTGAAGAAGCGATCTGTCATGAAGTGGTGAGGGCCTATCAGAAGACCCTGCTTGAGTGCGCCGAACAGAGCGCGCTGGAAACCTGGTACGAATCCATCAGCTATGACGATCTGCTGCAGCAGGCAAACAAAAGCACGCTGGAGCATGTGCAGCGCGCCATCGAAAAAGCCGAGCGGCGCACCCACGCCGAACTGTTGCCCAAAATAAGCGAGCGCGACGCCAAAGGTCGCCTGATCATTCGCGATGACCTGCCGGAAATCTTCCACCTGCATAACAGCACCACGCTGCTCGATGCCGACGATGACTGGCTGCGGTTGTCCGACTGGCGACCGCTGTTCGACACACTCATGCGCGATTACCGCGTCACGCTGCAAGCCGATCGCCGTGAACTGTTGTCACGCTTCGAGGTTCAGGACATGGCATTCAAAGTGGTGGGCGTCGGTAGCGTCGGCACCCGCTGCCTGGTGGCCCTGCTGACTGACGGGCAGAACTTCCCGTTGTTCCTGCAATTCAAGGAAGCACGCCCCTCGGTGCTGGCCAATTACGTTAAACGTAAGTCACGGGTACGACATGAAGGCCAGCGCGTCGTCGATGGCCAGCGGCTCATGCAATCGGCCAGTGATTTGTTCCTCGGTTGGACCACCGGCCCCAGCGGACGTCATTTTTATGTAAGGCAATTGCGCGACATGAAAATCTCGGCCGAACTGGAAACCTTCGATGGCGAAGCCTTTGCCGCCTACGGGCGGCTTTGCGGGCGGGCATTGGCCCGCGCGCATGCCAAGTCATCGGGGCACGCCGCGGTGATCAGCGGCTACATCGGCAAAGGCGACGCACTGGCCGATGCGCTCTACACGTATGCCCAAGGCTATACCGAGCAGAACGAACGCGACTTCGAACGCTTCCAGCAAGCCTGCCGCAAGGGGACGTTACGCGCACGTTCAGACGCCGACTTTGCGGCGGATCATTTGCCTTGAGCCTGGCTCATCGACCGAGACATGAACTTTTCTTCACCCCACCTTAATGCCCCACCCTGTACATTTGCCTCGCTCATTCAAGAAACTACGGTTTGCCCGCCCTCCCGCGGGCTTTTTTTTGCCTGTAGATTGCTCGTCACTCTCTCCACCGATAGGGCATAGCGCCCGGAGCGCCAGATGACGATCCTCACCCTGCCCTGCAAACGCCTGACGCTGGCGATCCTGAGCCCCAGCCAGGCCGTGCTGGAAAGCGATTTCTATCGACGCAACCAGGCACATCTCGCACCGTGGTCGCCGGTTCGGCCGGACGATTACTACAGCCCGGAAAAAATACGTTCGCGCCTGGCGCAGCAGGAAATGGCCTTCGACGAAGGGTACGCGGTGCATTTTGCGGTGCTGGATCGCGACAGCGAGCAGATGATCGGCGCGTGCAATTTCAGCGGTATCGTTCGCGGGGCCTTTCAGGCGTGCTATCTCGGCTACCACATTTGCCAATCCCGCCAGGGCCAGGGCCTGATGCAGGAAGCGCTCGAGGCGGGCATCGGTTATATGTTCGAAACCATGAACCTGCACCGGATCATGGCCAACTACATCCCCGGTAACGAACGCAGCGCGCGGTTGCTGGAGCGCCTGGGTTTCGAGCGCGAGGGGTATGCCAAGGCGTACCTGAACATTGCCGGGCGCTGGCAGGATCATGTGCTGACGGCGCTGGTCAGCAAGGTTTACGAAAACCCGGACGAGCTCTGGTCGCGACAGCTTTCGTAAGTTTCACTCGCCGTTCACGATTCGTTAAGTTATCGCCTCGTATGCTGGGCTTTCCCGGTCCTCCTTCGGTCACCAGAAGCCCATGTCGCGCCCCGCCACTTCGCTCTTGCTGCTTGCCGCGATGCTGTTTTTCTTTGCCTTGGGCAATCACCAGTTACAAGGCTCCACCGAACCCAGGGTCGCCGGGATCGCCATGGAAATGCAGCTGGAAAACGATTGGGTGACGCCCCGCCTGTTCAGCGAACCGTTTCTGGAAAAACCACCCCTGAGCCTGTGGCTCGATGCCGCCGCGATCCGTGAATTGGGCGGCACACCCTGGGCCGTGCGCCTGACATCGGCGTTTGCCGGGCTGTTCAGCGTGATGCTGCTGTACGGGATGCTGCGCCGCTATGGCCGGCCCGTCACCGTTGCATGGACCGCCGCCATTTTGCTGGCGACCATGGCCAGTTACTGGAGCAACGTGCGCGGTGTCGGCGAGGATGCGCTGCTCGCCCTCGGCGTGAGCATGGCCCTGTTGGCGTTTTTTGCCGGGCAACGTCAGGCGGGCGTCGGCAACGGTTTGCTGTTTGCCTCGGGCATCGCGGTCGCCACGTTGAGCAAAGGCGTACTGGGCCTGGCCATGCCGGGAGTGGTGATCTTCGCGTGCCTGTTGGCCGAGAGCGTGATGGACAGACGCGTGAAGCTGGCGAACTGGTTGCGGCCAGGGCTACTGACGCTGCTGGGGCTGGTGCCTCTGATGATCTGGCTCGCCGTGTTGTATCGGCGCGACGGCATCCAGGCGGTGACCGACGTGTTGCTGACCAACAGTGTCGGTCGGTTCAGCGGCGCCTTCGTCGAGGCCGGGCATTACGAACCGTTCTACTACTACCTGGCCAAACTGCCGCAAGCATTTCTGCCCTGGAACATTCTGGTGTACCTGGGACTGTGGCACTTTCGCAAAAGCCTGGTGGCCAACCGTTACTTGCTGTTCTTCACCCTGTGGGTACTGGCGCAGTTTGTGATGTTGACGTTGGCGTCGAGCAAACGCACCGTATACCTGATGTCGATGACACCCGCCGCTGCGGTCATCGCGGCCGAATACGCGAGTGTGCTGTTCGAACGCCTGAAGGCCCGGGAAGGCTCTTCGACCTGGCTGGGTCGCCTCGCCGGATACCGCCACGGCCTGGCCATCGGCACGCTGACCGTGGTCATCGGTGGCTACCTCGCGGCCGCGCAATGGGCGCTGCCCCATGCCGATCGCAAATTGTCTTTCCTGCCCCTGATCGAACAGATCCAGTCGATGCAGGCCCATGGGCAACAGGTCGCGCTGTTCCAGGCCAATGAACGGGTGGGCGGCGCCAGCGTGTTCTATACCCGCAGCCTGCTCAAGGGGCTCGATACCGAGGCGCAGCTTCATGAATTTCTGAGGGCATCGCCCGATCATGTCGCGATCCTGTCCGGCAATGCTGAACCTGTCGCACCATTGAAGGTGCTCAAGACGATGAAGGTGGGGCAGCAGGCATATTACTTCGTCGGTCAGTGAGTCGCAGGACTCAGTCTGAACGACCGCGTTATCGTTCTTCGCGAGCAGGCTCGCTCCCACAGGAACATCGTCATTCACAGGTTTCGTGAACGACATCAATCCATTGTGGGAGCGAGCCTGCTCGCGAAAGCGATATCCCAGACAACAAAAAACCCGCCCCCTTACTCAGGAGACGGGTTTCGCCATGCAACAAATATTTCAGTTCACAGACTCAGCCTGAGCCCCCAACTGCGTTCCTTCATGCTTTTTCAACACAGGTTGCTCCAGCCGCGCCCGCCCATAAAACGCCAGCGCCGTCAGCAAACAAGCCAACCACACGAAGATTCCGGACCAGAAGGTGTGGGACATGTAGTGCCAGCCTTGCAGCACCCGCGTCGTGCCATACACGAAACCCAACCCCAGCGAGCCGTACATCAGCGCCTTGGAATAACGCCAGCGATAACGGCGCGCGACGAAGTACAGCGCCAACATGGTAAAGCCACCGGAGGCATGCCCACCGGGCCAGCAGCGGCCATCACCGGCCTCCTTCAGCAAATCGAAATTCTCGTACCATTCCTTGTGCTCGATTTTGCCCCCGTACTGCGTCGTTTCAATCGGGCAGTACACGCTGGTATGGCTCTTGAGGTAATGGATGACACCGGTACAGATGGAAAACGCGAACACCACGTAAAGAAAATCCCGCCGGTGTTTGGTGGCAAACCGCAGCACGGGCGCGACTCTGATTTTTTCCAGGAACGCGATGAACTTCGTGTGTTTCTCCGCCTTCAGCCGCGGCCACAGAAACGACACCAAGGCACCGATGATCGCAATTTCGCCGGTCCAGTTCGGGATGATCCGCGCCCATTTATGGGTGATCTTTTCGAACAGATGTACGTGTTCCAGCGGAAAGGTCTGCGTCACCGGATCAAAAAAAAGATCGCTGAAGGCGATGTCGATTTTTGTCATGTCGAACATCAGGAACACTACGGCGGCACAGACCAGCGGAATACCGAAGTTCATCCAGTAAAAACGGGAGCGGGTGGAAGTCAAAATCGTGTGTCCTGATCCATAGAGTGAATTTATTTAGAGGTCATCGAACGCCAGTCCGAGGCTTCAATGTAACCGAGCATGTGCGGCTTCTGCAGCGTTTCGGCATCGATAAACAGCGAAGCGCCGTACCCCAGGGTCGAGGCCGGCAACTTGAGGTCTTTCTCCAGTTCCGACATGCATTCGCTATGGGTCACCAGGATCAGGTTGCGCCCGGCGACCTTGTGCGCCAGTGCGTCGCGCAACATGGTGCCCTTGCAGTTCACCAACCACTCGTCACCCACACCGACCTTGTTGAACATGAAACCAGCGGTCTGCGCCGTGCGCATCATCGGGCTGTTGTAGATGTCAGCCTTGTCGATACCCAAATGTTCGAACTGCGCGCCGACGTCCACCGCCACACTGCGCGAGCGATCGGTAATCCCGTCGTTGCCACTCAGGCAAGGCGCCGGGGAGTGATCGCAGCGCTCGACATGGCGCACCAGCACAATGATGTCACCCTTGGCCCATCCTGTCTGCAACGCCCGGGCACCGGCGACGTTGCCATGGGCCAGGTCCGGCACGGCGGCAGGACGAAGTAAGAACACGGTCAACGGGATCACCAGCAGCGCCGAGGCCAGCACCACGACTGCTTTGCGATGCCGGGCCAAACGGCTCAGATCGATCGAGCGATTTATACCGAACAGACTCAGTCTCAATTCCACATCAAGCCGCCTCGCCGGCATACACCACTTCGTTGGATGGGCTGAGGGTACAGAGACGGGCGTGGGCAGGCAGTGAAACGATTGTGAAAAAAAGCTTAAGGGCCGCACAAAAGACGCAAAAGTCTTGTTACAGAACTGGCCACAAAATCCTTTCAGCTCTGGTGATCGCGGCCGATACAGACCTTCTACACACCTTGCTGGCACCTAAAAACAACAATCTTCCAGCCAACCGACGATAAAGAAGCACCACGTTCCTGGAGGAATTTTGATGAATAGCTGGTTCGGCAATATCAGCGTGAACCTGAAACTGGGCCTGGGATTCGGCCTGGTCCTGGCCCTGACCTGCGTCCTCGCCCTCACCGGCTGGACCAGCCTCGGCAGCTTGATTGACCGCAGCAACTGGATGAGCGACATCACCCAGCTCAATGCCGGGCTGACCAAACTGCGTGTGGTTCGCCTGCAATACATGCTGACCAACGGCGACGAAACCACAGCCCAGACCGTCCAGACCAGCCTGGAAGCCTTTTCCGCGCAACAGCAGGCCCTGCTGGTGAAATTCAAGAGCCCGGAAAACCTCAAGTTGCTCAAAGAGCAAGGTGCCGTCATCGACGCCTACAAGACGTCGCTGGACAAAATGCGTGGCGCCTACCGCGCCGGCAACAGCGCACGGGATGTCATGACCGCCAATGCCGAAACCGCCAACACGCTGATCAACGCCTTGAACACCGGTGTGCAACAACTGCCGCCCGGCGATCAGCGTTTCGAACAGTTCCAGGCCATCACCGCCGCCCGGGAAGCGTTCCTGCTGGCCCGCTACGAAGTGCGCGGCTACACCGCTTCCACCAACGCCGAGACCGAGCAGAAAGCCGTCACCCAACTGGACGCCGCCATCGCCAGCCTGAAACCGCTCAGCGTGCATTTCGCCGACGTGCAACCAGACGCCCTGCCTAAACTGGTCACCGCGCTGGGCAACTACCGCAACGCCTTGCAGGCTTACAAAACCGCGAACATCGATGTGGTGCAAGCGCGCAAGGAAATGACCGACGAGGGCGCTGCCATCGTCTCCCTGAGCGAGCAGCTGTATCAGATCCAGCTCGACCGCCGCGATGCCGAAAGCGCCAAGGCGCGCACCCTGCAACTGGTCAGCACATTGCTGGCGCTGCTGGTAGGCATCATTGCCGCCGTCCTCATCACCCGCCAGATCACCGGCCCGTTGCGCGATACCCTGGCCGTGGTCGATCGCATCGCCAGCGGTGACTTGTCCCATAACGTCAGGGTGACCCGCCGCGACGAACTCGGTGTATTGCAGCAAGGCATTGCACGCATGGGCGTGACCCTGCGCGACCTGATCAGCGGTATCCGCGACGGCGTCACCCAGATCGCCAGCGCCGCCGAAGAGCTGTCGGCCGTGACCGAGCAAACCAGCGCCGGGGTCAACAGCCAGAAGGTCGAGACCGACCAGGTGGCCACTGCCATGCACGAGATGACGGCCACGGTTCAGGAAGTTGCGCGCAACGCCGAACAGGCCTCGCAGGCCGCCGCCGCTGCCGACGGTGAAGCCCGCGAAGGTGACAAGGTCGTCAACGAAGCGATTGCACAGATCGAGCGCCTGGCCAGCGAAGTGGTGCGTTCCACTGAGGCCATGAGCGTGCTGCAACAGGAAAGCGACAAGATCGGCAGTGTCATGGACGTGATCAAGGCAGTGGCGGAACAGACCAACCTGCTGGCGCTCAACGCCGCCATCGAAGCCGCCCGTGCCGGTGAAGCCGGGCGTGGCTTTGCCGTGGTGGCCGACGAGGTCCGTGGCCTGGCCCAGCGCACGCAAAAATCCACCGAAGAAATCGAAGGCCTGGTCGCCGGTCTGCAAAACGGCACGCAACAAGTCTCGGCAGTGATGAACAACAGCCGCGTTCTCACCGACAGCAGCGTGGCCCTGACCCGCAAGGCCGGCGAGTCACTGGAAAGCATCACCCGCACGGTGTCCAACATCCAGTCGATGAACCAGCAAATCGCCGCCGCAGCCGAGCAGCAAAGCGCCGTGGCCGAAGAGATCAGCCGCAGCATCATCAATGTGCGCGATGTTTCGGAACAGACCGCTGCGGCCAGCGATGAGACGGCCAAGTCCAGTGTCGAACTGGCGCGGTTGGGGAATCAGTTGCAGATGATGGTGAGTCACTTCCGGGTCTGACGCTCAATCTGCATTGAATGAAAGGCCCATTCGCGAGCAGGCTCGCTCCCACAGGTTCAATGAACACCCTGTGGGAGCGAGCCTGCTCGCGAAAGCGGTCTAACGTTTACACGCTAATCGCATTGGTAAACACCAACCGATTGCCAAACGGATCGCTGATGGTCATGTCCTGGCTGCCCCACGGCATCGCCTGGATCTGCGGGCGGGAGAATGAATAATCCTTGGCCAGCAGCTGCTGCTGAAAGGCTTCCAGTTCATCGGTCTCGATGCGCAGGGCCGAGCCTGGTGTCGCGTCGCCGTGATGTTCGGACAGGTGCAATACACATTCGCCACGGGACACTTGCAGGTACAACGGGAAGTTGGCTTCGAAGCGGTGCTGCCAGTCGATCTTGAATCCAAGGAAGTCGACGTAGAACTCAACCGCCTTGTTTTCATCGAAGATCCGCAGGATCGGAGTGGTTTTGCCGAAGCTCATCGAGTTGCTCCCAGACAGAAGTAGCCCACAGTGTAGCCGGGCGGTACGTCAGCGAATCGGCTTGGTGCAGGCATTCTTTAATCTCAATATGCCATCACTGTGACGCACCCCCCAAAACGCTCAGAAAGCCGTCGCGCAAATCCCCTTCCCGCGCCAGAAACCGCCCTTCCCTGCGTCCGTTCGCCTGACCGTCGCGGTAACTCAGCACACCGTTGACCCACACGCCTTCGATGCCTTCGGCTGCCCGTTGCGGGTCATTGAAGTCGGCCACATCACGAATGGATGCCGGGTCGAACAACACCAGGTCTGCCCAATGCCCTTCACGGATCTCGCCCCTGCCCTTCAAGCCGAATCGCGCTGCCGACAGCCCGGTCATCTTGTACACGGCGGTGTGCAGCGGAAACAGTCCTACGTCTCGGCTGAAATGTCCGAGCACTCGCGGGAATGCCCCCCACAGCCGTGGATGTGGGAACGGATCTTCCGGCAAGCCATCGGAGCCGACCATCGACAACGGATGCGCGAGGATCCTTCGCACATCGGCTTCGTCCATCCCGTAATACACCGCGCCGGCCGGTTGCAGTTGGCGGGCCGCATCGAGCAAGGACAGGTTCCATTGCGCGGCGATGTCTATCAGGTCGCGGCCACCCATTTCCGGATGGGGCGTGGACCAGGTGATGGTGATGCGGTGGGCATCGGTGACTTGCTTGAGGTCCAGGGTCGAGGAGCTTGCCGCATAGGGATAGCAATCGCAGCCCACGGGGTGGGTTTTCGCCGCTTCTTCTAGCGATGTCAGCAGTTGCGGACTGCGCCCCCAATTACCGGCGCCGGCACATTTGAGGTGGGAAATGATCACCGGGGATTTCGCGTGGCGGCCGATTTGGAACGCCTCGTCCATGGCCTCCAGCACCGGTTCGAATTCGCTGCGCAAATGGGTGGTGTACACCGCGCCGAAAGCCGTGAGCTCTTCGGTCAGTTGCATGACTTCATCGGTGGACGCCGAGAAGGCGCTGGCGTAGGCAAGACCGGTGGACAAGCCCAGTGCCCCGTCCTCCAGGCTTTCGCGCAGTTGCTCACGCATGCCGGTGATTTCATCAGGCGTGGCGGTGCGATACAGGTCATCGAGGTGATTGCTGCGCAACGCGGTATGACCGACCAGGGCGGCAACGTTCAGCGTGGTGTTCGCCGCTTCGACAGCGGCACGGTAATCGCTGAATTTAGGGTAAACAAACGCAGCGGATGTGCCGAGCAGGTTCATCGGGTCCGGCGGATCGCCGCGCAGACTCACCGGCGAGGCGCTGATCCCGCAGTTGCCGACGATCACCGTGGTCACGCCCTGACTGAGCTTGGGCAGCATCTGCGGCTGGCGGATCACCACGGTGTCGTCGTGGGTGTGCACGTCGATGAACCCAGGCGCCAGCACGTGACCCTTCGCATCGATTTCTTCAGCGGCGCGGGCATCGCGCAAGTCGCCGATGCGCTCGATGCGACCGTTGAGTAGCGCCACGTCGGCGGGGTAACCGGGGCTGTTGCTGCCATCGATGATCAGGGCGTTGCGGATCAGCGTGTCGTACTGCATGTCAGTCTCCCAGCGGCAGGTGATCGTCGCCGCCGCGGTAATCGTCCAGGGCGAGTTTGATCCGCCGCAGACGCTCTTGATTGTCTTCAGGATTGGCCAGTGCCAGCTCGGTGGCAAGCACATCAATGGCGAGCAGCATGCCGTAGCGTGCCGCCGTCGGTTTGTAGATGAAGGAGGTTTCGGCACTTTGCAGTGGCAACACGATGTCAGCCAGTTGCGCCAGCGGCGAGTCACCGCGGGTGATGGCCAGGATCCGTGCGCCGTAATTGCGGGCCAGTTCCACCGTTTCGAGCAACTCGGGGGTGATGCCGGTCAATGAGCAGACGATGACCACGTGCTCGGCACTGAGGCTGGCGGCGGTGATTCGCATCATCACCGCGTCATGGCACACCGCAATCGGGTAGCCGAGCCGCACCAGGCGCACTTGTAGCTCATCGCTGCACAGGGTCGAGCAGCCCCCCATGCCGAAGGCATGAATCATCCGCGCCTTGCCCAACAGTTTCACCGCATCGGCGAAACGTGACTCATCGAACGCTGCCAGATGCTGGCGCAGGGTCGATTCGATATCCCCCACAATCTGTCCATAGAATGCCGACTGCTCTGGGGTCCCCGCCGGGTCGAGAAACCGGCTGCCGACACCGCTGGCCTGGGCCAGTTGCAGGCGCAGGTCACGCAAGTCCCGGCAGCCGACCGTACGAGCGAAACGCGACAAAGTGGCGGTACTGACTTCCGCCCTTTGCGCCAGCTCATCGAGGCTGGCGGAGGCGGCAAATCCTACGTCGTCGAGCATCAGACGGGCGATGCGTCCTTCACCGGCGCTGAAAGAATCCTGGCGGGCGCGAATCTGGTAAAGGATGTCCATGGCAGGCTACTCCGGCTAAATCAGGGCTAAATCAGGTAGGAAAGGCCAACGGTCAGGCCGAAGGCGACGAGCGAGATCAGGGTCTCAAGCACGGTCCAGGTCTTGAAGGTCTGGGCCACCGTCATGTTGAAGTATTCCTTGATCAACCAGAAGCCGCCGTCGTTGACGTGGGAAAAAATCACCGAGCCGGCGCCGGTCGCCAGCACCAACAGCTCCGGATGTGGATAACCCAGGCCAATCGCTACTGGCGCGACCACGCCCGAGGCGGTGGTCATGGCCACTGTGGCCGAACCGGTGGCGATGCGCATCAGCGCGGCGAACAGCCAGCCCATCAACAGCGGCGACAGATGGAATTCGTGGGCCAGGCCGACGATCTGGTCAGTGACACCAGCATCCACCAGAATCCGGTTCAAGCCGCCACCAGCGCCCACCAACAGGGTGATGCTGGCAGTCGGCGCCAGGCATTCGTTGGTGAACTTGAGGATCGATTCGCGGTTGAAACCCTGGGCCAGGCCGAGGGTCCAGAAGCTCAGCAAGGTCGCCAGCAGCAGTGCGATCACTGAGTTACCGATGAACAGCAGGAACTGGTTGAAACCGGTGCCCGGTGTAGAAATCAGGTTGGCCCAACCGCCGATCAACATCAGCACCACCGGCAACAGAATGGTCGCCATGGTGATGCCGAACCCCGGCAGGCTGTCACGCGGTTCACGTTCGAGGAACTGGCGCTCCAGCGGGTTTTCCGCCGGCAACTGAATGCGCGGCACGATGAATTTGGCGTACAGGGGACCGGCGATGATCGCCGTGGGAATGCCGATCGCAATTGCGTAGAGCAAGGTCTGCCCCACCGACGCCTGATAGACCTGCACCGCCAGCATTGCCGCCGGGTGCGGCGGTACCAGTGCGTGCACCACCGAGAGCCCGGCAACCATTGGTAAACCGACCATCAGGATCGACACGCCGACCCGCCGCGCCACGGTAAACGCAATCGGCACCAGCAACACGAAACCGACCTCGAAGAACAGCGGCAGGCCCACCAGGAACGCGATACAGACCATCGCCCAATGCGCGTTCTTCTCGCCGAAACGGTCGATCAAGGTCCGCGCCACCTGCTCGGCACCGCCGGACTCGGCCATCATCTTGCCGAGCATCGTACCCAGCGCCACCACCAGCGCGATATGCCCCAGGGTCTTGCCGACTCCGGCCTCATAAGCCCCGACCACGCCGGACGGCGGCATCCCCGCCACCAGCGCCAGACCGATGGAAATCAGGGTGATAACAATGAACGGATTGAGTCGGTAACGGGCGATCAACACGATCAGCGCGATGATGGCGATGGCGGCGTACACCAACAGCCAATAGCCGAAGGACAGGGTCATGCGGTACTCCTCGAGAGGGTCACGTCAAAATAGTTGTGAAACTCTTAAAACATTTCGAGGCGTGATTATCAAACGAGGTGAAAGTAATTTTCGTAGAGAGGCAAGTGATGTCGCTGAGGGATATGCCGTGTCGCAAATAATGAAAATCGGACCGGCGAATTTTCATCGCCGGGCGCCGTCAATCGTGGTCCACCCGAGCACGCTTGAGCAGTTTCCTGCAGCGCTCGGACAAGTGCAGCACGCGCAGGTGTTTGCCGGCTTTTTCGTAGCGCTCGCGCAGCGTCTTGAGTGCGGCAATGGCTGAGTAGTCGACGAAACTCAAATGACGACAATCGATCGTCACCACCGACGGGTCGTTGGCAGGGTCGAACTGATTGAGGAACGGTGTCGTCGAAGCGAAGAAAAGCGTGCCATGCAGCCGGTAAAGCTTGCTGCCATCGGCTTCAACGTGGCTGTCTGCGTAGAGTTCGCGAGCCTGCTGCCAGGCAAAGTTCAGCGCGGCAATGATGATCCCGCACAGCACCGCCGTGGCCAGGTCGGTGAACACGGTGATCACCGTCACGGCGACGATCACCAGTACGTCGTTGAGCGGCACCTTATTCACCACCCGCAGCGAAGCCCAGGCGAAGGTTTGCTGCGATACCACGAACATCACCCCGACCAGCGCTGCCAGTGGAATGCGCTCGATCAGCGGCGACAGAAACAGGATGAACAACAAGATCGACACCCCGGCCACCACACCGGACACACGACCTCGCCCACCGGAACTGAGGTTGATCACGGTCTGGCCGATCATCGCGCAGCCACCCATGCCGCCCAAGGCACCGGACACCATATTCGCCGCCCCCAGCGCCACGCACTCTCGGTCCGGATAACCGCGGCTCTCGGTGATTTCATCGGTGAGGTTCAGGGTCAGCAGGGTTTCCAGCAGGCCGACCAAGGCCATCAGGATCGCGTAAGGGGCAATGATGCGCAGGGTGTCCAGATTCCACGGAATGTCCGGCAACGCAAAGGTCGGCAAGCCGCCGGCAATGTGTGCCATGTCGCCGAGGGTGCGGGTCGGCAGGCCCAATAGATAAACCGCCAGGCCCACCCCCAGAATCGCCGCCAGTGCGGGCGGCACCGCGCGGGTCAGGCGCGGCAGCACGTAGACAATCGCCATGGTGACAGCCACCAGGCCAATCATGATGTACAGCGGCGCGCCGCTCAGCCACGCATCACCACGCTTGAAATGTTCCAACTGCGCAAGCGCGATGATGATCGCCAGGCCGTTGACGAAACCGAGCATCACCGGGTGCGGCACCATGCGCACCAGTTTGCCGAGCTTGAGCAAACCGAAGGCGGACATGATCAAACCACCCAGCAACACAGTGGCCAGCAAGTACTGCACACCGTGCTGCACCACCAGCGCGACAATCACCACCGCCATCGACCCCGCAGCCCCGGACACCATCCCCGGCCGGCCACCGAACAGCGCGGTGAGCGTGCAAATGATGAACGCGCCATACAGCCCCATCAGCGGGTTGAGATGGGCCACCAGCGCGAAAGCGATGCATTCGGGCAACAGGGCAAAAGACGTGGTGAGGCCGGCCAGGACATCGGCGCGCAGGTGTTTTGGTTTCATGGGGGACCGCAGGGAATAGCGAGAAAGAGTGTGCGGATGTTACGGAATCGAGGGCAGCCCGGCCAGTTGTTGGAACTTCAGAAATGCCTTCGCGAGCAGGCTCGCTCCCACAGTGGATCTTCGTCGAACACAAAATCCGTGAGCGATGATATTAAATGTGGGAGCGAGCCTGCTCGCGAAGGTGGCAACGCGGACTACAGCGAACTCACACCATTTCGTGAAGAATCCACTCAACCACCGACGTGCGTTTGGGCACCCACCCCAACAACTCCCGCGCATGCTTGCCGCGAACACGGCTGTTGGAACCCAGGCCATAGTTGGCCATCTCGTAGCCCCACTCAGCCTCGGCGTCTTTGAGCGGCCAGTCTTGCGGCTCGCCCAGGTTCAACGCCTGCGCCATGGCAGTGGTCATGTCGATGAACGACGCTTCGCCGCTTTCGACGAAGTAGAACGTGCCCGGGATATTCTTGGTCAGCGCCAGCAGGTACAGCGACACCACGTCTTCGATGTGCACGTTGGACCAGATGTTCTGGCCGGTGCCGACATGGCGAACCACGCCACTTTTACGCGCCTGTTTCAGCAAGCGCGGCAGTTGCACGCTGTCGCGATGGACACCCAGGCTGTGGCCGTAGATCAGGGTGTTGCAAATGACCGCCGAGTTCACCCCGTCCTTCGCCGCAGCGAGGATCAGGTTATCGATTGCCACCCGCGCGGCCTTGTCCACGGTCGGCTCCGGCAGGTTGTCTTCGAAGTAAATGACGTCACTGGATTGGCCGCCCGACGCATCGCCGACGATGCTTGAACCGCTGGTGTGCAGAAATACCTTGTTGGAGCCACGCAAGGCATTGAGCAAAGCTTCCACCGCGCCGCGATGGTCGCTGCTGGCGGCGTTGATCACGGCGTCGGCGGACCGGGCCTGGTCCGCCAGCAGTGCACTGTCATCCAGCGTGCCGATCACTGGCGTGATACCCAGCGCTTTCAGCTCATCCGCTTGTTCGGCGTTGCGCACCAGACCGGTGACGTTGTGACCGGCCTTGATCAGGCCTGTGGCGATAGAGCCGCCGATAAAACCGGCAGCGCCGGTAACGAATACGTTCATGGAGAAACTCCCTGCGTTGATAAGTGATGCAACGAGTATCAGGGAGAGATCCGTGACGAAAAATCCCCGCTGACCCAATTCACTCTTGCGCAGGGATCACGAATCAGTCCTTGAAATCCGAGCTCGCATAAAGCGCCAACTTGCTCTGGATGAAGTCCAGGAAACACTGGATTCGCAGCGCCAATTGCGAGTTGCGGTAGTACACGGCGTTGATGGGCTGGCGATAACCACTGTTGAACTCCGCCAGCAACACTTTCAAGCGCCCGGCACGAATGTCCTCGATGGTCATGTAGTGCGACAGGCTGGCGATGCCCTGGCCCTCCAGCGCCAGGTGGCGGATGGTCTCGCCGCTGGAGGCACCGAGCGACGCCTGGATCGGCCAGCGATCACCCTGCACATGGCGCAGCGGCCATTGGTTGAGGCCTTCGTTATGCGTGAAGCCCAGCAGCGAATGGCCGGACAGATCCGCCACCGCCGTCGGTGTACCGTGCTTTTCCAGGTACGCCGGGCTGGCGACGATGTGCAACGGACTGCAGCCCAGGGAGCGGGCGTGCAGGGTCGAGTCGGTCAGCGTGCCGATGCGGATGGCGATGTCGGTGCTCTGTTCGAGCAGGTCGATGATCAGGTCGTTGCTGTTGAGTTCGAGCTGGATATCGGGGTAGAGCCCGCGGAACTCATCGATGTAGGGCACGATGGCGTGCAGCATGAACGGCGAGGCGGCATTGATGCGCAAGCGCCCGGACGGTGTTTGCTGGCGGGAGGACAAGCGCTCTTCGAGTTCGTCCATCTGATCAAGAATCAGCTTGGCGTGCTCGAAGAAATACTTGCCTTCCTCGGTGAGGTCCATGCGCCGCGTGGTGCGATTGATCAACGTCGTATCGAGCTTGGCCTCCAGCCGCGACAGCGTGCGGCTGACCGCCGACGGCGTTTGCCCGACCTGCTCGGCCGCCGCCGAAATCGACCCGCACTCAATCACGCAGACGAAAATCTGCAACTCATCGGATCTGGCTTTCACCTGCTTTCCTTATCGAAAATTCAGCGACGGTTTTTTTGGGTCATGCTTTCGATAGTAGCCGAGCGTTACGCCTTAAGGCCAAACACCTCGGTCAAATGCTGTTCATAACGCACCACATCGCTTTCGATGTTCGGGCGCTTCATCACATCCACGCAGAGGAACGTCGGCAAACCGGTCATGCCGAGGAATTCGTTGGCTTTGTGAAACGGGAAGTACACCGCGTCCACACCTTTGGCTTCGAAGAAGTCGGTCGGGTCGTCGAAGGCTTGCTGCGGTGCGTTCCAGGTCAACGACAGCATGTACTGCTTGCCCTGAATCAGGCCGCCGCTGCCGTACTTCTGCGAGGCGTCGGAACGGGTGCGGCCGTCGCTGGCGTAGAGGCTGCCATGACCTTCGGTAAAGACTTCGTCGATGTATTTCTTGACGGTCCACGGCGCGCCCATCCACCAGCCAGGCATCTGGTAAATGATCACGTCGGCCCAGAGGAATTTGGCGACTTCTTCAGCAACGTCGTAACCCTCGTCGATGAACGTGGCTTTGACGTCCACACCACCACGGTCCAGCACGCTCAACGCGGCTTCATGCAGGGTGGCGTTGTAGCGGCCATCGGAGTGAGCGAATTTTTTGCCGCCATTGAGCAACAGTACTTTTTTCATGAGAGGTCTCGGGAAGGTCAGAAATGGATGGCGGCAGCGTAACGATCGGCCTCGCGCGGAATAAGCACTCGCGGGACAAAATTCATTTGACCCATACGCACGAATCAGGACGGGATTGTTGTCTTAGACTGGGGCCAATTCTGACTTGAGGAGAATTGTTCATGAGTGAAATGCAAGGCTTCATCCTGCACGCCAAGACCCGCCCGGAAAAATCCGACGCCTTCGAAGCGTTTTTCAGTCGTCATGTGGAAGCGAGTCGTGCCGAACCGGGTTGCATCGAATACCACATGCTGCGCGACAAACAGGACCCGACCCTGTTTATCTTTTACGAGATCTGGCAGTCCCAGGCCCACCTCGATGTGCATTCGAACCTGCCTCACATGAAGCAGTTTCTTGAGCAGCGCGATGAGTACCTGGAGCGGGATTTCGAGATCCGCGCCATCGAGATGATCAGCGCCTCGTCCGCTAGCCGCTGATCAACAGATGGCCGCCGAGCAACCCCAGGCCGATAAAGAACACGCGCTTGAACAACACGGCGCTGATCCGCTGGCGCAACCACTGCCCCAGCCACATGCCGAGCACTGCCGGGATCAGCGCCAACAGCGACGCGCTCAACTCACCACCACCGAGGGCGCCGCGCCATAACAACCCGCCGGCCAGGGCCAGGGTCGAGACGGTGAACGACAGTCCCAGCGCCTGCACCAGTTCATCCCGGCTCAAACCCAGCGCCTGGAGGTACGGCACCGCGGGAATCACGAACACGCCGGTGGCCGAGGTGATCACACCGGTCAGTCCCCCGCACAACGGACCGAGCCAGGCTTCGTTGCGCCCACTGACACGCAAGGCCGGCAGGAACAGCCCGCTCAATGCATAGAGCAACAACGCCGCCCCCAATCCCCGCACCACCCAGTGCCCACCCGCCATGCCGATCCACAGGGTGCCCGCACCGGTGCCGATGAAAATGGCCAGCAACATCGGCCACAGCCGCTTGATCAGCCCGAGCAAATGACCACCGAATGCCAGTTGCCAGACATTGGTCAGCGTTGCCGGAATGATCAACAGCGCCGCAGCCTGCGACGGTGCCATAGCCAGACCGAGCAAGCCCATGGCGATGGTCGGCAGGCCGAGACCGATCACGCCCTTGATCATGCCGGCCAGCAGGAAGGTGGCGATGACCAGTATTGAAAGGGCCAGACCGAGGTTTTGGTAGAACGCGGTGAGTGTATTCATGGGGCTATGGTGAGCCCGGCAGGGTCGGTTGAAAATCTGCCATATACTGAGGGTGCCTCTCACCCGCCAAGAGGCTGAAATTTAGGCCGAGGCTACCGGCCCCTTCGCGAGCAGGCTCGCTCCCACAGGGGAATGCATTTCAAATGTGGGAGCGAGCCTGCTCGCGAAGACGCCCGCCCAGACAACATCACTTTCAAGGTTGTACCGATGCACTTCGACCTCACCGACCTGCGCCTCTACCTGAACATCCTCGACACTGGCAACATCACCGCCGGCGCCGCCCGCAGCCATTTGTCCCTGGCAGCCGCCAGTGCGCGCATCCGGGCCATGGAAGCCTCCTTGGGTATCGACTTCCTGGAGCGCGGGCGGCGCGGCGTCACGCCTACACCTGCCGGCAAGGCCTTGGCCCGGCACGCCCGCACCCTGCTGCAACACGCCGAGCGCATGCAGCAGGACCTCGCCGAATACGCCAACGGCGTTAAAGGCCAGGTGCGATTGCTGTGCAACACCACGGCAATCACCGAGTACCTGCCGGAAGTGCTCGCCGATTTCCTGCGCGACCATCCCAACCTCGACATCGATCTGCAGGAACTGCCCAGCGCGCGCATCACCCACGCCTTGCGCCAGGGTGCGGCGGACCTGGGGATCGTCTCCGATGCAGTCGACACCCACACCCTCGACACCCTGCCCTTTCGCGACGATCCGCTGGTGCTGATCATGCCGCCCGGGCATCCCCTGGGTGAAGGCGAAGCGCCGAGCTTCACCGATACCTTGCAGCATTACTTTGTCGGCCTGACCGCCAACAGCGCCTTGGCCGTGTACCTGGAAGAACAGGCCCTGCACGCTGGCCTGCGCATGCAGATCCGCATCCGTGCCGAAGGCTTCGACGCAGTGATGCGCATGGTCGCTCACGGTGCCGGGCTCGGCATTGTGCCGTTGGCCGCCTTGCGACGCCGGACGGTCGATCAACCCTTGAAGAGCTTCGCGCTGAAAGAGCCATGGGCACAGCGCAAACTGCTGTTGTGCGCACGCTCGTTCGATCACCTGCCAGGCTATGCCAAAGCCTTGCTTCAGGCCCTACATACCGCAAACAGCCGTGAAACCCCTTGAAAACCTGCGTTCACGGCAATGCGCGGCGGTATGACGAAGAGGTGAGCCAGAGTAATATTCGACCTTTGAAATCAGGCCTGGCCACAACAACCAGAAGGGAACCAGATGGCGGATGAAATAGTGCAACAGGGGACGCTCAAGCGGGGGTTGAAAAATCGACATATTCAACTGATCGCCCTGGGTGGAGCCATTGGTACGGGACTGTTCCTGGGCTCCGCCGGCGTGCTCAAGTCCGCCGGACCGTCGATGATCCTCGGCTACGCGATTGCCGGTTTCATCGCGTTCCTGATCATGCGCCAGCTCGGCGAGATGATTGTCGAGGAACCGGTCGCCGGCTCCTTCAGCCACTTTGCCCATAACTACTGGGGCGGCTTCGCCGGCTTCCTGTCCGGCTGGAACTACTGGGTGCTCTATGTGCTGGTGGGCATGGCCGAGCTGACGGCCGTCGGCAAGTACGTGCAGTTCTGGTGGCCAGAGGTGCCGACCTGGGTCAGCGCCGCGGTGTTCTTTGTGCTGGTCAACCTGATCAACACGCTGAACGTCAAAGTGTTCGGTGAAATGGAATTCTGGTTCGCGATCATCAAGGTCGTGGCCATCATCGGCATGATCGTCCTGGGCTGTTACATGCTGTTCAGTGGCACCGGCGGCCCGCAGGCCTCGGTGAGCAACCTGTGGGACCACGGCGGGTTCTTCCCCAACGGCTACAGCGGCCTGCTGATGGCGATGGCGTTCATCATGTTCTCCTTCGGCGGCCTGGAGCTGGTCGGCATCACCGCCGCTGAAGCCAGCGAACCGCGCAAGGTCATTCCCAAGGCCATCAACCAGGTGGTTTACCGGGTGCTGATCTTCTACGTCGGCGCACTCACCGTGCTGCTGTCGCTGTATCCGTGGGACCAACTGCTGCAAACCCTGGGCGCTTCGGGCGATGCCTACAGCGGCAGCCCGTTCGTGCAGATCTTCGCCTTGATCGGCAGCGACACCGCCGCGCAAATCCTCAACTTCGTGGTGCTCACCGCGGCGCTGTCGGTCTACAACAGTGGCGTCTACTGCAACAGCCGCATGCTCTACGGCCTGGCCGAGCAAGGTGACGCACCCAAGGTGCTGATGAAACTTAACAAGCAGGGCGTGCCATTGCTGGCGCTGGGCGTATCGGCGCTGATTACGATGCTGGTTGTACTGGTCAACTTCATCGCTCCGCACGAAGCGCTGGAGTTGCTGTTCGCCCTGGTAGTCGCGTCCCTGATGATCAACTGGGCGCTGATCAGCCTGACGCACCTGAAGTTTCGCAAGGCCATGGGCCAGCGCGGCATCGTGCCCGGCTTCAAGGCGTTCTGGTCGCCGTACACCAATTACCTGTGCCTGGCGTTCATGGCCGTGATCATCTGCGTCATCTGGATGATTCCGCCGGTACGCGCCTCGGTCTACGCCATGCCGGTGTGGGTGCTGCTCATCTACGGTTGCTACCGGTTGCGCATGGCCAGGCATCGAAACCTGCCAGTGGCTCAGTAACCCCGCAAAATAAAACGCCCCGGCATTCGATGAATGCCGGGGCGTTTTTCATGGGGTGCGCAAATGATCGAGCGCTTCTGGATACCTCAGTGTCGAGCACAGACAACTGATACCGGGCCAAGCCCGATAGGGTGCGGCTTCAGCTCTCCACCAACGCCCGGAGTCATCATGACCGCACCGATTACCGTTCTTCGCGACACCCACCCGCTGCCCGTACTCGACGCCTGCAAATGGGAAAAACTCGAAGGCGACCCGCATACCGTCAACCTCAACGCCTACACCAGCGAAGACGGCAGCAAGATCATGGGCACCTGGATCTGCACGCCGGGCAAGTGGTATGTGGAATACGTGAAGTGGGAATACTGCCACTTCCAGGAAGGCTACTGCATCATTACCCCGGAAGGCATGGCGCCGATCCACCTGCGCGCCGGTGATATTTTCGTCATCGAGCCGGGGATGAAAGGCACCTGGGAAGTGGTGGAAACCGTGCGCAAGTATTTTGTGTTTGCCTGATCCCTGAGCAAAACGACACCCGGTTACAAAAGCGACACCCGCAATGAGTCGTTACCCGAGTAACGACTCATTGCGCAATACGCACTCCATAGCCGCACTCGGATCCCCTCCTGCTCCCCCCCTCCCTGCTCAAAACACCCGCGCTATACGCTTCGCCGCTACATCGGCAGAACGCTCGAAAAAAACAGGTGATTGCTTTTTGCCACTCGGTGACCCATTGGTTTTCATAACGAACGCAAAGCTTGTCCGTGTCGATATCAGACACCGAGGTGGCGCAATCAGGAAACTGGTTTGTCGGACAAGCCGGGTAAGGTGGCGCTGCTTTTCACCGATACAACCTCATCGCGATGATGGGTCTGACAAGAATGGCGGCGCCTGGAGAGCGCGGCGTTCAGAAAGGGCATCCGGCAACCGTGACACTCTCCCGCCCCCATCAGCACGCTCAAATGTCGTTCACCAGAGAAGAAAAATAATGATTAGCCCGAGCTCAAAGGATTCCAGTGGCCAATTGGCGCAGGGCTTCAAGCCTCGTCACGTCACCATGTTGTCTATCGCCGGGATTATCGGCGCCGGTTTGTTCGTAGGCTCGGGGCATGCCATCGCGGCCGCTGGCCCCGCCGTATTGCTGGCCTATCTGTTCTCGGGTCTGCTGGTCGTTCTGGTCATGCGCATGCTCGGTGAAATGGCGGTGGCCAATCCCGACACCGGCTCGTTCTCCACCTATGCCGACCAGGCCATCGGCCGTTGGGCGGGCTTCACCATCGGGTGGCTCTATTGGTGGTTTTGGGTGCTGGTGATCCCGATCGAAGCGCTGGCCGCCGGTCATGTGCTGAACCAGTGGTTTCCCCAGATTGATGCCTGGCTGTTCGCCCTGATGTCGATCATTGCGTTGGTGATCACCAACCTGTTCAGTGTCTCCAAGTACGGCGAATTCGAATTCTGGTTCGCCATGGCCAAGGTCGTGGCAATCATTGGTTTCATCGGCGTGGGTTTCGCGGTGTTGATGGGCTGGATTCCCGATCGGCAAGTCAGCGGCTTGAGCGGCCTGATGGCCGAACACGGCGGGTTCGCTCCCAATGGCCTGTCGGCGGTCGTCGGCGCCTTCATCACGATCATGTTCAGCTTCATCGGTACCGAGGCGGTCACCATCGCCGCCGCCGAATCCGACAATCCTTCGCAGAACATCGCCAAGGCCACGCGTTCGGTGATCTGGCGTATTGGCGTGTTCTATCTGTTGTCGATTTTCGTGGTCATCTCCGTGGTGCCCTGGAACGATCCGCTGCTGGCCGAGGTGGGTTCCTACCAGCGAGCGCTGGAAATCATGAACATTCCCCACGCCAAGTTCATGGTGGACGTAGTGGTGCTGATCGCCGTGGCCAGTTGCATGAACTCATCGATCTACATCGCCTCGCGCATGCTGTACTCGCTGGGACGGCGCGGGGATGCGCCGAAAGCGCTGAAGGCGACCTCCTCCGAAGGCGTGCCACGGGCGGCGGTCATCGCCAGTACCGTGCTGGGTGCAGCGATTACCGTTTGGAGCTACTTCATGCCTGCCGGGTTGTTTGAGTTCCTGCTGGCCAGTTCCGGCGCGATTGCCTTGGTGGTGTACCTGGCCATTGCAGTGTCGCAGTTGCGCATGCGCCGGATGTTGTGTCGACAGAACGTCGAACTGACCTTCCGCATGTGGCTGTTCCCTTGGCTGACATGGTTGGTGATCGTGTTCATTTGCGCTGCGCTGGCAGTGATGATGGTCTCGCCGCAACACCGTACCGAAGTGACGACGACCATCGGCCTGGCACTGGCAATTTCCTTTATCGGCCTGGTCACCTCGCGCCATCCTGCGCAGCCTGCAAGCGCGACGTCCGTGGGATAACCCGGGAGAGATACCGGTTGCGCATACCAGCGGCATGGCGTTCCACGCTACCGTGCCGCTGGCCGTCATCGCTTTTCGTAAGGACATGGCCACGATGTCATCAAGGTCCACCCCGTTGGACGGCAAGCCGACCCAATGCGTCGGTTTTCTGCTGCTGGATCAATTCACCCTGATTTCCCTGGCCTCCGCCGTGGAGCCATTGCGCATGGCCAATCAGTTATCGGGGCAGGAGTTGTATCGCTGGCATACGTTCAGCCCCGGCGGCCAGCCCGTCTGGGCGAGTGACGGCGTGCCGATCACCCCCGATGCTTCCTGGGACAAGCCGGGGGTGGCAGACACGGTGATCGTCTGCGGTGGTGTAGGTATCCAGAGCGTGGTCACCCGCGAGCACATCACCTGGCTCAAAGCCCTGGCGCGTCAATCCCGGCGCCTGGGGGGTATATGTACCGGTAGCTGGGCACTGGCCAAAGCCGGTCTGCTCGACGGATACGAGTGCAGCGTGCATTGGGAATTTCTGGCAGCCATGCAGGAAGCTTTTCCGCGGGTCAGCATGAGCGCCAGTCTGTTTACCCTCGACCGCAACCGGTTCACAAGCTCCGGCGGGACCGCGCCGATGGACATGATGCTGCACCTGATCGGTCGCGATCATGGCCGTGAATTATCGGCCGCCATTTCGGAGATGTTTGTCTACGAGCGCATACGCAACGAGCAGGACCATCAGCGCGTACCGCTCAAGCACGTACTGGGCACTCATCAGCCCAAGCTGCAAGAAATCGTCGCGTTGATGGAGGCCAACCTCGAGGAGACGATCGACCTGGATAATCTGGCCGAGTATGTGGACCTGTCACGTCGGCAGCTGGAGCGGCTGTTCCAGAAATACCTGAACTGCACGCCATCGCGTTACTACCTCAGATTGCGCCTGATCCGGGCGCGGCAATTGCTCAAGCAAACATCGATGTCGCTTATTGAGCTGGCGACGGTCTGCGGTTTCGTGTCCACGCCACACTTTTCCAAATGCTATCGCGAGCACTTCGGCGTTCCACCGAGCGATGAGCGGGCCGGTTCGGAAATGAGTCGCAGGCCGGCGGTGCTTGCCATTGCTCAGCCGGCATCGGCCCGGCCGCTGACGGCCCTCGAGCAGGCGAGAAATGAATCGACTTTTGCCAGTGTGCGGATGAGCGAACGAACCTGAGCGAGATCTTTCAGACATAAAAAAGCCGGGAGATCACCCGACGTGATTTCCCGGCAAATGTCGATGCGCCTATTCAATACCCTGTGGGAGCGAGCCTGCTCGCGAATGCGCCGGCACATTTAGCATCAATGTGACTGACAGACCGCTTTCGCGAGCAGGCTCGCTCCCACAGGTTTTCAGCCAGTTACAACGGCTTGCGATAGCTATTGATGATCGCCGAGAAGTCGCTGCCGCCTTCGCCCCGCAGACTCATCGCCTGATACAGCTGCTGGGCCACCGCGCCAAGCACCACCGGTTGGTGCGCCTGACGTGCCGCTTCCGTGGCCAGGCCCAGATCCTTGAGCATCAATTCGGCACCGAAACCACCGGTATAGCCGCGCGAAGCCGGAGCCGTTTCGACGATGCCCGGCCACGGGTTGTACATCTCCGAACTCCAGCAACGCCCGGTGGAGCTATTGATGATGCCCGCGAGCACTTTGGTGTCGATACCCAGGGCATCGCCCAGGGCCATGGCCTCGCTGACGCCGACCATGGAAATCCCCAGCAGCAGGTTATTGCAGATCTTGGCAATTTGCCCTGTGCCGACTTCGCCGCAGTGGACGATGTTGCGGCCCATCTGCGCGAGCACCGGTTGCAGGGTGGCGAACAGTTCCGCAGTGCCACCGACCATGAAAGTCAGCGTCCCGGCTGCCGCACCGCCCGTACCGCCGGAGACCGGCGCATCGGCCATGGCCACGCCCTGTTTGGCCGCAGCGGCGGCCACGTCACGGGCGGTCTGCGGATCGATGGTGCTGCAATCCACCGCCGGCACGCCTTTGCCGATACCGGCGAGTACGCCGTCTTCACCCAGCCAGACGCTGCGCACATGCACGGCGGCCGGCAGCATGGTGATCACCAGTTCTGCACCTTTTGCCGCGTCACGGGCCGAGGAGCTGATGGTGCCGCCCAATTGTTCCAACTCCGCCAACACGGCTTTGTTCAGGTCGACCAGATTGAGCGAGTGACCGGCCTTGATCAGGTTGCGCGCCATCGGCGCGCCCATGTTGCCCAGACCGATAAAAGCGATTTTCATGTCCGGCTCCTTAACGCAAGTTGATGGTGGTGTTCACACCGTCGTTGACGCTGTCGTCATCAAACCAGCGGCTGGTGACGGTCTTGGTCTGAGTGTAGAACTGCACCACTTGCTTGCCATACGGGCCGAGGTCGCCGAGTTTGGAACCACGGGAACCGGTGAAGCTGAAGAACGGTACCGGCACCGGAATCGGGATATTGATACCCACCTGGCCGACGTCGATTTCATTCTGGAATTTGCGTGCCGCCGCACCGCTCTGGGTGAACAGGCCCGTGCCGTTACCGAACGGGTTGGCGTTGACCAAAGCAATGGCCTCATCGAGGGTGGCGACTTCCAGTACCACCAGTACCGGGCCGAAGATTTCCTGGGTGTAGATCTGCATGTCGGTGGTCACGCCGGAGAACAAGGTCGGGCCGACAAAGTTGCCTTTCTCGTAACCGGGAACCGTGATCTCGCGACCGTCCAGTTCCAGTTTCGCGCCTTCCTTGATGCCGCTCTCGATCAGATCGAGAATTCGCGCCTTGGCCTTTTTCGAGATCACCGGACCGACGTCGGTGCCTGGCTCGCTGCCGGCATTGACCTTGAGTTTCTGCGCCAGCGCCTTCAGGTCTGGCAGCCATTGCTTCGCCGCGCCCACCAACACCACGACCGACGTGGCCATGCAGCGCTGCCCGGCCGCGCCGAAACCGGCACCCACCAGCGCATTCAACGCTTGTTCGCGATTGGCATCGGGCAGCACCACGGCATGGTTCTTCGCGCCCATCATCGATTGCACGCGCTTGCCGTGTTTGCCGGCCAGGTCATAGACATGAGTACCGACCGCCGTCGAACCGACGAAGGAAACGGCCTTGATGTCCTTGTGGGTGCAGAGCCCGTCCACCACGTCCTTGCCACCGTGCACGACGTTCAGCACACCGGCCGGAATGCCGGCTTCGATGGCCAGCTCCACCAGCAGCATGGTCGACATCGGGTCCTGTTCGGACGGCTTGAGGACGAAGGTGTTGCCACAGGCGATGGCCATCGGGAACATCCACAACGGGATCATCGCCGGGAAGTTGAACGGGGTGATGCCGGCACACACACCGATCGGCTGACGCAGGGTGTAGGTATCGACACCACCCGCGACGTTTTCAGCGAACTCACCCATTTGCAGGCTGCCGATGGAGCAGGCGTGCTCAACCACTTCCAGGCCACGGAAAATGTCGCCTTCGGCGTCGGCAATGGTTTTGCCCTGCTCGGCGCTCAGCACCGCGGCGATGCGCTTGGAGTGTTCGCGAATCAGTGCCTGGAGCTTGAGCATGATGCGCATCCGCGCGCCAATCGGTGTCAGCTTCCAGGTCTGGAAGGCGCGATGGGCCGCACTGATTGCTGCGTCGACTTCTTCAGCGGTAGCGAATGGCACTTTGGCCAGCACTTGCTGGGTAGCCGGGTTAACGATGTCGTGCCATTCGGTGGTCTTGGATTCGACCCACTCGCCATCGATCAATAATTTGACCTTTTGTACGGTGGTTTCGTTAGATGTGATCGGTGCGTTCATGGGGGTCTCCTGGGCGTTATTCTTGTGGAAGAGAGCTATCAGGGAGTCAAGGCGGGATAGCCGCCTTGAGAGGAGCCTTGCGCCGCGATTGGTTATCGGGCTGTTTCTGGAGTATAGATGTGCAAACTTCTGATAAGAACGCACATAAAAGCCGGTCCAACATGCAAAAAAATATCACCTCGTTAGGCTCGTTGAACTGGGATGACCTCAAGTTTTTCCTTGAAGTCGCCCGGACCCGTAAAGCCAGCACCGCAGCCAAGCGCCTGGCGGTCGACTACACCACTGTGTCCCGACGCATCAGTTCGCTGGAAGCCTCATTGGGCACGTTATTGTTCGAGAAGTCCCGGACCACTGGCTTTGTGCTGACCGCTGAAGGTCAGCGTTTGATGGGTTATGCCGAATCGATCGAAAGCACGCTGCACATGGCCTGTGAACAGGTTTCAGGGTCCGGAGTGGCGCTGTCCGGTCACGTGCGCATGGGCTGCACCGAAGGTTTCGGCAGTTTCTTCATCACCCCACAGCTAAGCCATTTTGTGGATGCCTACCCGGCGATCTCGGTGGACATCCTGCCGCTGCCGCACTTCATCAGCCTGTCCAAGCGCGAGGCGGATATCGTTATCGCCCTGGAACGCCCGGAACATGGCCCGTACGTCTGCTGCAAACTGACCGACTACCGACTCCAGCTGTACGCGACCCAGGAATACCTGGACAAACACCCGGCCATCCGCCGCCCGGCCGACCTGGGCAAGCATTCATTCATCAGTTATGTCGACGATCTGGCATTCAGCTCGGAACTGTTGTACCTGGCCAACGTCCTGCCCGGCGCCAGCGCCAATCTGCGCAGTACCAGCGTGATAGCCCAGTTCGTGGCGGCGCAGCAAGGGCGATCACTGGCGATCCTGCCCTGCTTCCTCGCGGCTCAGGACCCTCGCCTGCTGCCAGTGTTGCCGGACGAAATCAATATCACCCGGCAGTTCTGGATGTACTGCCGCGAAGACCTGCGCAAGCTCAAGCGGATTACCCTGCTGTGGGATTACATACGCGAGGTGACTGAACTGAATGGCCCACTGTTGTTGGGTGAAACGCGGGAGTTGCGGTTTGTTGATTGAGCGCTTGCCTGGACTCGATACTGTCTTCGCCACGGGGCATGGAAGGCATTGAACGGCATCCCTTGCGGGTTACTTCGATCTGCTGGTAGCTGGCCAGATTATCGTGGCGCTTATTTATCAATTCCGGCAAAGCGGCATCCGGGTCATCCAGACGCAAGTTCTGAAGAAACTCGACTTCACATTCCCACCACTTGCTGTTCAACAACCTGGAAGTGATTTCTGGAGGATGCCGATACTTGACCACTTTCGCCGGCACGCCAGCGACTATCGCATAGGGCGGAACATCATGAGCAACCAATGCACGGGTAGCGATAATGGCGCCCGTACCGACCGTGACGCCCTCCATGATCATGGCGCTGTGCCCGATCCATACGTCATCGCCGATAGTGACATCAGCGATGACAGGCTCGTAGGACAGCCCTGTATCGGTGTACTGAAAGGGATGGGAGCTTACCCAGTTTGAAGGGTGAGTGTTTTTTTCCTGCCCGATATGGCAGTTATTGCCAATAGAACAAAACCGCCCAATTGAAGCTACCGTGGACAGCACACAACCGCTGCGAATATAGGTATGGGCCCCGATGCTCAAACGCCTGGCCTCGATGACCAAATGCCCCAGCGAGACACCTTCTTCAAGAACCAAAGTAGTTCTCGCGTTAAGCGATGACACCCCGCCAGCCAATTTGTATTTGCGTTGGCGAAGCCATCGCTTCCAAAAAGAATTCCGGCAGTAATTTATTATTTTTTTCATGTGGGTCATTGACGCCTACTGCGTATCGATAAAGGAGTGAAAGGCCTTGCCAGTAAAAATGATTGAAACCAGGCGGGCTTTCCGAACCGGTCGGTAACTTTACTTTTGTCGCATTTCAAAACGCGTGTTTACTGGATAAACGCGGCGCTCTTGAGTCCATCGTCGGAACGCCGCCCGGAGCAAGCTCGCTCCTACAGATACAGACGCGTCCTTCAATCGGGCGCATCGATAACTTCTTTGAGCTCCAGCATCAACCCGCTCAAGCGCTTGACCTTTCGCCGCACTGCTTCTTCAAATACACCGGCCCGCGGTTCGATCAATGTGAACCAGTGCTTGGCCCGGGTAATCCCGGTATAGATCAGCTCCTTGGTAAGCACCGGATTCAGGGCATCCGGCAAAATCAGCGCAGTATGGGCAAATTCCGAGCCCTGGGATTTGTGTACCGTCATGGCATAAACGGTTTCGACATCATTGAGCCGGCTCGGCAGAACGAAACGTACCCCGCCCTGCCCGTCATTGCGCGGGAATGCTACCCGAAGTACCTGTTTACCCGCTTCAGGTCCATCATGTTCGGGAAGTTTGAGCGCAATGCCGATATCGCCGTTCATCAGACCCAGTCCGTAATCATTGCGCGTCATCAGCACGGGTCGCCCTTCATACCACTGCTGGTCGCTGTCGATCAGCCGGGCCTTGAGCAACGCCTCGGTCACTCGCTGGTTCAATCCTTCTACACCCCACGGCCCTTTGCGGACCGCGCACAACAACTGGAAAGCATCGAAGGCTTGCAGGATTTGTCGAGCCCAATCCATCCAGCGCGAATCCTCCAGCGGCGTGTCGAGCTCGGGCCGCTGGTTTCGCAGCAGGCTCAAGTAATGCCGATAACCCTGCGGCCCGTCGCCATGACCTTCAAGCAACAAACGCTCCAGTGCCCGATCCTGTTCACTCTTGAGGGGCAGGCAAAATACATCGTCGTGGCTTCGAGCCGCCAGCAACTTACGCGCCTCTTCGGGCTGCTGCTGATTGACCCAACGCGCCAACTGGCCGATTCCGCTGCCCTCGCCGAACCGTCGCGAGTGGCGCAGCATCACCACTTGTTGCGCCAATGGATGAGTGCCTTGGGTATCCTCCTGCAACCCGCTGGCCTCCAGGCTTTCGCCACTGACCGCCTCCAGCCACTGACGGGTCTGCGGGCTGTACCATCCGGCCTCGGCATCCCGACACAAATCGCCGAGCACCGCACCGGCCTCCACCGAAGCCAACTGGTCCTTATCTCCGAGCAACACCAGGCGGGCGTGCGACGGCAGGGCATCAAGCAGGTTGGCCATCATTTCCAGGTCGATCATCGAGGCCTCGTCCACCACCAATACATCCAGCGGCAAGCGATTGCCCGCGTGATGACGGAAATGTCGCGTACCGGGGCGACTGCCGAGCAGGCGGTGAACGGTGGTGACATCCGAGGGAATTTTGTTGCGTATGGCTTCAGCGACTTTCAAGGTTCTGACTTGCTGACTGATGGATTCCGTCAATCGCGCCGCGGCTTTGCCGGTCGGCGCGGCCAAACGAATGCGCAGCGGCTTGCCAGCCTCCACTGCGGGCGCCTGGAGCAAGGCCAGCAAGCGCACGACGGTCGTGGTCTTGCCGGTGCCCGGACCGCCGGTGACGATGCTGAAGGCACTGCGAGTCGCGAGGGCACACGCCAGTTTCTGCCAATCGATGACCTCACCGGGCCTGGCCGCACCGAACAAGCCGGTAAGGCGCTGGAGCAAATCACTCGGCACTGCTTCTTGTTCGGCCAGGCGTTGACGCAGCGAATGATCGATACGCCGCTCGTAGGCCCAGTAGCGCCGCAAGTACAGGCGCTTTCCCGACAACACCAACGGCCGCTGCTGCACGGCCTCACGCCTGTCAGCGGCCAATGCGACCAGGCTGCCCGAAGCCAGCACCTTGCACCAATGGGCACCGTCCAGGGTCTCCAGCATCTGTGACGGCAGCAACATCGCGCCACTGTGCAGATCGCCTTCCGGTGGCAGTGACAGGGCGAAGTCAGGTTCTTTCAATGTCTCGAACAGATCCAGGCAGACATGCCCGTGGCCCAGTTGATGACTGGTCAATGCCGCCGCCAGCAACACCAGCGGGTCATCGTCCGGTGCCAGTTCATGGAGGAAAGCAACGAAGGCTTTGTCCAGCGCCCGCAACCAGCCACGTTCGACCCAGCGCGTGAGCAACAGCAGCAAGTCGTCCGCACTGTTCAAGGGGTCGAGGTTCGCCAGGCTTTCAGCGGCTAACGAGGTGGGCAGCAAATCGGCGAAGGTGCGGCTCATAGCAATACTCCCTGTTCCCATGCCGGTTCGGCCTTCGGTTCTGCTTTCCCCTGAAACAGTCGGTCCAGTCGCTCGATCAGCTCCCTCGGCGGACGGGCAAAATACACGCCCTGGCTGGGTGCACGCGTACCGCGCAGGAACAGGTACAACGCACCTCCGACATGCCGGTCGTAGTCGTAATCGGCAAGCCGGGCCTTGAGTTGACGATGCAGGGCCAGAAGGTACAAGACGTATTGCAGGTCGTAGCGGTTGTCGAGGATCGACTGTTCCATGGCCTGCCCGGTGTAGGCCGAGTCATCAATGCCCAGCCAGTTGGATTTGTAGTCAGCGACGTAGTAGCGGCCCTCGTGTTCGAACGTCAGGTCGATAAAGCCCTTGAACATACCATTGAGCAGCACCGGCTCGGCGGCCACCCGGGCAACTCCATTGTGCGTATGTTCGCGCACCAACGCATCGAGCTTGAGTACATCGACCTTATGGCTGGCGAACCAGAATTCCATTTCAACCTGGTATTGGGTCAGGCGCTCGAAAATCACCGGGGTTTGCCCAGCTCCCACAGGCAGCGGTGATTTGAGCAGATGCTGCAGCCAATCGCTCAGCGTGGTGATCCAGCCTTCCCAGCCACGACGGTTGCAACGACGGGCGATGGCGTCCTCCACGGCTTGCGGCGTGGCAGAAAAACCTTCGTCGCCCGCCCACTCGAGCAAGCCATGAAGAAAGGTGCCGGGGTTCGGGCCACGGGGGAATCGATGGATATCGGCGCCACCCGCAGCCATTTCCCGAGGCGCCTGCGGATCGAGACGCTCGTCGTCGAAGAGCTTCTGCGCCTGCGGGCTCTCCGGCGCCTCGTCACTGCCGATGCTCAGAATGTCGCTCATGCGTAAGGCGCTGTAGGAGGCGATCCACCAGTTTTCGCTGGCCTTGCGCTTGGGAACCAGCGGCGCGCGCAATGCTGCTTCGTTTTGCGGCGGATGGTAGTGCTCGCCCGTGGCTTCGGGCATTTCGCTGTAACTCAGTGCAGGGCAGTCCTGCTGCAAGTCTTCGAGCCAACGCCTCAACCCCGCCGGCTCGGTCAAGGCCGCGCCGCCACCCAGCAGGTAACCCAGCGCCGACAGGTGCAGCACCGAGCTGTTGTTACTGCCGCGTTTCAGGTCCGTCACCCCCAGCCAGCAGGCATGCTGCGCGCGGGTCAGGGCCACATAGAGCAAGCGCAGGTCTTCCGCCAGTCGTTCATCATCGGCCAGGGCAATCAACTCGGCGGTCGGGCTCAAGGACACCTGAGCCTTGCCCATGGCATCGTGGTAATGCAGCGGCAACCGACTGCCATCCACCGGTTTCGCCGAGCAAATGAACGGCAGAAACACCAAGGGATATTCCAGCCCCTTGGACTTGTGGATGGTCACGACCTTGACCAGTTGTTCATCACTCTCCAGACGCAGGATCTGCTCTTCGCCGGCCTGACCGGACAGCGCCAGATGCTCGGACAAATGACGGATCAGAGCCTGTTCGCCATCCAGTTCGGCGGCCGCCTGTTGCAGTAACTCGCAGAGATGCAAAAGGTTGGTCAACACCCGCTCGCCATCGTTGCGTGCAATCAGTGCCTGTGGCAGTTGGAAGTCATGCAGCAAGCATCGCAACATGGGCAACACGCCCTGCTTGCGCCAGATCTCTCGATAACGGCGGAACTGCATGACCCGCGCTTCCCAGGCCAACTCGTCCTGATTGAGCCGTTCCAGCTCCGCCAACGACAGGTCCAGTGTGATGCAGGCCAATGCGGCCCGCAGTGGTCGTTCGATATCCGGCTCGGCGCAGGCTTTGAGCCAGGTCAGCACGTCGTGAGCTTCCTGGGCGGCGAACACCGAATCCTTGTCCGACAGATAAACGCTGCGCACTCCCCGGGCGGAAAGCTCGGCACGTACGGCCTGCGCTTCCTTGCCATCGCGGACCAGGATCGCGATATCCGCCGGCAGCAAGCCTTTGAAGTCGCCGTCCCGTACGAACCCCGCACGACCTTGTTGCCCACCGTTGAGCAATGCGGTGATTTCACTGGCACACGCGGCGGCCAGCTGTTGCCGGTACACCGCACCGGACAACGGCTGCTCGGCAGACAAGTGCCAGATGTTCAGCGCGGGCACCACCTGACCGTCGATGTGCAAAACCTCTTTGCGGCCCTGGGATTCGACCGGCAAAAACGGTACCGGGTTATCGCCATTGCTTTCACGGAACAGGAAGGCCCCCCGTCCGGCCTCACGAGTCTCGGCGCGCTCAAAGACATGGTTTACGGCGTTGACCATGCCATGACTCGAACGGAAGTTGGTGCCCAGGGTATGCAGGCGGCCAGCGGTCGCCTGACGGGCGCGCAGGTAGGTGTAGATGTCGGCACCGCGGAAGGCATAGATCGCCTGCTTCGGGTCGCCGATCAGGAACAGGCCGCTTTCCGGATTGTTGTCCTCGATGCGATAGATGCTCTCGAAGATCCGGTACTGCACCGGGTCGGTATCCTGAAACTCGTCGATCAGCGCCACCGGAAATTGCTCACGGATCAAGCTTGCCAGGCGCTCGCCACCCTCGGCTTGCAAGGCAGCATCGAGGCGCAAAAGCATGTCGTCGAAACCCATTTCCGCGCGGCGGCGTTTTTCTTCCTCGAAGCGTGCACCCACCCAATGGGCGGCGTGTTTTAAAACGGCAGCGTCAGGCGTCGGCAAGCCATCAAGACAGGCCTTCAGGCCAGGCATGGCGTCCAGGCCTGGATGATTGGGAACATCGCCTTTCTTCCAGGCTTCAGCCATGCCGTCGGGGGTCAGGCGCGTGAAGCCGGTTCCGATGTCCAGTTGCTCAAGGGTTTCGTCCTCGGCCCAGGCTTTGATCTTCTCGAACCAGGGTTCGAAGTAACGCGGCTGCATCTTGCGGCCGTCGACACTCTTGCTGGTGACACCCTCATGGCAGATGGCGAGCAACTCATTCGCCCATTGACGCCAGGGCATCTTGAGTTCCAGTAGCGCAGCCCGCCGCTCCTGCAAACACTCAGTGATCAGTTCAGCAGGCTCCTTGCCTTCGACGTTGTCCCGCTCGCTGGCAAACAGGCCGCGAACCCGTGGCAACAATGCCGCCGGACCACCCCAATTGTTACGCACCCAATTCAGCGCATCGCCTTGCATCGGATAACAAAACAGCCGCCAGTAGTCGCGCAGGACTTCCCCGAGCAAATCGCTGTGATCGGTTTCCAGGGTCTGGGTAAACAAGCTGCCACTGTCGAATGCGTGTTCGCGCAGCATACGCTGGCACCAACTGTGGATCGTCGAAACCGCCGCTTCATCCATCCACTGAGCGGCGATGTCCAGGCGGTTTGCGCAACCGGACCATTGTTCGGGCAAGTACTGCTCACGCAGGTCGGCAATCAGGCTGTCAGGTGGCGGTGTTTCATCGCGGAAATACCGGGCGGCTTCCGCCAGACGGGTACGAATTCGCTCACGCAATTCTTTGGTGGCGGCATCGGTAAAGGTCACGACAAGGATTTGCGGAGGCAACAGCTCGCGTCCGAAACCACTGTCCTCGCCACCATGGCCTAGGACCAGGCGCAGATACAGCGCAGAAATGGTGAAAGTCTTGCCCGTCCCGGCGCTGGCTTCGATCAGTTGGCTGCCCCGCAGCGGAAATGCCAGGGCCAAAGGTGTTTTGCCGGTCATGGGCGCGCCTCCTCACTGGACATCGAACGCCAAGGGGCTTCAAGCAATGGCCGGTACAGAGCGTTGCACCAGTCAACGAATGTCTCGTCGGCAACCAAGGCATCGTAGTCAGCGAACTGACGAGCCAGCGCCACGCTTTCGCGCCGCTCACCATCAGTGGTCAATCCATCACCTTCATAAGCCTTGCGAGCCGCCGCTTCGGCTTTGACCGGTTCGGTTTGACCCAGCCAGGCGAAGGCAGTCTTGACCGCGATCGGCAATGGCTGACGCATACCCGATTGCCAGGCCAGCAACAGGTCACCCAGAATCCGTTGCGCGGAGTCCGCCTCCATTGGTGCGAGCACCAGACTGTCATCACTGGCCACCAAAGCCGTGGTCATCGCCAGACCACTGGCGCAGGCGACCAGATGATTGACCCAAGGCCGCGTCAGGCGATGCCATTTGCGCGACTTGATCGAACCGATGCTGTTGGGGATCGTGGTGATGGACAACAAGCCACCATCGGCACGTTGATGCAGGCCACTGAGCCAACCTTCAAGACGCAGGTCATGCAACTCCAGATTCACCGGCAGAGCGCTGGTCAATGGCGTTGGCCACAGAGCCAGAAGCTGCTGATAGCGCTGCAGCAGATCCGGCAGCGGCTCGATCAGTTCGCGCTGAAGGCATTCGCCAAATCCGGCCATGGGTAACAGGCCACTGTTTTGCAGACGCCGGGCCTGCGCCTCAAGTGCCTGGTCGGCGTTGTCCGCATCAGCCAGTGCTGCTTCAAGCAAACTGTCGCTGAGGCTATAGCGTTGCAGAGCGTCGAGTACAAAGGGCTCTTCATCCGCCAAAGGCACTTCGGCGGCCTCGAAGAACACCTTCAACCGCTGGCTGAAGAAATGCCGCACCGGGTTGCGCAGGAAGTCCTGGAGTTGACCGAGACTCAGTGGCTCCTCCTGAACATGAGGATCAAGGATCTCGCATTCAGTCACTTGCTCGGTCAAGTGGTGAAGCACCTGCCACTCGTTGGCGTAGCTGAACAGGTCATCGCCTTCATGAAAGTAACGAGCGCTGAAAGGTTGCAGCGGATGTTCCTGAGTAATGACTTCAAGCAAGTCTTCGTCGGACCCGGTCAATCGCCAACCGCTGGCCAGATGGTCACGGAGCTGGCCGATCAACACCGAAGCAGGGCGTTCGCTGTTATCGCGAATGCTGCGGCCGACCCAGCTGATGTATAGCTGGTCTCGTGCCGACAACAGCGCTTCCAGCAACAAGTAGCGGTCATCTTCGCGTCGTGAGCGATCGCCAGGGCGGTAGTCACTGCCCATGAGGTCGAAATCGAGGGGTGGCTGTGCACGCGGGTAATCGCCATCGTTCATTCCCAGCAAGCACACCAGTTTGAAGGGAATCGCCCGCATCGGCATCAAGGTACAGAAATTCACCGCACCGGCGAGAAAGCGTTGGGATAATCGCCCCTGATCGAGACCCGCAAGCCAGGCTTCACGGACTACGGTCAGCGACAGTTCGTCTTGTAGACCTACCGACTCACAGTTCTCGAGCCAGGCTTCCCGCAATTCTTCCAATTGACTCAGCAAGAAGTCGTCATGTTCGTTGCTGGCCAGGAAGAACAGCGACACCAATGCCTGCAAGCGCACGCTCCACTGCTGAGGCGATGCCGGCTGCATGAGTTCCTGATGGGCAATTTCCAACGCATCCAGCAGCGCAACCAATGGGCCGATAAGTGCGGCGTCCAGACCACCGATCTCGTCATAAGGCTCGATTCCACCACAAGCACTGGCACTGCCTACGGCATAACCAAGCAACATGCGTCGCAGGCCAAAACGCCAACTGTTTTGCTCAAGCGCCTGTGGCAAACCGAGGCCCGCACGCTGTTCGGCATTCATGCCCCAACGGATGCCTGCGCCTTCAATCCAGCGGTGCAGGGTCGGCAGGTCGCGCTCCTCTACACCAAAGCGGGCGCGTAACGCCGGAACGTCGAGCAGATCGAGGATTTCGCTGACAGGGAATCGACTGTCGGGCAACTTGAGCAGATGCTCGACGGCGATCAGTAACGGATCACGGCCCCGCTGCCCCTGATCAGCCAGGGTGAAGGGGATGAAGCGCGGATCATGACGTTCGAGTTGACCAAACACCGCACGAATGTGCGGTGCATAGCTGTCGATATCCGGGACCATCACAATCACATCGCGAGGACGCAATTGTGGATCGGCGCTGAAGCGCGCGAGCAACTGATCGTGAAGGATCTCTACTTCACGTTGTGCACTGTGAGCGATGTGAAAACGGATCGACTGATCTGTATGCGGATCTACGGCTGGCCAACGTTCGCGAGTCTCGTTCAGTGGACGCAACTCGAGGATGTCATCCTGCAACTGATTGAGCATGTTCAGTGGCAGGCTGTCGCTGAACAAGTCGATGCGCCCGTCGCGAAACGCCGAGCGATAGCTATTTGGATCATCATAGCTGTCGAGCAAGTTTATATAGTCGCGCCCCTGCTTGCCCCATGCGGCGAGCAATGGATGGGCATGTTGATGAAGGGTTTGCGGGTCGAGCACAACCGGCATGCCGCTTTTGCGGGCTTGTCGTTTGTATTGATGCCGCAAAAGGTCTTTATCGGCGACGATGTCCGCCCAATGGTGACGACACGGATTATGCACGCATAGCAGCACCTGGCTGAATCGAGCTAATCCGGCCAACGCTTCCAGGGCTTGAGCTGGCAGAGAGGAAATCCCGAACACGATCACTCGGGAGGGCAACCCATTGGGCGCTACGTCGAGGTTGTTGATACGTTCGATAAACCGCTGATGGACACCTGCACGACTCTGCGCCATGCCTTCTTCACCGACATCCAGCAACAACGCACGCCACAATTCTGCCTGCCAGCAATTCGCTGGCGGCAGCGGTTTGGCTTCGCCTCTACCGTTGCGTAACTGATGACGGCCTTCTGCCCAGTCTTCGAGCCAGTCAGCTCGATACACTTGGTATTGGTCGAAGAGATCCGCCAGCCGCTCAGCGAGCTGATAGCGTTTGCGCAGGTCCGTGTCATTGGTAAGGAAGCGCTGCAAGGGCTCGAAGTGCGGTTGATTGATCAGTTGCGGAAGCAGGCGCATCAAACGCCAGGTCAATGGGGCTTTATCGAGCAGGGACTTCGCCGGAATTTCGTCGCGACCAAGCACCATGCGATAGAGCTGCCACATGAAACTACCGGGCAACTGCACATCAATGGCAGCGGCGATTCCACAGCCGCCCATGTCGTCTTCTTCAGCATCTTCGGCCAGTGCAAGCTTGAGCCATTGCGCAATGCCGTTGCTCTGTACCAGCGCGATCTCATCCTCCAGGGGAGCCAGCGGATAACGCCGCATCCAGCTAACCACCAGGCTGCGCAACTCGTCCAGGCGGTTGCCGTGAACCACCATAAAACCAGCACTGAGGGGTGTCGCGTCCGGCATAAAGGCTTCCTTGGAAAATACAAATGCTAGGGCCGAACCTTAGCATTGTCGGGAGACTGTGACAGCGTGGACCTATCCGGTACTGCTGTACGAACTTTCCTGCGGACAAAACAAAACCCCTACCTGCATACGCAGATAGGGGTTTCGGAATTTAATCTTGACGATGACCTACTCTCACATGGGGAAACCCCACACTACC
>NZ_RBLA01000006.1:0-563748 GCF_003634475.1 Pseudomonas sp. WPR_5_2 | reverse complement strand
CTTCAACCACTTGCGCCGTCGATCTCTCGTCAGCGGGAGGCGAATTCTACAGCGTTACTCGCTGCTGTCAACACCTCTTTTTCAACTTCCTTTCGGCTCCGATGACCTGAAGCAACCCACTGTCGAAAAACTGCGTAACTCATTGTTTACCAAGGAGTTTTCCGTTTCGACTGCGCCGGAAGTGGGGCGAATTATAGGCTTCCAGAATCTGCCGTCAAGCTCTAATTTGGCTGACCTATTAATTACGTGCAGAAAACCGGAAGCAATCCATTTCCTTCTATATAGAAGGAGTCAGCGATCGCTACACCGAATGCTTGGGCAGCCCGATGGAAATCAAGGCTGCGAGCAGCACGAATGCACTCGATATCCACAAGCATGCTTCCAGCCCATAGACCTGATAAACCCAACCAGACAACACCGTGCCGATGAGTCGTCCCATGGCGTTGGACATGTAGTAAAACCCCACATCCAGCGACACGCCGTCTTCCTTGGCATAGGACACGATCAGGTAGCTGTGCAGCGACGAATTCACCGCGAACAGCGCACCAAAGACCATCAGTCCACCGAGTAGCAATACCTGCTGGGACAGCCCGGTATCCAGACCGAGCGCAATGGCCGCAGGCAGCCCAGCCAAAGCCAACGCCCACAGAAACGCCGCACGACCGTCCGGTACATGCCCACGTTTCTTGCCGGTGATGCTGGGCGCGAAGGATTGCACGATGCCGTACCCAATCACCCAGGCTGCCAGAAAGCCGCCAACCTCCCAGAAATCCCAGCCGAACACGCTGCTCAGGTAAACCGGTAACGCCACCACAAACCAGACGTCGCGGGCGCCGAACAGAAACATCCGTGCCGCCGAAAGAATATTGATCGCCGGGCTCTTGGACAGGATGTCACGAAACTTTGGCTTGGCTTTCGCTTTACCCAGATCCTTCTTCAGCAGGATCAGGCTGCTGATCCAGATCAACGCCAGGACACCCGCCATGGCCAGCAAGGCGCCTTTGAAGCCGATCAATGCCAGCAACGCCCCGCCAAGAAAGAAGCCGACACCCTTGAGTGCATTCTTCGAGCCGGTGAGGATGGCCACCCACTGGTAGAGTTTGCCCTGTTGCCCATCGGGAACCAGAAGCTTGATAGAGCTTTTGGCACTCATCTTGTTCAGGTCTTTGGCAATTCCTGACAGCGCCTGAGCGCCCATCACCCAAGGGATGGTCAGTAAGGCCGAGGGCACTGTCAGCATCAGGAGCGCCGCGACCTGCATGCCCAGTCCGATGTTCATGGTCCGGTTCAGGCCCAACCGCGCGCCGAGATAACCACCCACCAGGTTGGTGATCACGCCAAAGAGTTCGTAGAACAGAAACAACGCCGCAATTTGAAGTGGACTGTAGCCCAAGGCGTGAAAGTGCAGCACCACCAACATGCGCAGAGCGCCGTCGGTGAGGGTGAAGGCCCAATAATTGCCGGTCACGAGCAGGTACTGTCGCACTTCGGGCGCGAGGGCTGACAACGCTTTCATGACCGCTCCTCAGACTGCCAGACCGACCATTTTGGCCAGTTCGACGGTACGGTTGGCATAGCCCCATTCGTTGTCGTACCAGGCATAGAGTTTGACCTGGGTGCCATTGATGACCATGGTCGACAGCGCATCAATGATCGATGAGCGCGGGTCGGTGCGGTAGTCGATGGACACCAGTGGACGCTCCTCGAAACCGAGGATGTCTTTCAGCTCGTTCTCGGAAGCGCCCTTGAGGAGTTGATTCACCTCCTCCACAGTGGTGGCTCGCTCGACCTCAAAGACACAGTCAGTCAGTGAAGCGTTGGCCAGCGGCACGCGTACAGCGTGACCATTCAGTCGCCCACGCAGCTCCGGGAAAATTTCGGCGATGGCAGTGGCCGAGCCGGTGCTGGTCGGAATCAGGCTCATGCCGGAAGCCCGCGCACGGCGCAGATCCTTGTGCGGCTGATCGAGGATGCTCTGGGTGTTGGTCAGGTCGTGAATAGTGGTGATGGAGCCGTGACGAATGCCCAGCTTCTCGTGGATCACCTTCACCACGGGCGCCAGACAGTTGGTGGTGCACGAAGCGGCGGTGACGATGCGATGTTCAGCTGGCTTGAACAGCTGATGGTTGACGCCCATGACGATGTTCAACGCGCCCTTTTCCTTCACCGGAGCGCAGACCACCACACGCTTGACGCCCTGATCCAGGTAGGCCTGCAACACCGCCACGGTTTTCATCTTGCCGCTGGCCTCGATCACCAGATCGCAACCCGACCAGTCGGTGTCGCCGATCGCCTTGTTCGCGGTCACCTTGATGCGCTTGCCGCCGATCACGACATGATCGCCCTCTGCGCTGGCGTCGCTGTGCCAACGACCGTGCACAGAATCGAAGTTGATCAGGTGTGCATGGGTGACCGCATCACCGGCCGGATCATTGATCTGCACGAATTCAAACTCTGGCCAGCTCCAGGCTGCTCGCAGAGCGAGGCGACCGATCCGACCGAAACCATTGATGCCAACTTTGATAGTCATGTTGTTGCGCTCTGTATCTGTTGTCGGAGGGAGTTCGACTGGGTGTCGAACTGGCTGATGTATTCGATATGGGCAGGATGTTGAATGGCGCGCGGAAGGAGGAATCAAACGATCTGGTTTCAACAGCAGGCAAGTGCCCGCTCAGGCCGATCACCCATTTCATCAAGGCGTTTTGCATCAGGACTTAACCAATGCTTGTTGTTATCGAGCACCGTAGTCAGCATTTGATGAACCCAGTCCGGCAGATTTGGATGCAGCCGGTAATAGACCCATTGGCCTTGCCGACGGTCAGACAACAGGCCGCAAGTCCGCAGTTGTGCGAGGTGCCTCGAGATTTTTGGCTGACTCTCGTTCAACGCGCAGGTCAACTCGCAAACACACAGTTCACCTTCACGGGTGATAAGCAGCATCGTGCGTACCCGAGTATCGTCAGCCAGGCATTTGAAAACAGTGGTCGGTATCAGATGGTCAGTCATATCGTTTCTCAGCGCTTGTTTTTGACCAAAACGAACAGCTTGATGCGCTCATGAATTTCGTGAAGGGCATAACGGAAGGCCTCGGATTGGTGCTGGTCACTGGGTCTTCAAAACTCCAGGCCAACGCCTCTACTGCTCCAGGTAACGAGAGGCAATCGGCTGCGGCCTTTTCACACAAGGTGATGACGTAATCGAAACGCTCACCACGAAATTCGTCTATCGACTTGCCGCGCAATCCTCCGCTACTCACACCGATATGTGAGAACGCCTTGTGAAGCTCAGCTCGCATATGGCCTTTCGAATATATGGTTTTCCATATATTAAGTAAAGGCGGTGGACATCGATCCGCGAGCGACTCTTATCGAAGCGAAGGGCGCAAGATGGTTTTTTTCGACAGGGAAGCTGACTCCTCAATCAGAACTGATTGAGGTTGCGTATCGTTGGTAAATCGAGAAAATCCACCCGCTATTGCACCCGCCCTGCCCCATGGACGCATAGCTGATAAATGATGAATGTTGGACGTAGCGAATAATATGGTGTCCCAGGGCAGGTTCGAACTCTTATCGGGACAGGACGCCCAAAAACAAAAATAAAATCCTTAGATTTCAATATCTTAGAATGCGCAGCTACTGATGCATTGGCCAATAGGACAGCCGAGATAGTCAGCAGCGCCGATACATTCGAGAATCGTGTCAAGCGCGGCCGATACCCCAAGCATTAGCATCTCCACGAAGAGGATCAGCCAGCCGTGATCCAAAGGTTCGCCAGGAAGGTGACAGCCATTTAGCAGGAAGCGGTATGGGGATCGGCACTCGCCCAGATCTTCGATAAGGACAGTAACTGATCAGAGGGGCGTCTGTAGCGGCAGTCGACTACCACTTGCCGGTGGGATCATGCGCAGGTGAGACCTTTGAACGATCCCTCGGAGGTATTGTTTGTGCCGGACGCTCAAGAATCGTGATCGGCGTTCGAGTCATAGCTTCCACTAGCGAAACTCAAATAGGTCAACCAAAAGGAAGGGGATTATGACTTTCAAAATGCCGCCAACCGGATCATCCTTACCAGATACTCCAGACAAACTGTTTCCGCGAACTTACCCGGCGAAAATTTCCTGATGTCCTCCCGCATCCGGCGCCAATGATGCATCCAAAGCGAAAATGGAAATCAAAAACCCAGGCATGGCGCTACAGCTACCCACAGGTAGCGGAAAGACCCTTGTAGGCCTTCTCATTGCGGAGTCGCGTAGATGCAGCGTTGGGGTGCGGCGGTACATCTGGTCGCGGAGGTGGAACGCCGCGCCTAAACAGCAGAACATGGCAGTTCGAACGTATGCAATACATGAGCAAACAACTGCACGTTGACAGTACGAATCTGAGTTGCATACATGCGTTTCATGAGGGAATAGACTGGCCTGCATAAATCGCTAGTTACTGCCCCTTCATGCAGTGCCTCAGCACTTAAATATCAAAATCATCGTTATGGTCATCCATTACCTTCAGCGTTCAAACCGCCAACGCAGCTTTTTGTATCCTTAGCCGGCCTGACTGTAATCCTTCGTCTTCAGTTAGCAAGCCCCCCACAGAAACAGCACCTTATATATTCTTGAAGGTACGCTCAATATGCCCCTTGTAGAATTTGTGATCACCGCATACATACCGACCTAGTCTAGCGGTTGCTTGAGCAGGTCGGGTTCGAGGAGCTATATGTTGCTAGCCCTCCAATTTAGAAATGCACCGATTTTTCGAGAGTCTAAAATCACTTTTCTAGCCCGTGAAACCTGCAGAATCTCTCCTCGCACCTCGTCAAAATTTACGTACCCTGTGCTTAACAACAACTCAAAAAAAGCATTTGCACAAAACGCCATCGAATCATATGCCGAAGATTCTTCCTGATTTACTGATGTGGATATCGCCCCAGATCTTGTCTTCATCGATTCCCGAAGGCTTTCAATAACATTGTTAAGCTCTGCTATTTTTGCCTCGTGCCTTCCGATAACCACATCTTTCATTCCCACGATACGATTAGCAACAGGATCCTTAAGCAATTTAACTACGTTGCTGCCCACACCTTGAACATCAAAAAAGTAATTATCAATTAAAACTCGATACGGCCCCTTTCTTCGAAGCAATGTTTCTGGCGTAAGGGGTTTTGGCTTTACAACCTCCCGCGCCCCTCGCTTCCAATCATCAAGTTCGAGAGAGCTAATGCGTTGAGCGATTAAGACGCACAACTCCGTCGGCTGCACGATCTTCGACTTGTATCCTTTAATAATCTTAAGCGCTTCTTCCACACGCTTAAATCGAAGAGAAACTTTATTCTTCTGCCACGGCCCGCAATTACTCATCCACTACTACCAATAAAGGTTCAAAAGAATCAAAAAGCTCAGCACTTTCTTGCTTATCCAAACGTTCGCACAATTGAGAGACTGTAATCCCACCGACCTTCATCATGGACTTAATATTATTAATCAAGCTACCTACCGGATCACCAACCCTGCTCTGGAAAAGATCAACCACACCACGCCGATTCCCCATGAGTGCAATACGCAACATATTAAACTTACTTCTCAAAACATCACTTTGCAGACTTGGATAGTTACCAGCCTGGTACAACCTTGAAAGCACGTACTTCATACAACCAACCGAAACCCTTTCTTCTGAGATTGACTTCATCAATACTTCTGGATGATACGATATAAATTTACCACCTCTTTCAGATAATTCTTTATGCTTGGTAATCAGGACATCTCTACTCCATGTCCAGGCCAATAGATCAGCTGTACAGATTTCTAGTCTTGCATCAATACGTTCTAGGTCGTGCTGATTTTCTGGACTTAGTGAGTCAGCCAATGAGTGAAGATCTCTAACCTCCTCGCTCAGATCAAAAATTTTTACGTCAATTGCCTCTAAATGATCTAGCCCTTTTACTGCAAATGCACACAGACCACAACGGTATTCAAGGCCTTCGAGTTTCATACTATCCGTGCACTGATTATTTCTTGCACATATGTGGGTAGCATGGAAAGCAAGCCCGCTGTGGCGATTTTGCCTGATCATCTCGATGCCGTCCGCTGCATGATCTCGGCGCATTGAAACCGTAATACAATTGAAATCCGCAAGCGCATCATTTGGTCGCTCATTCATCGCAATTCGAAAATTGGAGGCTGAAGAAATTGTGTCGATTGCTGTACCGTTCCAGATCGACTCTATCATTGGAGTCATTTTTGTTTTTATTTCTTGTATGCGCTCCTCGTTCATTGGTTTGTAATAGCGAACGGTCTCCTCAGTTTGCCCACTTTTGTAAAGACCGGTATCTCTATCTGACATATGGTCACACCATACGCGCACGGCACTAGACCGCGTGTGATGGGGCGTCATATCTGTAACAACTCTAACCCTACAATAAGGGGCATCTGCAAATATAACTTCCACCTTAGAAGCTATCACTTTCTCACCGTATGTGAACCCGTATGGCTTCATTTCATAAAAGCGTTTAACGAAACCATGCTGCGCAAAAAAAGATTGAAATACCACCAGAAAATTTTTATAGGTTTTTGAATAATTGGCATCGGTAAATGGCATTCCTGTATTGCAATCCCAAGAAAACAATGGCACAAGCATATCTTTCTTAGACTTCGAATTTCCATTGTAGTGCAATTCCCTATCAAAAACATCAGAACCTACATAACCTCTGATTCGCTTTTGATATTTCAGAGCCTCTAGGGTTTTAGAACTAATTACAGAATCGAAGCCATCAGCTTTTACCTTATCTGTACAGATCCAAATAATCTGAGCATCCTTCGACGAAACATCGCCCGACGCATACTTATCAAAATCGACACATAACCACTGAATGCTTTGATGTCTCGCACCACTATCTAACGCAGCAAGCAGATGCACAACCATATGAGGTGCAATAATTTTTATATATTGGCCACCAGATGGAAAAACCCAAGACCTAAAAAGCATGCTTGGAAATTCGGTAATGATATATTTTCGACCCCCAATATAAAAATCTTTTTTCCACCCCAAACTTACTGCCAACCCATATAAATAACTTATCGAAAAATCAACACCCCGCCCAATAAAAATTTCATTATTTATCAGCCTCACCGCCTCAAATAATCTATACAGATAATTTAGCGCTATCGGATACTCTGACTTTGTAAACGGTCGTTTGTCAGTTTCCTGGAGGCTGTTGGAGCTGGGCCGATCCATTTTGGTGAGCAAGTTACGAAACGCCATACCATCAGCAGTTGGCGGAGTCCGCTTCTCAACCCAATCGAAAAATTTATCAAGCTGCGAGATTGCTACATACGGAGTTGTTTTTTTGTCAACAGTGATTAGTTCCAAAAAATGCAGTAAAGACATCGGTGCGCCCGGAGACCTTTCGAGCTGCACAAAAAAAGCGTGATTAAAATCCTGTACCAAGGAGGGGTAACTAACTGGCGCCATATCACCATACATATTATACCAGCGAGGCAAATATCCAAATATATACATATTAAATAGTGTCACACCGGCGCTGCTTGACTTTAAATTTTCATAACGCTGAATTTCAAAATACTTTTTTTGAAGACCAATCCACAGTGACAAAGTACTATCAACTTTCGCAGCACGAGGAACTGCATCTGATTCGCAGATAGAGTCAAACCGAAATTTATACTTATATGTTGTTTTACACCACTCAATAAGTTGCCCCTCATCAAGAATGCCTCTTTCATCAATTCTTTGGACTTCTTGCGTATCACGATGCTTGATGCTTACGTCACTCTTAAGACGTAAATCATTGAGTCGACCTACAAATTGCAAGTAGGTGAACTTCACTCTACCTTGATAGTAGTGACAAACGTACTCCATGATGGCTTTGACAGGTATTTCACCCACCCCTTTCCGCCCCAAATAATAGTACTCCCTGTGAACATCAATTATAGAATCGAAATTAATCTCCTCCGGCGTGCGCGCACCAATGATAAAAAACAATCTAGTCCCATACTGCGCTACTCTCTCACATATTTTTTTATCAACTCCCTGCCAAAACTCGCTTTTTTCATTTTTATAACGAGCCGATATACAGAACCACATCAACTCTGGATAAAGTGTAAAACCGTAATCGATTAGAGTCTTGTTTGCGCCAATAGGATTACGCATCTGGAGCGCCTTAAAATCCGCTGGAAGCAGGATTTTTCCAGCCTTAAATAATAAGACCAGCACAAGCCATAATCCGCGCCGTAACGCCACACCTCCCGACTGCCGATAATCCCCATGACATTCACCCAATAAACATTCCAAATTAACATTAGATCTTTCTTGACTCGACCCATTTACATATCTGAAGCATTCCAGAATCCATTCCAGGCCGAAAACTCGCTGATGCACATCAACAGCCAGAAAAAAGAATTTTTTCATATAAAACTGGCATGTTGACTTATCAGCCGTAATAGACTCATAGCTTGATGGCGACCGCACATCAACGGTTCGTTCTGAATACTCAACCGCTTCCTTGATGCAACTTTTAATTGCCATATGTAGTAATTCGGGATCATTTTCATGGATGATTGGTTGATGCGTGTAATTAATCAAAATCAACACTCCCCCAAAACTCCATTACTTGGTATGCCTTTGTTGCTTCTTTTTGAAGCTTCAAAATATCGGTATGGTTATATACAGCCGTCACTTCAGTATTTGAGTGACCAATCACCTCGCATGTTAGATCCACTCCTAAACCTGACGAACCATCCTCTGCGGGATGGTCATTGCAGACATAGGTGACCCAAGCATGCCTTAGAGCATGTATGTGTTGTGATGACGCTTGATCGCCAGTTTGAAAATTCCTTTTGAACGTTTTTCGGATTGCTGATCGACAAGTTAAGCATAACGGCTTTCCCTTGCTATCTCCCTTAAGAGCGGAGAACACAAAATCATGAGTAACGAATTTTCCATCAGATCGAAATAATGGAAAATCTGACGAATTCAATAGCTCCTCGTACGAACACCAAAAGAGCTCGGCATAGGGTTCAACCATAAAAACGACATTATTTTTTCTTCCTTTAAAAACTAAGGAGTTAACCTCTATAGCGGTTAGACCCATTCTGTAATATTCTTCTTTTCGCCCTTTAGGGTTTTCGACTCTTACCTCTCTTTTAATCGGATCAATATCAGCCCTTAGTATCTGCAACGCCTCCGACACCCGCATCCCACTCGCAACCAAAAGATAATACAAACACCTATCCCTAAGACTCAACACACAACGAATCAGCGGAATCAAGTCTAGATAAATCAAGCTCGTACTTTGGTAATTCCAATAGGTTTGTTGACTGTAAAAAGTCTGTAAATAACCTCGCTTCACCAACCCTATACCACCGGCGATACAACCTGCCATCGCTGACTGTCTATTTATCCTACGAAGATTATTGTCACTTTTGTTCTCCGCATACTGCAGCCTAGGAAACGCACCTGTATTCCAGCTTCGTACCCCTACATCTGACCCTAGATAAGATAGAGCTTTGGAATCAAAGTAACGTTCTGATACGGTGAAAAATTCCGTCAATGCAGCTAAATATGCATTGATGGTTCCATCCTTAACTCGCTTCCACTGAAGGGTTTCAACCACATGAACCACATTGGGATCTGTTGACATCGCCCCATTCCGTAAGGCATCTATATAATATTCAAACAGCTCTTCATGACTGACTAGTCTTGGATCATTCCTCAATAGATAGTTTGTCATCTCCACGAAGAAATCTAAATATTTCGCCACATGCCTGATATATGCGCGAACAGTGTTACTGGGCCTTGCAGCCAATATCATCGCTCTTGCAAATATCTCTATTGCATTAACTAATTTATCATCCAATTTTACACGCAGACCCAAAGTACTTACGCTTAAAATTATCACTTCAAAAAATGCAAAATTTCTCATAGCTCACACTGTGTGTTTTTTTCAACGCTACAACGACTTTGCAACCGTTGTCAAAATAAAAAAGCCAGCAACACAACATATAAACATTAATGTCCGCCAACAATACCCATGCATTGCCAGCTAAATAAATACATTCAATTGACACAGGCGCGAGCATCTAAGGATTGCTATAAATTGACACATACTCAGCACAGCATAACGAGCGATACAAGACGCAAGTATTGACACATACTCATTGCAGGACAAAAACCACAAACCCAACATGCGAAACGCAATTGGTATAATGGATCCTCATCGCGTAATAAATTTCAGTACCGCACAGATATTGACCGTCGATGGACGCAAGGATACATGGCAGTTGGAGATGCGGTGGTTAGCGCCGTTCCAGTCAACCCTCCGCGGACACCAATCCAGCCATCCCTTCCGAGCGCAGCTGGAGTGGGTTCGATCCTTGGTAACCGGAAAGTCAGGTCTACCACCTCTCGATTGGGTGCCCTGGTTTTGGTCAGGTCTCCACGAAAAACCAAATAACTTTTGATTCTGAGGCTCAGGCGGCGGGATATCAAAAGGCAGGCAACTGCAAATAGCTGCTTCTCGTTGAAAGCCGGCCTCTCGACACTGAGGCCGTTTCCAATTAATACCGTTGGCCCGGCTCCATCGAGGTCATGGCCTTCGGGAGTGCGACTGATCCTCCGTGATCAGCAGAGGGGCCTGTGTGGTGGTTTGCTTATTGCTCTAAAGTCTTGCGCCGACACCCAGACCATTTCGGGATCGGCATCAATATTCTGACCAGGTTAACCCACTCAGAAGGGTATATCCCCCGGGTCTTCATTCGGGGTCAGAGGATTTGGATAAATTGAGCCTGGCGGCAACATGGCGGTCGAAGCATCAGCAGCGCCACCGTGCAGCAACTGCGGTGTAACGATTATGGATTGGTGAGTGTCGAAAACCTCAACTGCCTCCTCAGTTTGCTGCTGTGGAACAGTTGCCGCTTCAGTTTCCGCTAAAGCTGGCAGAGCATCCAAGCCTACGAATTGGTCAGCCATCATCATTTTGTAGTGGGGCATTTGCTCGGTTACTTTGAAGATTCTGAAGAAAATCTTCGTGTATCCAACACCTTCCAAGGCTCAGGTCATATAGAAATGCCCGTAAGGGTACGAAGGATTCGCAACGATCAATCTTCGCTCATGAACTTTTCATACGCATAAGCGTGGTAGGAGCATCGACCTTCGTTGACTTGATCTTCTTGCCCTAGCGGATCACCACAGTCTTCGCATTCGGTGTAATCGAGTTCGCAGCGGCACCATAGGCATGCCTGATCTAAGACGACGAAAGCTTCCCGATCACATTCGTGGCACCGTTCCAAAGTGGGTTCGTCGCCATCACGTGGATCGTAGGTATGCGATTTGCCTAGCGCTTCCAGCAACATAGGCGCGATCAGCTCTCGATGGCCACACTTTACGCACATTGCGAGGAATCGGTCGTCGTCGGATTCCACTGTGTCGCCAGCATCTACGTTTTCCGGAGCCGGCTTCAGAAGTGCCGAGGCGCATTCAGAGCATTTGCATGCCTCAAGCCACTCACTCATGCCATCAGGAATACCGGCTTCGGCCCAAGCCTCATCGCATTGCTCTTTAATGTCCGCGACAAAGTCGTGATGCAGCAGCATGATTTGCCACGCATCACCCAGAATGGCAGCAGGCTCCTCCTCAAGCTCGTCGTGGATGAAATCCCGCAGTATCGGAAATAATTCCGCTACAAAATCGGCGACTTCGCCAAGAGTATGTGCTGGATGAAGGTGCTCCAGATGGTTGCGGCAAGACTGAAGCTTGGATATGACGTCCCAATCGATCTCGATACCGAAAGCATCAAAGCGCTTCTTGATCGTTGCCACATCAATGGTCGTATCTTTGAAACGCGCAGCGGGTTGCCAAGTGACTCCACCATTACCATCTGGGTGCGGCAGAATTTCTGGAGGATTGAATATCAGGGCCGCCGCGTCGGCTGGATCAACAACGCCATTCGCGATTTTGTACTTGAAAAGCAGCAAAACCCCAGCAAAGAGGTTCCGGATTGAGGAGAGCGCTCTGGCCGGGTCGGGGCTCACGCCACCCTGGCTACGCTGGAAATCTTCTACACCAAGGCGAATCGAAGTGATGGCATTCTCGCGCAGCTTCGCTGCATCGAGAGTCGGTATGGCTTTCTGATTTTTAGCCACTTGGGAAATCCTTGTCGATGATGGTTATCTGATTCTGAGTAGTAAGCCAGCTTCCACCAGTATCTTCCAGACCCGTTCTTTGACAGGGCCTATTCCGCCGCCCGCGAGTCGATCAGTCGCAGGTTTTGTAAGCAGACAGCCAACACACCGACCGAACTCCCGCATTAAGGGCGATCGTATCCACGGAAGCCATGTCTTGGCTTTGCAGGGTGGGATAGTTGACTTCACCAGATAGATACGAGGGATTCACCGGCCCCTTACCCGCAAATTAACCGCGAGTAGCAACCGGCGATGAACCGCTTGGTAGGCTTTTCTGAGCAACCTACCAGCCGTTCACTAGGAGTTTCGGTCAGGCTGGCTTGAGGTTCATTTTGGCCTCAAATATCAGCAGATCGCTCTCCCCATTCACGACCATCATGTTGACGAGACGAGGGCTCACTTCGACTTCGCCGCCGAGTGTTGTCCGCACAATTTCGGGGTATCTCTCAAGCATTAGATCTGCAAGGCCATGACTGTAGCCATCTCGGATCAGCTTGATCTTGGTGTCATCAGCTGTACCGTATTTGATGAGTTTGTAGAACCCCGGATCCAGGGCGCCTAGGCCGTTCAAGACCTCGACGAATTTGAAGATCTTGTTGTCGAAGAAATCGTCCTCGTCCTTGAGGCGGACAATCGCCAGGTTGATCCGCTCGGCGTCGTCCTTCTGGGAAATCCTTACCCAATTCTCGAATTTGCTATCGCCATAGGTCGTGTCTCCCCACTTGCCCACAAACACGTGGTCACTACGGTTTTGCTCGACCAGCTTCTTCCAGTAATCGAGCGTAAACCGGATGGTCTGCTTCACACTGTATTTCTTCAGCTTCCAGTCCAGGATCATGGCGTAGAAATTCCGCGCTGGCTCCTGCTTAAGTCGCAGCAGATCGCTGTACTCTCGGCTTTCGTCAAAGTACTCGACGAAAGACTTCCAGATGGCAACCATCAGCCTGTCGACGGTATTGATGACACCGTTCGCCTCAACGCTCCGCTTGATAATGCTGTCGATGGCCTCTTCCTGCTCGAACACATCGATTTCACTGACGCTATTCGCGATGAGGAGCTTGCCTACCTCAGTCGTGACGTACTTACACTCGCGATCTCGAACCACACCAGGGTGTAGGTTTTCCAGGCGCTCAACGGCGTCGTCATAGAGATCTGACACCTTCCCATCGATGATCTTGGTTGCCTCCAGCAGAACGTTGCTGACGGTGTCTTTAACTACTTTGGAGACGTTGACTGATTTATCGTAGAAATTTTCAAGAGCTGCATTCTCGCGAGTGTAGCCATTAACGCCCAAGAGATAGATGCTGGACTCCAGCTTTCTCAACGCAGCCTCAGCGCCAGGAGCGAACACCTCACTGAACCGGTTGACGCGTCCCACCAAATTTTTGAACTGAGATGGCGTCAGTTTTTTCTTCCCTTTGAAAAAATCAAAGACGAAAAGCCGTTCAATCGGTAGGTTCACCCCTTCCAGAAGCGTGGAGTTGCAGACCAGAAACCTCATCTGCTTGGAGCTGCTGAACAGGCTCTCGAGGTACAGGCGGATGGTGTCAGGAATCGAACCATGGTGGTACATGACCCCTTTGCGCAGACAACCGATCAGCTTGTAGCGCCGATCGAAAAGCTCTTCGAGCTCGTCGCAGGCCGTTTGGATCAACGGGCAATCCACGGACGGCAGTACTGCTGATAGCTCGACTGCGAATGACTCAATGCTTTTCTTCCTATTGCCGTAAACGATGTTTTTGGACAATGCTTCGCCCTTGATGAGTTCGAAGCAGTTGGCGTACTTCCTATCGAACTCCATCCAGTCATTCAGGAAATGGTCATAGAGCTTGAGCTTTGTCTGGCCCTTCCCCGCCCTAAAATCCTTGATGTAGAAACGTTCAGACTTGATGTACTCGTCGATCTTGAATCCGCTCGGGATCATGTCCAGGAAGCGGACACGAACATTGAGCTCATCGCACAGGAAGGGGGTCAGGAACTTGAACGACGTCTCCGGGTTACGAGCCCCCAGGATGCACAGCATGGCAGCGAGTAACTCACTTCTGCGGTCGCTCTGCAGCAGGTTGTGGGCTTCGTCGACGAAGACCATATCGAAGTTCAACCCGGCGTTCTCGTTCAGGAGCCTGTTGAGCCGCTCCTGAGTCAGGACAAACGCCCTGTTATTCCGCTCCACCGAATACATCTCGGGATGGGTCACTACCTTACCCAGCCCCTCAATGTCTGCGTAGATCAACCGCTTCTTCGTCTGGGCCAGCAGGGCCTTCGAGGGCACGAGGATCAGTATCCGCTGCTCCGGATTTTCCTTCACCGATTGGATGATGAGCTCAGATTTTCCGTAGCTGGTCGGAGCAACCACGACTGAGGATTTACGGTACTCCGACTGAACAAATGTCCGCAGGGCGTCCTGTTGCTCAGTCAGCACAATGCCTTGGTCGCGGAAGGTGTCGACGTAGCTGCCCACGATGTTCTGGATGAACGATTCGCTCCGAGGATCATCTTGGGAAAAATGGCTGCTGATCACAGCTGAGATGGGGTGCAGGCCGCTGTTGAGCGCTACATCGTACAGTGCCTGATATTGGCCAGATGCGTTACCGTAGAACAGGATGATGCGGTAGCCCAGACGTCGGATCTCGGGCGTCTTGTGATTTAAGAGCAGCACCGCGATGGCCAGAAGCTTGACGATTTCCGAGTTCCCCAGCTCATCTCCCTTAAGAAGCTGAAAATACAGACCCTTAAATTTGGTGTTGGCCAGCTTCCTGATAGTCAACTCTTCCATGTTAGTGCCCCGCTTCCGTTTTCAAAAACGCTTCCAGCTTTTCCATGGTTCCTTTGTGAAGGGACAGCACCCACACCGTCTTGAACACCGAGTCCTTCACCAGCTTAGTGGTGAATTTGGACACCGTCTGCTCGGCGACTGATTGGGAGACATCACTGAACAGGGCAGCTATGAGAAACACATTGTTGTCCGAAGCTGTGGCGCCATTTCCTTCGGCCAAGTCACCTTCGAGCTCCAAAATCTCAATGACAGAGTCTCGGTACTTGGCCTTGTTGTGGATGGCATTTCGAGCGGCATTGATCGCGTTGAGCCAGTGGTTTAGCTCCGGCTCTGCCAAGCGCTTCTTGAGATCGTCACGAGCCAGGCGCAACAGCGCGCTGGTGGCCGAACAAGAGGTCTTGTCCGCCCCTCTGCCGCCTGACTTGACCTCGGTGATCCAAACGTTGTTCGTTGAGGTCTCGTACAGGAGGAGATCGAATCCCTTCCGGATGCTCTTTTCTTCCATGTTGAAGAACGGCGAGACGACGTCAAAGTCGGGGAAGAGCTTCAGAATGATGACGTGGGACAGAAGTTCGCCCAGCATGCCGATCCGGGTTTCCCAGGGTTTCCTGGAGTAGCGCTCGTTCCAGAAATGCTTGATCGTCGCAGGGTATTTGTAGATCGCCCTGTCCTTGCTGGCCTGATCAGCACCATGGCAGATCCGTGTGAGGTTCTCCCTCAGCGCGAGCTTGAGCTCATCAGAAAAATTCTCGACACAACACAGGGCATATTGGTCTACCTGCTTGAAGCTGACGCCGTCCATAACACTTCCTACAAGAGCCAAACCGCCGAATCCTCATGCGGTTACTACGCGCGATCGATGTCCCGCCCTGAGTCAGGGTAGGTACCAGTTGGGCAGAGACAGGCGTATGCCAAGGTGGATCAAGAGATGCACGATAGCGGCACCGTGCCAGCTTAACCGCAAATTATCGTGATCGAGGGGACAGGTAAACAAAAATTGGAGTGAATTTCGGTGTAACTTGTCGGATGCAGTTAACTTGAAGCTGGCAACTGAACTGAGACCATCGCTGAGTCAATGACAATCCCTACTTCACCTCTGATTACGCTTGAATACCACCAAGACCAGAGGCCTCGCGAGAGCCTGAACTGAATATGAATATGAATATGAATATGAATTACGTTGAGCTGATTCAGAATCAAGCCAACATGTATTCGCATCAAAACCAAAGGAAACACCTGACTGACCCAACCGAAAATCGCTCTCAAGGGTGGCACGCCACTAAAGCTCGCTCAGACTGAAGCGGGATACGAACTGGTAACGCTAAACTCGAAAGGCTCAGTCACGGATTCACCTGCTAATGCGAGCTCCCCACCTCCAAACCTCTGACTCAATATGATTGTTATGATCTCAACACAATCAATGTGCAAGCCGTGCGCTGTCATGTAGACGAATTAAAGCCGACCTCTGGCGCCCCACGTGAGGACGCTCGATTTCGAGCAGCTTTGCTGGAATTGAGAGAAGCTTTGGTGGCGCGTAGTGCTTCATGTCGGTTGAGCACACATCCGGTTTGTCCCTATACAGCATTCACTTAAGTGCAGACTTGGCGGTAGAAGCACTTGACTCCTTACGGAAATATACATTGCGTAAGAAATGTGAGCGTCCCCCTTTGAAAGAACCTTCGCTATCCCTACGATTATTCAATACAGCACCTCACTCCATTTTGTATGGATGTAGACCGAACGATATCAATATGGCATCATTCGCAGCTCTCACCATAGATTACTATCTGCCTAACCGCAGACAATTACAAAAACCGAATTCCCACCTCTAAAAAAACACATGGAGATGTAAATTGGATCCAGAATCAAATGTTCAGCCAATTAAATCGAAGGAGACGATTACTAAAGAGGAAGCCTACCTCCGCGAACAAAAACTTGCTATTGAGAGCATAAAAGTTGGAAAAGAGTGTCCAACTGGCTGTATCGTAAAAAAAATATATGCACGCGGCGACGAACATGTAATTTACGAAATAGACTCAATCAATTCAATCGAATCAATTCGCGTATACATACACACAAAGATAGAAGATGATATAACACCACTCGAAAACTTTCAAAAAGTGAAAGATCGATTTGACAAAACAAAATCCTCCATATTCAAATACAGCGCAAATTCTTCATACAAACAACGCGCCGCCTCCGCACTTGTCACCGCAATCATGGGTAATGTTGACGAGGCAAATAAAATATTCGACAACATTGAAAGCGATGCAAAAGCAGACTTTCAACAACGAGTTTATGGAAGAATTTTTTACTTATTAGGTGCAATGGTTCTAGGGACTTTAGTTTGTATCTCCGCACTACTAGCACACATATGGAGGGGGGCAGAGTTTTTCACCAACAATAATATCCTGCTACATTTTTTGTACGCGGCAGCTTATGCCTCTGCTGGAGGTTTTTTCTCCGTATCACTTAAAGCCAAGGATGTTTGGGCACAGCAAGCAATTAACAATTGGATGTACGCCATTTATGGTGCCGAACGGCTCATTATTTCAGCCATCGCAGGCGTAATAACCTACACCACCATCAAATCAGGCTTGATATTCTCGTTTATTGAAACCAGTGATTCCGCAGCCTATCTGATGCTCTCCATTTGCTTCCTTTCTGGTTTCAGTGAGTCTCTAATTCCCAACTACATGGGTAAATTAGAGAAAGAAGCCTGAATGACTTACGCGGGTGATGAGTCGTACAAGCCACACTGCATAAAGAGCAGATTGGCCATATCACCCGCAACACATTACACCCCCTAAACAATATTGTTCGCACCCTTCAGCCTTTGCCAACCACACTTAGTCTGAGTCTAATCCTAGGGCTTCTAGTCGTAACCAGTGAAAGTGCTTTTGCACACTTTCAGATTCTTAAAGCCGTTGTAAAATACGCGTCCGGTTATCCCACATTGATTGTGACCTTTACCTCTCCCATCCCCGCATCCGATTCAGAGCATGTGGACACGCGGACAACGTCACGCTGCGCTATGCCTTTGGCCATATCAAATGCTCCTTGATTGATACCTGCCCAACGGGCATCACATGTGAGAACTTAAAGTTCCAGGAGCCGTCAGCAGCAGTCTAGGTCACCTAATGTCCTCGAATATAGTGTTCCAGTTGTCGGATCAGGTCGGCCTGCTCGACGATGGCTTCTTTCACCAGATCACCAATCGACAAAAGACCAATCAGTTGGTCACCTTCCAATACCGGTAAATGGCGCAGATGCCTGTCGGTCATGACCGCCATGCAGCGCTCGATACTCTGCTGACTGTCTGCCGTCACGACGGGCGCACTCATGATGGCCCGGACTGGAGTACCGACCGAAGATCGCCCCTGTAGAACGACCTTGCGCGCATAGTCGCGTTCGCTGATAACGCCAACTACCTGGCCTTCCTCTATTACGGGCAAAGCACCTACGTTCTTTTCAGCCATCATCTTCAGCGCTTCATACACCATCTGATCTGGCGCAATGCTATGTACCTGCTGGTTTTGCATGACCTTCAGTTTCAGCAATTGTGCGGCTGTTTTCATGGACGGCTCCGAGGATAATTACGGATAAAAACGCAAAAAAAAAACGCCTGAAACCATTCGGTTCCAGGCGCCTTTGCCTGTTCTTTTGCAGTGTTAAAGCCAGTCTTCCCTGCCGATGCACCAATGCCCCCATGTCCTGTTCGGCCATTCGATCATCGTTGACCGAGGGGGCTGTCCTGAGGAATACGCTCCAGGTGAATCTGATGTGAGTCTTGCAGCCTTTGTGCCAGTCGGCAGCAGAGAGACTTCATCCTGTGTGCAAGTCCAGACTCCCGAGTTGGAGGTGATTGTCACGGCGACGGCGATCCAATCGAGTTTCTGCGCAGTGGGCAGACGCTCCGATAATGCGAATTGCCGAGGCCAACAAATCGAGTAGCTTGAGCTAATGGATGCGAAAGTCTATTGCACCGCTTCCGACTGGTGCACATTGTTAAGCACAGAGCTTCACAACAGTGCATGTCCTGGTTGACTCCATCGCTTGGTTTTCTGATTGCTGGTTTCCAATCGACAAGACGTTGATCGCATCTCCTGCTGCTACGCTAAAGCACCTACTCATGATTACTTTGCTCGCTGACGAACCAATGCTCACCGAGTGGGCTTAAGCCGTCTATAGCGCCTGGCTCACAATCAGTTTTCGCCTACAAGTGCGACCCGGTAAACCACGCTGCCGCAGCCAGTCTCGTGAGCCCGCTGTGAAGCTATATGCTGATTGCCTACGTGGTTGCCGGGCAGAAAAAACGAAGCCCCGGAGGTTCGCGGCTCCAGGGCTTCTATTTTCGCCTCCATCCCTTCATGGTTTGGCGAACGTGGCCAGGACATTACCAGCGTCGTTTTGATATTTCACTACGACTTTGGATAAATGTGTTCGATCAGCGAGCCGGGCCCATTGTCCCGAAGAAGCGACCTCTCCATTTACGTCACCCCGCAGCTTAGCTATGGGCATGCGATGACTCGCACACAATGATTTGAACACAACCTACCCCTCCCTCCTCCCGCGAAGTATCTGTCCTCACGCAGAGAATCATTGCGCCTTGTCATAAATTGTCTCAGCTCAGTCCTGCATAATTGTTGAAATCATGGAGTCATACCGGTACTCCTAAAGCACCAGTTTCAGCAGGGAACGCACCATGCATTCAAGATTCAGGGTCATCGAAACAACCAGACTGGACGATGGCATCAAGCAATATCGGGTTGTAGATCTCGTCGAGGGAGGCTCTGCTAGCAAGCACGGTGTGTTCAAGGCCAGGGTCGAGGCAGAGGCTGTCTGTTCGCTCCTAAATGCCAAGCTTCCTCGTCAGAGTGGCGTAGGTCGTGCGTCCCTAAGCCTATGATCCATTCGTTTCTGAACGCCGAGCGCCGATGGCTTTGTAGGACTGCTGAATGCTTATAGCGCAGTCATGGATTCCCGTTTCGAAAGTACGTTTTGAAGGCGTTCGTGGTTAGCTCGATGACACTCATCCTCGGTTTCTTCCCCGGCCTGATAGATCGTCTTTAGTCGTGAGCTTCGTACAGAACGCTACGAGCTGTTGCCCTCCGCCACAGGCGACAATCGGCCAAAAGCTGCCGGTCGCGCATTTCAATTCCTAGCCAATAGCCATACCTATTTCCAAACTGCATAAGATGACTGGATGCCGGGTATTCATAAGCCCATGGCAGGCATCAACTCGCGATTTCTCTTTCCATTTGCTCCCTTGCGCTAAAGCTATCGGCCATCGCCAGTCGCGCACGCCAGCTATCCCAGGCCGGGAGGTCAGTGACCTGCTTGTCTCTATAAGCGCCGGGATCGAAACGCGCCGCAGCGCCCTATCCAAGCGATTTTTTACTGCTGTAGTGAATACGACAAGCGGATCAGAAAACACTAGACATGTTTGATACGCTACATATAGGATTAATTCAGCTGGTTCTGTAATAAAAACAACAGCGCTTCAAAAGGCAATTCAATGACGAATTTACGTGAAAAAATTACCGATGCCGCTCTGAAGCCAACCCCTTCGGAACGCAAGGTAATCCGTGTTTTGCTTGATCAGTATCCACGAAGTGGACTGGGCTCGATGGCCCGCCTGGCGGAACAGGCCGGTGTCAGCGACCCGACCATCATGCGCTTGGTGAAGAAGCTTGGATTTGCCGGTTACCCTGACTTTCAGGAAGCCTTGCTTAGTGAGATGGATCAGCGACTACGCTCGCCCATCACCTTGCTTCAGCCCCGCGCTCACCATAGTCAGGACGATGCCTGGACTCTCTACCTGCAGGACAGCGGCCGTACACTTCAAGAAACTCAAGCATTGACCCAGCCTGAAGATGTACGCGTCCTTGTCGATTGGATTCTTGACAGTCGCCATCAGATTTATTGCTTCGGCGGTCGACTCAGCAGCTTTCTCGCCGGCTATCTGGTCAGTCATTTGCGCTTGTTGCGTCCAGGCTGTCATACGCTGGAAGACAACGCTCAGCTTCCCGATCGGATGTATGACATTCAGCGGCAGGATGTCGTACTGCTTTTCGACTATCGCCGCTACCAGACCCAGGCACTTCGCGTCGCCACGGCAGCCAAGGCGCGCAACGCCCGCATTGTTCTGTTCACCGATGTCTATGTATCCCCCCTGCGCGAGTTGGCCGACTTGATCATCAGTGCTCCGGTCGAATCGGTATCCGCCTTCGACACGCTGGTTCCGGCCCTCGCCCAAGTCGAAGCTTTGATCGCCACCCTGACTCAACGCAGCTCCAACCTCAATGATCGCCTGGAAGCCATCGATTCGCTGCGCGCCGGATTCGCCGCTCATCTCCTGGAGGAAAAATAATAATGTTCAGCCTTCCCCATAACTCTCCGCGTGATTTGCCTTTCAGCCAGGGTCACACGGCGCTGCTGCTGGTCGATATGCAACGTGCCTGGCTTGACCCTCAGCTTGATCCGCATCTGCAAGGGCCGCAGGCGGAGTATTTCCTGACTCGAACCAAGGCTCAGGTGATACCCAACCAGATCAAGCTACTCAACGCAGTGCGTGGCGCCCGGCAAAATGTGCTGCACACCATCATCGAGAGCCTGACCGCCGATGGTCGTGACCGCTCACTGGATCACAAGTTGTCGGATATGCATTTGCCCAAGGGCAGCTACGAGGCCGGTATCATTGATGAGCTCGCGATCTCTGAAAACGAAATCGTCCTGCCCAAGACCTCTTCTGGCGTTTTCAACTCGACCAACATCGACTATGTGCTGCGCAATCTTGAGACCCGCCACCTGATCATCGCCGGGATCGTTACTGACCAATGTGTGGACATGGCAGTTCGCGACGCAGCCGATCGGGGCTATCTGGTCACTCTGGTCGAAGATGCTTGCGCTACCTACACCGCAGCAAGGCATCAGGCCTGTCTGGAGGCGATCAAGGGTTACTGCTGGATCACCGATACCCAGACTGTCATCGACCGTTTGCAGGAGATGGGAGCATGAGCCTGTCCAGTGAAAGCAAAAATCCTGTCGCACCAACGGCCATGACAACGATTGTCACGACAGACCTGGTTGGCATCACTCGCGGACGCTCGTTTCCCACTGACGAACTGGAGAGCTATCAAGTCGCCGGGTGTGGCTGGGTTCCCGCCAATAGCGCCTTGACGCCTCAGGGTCTGGTTGCGGCGGATAACCCATGGGGATCCTTTGGCGACCTGCGCCTGATTCCGGACATGAGTAGCCGTGTACGCGTACCTAATGGCCCCGACGCCAATGCGCCAGGCCTGGATTTTATCCACGCCGATATCTGTGAAACTGACGGTCAGCCCTGGGCGGCCTGTCCGCGTACGTTGTTGCGCAACGAAATCCAGCGCTATCGCGACGATTTGGGACTTGAGGTCACGGCAGCGTTCGAACATGAGTTCAACCTGGGCTACCTGGATACGGCGAACTCGCACCACGCCTTTTCTCTAGCAGCCCAGCATCACGCGGCGTCATTCGGAGGCTGGTTGCTCAGCGCCCTGAGAGCCGCCGGGGTTGAGCCGGAAATGTTTTTGCCGGAATACGGCAAGGCGCAGTATGAAGTCACCTGCCGTCCCATCCAGGGCGTCGCCGCTGCCGACAGAGCCGTGAACGTGCGGGAAATCACCCGCGAAATCGCCCGGCAGATGGGCCTGGAAATCAGTTTCGCGCCCAAACTCCAACCCGATGGCGTGAGTAACGGTGTGCATCTGCATATCAGTTTGCAGGATCAGGCGGGACACCCCGTTATGTATAGCGCGCAGGAGAGCAATGGCCTTTCGGCATTGGGTCGGCACTGGGCAGCGGGTGTTCTGAAATATCTGCCGGCACTTTGTGCGTTCAGTGCGCCAACCCCCATTTCCTATCTGCGCTTGAAGCCTCATCACTGGAGTGCGGCATATGCCAACCTTGGCCAGCGCAACCGTGAAGCTTCGCTGCGCATATGTCCGACCATCACCATCGGCAATCGCTCTCCGGCAAAGCAATACAACCTGGAATTTCGCCCACTCGACGCGACATCGTCGCCGCACTTGACCATGGCGACGGTACTGATGGCAGGCAGATTGGGTATCGAACATAAATTGGCTCTGGAGTCTTCGGCCGATGAAGCTCCGGACGATCTGAGCGAAGAGCAACGCCAGGCTCGAAACATTGTCGCCCTGCCCGGTTCCCTGAACGATGCATTGGCCAGTTTGCGTGATAGCAAGGAGCTGATCGAGCAAATGCCGAAGTTACTGCTCGATGCTTACTTTGCCGTGAAGGCAGAAGAGCTTAAGTCGACAGAGAATATGAGCCCAGTTGAGCTGTGTGAACACTATGCGCGCCTTTACTGAAACGCCGGAATGGGGCCTGTACGACAAGCCAGTCTATTCAGTTAGCCGGGAAAACGCCGAACACCCGGTCATACTGGTCTGTGAACATGCCAGTGCGTACATTCCAGCCGAATTGGCTGATTTGGGACTGAGCGATAAAGAAGCCAAGGAACACATCGCATGGGATATCGGTGCATTGGCGCTGGCCGAAAGCTTGTCGCAGGCGCTCAACGCAACCTTGATCTGCGCCAACTACTCAAGGCTTCTGATAGACCTTAATCGACCGCTCGAAGCGCCCGATAGCATTCCCGTTCGCAGTGAGATTTACGAGGTGCTGGGCAATCAACAACTCGATGAAAAGACACGACAGTATCGACAAGCATGTTTGTTCGAGCCTTTTCATCGAAAGTTGAGCGAACTGATCGACGCCCGATTGGCAGCGGGTCGCGAAGTGCGGGTGGTTGGCGTCCACAGCTTCACGCCGGTCTATTACGGACAGCCACGGACGCTTGAAGTCGGCATTCTGTTTGACCGTGCCCATGCCTACGCGCAAACGTTGATTCATGGCCTAGCTGCGCACGACCTGAGGGTTGCCGGCAACCAACCCTACGAGATCAACGCATTTGAAGACATGACCGTACCTTTTCACGGCGATCGACGGGGCATTGACGCGGCACTCATTGAAGTACGCAACGATTTACTAAAAAAACCGGACGCTGTTCAGTCATGGTCGGACTATCTGGCTCCACTGCTGTAAAGGCTGTTGCTTGTTAAATCGGTAATACAACTATAAAAAACCGCTTGGGCGTCTTTTAACCTGCCAGGTTCAAAAAACTTCAGCCGTTCTCATTGAATGGCTGAAGTTCCGCCTAACTTGCATACGGAAGTACCAAATCATGGCTATTGAAGATTTTGGTTATAAACAAGAACTCAAACGCAGCTTGTCACTAGCTGATCTGGTCATTTATGGAATGATCTTCATGATTCCCATCGCGCCTTTTGGCGTCTATGGGTATGTGAACAGCGAAGCGCTTGGGATGGTGCCACTGGCTTACATCATTGGCATGGTTGCCATGCTGTTCACGGCGTTGAGTTACGGCAGCATGGCACGCGCTTTTCCCATCGCCGGGTCGGTCTATTCATACGCCCAACGTGGTTTGCACCCCAATGCCGGATTTGTCGCCGGCTGGCTGTTATTACTCGACTACTTGCTGATTCCGCCGCTGCTGTACATCTACGCGGCAATCGCCCTGAACCACCTTTATCCCGCCATTCCGAAGGCAGGCTTCATTATCGCATTCCTGATCAGTGCCACGCTGGTCAACCTGCGGGGTATGACATTCACCGCCCGGATGAACATCATCTTCTTACTGGCACAACTGATCGTTCTCGGCATTTTCCTGGCCTGTGGCTGGAACGCCTTACAGTCAGGGGCCGGTAACGGACACTTAACGCTGGCGCCGCTGTACAACCCCGAGACCTTCAGTTTCTCGTTGATGATGCAGGCGGTCTCGATCGCGGTTCTTTCCTTCCTTGGCTTCGATGCCATTTCCACGCTGGCGGAAGAAACAAAGGGGGACGCTGGCCGCGCCGTGGGCCGGGCGGCGTTGATCAGTTTGCTGGTGATGGGTGGCATCTTCGTCGCGCAGACCTGGCTGGCCGCGGATCTGGCGAAAGGTATGGGTTTTACATCAGCTGATTCGGCTTTCTATGAGATCGCCGAGATTGCCGGAGGAAGTTGGCTGGCTTCGCTGACTGCAATTGCCACGGCCCTCGCTTGGGGCGTCGCAGTCTCCATAACCTCTCAAGCCGCGGTTTCGCGATTGCTGTTCGGGATGGCGCGTGACGGAAAACTGCCCAGGATTCTGGCCAAGGTTCACCCTAAATACAGCACACCCTATGTGAGCATTTATCTGGTTGCGGTGCTGTCGATGGTCATTTGCTACCTGTTCATCGATACCGTAGATACATTGACTTCACTGGTTAACTTTGGCGCCCTAAGCGGCTTCATGATTCTTCATGTCACGGTGATCAACTATTACTGGCGCCGCATGAAATCCCGCGCCTTCTGGCGTCACCTGATAACGCCGCTGATGGGTTTAATTATTACTTTCGCGATCATGTATAACATGGGACTTCAAGCGCAAAAATTGGGCTTTATCTGGATCATCGTTGGGCTGGTTTATCTCTGGATACTTAACCGCAAGGGATTGAGCTTGCATTTATCAAAGGATATCTAGTCTTAAAAAGCGCGGTAACTTTCGAACGAATAATCAGCGCTTTCATAAGTGCAGCGTTGACGGCTGCGCGATGGGTTGTGCCTGAAAAATCAAGTTAACCACTTTCACCTGCTGCCGAGAGTAACGAGATGACTCGATATATCGATGTAAATGACCTTAGCCAACTGGTTTCGCGCAAAGGTCTCAGTACCTTTCTTTGCGAGATGGCCGAATATATTCGCGATGATTATCTTCGCTGGAATGACTTCGAAAAATGCGCACGCTTGGCCAATCACTCGGCCGAAGGCGTTATCGAACTGATGCCAGTCTCAGACGCCTCGCTGTACGCTTTCAAGTATGTCAACGGCCATCCCAAAAACACCCAGAACGGGATGCTGACGGTCATGGCGTTCGGTGCGATCGGTGATGTCGAAACCGGTGAACCCGTATTGCTCAGCGAGATGACGCTGACCACGGCGATTCGCACCGCAGCCACTTCAGCGCTGGCCGCTCGCTACTTGGCCCGACCTAACTCGCGCACCATGGCACTGATCGGTAATGGATCACAAAGCGAATTCCAGGCCATCGCTTTCCATAAGATGCTGGGTATCAACGAGATCCGCCTGTTCGATATCGACCCGCACGCCACCCAAAAACTGGCGAACAATCTCAAGGGATATCCTGAACTGCGGATCGTGGTTTCCCGCTCCGCCGCTGAAGCCGTTCGCGGTGCCGATATCGTGACGACCGTAACAGCCGATAAAGCTTACGCGACCATCCTGACACCAGAAATGATAGAGCCCGGCATGCACCTCAATGCGGTGGGTGGCGACTGCCCTGGCAAGACTGAACTGCAGCGTGAAATTGTCGAAATGTCCCGGGTTATCGTCGAGTACGAACCGCAGAGTCGTATCGAAGGCGAAATTCAGCAAATGCCCGCAGATTCACCGGTCACCGAGTTCTGGCGTGTCGTGAACGGCGAGATCATCGGTCGCGAAAATGCCGCGGATGTCACGCTGTTCGACTCGGTTGGCTTTGCATTGGAGGACTATTCGGCACTGCGTTATGTGCTGGAGGTCGCCCGGGAGTTTGATATCGGTAGCACCATCGAGTTGGTACCGGAACTCACTGACCCTAAAGACTTGTTTGCTCGACTGATTCCGGAATCAGTGGTTTCACAGAAGAAGCGAGCGTGATTCTGCAAAATCGGGAAAATCATCGGGCACCTGCAAGGTGATCTCTGAGGTCTACGCCTGGCCTCACAGTTGTTGTGAGTACAGACGTAGCCGTCACTTCTGATGAATTCGATATTGAAGAACAGATGAGGTTGAAATGACCACAACGACCCTTGGTGTCAAATTGAAATCTGAAACACAGAACCGCCTGAAAATGGCCGCCGAAAATCTTGACCGAACGCCTCACTGGTTCATGAGAGTTGCGATCCTGGAACTCATTCAAAAAGTAGAGTCGGGCGTAAGAATCGAAGGCATCATTGATGAAAAGCTTCTGCCTGACGACACAGATAGGAACAGCGTCGCAATGCGTAATCTTCGTGAGAAGTTTTGATGCGTTTACTTGAACAACCCAGTCCTGTCGCTTCACGTTCAGTCGTGGCTCCGGTTTGGACAACAACCGGATTGAAGCTGACGATATCAAGGCAGACGTCTCCCATCCACTGGTCAGTGCCTGGTTACTGCAAATATTGACGGGCATTAGTTGGACGATTTCTGCCGGTCTTGGAGGGCAACAAATTGCCGAACTCTGCCGCTTCTGACCGGCAGCTTCACGCCCTGAGGAACTCAGTCAACCAAAATCGAGGTTCTTCAGGAGCGGTGAACCACGCTTCCTCAAGGCATTCAAATAGGTGGTTTCATCGTAGAGCGTCCTGGTCTGCCAGCACCGATACAGAATCCGAATCCACTTAAACGCGAGTGCGCGTACAGCAGCCTGGTAGGTGCTCCCTTTGGCGCTGTTGATGGCGCCGGAGTGACCTGGCCTCGACTTGGGTAACCTAAAGATGTCCTTCGCTCAACTCTAGGTACGTCGACAATCCGATCTGGTTTTCAGGTTGCTTAAAGAAACATCTAGCCGCGGCATACGCCGCAAAGAAGCGATTTATTTCCTGCCCTGCTCTCAATGCCTACGTCCCTGCCGACTACGGGCTTAACCAAGGCATGTACCCAATTTGACACTTTCACCATGTTGGCAGAAATTGATTATGCGCCCCGCTCGACCTGCAACCCGGGCGAATGCACTGCAGCCCAGATTCTCGACATGTCGACTTCATTTTTTACTAGCCGGCCAATTGCTCAGTCGATTACTGGCTGATGGTTTATCGATAGGACTTAGAAATTGCTAACTCGCCCAGATAAAGACGCGCTTCGTGCAATGCTCGAGGCTCAAATTCAAGAAAAGCTACAGCACGACCCAGACGCGGTAACGACTTATGCAGCGCAACGTGACCCTGAGCTGAAGCCCTACATCAGCAAGCCAACGGTTCAGGACAAGGCATTCCACAAAGAGCTAGAACAGATGCGTGCTGATGCTGAAGCCGGAGTGATGCATAAACCCAAGGAGGATCAGGTGGACGATGGCAAACCTATCCTCGCGCTCGATGATTACCCTGGCTTAAAAGACGCAGGTTCTGCATCAAGTCAGTGGTGATGTTTTGGTGCCTGTCTTGCATCAATAGGCTTCAGCCACTTAATCATCGCAGGCACAAACTATTATGGTGACATGCGACCAATCTCATCCGACCAAAATCTGCGGAAGCCAGAAAGCACGCCAATACTCGAATACTTGGTGCATCTCAATTAAGCAGCTTTTTGACTGGCTTCCTGCTGCATCAGAAAACTAGATAATAGCCAGGCCTCATTGGCCCAAAGGAAAGACTACGCAAATCAGATTGCGTGCCTGAGCAAACCCACCAACTGGGCATGCAATACAGGATCACCACAAGCAACGACACTCCCGCCATTCTGAGCGGTGCTGCCATCCCAGGCGGTAATCACCCCACCGGCACCTTCGATAATCGGTATCAGGGCCTGTACGTCGTAGGGCTGCAGATTGGCCTCAACAATCACATCAACGAAACCTGAGGCGAGCATGCAGTACGCATAGCAATCACCACCGAAGCGAGCCAACTTCGCCTGACTTGCCACAGATTGAAAAGCCTCTCGACGCACGGGGGTGTCGAACATATCTGGCGTGGTGCACATCAATGTGGCTGAGGAAAGACCTTGGCATGAGCGTGTCTGCAGTTTCGTGCCATTGCGCCAGGCACCATCCGGAGTGCCTATGTAGCGCTCGCCAGTGAACGGCTGATTCATCACTCCGAGCACAGGACGCTGACCATCGTTGAGAGCGATCAGTGTTCCCCATAGTGGTAAGCCGGTAATAAAAGCTCTGGTACCGTCGATGGGATCAAGCACCCAAATCAACTCACTGCTACCTACGACTGAGCCCTCCTCCTCACCGAGGATTCCGTGTGCGGGATACCGATCCTGGATCAGTTCGCGCATGGCTCGCTCAGCAGCCCTGTCGGCCAAGGTAACCGGGTCGAACACTCGACCGCCCTTATCTTCAACATCAAGATTTGCGCGAAAGTACGGCTGAATAGCCGCGGCGGCAGCATCGGCTAGCTGCTCAGCGAAGGATTCATACTCAGCAATTTCATCTAGGCCAATGGACATCGGTCGATACCTCTATTCAGCGAGAAGATGTGATGTTATCCGAGATCCAGTTCGCACTCGATGCTGCCATGGTGGTGATCACACCCTGGATCAAGCAGCGTGGATCGGGTGACGTTGGGGGCAACGTGATTGATGCTTTGGAACCAGTCGGCAAGGTAATGCTATTCACTTCTGGTTGCTCACTCCCCCACAAAAAAGCCCATCCGAGGATGGGCAAAGGAGGGTGACCAATCATGAAGAGATGACTGGTTCAACCAAGCAGATCGTTATTTAAGCGTCCCTCTTTTGCAGGATTACACCCACAACTACAAGAGCGACGGTAAGGATCGCAGAGACCACCAATTCGGTTTGATGCCCTGGGACGATAGCCATCACCACAAGAAAAGCCACTATCGCTAAAATTGTAAGATATGACAGCAAAGGGAAACCTGGAAACTTAACCAAAAGTTCGCGACCTTGAATCTGAGCGCGCTTCCTAAGAATTACATGACTGATTGCGATGACTAAGTACATCACCAACGCGATAGTCCCAATAGTTGCAATGAGAGGAACGAGTACGGATTGCGGTAGCGTGTAATTCGCGACAAGCAGAATCAGCGCACCGGCACTGGCGTATAGCACCGACACCTTAGGAACCCCAGCAGCACTGGTACTCGCCCACGAGCGCGGAGCATCACGACGGATCGCCAACGAATACCCCATACGGGATGCAGTAAATATGGCGGAGTTAAGAGTACTCGCCACACCGACGAGAATGACCGCCTGAATGATGGTTGCAGCGCCCGGGATACCCATCACTTCAAGGGCAGATTGAAATGAACCTACTTCAAGTCGCGGTGAGTTCCAGGCTACCAAACTGACGATCACAAAAATCGAGCCGAAGTAGAAAATCAGCATTCGCCATACTACTGACTTGATTGCTCGACGAATGTTGGCCCGAGGATCTTCAGACTCTGCCGCTGCGATTGTTACGATCTCCATCCCTGTGAAGCTAAATAATGCCAACACAAGTGCCGATGCGATTCCTGGCAAACCAGTCGGTGCGAACCCTCCGTCAGACCATAGATGCCCTACACCCGAGGCACTTGATGAAGGCAGTAGACCTGCGATCGCCAGCCCGCCAAGAACAATGAAACCCAAAATGGTGACCACCTTTATAAGTGAGAACCAATATTCGAGAGTCCCGAAATTCTTAACACTGAGGATATTGGTGCAGGTCAACGTTATGATCAAAACAGCCCCGACAGCCATCGACGGTACGCCAAGCCAACCACCAAGGATGTCCGAAGCGACGATGGCTTCAAGAGGTATCACCAAAACGTAAAACCACCAATAAAGCCAACCGATGGAAAATCCAGCCCAACGCCCCATGGCGTCCTGGGCATAGGTCGAGAATGATCCAGTATCGGGATTAGCAGTAGCCAGTTCTGCAAGCATCCCCATTACAAGAATTACCAACACTGCGGCGATCCCAAACGAGATCAACACCGCAGGCCCTGCAGCGCTGATGGCGCTTGCAGATCCAACAAAGAAGCCAGCACCGATCACCCCACCGATAGAAATCATCGTGATCTGCTTACTGCTCAACCCCTTCGATAACCCCCCATGCCTACTAGAGGTTACTTTCTCTTCCATGCTTAAAGTGTTGTCCATCAACTTCCTCCCCACGTAAACACCGTTAGCTCCCGCTCTGGGCGCGGCTAATCTGATCGGATATGGCCTAAAAACAAGTGTGTAAACGTATGCCCTTGAAGGCGAGGGAGACTAGAGTGCGAAATTCGGCCCTACAATTTCTCATAGGCACGCCCTTCTGACGCTACCTGACGCAATCCATCAAATCGTCGTTTTTTTTGCAGTGGCTACGCAGCGTAGCCGCGGCTGCTCCAAGCACCGGGAAAAACCAGGCGATGGCAATTTCAATCAAGCTATAAGCCAGCAAGCAAAATCTGAGGCCATCCCCCGCTATTAGCGCGACTATCTTGAGAACAGATCTCACGTGCGAAGGCTGAGCACAAGATGTGCGTCACACTGCGCCATGTGAACAACAATTGCGAACTTGATTGCGCAATTGGTGAGGCGAATACTCAGGCCAACTAAAACAAAAACAGCTGTCGATTTGCGATAAGCGAGAAGCCTTACAAGACACGTAGCATCTATCGGCGATGCACGACCTAGGCTCCCAATCCCAATCGCTCCAGCGCGCTGGAATTCCAGCTACTATCCACAGAGGTTTATAGCCTTAAGAGGCTCTAGCTCACACTTCTATCTGCCAATCAATTTCAAATGGAAATACTCGGCGAAATCATGCCGTGCGAATTCCTGTTCCCTGCGCGTGCACATCCGCACCCAGGAAACACGTAGTCGATCGTCCGAACGTTGTTAATCAGAGGGGTGTGGTATGGAGCACAAAATGAATAAAAATCCAGAGTCGTCCATCGAAAGTGGCCTGTTCAATGTACAGCTCAAGCGTCGTTCCTTTTTGTTGGGGACGGCTGCAACCGCTGCAGGTCTCTACTTTGGATCATTTAGCCCCAGCGGTATGGCCGCAAGTGGCCAGCTCGAGTTCCTCGGGTGGGAAGGTGAGACGGGCGATGCCCAGCTTGCAGAGTGGCGCAAGCAGAACGGCGTGACAGTAAGGTCGAGCTACGCCAGCACCCAAGACGACATTACCGCGCGGTTAGCAGGGAGTGATCCTGTACAGCTAGATTTGGCGATGTACGCACTCGGATACGAGACAATCTACAACGAGATGGGCATCCTCTCGCCGATCGATATGTCCAAGATCCCCAATTATTCAGCGGATAGCACTATCCCTCTTTTTTATCAGGGAAAACGCTGGTATTGGGACGGTAAGCAATGGGGCATCCCTTTGCTTTGGGGCATGAACACCATCGTCTACAACGTCGATAAGCTCGCGAAGCCAACCGAGTATAAAGATCTTCTGAATCCGAAACTCAAAGGCAAGCTGACATTCGTCGATGACGGGCTCTCCACCTGGAGCCTGATCGCAATCCTTGCTGGTTACGGAGAGAAGTATCCGAACCTGACGCATGCGGAATTCAAAGATGCATTCGAAAAAATGCAGCCTTACCGTGATCAGTGCCGTGTATTTGCCTCCTCCGTAGGGGATGCTGTCTCGTTGCTTACCTCGGGTGAGGTGGATGCGGTTTTCTCGCTATCGGCTTACGGCCCGTTTGAAACCGCCAAGCGTGGTGTCAATACAGCACTTGCGATCCCAAAAGAAGGTGTAGCGTTGTGGTGCGACGCAATGTTCCTGCCTAAGACAGTAAAGAACGTCCCCCTCGCCTTGGAATACGCGAACAAACTGCTTGAACCAAAGGTTCAAGCTGAAATGGCTACTGGCATGTTTGCTGCTGTGACCAACAAGAAAGCAATTCCAATGCTCTCGCAAGAACTGCAGGACGTGTTTTTGTACCGTGACCTAGATGCGCTATTCGCTAAATCTAAACTTTATGGCGTACCACCGATCGATTCCGATAAATATGTAACCTACTCGGAATGGGTTGATCAGTGGGCAACCTTTAAAGGATCTGTCTAAGTGCCAACGGACTGATCGGTATTGTTTCCGATCAGTCCGAACACCTAGATTGGGCTTACGGATTACCTCTCACTCAGTGAGATGGCTTTTCCGAGCGAACTAACCACGCAACAATGGTATTAATGCGATGAACGTGGCAAATGAAAGCAAGCCAGAATCAGGCTATGGCAACACACTAGAGCCCATAGCCAATAAAACCAAAGATCGAAGGGCTTGGACGCCATATTTCCTGAGCGCACCACCGCTTGTATTTTTAGTAGTATTTTTCATTATCCCTTCAATATTGCTTCTGATTTCTAGTTTCTGGTTGTCTAGACCCTTCAGCATGGTACCCGCTGCGACGATCAGCAACTACGCCCGAGCCCTCTCCAACATGGGCTTTTACGACTCTATTTGGCTCTCTCTTCAGAATGGATTTTGGACAGCTATTTTCTCGACAGTTCTAAGTTTTCCTGTCGCCTATTACATCGTTTATAAAACAAAAAGCAATGCTGTCTTGTATCTTGCATTGGTTTCATGGTTTTCGAGCTATTTGGTGCGTGTATTTGCCTGGAGAACGATATTGGGGTCTACGGGGCTTATCAATAGCTCACTGATGCAGTGGGGAGTGATAGACCAACCTCTGGAATGGTTAGTCTTCAGCAAATTCTCAGTCATTATAACTCTTGTGCATATCATGCTTCCGTTCACTCTCCTGCTACTTGTATCAGGGCTTCGTGATATCAAGAAAGATTATCTTGAGGCATGTGCAGATTTAGGTGGTGGCCATTTTAGTGCGCTAACCAAAGTCATCATCCCGATGGCCCATAAAAGCATCGTCAGTTCCTTTATGTTCACCTTCGTTCTCGCGGCAGCTGACTATGTCACGCCACAACTCTTAGGCGGGCGAGACGCGATGACCACGGGCTTATTGATCGCAAACCAATTTAGAACTACCGGGAACTGGCCGCTCGGTGCTGCGATGGCGTTCGTTCTACTGCTTGTTTTCATGGCCGTCTACGTAGCGCTGCTCGTAAGCCTACGACTGCTGAAGCTTGCGCCAGGCAAGCGCTATCACTAACCGACTGGAGAACATGGTCATGACTCGGCTCTTTACCTATACCTACATGTTATTCCTTTACGCCCCCATAGTGCTTATTACGCTGTTCAGCTTCCATTCTACGCCGGCATTATCCTTCCCCTTTGAAGGGTTTTCTCTGCGTTGGTATGAAGCTATCTTCACCAGCTATGACTTTCGCACAGCCCTCTTAAATAGCGTCATCGTGGCCATAGCGTCCACCTTGATCACAACAGTCTTAGGCACATGCTCGGCCTTAGCCTTGATGCGGATGAAAGGTCGTTTCAAACAGATATTCTCATTCCTCAATTTTGTTCCGATTGCCCTGCCAGGCCTGTTCCTCGGGATCGCGTTGGTGATCCTATTCTCACTGATAGGCCTTCCACGGTCGCTGATCACCATCACTATCGGGCACGCGCTTTTCACATTCCCCTTCTTTGTCGAATCCGTTCGCTCCCGCCTAGGATATTTCGACTTATCGTTGGAAGAGGCCGCTCGGGATCTTGGTGCAAGCCCGTTAACCGCTTTTCGGCTGGTTACGTTCCCAATCATTCGCCCGACAATTCTAGGGGCAGCCATATTGGCCGTTGCGCTTTCCCTCGATGAGTTCCTCATAACAGTCTTCGTCACTGGAACGGATTCGACTCTGCCACTGTTGATCCTCTCCATGATCCGCCGAACCGTTGACCCGACCATCAACGCTGCATCCGTTGCGATGTTGGTTTTGACGCTCCTGATTATTGCGTTGGCAGGCTTCGTAATGAAATTCCGCCGTCGCCAGCTTGAACTCGAACGCACCTAATTATCTGGGATATACGATCATGACTATTCACAGCATTGAACTCCGAGGCATCTCCAAAAGCTATGGCAACCTCAGCGCCCTTAGCCCCCTCGACCTGACTATCAACAAGAATGAAATTCTCACCCTCCTTGGCCCTAGTGGTTGCGGTAAAACGACGCTGATGAGAATTATTGCCGGCTTCGAGACACCTACGACTGGCAAGGTATTCATCGATGGTAAGGACTCGACAGGACTAGCACCTGAACAGCGTCCGGTGAACATGGTATTTCAGAAATATGCCTTGTTCCCGCATTTGGACGTGTTCGACAACGTCGCCTTTGGCCTTCGGCTGAAAAAAGTACCGAAGGAAACAATCAACGCCGAGGTGAACAAGGCGCTTGAATTGGTGCAACTCGAAAGCTACAAAAACCGTTGGATCACAGAGCTCAGTGGTGGACAAGCTCAACGTGTCGCCCTGGCCCGAGCGCTAGTCAATCGTCCGGCAGTATTGCTGTTGGATGAGCCCCTAGCAGCACTTGATCTCAAGATTCGCCATCATATGCTCAATGAGATCAAGCGCATCCATGAGGAAACGTCCACGACGTTTGTGTACGTTACTCACGACCAAGATGAGGCCATGATCTTGTCCGATCGTGTAGTTCTGCTCAACAAAGGTGGTATTGAGCAGATTGGCGAGCCTGAGAACATGTATTGGAAGCCTAAGACACTATTTGCCGCCAAGTTTTTTGGTGATACCAACATCATCGAAGGTGAGTATCAACAGTCCTCACAAGATGAAGGCAAACTCTCCCTCCCCTTCGGTAATTTTGTGGTGAATGGGCACTCACTTCCCAAAGACGGTGCTGTGAGCGTTTCCATACGACCAGAAACCATTTCGATCACCCCTAGCGCGGATGCTTCGTCCAGTCATTGCGTCGGCGAGGTTAAAGACACGTCCTTCATCGGCAATCGTGTCATCTACCGAGTGACGGTTGCTGGCGGCACTTTGGACTTGAAATGCCAGCAGCTTCCTACTCCTGGTAGTCATACTCTCGCACCCGGCACGAGCGTTGCGCTGAACATGAAGCCTAATAGCTTTGTTTTGATGCCTGCTTAGATCGGCTCACCCGGTGCCCCATCCCTGCGACGGGGCATCGGCATCCGTGACGTATTCATTGCGACTTTGCTGTCTTGTCACGTCTAACGGCCTTGCTCGAAAAAACGAACAACCATAGACTGAATCCTTGAATTTCTGACGAAGCTGCTCATGGATAACGACGATAATTTTCAAGAAAACCTGAAAATGTTATGCGAGCAGGTGGGCACTGTTTCGGAAATGTGTCGCCGCATAGGAATAAATCGCCAACAGTTCAATAAGTACCTTGCTGGTACACATGTTCCATCGAAAGCCAATCTTCGGGCGATTGCCAGTTTTTTTGGATTGAGTGTCGACATACTTAATTCCAACCCAAATGACTTTCGATCGATGATGGAAGGTGGACACTTTCACATTTTTAGGAATTTGATCCAAGCTCCGAAAATGCTCTTGTTCATCAATGAACTCGTACATCGAGGCGAAACCAATCATTCAGAGCTAGTTGGCGTATACGAGAGATACCAATACTCATCTATCTACAACGGAAAAATCGTTAGATCAATTTATTGCATATATGAACGCAACAATATTCTTATGCATTACTACGTGGAGAGATTCCCAAACCAGGATGGCAGCGGGAAAATTGACTACCACTTTAAATATCACGGCCTGACGTTCCTTATCGCCGGTAGAATTTTCTCGATTGACTTTGAAACCATTCAAAAAAATGAGCTGACCTTTAGCAATTTAGCAGCAGTTAGTCGGAACGCTAAAAAGTACGTTTTCGGAGTAACTAGCGGAATTGCAGCCACAATGGTACGTCAGCCGGTAGCGGCAAAAGTGGCCATGCATTTTGTTTCCAAAGGCTTAATTACCAAAGCGCATATTAAGCGGGCCACCGTTCTATCGCCCGACGACCCCTCGATACCGAAGGAAGTAGCAGACTATCTCGGTTCTGGTACGGCAACCATCAATCCCTTCTAGCTCAGAAAAAGTTATTTCCGACTCAAGAACAGCGAAACATGCGTCATAGCGGTTCAGCTACGCACATAAAGTGCGTCACAGTGCGTCACATCGAGTGGCATTGAGAAATTGTCTGCGCCACACCCAAGCGTAAACTGGCCCTTAGCAACCAAACGGTTATCACCACGTCAGCTGGCTGGAACCGTACGTTGCATCCCATCAAATACATAGATGGTTCCTAACTCTCGCAATTGACCTATGCCAGTTGCGCTTTAAACCGGGTGATATATGGCCGAGTGGATCAAGAAAGCAAAACCTACTGAACAGCAGGTTGAGCGCAATGAGCAGGTTAAGACTGATGTTTCCCGCATTCTCCTCGACATCGAACGCCGTGGTGATGCTGCCGTCCGCGAGTTATCGGTTAAGTTCGACAATTGGGATCGCGCGGATTACCGGCTGACTGACGCCGAAGTCGAAGAGACCGTATCCAAACTCACTCAGCGCGAATATGACGACATCATTTTTGCCCAGGAACAAGTTCGTCGTTTTGCAGATGCCCAGCGTAAATCCATGCTGGACGTTGAAATCGAAAGCATTCCAGGGGTAATCCTTGGTCACAAGCACATCCCCGTAAGCGCTGCTGGTTGCTATGTCCCAGGTGGCAAATATCCACTGCTCGCTTCGGCTCACATGTCCATCGTAACCGCGAAATCCGCGGGCGTGCCTAACATTACCACTGCCGCCCCACCGTTCATGGGCAAACCCGCTCCGTACATCGTCGCCGCACAACACTTGGCCGGTGCAGATAATATCTACTGCCTCGGTGGCATTCAGGCTGTAGCAGCCATGGCTCTGGGCACCGAAAGCGTTAAAGCAGTAGACATCATTGTTGGCCCAGGTAACGCTTACGTCGCTGAAGCCAAGCGTCAGCTCTTCGGCCGCGTCGGCATTGACCTGTTTGCTGGCCCGACTGAAGTTTTGCTGATCACCGACGATTCGGTCGACGGCGAACTGTGCGCCACGGATCTGCTCGGTCAAGCCGAGCATGGGGTAGACTCGCCAGCAGTGATGCTGACTACCTCACGCGAGTTGGCTCTCGACACTCTGAAAGAAGTCGAGCGTCTGCTTCAGAAGCTGCCGACCGAAAAAATCGCAAGGCAAGCCTGGGACAACTTTGGCGAGATCATCCTTTGCGAAAACTTTGAGGAAATGGCCAAGCTCTCCGATGACTATGCGTCTGAGCATGTGCAGATCATGACTCGGGACGACGACTACTTCCTGAAGAACCTGACCACATACGGTGCACTGTTCGTAGGCGCCCGTACCAACGTGTCCTATGGTGATAAAGTCATTGGTACCAACCATACCCTTCCTACCAACAAAGCTGCGCGTTACACCGGCGGTCTGTGGGTAGGCAAGTACATTAAGACCTGCACCTACCAACGCGTGGTAACTGACGAGGCGTCGACTCTGATCGGTGAATACTGCTCGCGCCTGTGCCTTATGGAAGGATTCGTTGGCCATGCAGAGCAAGCCAATATCCGTGTACGTCGCTATGGCGGCAAGCACGTTGGCTACGGTGAACCTGCGCTTTGATCTAAGCGAGCAATAAGGAAAGGCTAGGTGAGTCCACGTAACTCGCCTAGCCTTTTTTGCTTTTGGAGACCGCACTCTGTAGTGGCTAACAAGATAGGATGATTCACTAGACGAAATTGCTCGACATGAAGCGAACTCAGTCCAGGCAACGTCCTATTTAAACTGTAAGCGTCCAGCCAACAAAGATGTGCTGATGCGGCTGCCAACGCAGCGAGCGAGTGAGATCGTGCAGTTGGCGCCACCAGACATCTGTTGAAGGGGTGGCATAACAGACAGCTCGAGTGAGCGCTGCACGATCAAGCAGGCCGCCTCACAAAGGGTTCAAACGTATTCCCGCCAATTGAAGAGCTCAAGTATCAAATTTGATAGACGCAATCGAGACGCCGCACATGCCCGCCAGGATCTCTACCACGATCTCATGATCTTCGCGCTCTGGCAGCCCTGATATGGTCACAACACCAACGTAACCGCTGCTCCTCGTTTGAATAGGGAAGCCGCCACCATGAACACAGTAATCACGTAATGGGAGCCCCATCATCGCTTCTAATGAATCACCGGACTCTTGCAGCGAAAGACCGACACCATATGAGCTACGGTTCATCAACTCAACAGTATTGCGTTTGCGTCTAGCCCAGTCTGCATTCTCCGGCGCCGTGCCTGGCATCGCATAGAAAAAAATGGTTTCGCGGGCGATTCGAATCTCAATTGTAACGGCCAAACCTCGCTGCTCGCAGAGCGCTTTCAAGCTTGATCCCAACTCCCATGCCATCTGAGCATCGAAGCTTTCAAAAATTAGCGAGCTCTCTTGCAAGCCTATTCGTAAAATGTCGTTAGTGGCAGTCATCGCGATCTCCATAAAACATTGAAGTGATGAAAATGGAACCTAGCGCCTGCCCCGTTAAGGGACAGGTAAACAGCTCAACGCCCGCGACACAAAGAGACATCTGGCGTCGAAGCTTGTCATCTTATTAACATCACAACAGTTGGCAAATGTCGCACCCGATATCCTCTTGACGTAGTTAGACGCACTCAAGATGGATTTAGCAGTCGATTAATCAATACCGTCTGTGCTCTTAGCACACTGCCGGCTTTAATCAGATGCTCCACAGTGAAGCCCTGGAGAAGAACATTCGAATTAACATAAGTGAGGATGCGGCTGGTCACGCTTTGGGATAGGAGGCAACCTTTGCGCTGGCCATAACAAGCAGCAATAAAAACGCTGTCAGCAGCAGAGAGAAGCCCAGCGATGTTTCATGTGCTACAAATCCGATGGCTGCTGGCCCCATCAAAATACCCATATAACCAATAGCGTTGATAATTGCGAGCGCTTGGGCGACTGGCAGTGCAGTTTGATGGCCGGCCTTGGAGCAAAAAATTGGTACCAAATTTGAGATACCTGCTCCCACCAAGACAAATCCAATGACCGATATCAACCAGTGATTGACGCTTACCGCTAAAGCCATCCCAGCCATTGCTAACAGACTGCCACAGAACAACACGGCACGAGACCCTAGCCTGTTGACAACCCAATCGCCTGAAAGGCGTCCCAGGGCCATTGTCACAGAAAAGGCCGCATAACCGACTCCTGCCACATTCGGCTGGACATCACGGCTGGAGGTTAGATACACAGCACTCCAATCGAGCATGGAACCCTCTACCAGAAATGCAATGAAGCAGAGTATCCCAAGTAACAGCACCAGCCTCGTAGGCCTGGCTTTAGCAGGTGCGCCCTCTAACTCGGCGAATGGAAGCATGTGCCGGCCATAACTTAAAATCACAGCCGCACCTCCTAATATCAAGGCAACGATTGATTCGACAGGGCTTAAACCAAGCCAAAGCAGTAGGCTTACTGCGCCAGCGCTCACAATATTCCCTACGCTAAACAACCCATGAAAGCCAGACATCATTTGCTTGCCATGATGCCGTTCGACCAAGGATCCTTGTAGGTTCATATTAACGTCTGCAGTACCGACAGCTGCCCCGAACAAAAGCAGAAACGCCAATAACATCCAATATGAGGTAGCGGTAGATAAGCCAATGAGGGCAATGGCCGTGAATGCGCTTGCCAGATAAACAGTCCTTCGGCAGCCAATGAAATTTGCGAGACGCGCCACAAAGGGCATCATGCACATTGATCCTGTACCGAGACATAGCAACAGTAAACCTAACTCCGCCTCACCTATCTGAGCTCTTTCCTTAGCGAACGGAACAAGAGGCGCCCAAGCCCCCATTCCCACTCCAGCGAGGAAAAAAGTAAGTCGCGACGCTGATAGGGTCTTAGACGTAAAGAAGGACTGTTCCATACTATTCATCTGATCAAGCCTTGTGACGAGCAAACACACCCGGCGCCCCCAAGTAGTATTAGGGGGCGAGGTAAGAAAACATTAATGACGTACCCAGTAGCAATACTTTCCAAGATTGTTGAAGAGATCGACTTAGCTGAGCTTAGCGGTTGTGCCTCGAACTATTAGCCTGGTTGGGTAAAGCTTGATTTGGGGTTCTAACCGAGAGTTTGGCCCTGCCTCGATGATTTCGGTAAGCACCCGAGCCGCCCACTCCCCTTTCTCAATCAATGGCTGCCTGATAGTCGTGAGATCAAAACGAGCGGCATCCGGGATGTCGTCGAATCCGATCACTGACAGTTCCTCAGGAACTCGATACTCAAGATCTTTTGCGACAGCCAAACAGCCTAGAGCCATCACATCTGAAGTCGCGATGACTGCAGTCACCTCCTGGCGCCCGAGTAGGACACGAGCCGCGTCCTCTGCTAGCACTTGAGTGAACCCGCCCGCTTCAATAATTTCCAGATCATCGAAGGTCAGTCCGAAGCCCGCAGCACCCTCCAAGTAGCCAGCGACTCGTTCGCGCTGGATCATTTCCGTTGATTCCTGATAACGCTCCCGAGTCACTGCACCTTTGTAACCATCAGGCCGTAAGCGCTCGACAAGGATGCCAATGCGTCGATGACCAAGCTCAGCGATGTGCTCCATTTGCGCCTTCGCTGCGGCACGATCGTCAATTCCAACATATGCAATACCTGGCAGTTTTGGTGAGTCAACAACGACAAGCGGAATTTGCCGTTTGATGATGAAAGGAACCAGAGGATGGTCATCTGGCAAAGTAGAAACAATTAAACCGTCGACCAAACCACGAACGGCTAGATTAGATTCAGCCCCCTCTTGACCGCCCTCCTCCAGCTTTTTGCTGTTCATTGGAAACAGGGTCAGTGCCACGTTCGCCAATTCGTTTACTCGGCTGATGCCCTTCAACAATGACACGGCCCAAGGGTCTTCAAGCGCATACGAGAGTTGATCCATGACAACGAGGCCAATTGCTCCAACACGCCCAGAACGCAGGCTTTGACCGCGTAAGCTAGGCCCCGGGTAACCCATTCGCTCAGCTATAGAGAAAATGTGCTCTCGCTGAGAGGCCGAAATTTTGCTCGACCCACTGTAGGCGTACGAAACAGTGGGCTGGGAAACGCCGGCCTCCTTGGCCACATCCTTCATCGATACCATCACAGTTCAACCCATCATCAATTTGGCATTTGTCAGCAAATGCTTAGGCGGCCGACGTCCGGCAATTTCTGAAACTAGAGGCCAACCCAGAGCAGTGGATCACACACTTTGTGAATGAGGCACTGAATCACTCTCACCTAGCAAACCGAGACTTTACCATTGCGACTCCTACCCTCTGGGGCCATGAGCGCTGTTGCAATGTGCCATAGGAGGACTTCTGCGGCAAGCCTAACACATACGTATAACCTCCGATGAACGGCGATTCAATAATGCGACCTGCGGGCCCCTAGCATGATCAGGAAGCCAGGGATGCGATGCGATAAATCGGCAGATAAAAAGCAAGAATTTCTATATTTTTATCCTTTTAAATCAAATATTTAATCATGCTTACGCTATTCGTAAAGCGTGATTGATCAAGCCATCACATGTAAAAAATTGGCTGTAGATTCAGGACGAATGGTCGCTGCCCTGTTTTTTACAAGGGTATTGACAGCCAGCAACCTGGTGGTATCTTGATCACAAAGGTTATACGTATAACCATCACCAAAAAAAATAATGAGGTGAACCATGGATAGCACTTTGATGCATCACCCAGCCCTCTGGTGTTACGCCGTGGTTAGCTGGACGCCTCGCGCCAAGACGAGTCGCCAGTCACTTTTACTATCAGCTTTTCCTGCCCTTACATTCGGATTTGCATTCGTGAAATCGAGCGCTATCTGGCGTCAGCAAAGTGCAACGTTGCTTTGCTTGATCAAGCTATGGCGCAATCACCGCGCCTCAGGAGAAGCAATGCTCAATACATCCTACAAACTACTCCCATCGCTAGCTCCGGGTACACAGTCAGCAGTTGACTACGCCTCTGCGAAATAACTGCCCAGATTACTTTTATCGCCTACTAAGGTGGTAACGCAGCTTTCTGCGCGCACGCATGGTGAAACTTCGTGCGCGCTTTATAAATGAGCGAAGAACTCACTACTACAGAGAAGTGGAGGTATACCGTGACGCGTGCACTTTATCTTTATGGCGGCTGGCCAGGCCATTTTCCCTATGAAATTGCTGCTTGGGCGCGTGAGCTCTACAAGGAGTTAAACTGGGACGTAGAAGAGTCAACTGACATCTTCACTTTAGATCGAGACCTCAAAGGTTATGATGTCATCATCATCGGCTGGAACAATGCTGTAACTACCGAAACCTTGACGGCATCCCAAGAGCGTCATTTATCTGAAGCGGTAGAAAGCGGTGTAGGCCTCGTTGGTTGGCACGGCGCTGGCGCTGCCTTCCGCGGAAGCCTCAAATACCACTTCATGCTAGGCGGATCCTTCCTGGAACATCCAGCTGGTGAAGGCTATCCCCATCCATACATGGTCAACTTTGTGGACAAAAACCACGAAGTTACTCGAGGTGTGGAAGATTTCGAAGTTCGCTCTGAACAATATTACATGCAGGTGGATCCTAACATCCACGTATTGGCCGAAACGACGTTCGACGGTAATCCCATGCCATGGCTCAAGGGTCATCGCAGTCCAGTAGCATGGGTACGCAACTGGGGTGAAGGTCGAGTGTTCTACCACTCGGTTGGTCATGACACTAGCAATTTGGCAGACCCTAATATTCGCCGCCTAACTAAACAAGGCCTGGAATGGGCTGCCCGCAAGTAAGGAAGTAGAAAGTCGCAGAAACTCAACCCGTCTTATTTGAGGCGGGTGCCCAACATCGTCTTCATAAACTAGGGAGTGCTTTAGCATGCCTAAATTAACAGCCAGTCAGGTTGTTGCTCAAACGCTAAAAAATTATGGCGTTGAGTACGTGGCCGGTATTCCGGGCCACGGTATCTGGACTCTTATGGACGCCTTCTTGGAAGAAGAGTCCAAGTTGAAGTTCATCCAAGTATTCCACGAGCAAAGTGCTGTTCACCTTGCCGATGGTTACTATCGCGTCGCCGGCAAACCGATGGCCGCAGTTACTTCGATCGGTGCGGGCGCAACCAACACCGTGATCGGTATGGCGACGGCGTACACTGACTCCACTAGCTGCATGCTCATCACCGGTGGGCCACCCACTCATATGCGTGGACACGGCCTGCTGCAAGAGTTGGAGCGCTATACCGACAACGACTTTCCGAAGATCGCTGAAGCAGTCTCGAAACGTCACTGGGTCGCAACCCGCACCGAAGAAATGCCGTTCATCATGCACCGTGCGTTCAGCTCTATGCTGACCGGTCGCCCAGGCCCTGTGCACATTGAAATCCCAATGGACGTCCAGGCTGAAGCTGCCGAGGTAACTCTGCATGATCTCGCCCAGCGAATCCCTGTTGGTAAGGTGTTCCCTGACCCAGAGGCTGTAAGGCGTGCTGCTGAAGTGCTGCGCGAAGCCAAACGGCCTGTAATCGTGATTGGTGGTGGCGTCATCACTGGCGAAGCTCACGAAGAAGTTCTTGCCCTGGCTGAAGCTTGGAAGATCCCAGTTGTAACCACCTGGAACGGCAAAGGTGGCTTCCCAGAAGATCACGCTCTGTTTGCAGGCAGCGTTGGTCAGACTGGCACATTGTGTGGTAACACGATTGCATCCTCTGCCGACGTCATCCTTGCAGTTGGCTGCCGCTTTACTGACTGGTCTTCCTCCAGTTATGCCAAGGGCGTTACCTTCTCGATCCCACCAGGTCGGTTGATTCACATTGACATCGACCCGCACGAGATCGGCAAAAACTACCCTGTTGCGGTAGGGATTGTTTCCGACGCCAAATACGCTCTCGCCCACATCGTCGTTGAGCTGTCTAAGGATTCGGTTGATCGAACTGAGTATTTGGCTGATCTCAAGCAGGCTCAGGATGAGTGGGAATCCAAGCTGGCCGGCCGCCGCGATTCCGATCGTTTCCCTTTCACCTCTCAACGCCCACTTGGTGCACTACGCAAGGTATTCCCGCGTGACACCATCGTCGTCGTAGGTTCGGGCAACACTCAGGGCGCTGTTAAGCAGACTTTCCCGGTTTACCAGCCGCGCACCCACCTGACCTCGGGCGGGTTCTCGTCCATGGGTTGGGCTGTGCCGGCAGCTATCGGTGCCAAGCTTGCAGCCCCGAACCAACCCGTCGTTTGTATCTTGGGTGATGGCGACTTCCTGATGAACTCTCAGGAAATCGCTATCTGCAAGACCAATGATATTCCGGTGATTTTCATCATCCAGAACAACGCAGGCTACATGTCCATTCGTGGCGGCCAGCGTAAGCAGACCAGCCGTCACTTGGGCAGTGAGTTCACCACACCTGATGGCGAACCTTACTCGCCTGATTTTGAGGCGCTCGGCAATGCGTTCGGTTTGAAATCCTTCAAGGTCAACAGCAACGAGGAGCTTGAGCCGATTCTGCAAGAGGCCCTGGACTCCAACGTAGCTTGTCTGATCGAAGTTCCAACCGACCGCGACGCAGCTGGCCCTTGGGTACCAGGCTGGTGGGACTTCCCTGTTCCGGAATACATCACTGACGAACGTCAAGATGAATACCGGCAGATCCGCGCTACTGAACAGCATCTGTAAGGTGTGGGGCAGGCATTAAATGAGCAGTGAATTGATACCAACTCATGCAGCGACTGCCCCATTGGAAGGAGCGCCGGTCAGCCGGCGCTTCATCCAGACGGCTCAACCTGATGAGAACGGAAATATCGAATGTGATTTTCTAATTATCGGCTCCGGTATGGGCGGCTCTACTTTTGCTCATGCCTTGGCTCAGAAAGGCATAGACATCCTTATTGTTGAGCGGGGAGATTTTCTCCCGCACGAGGCACAAAACTGGGAAGCAGAAGCAGTATTTGGCCAAGGCCGGTATCGTAACGCCGAACAATGGTTGGACAGGGACAACAAAAGTTTCAGCCCGGGCGTATTTTATTACGTCGGGGGAAATACCAAATTTTATGGAGCCATGCTTCCAAGATTTCGTGAAACTGATTTCAGTGAAGTCAGGCATGCTGAAGGTGTCGCGCCAGGATGGCCCGTTACCTATGCCGAGATGGAGCCTTATTACTGCAAGGCAGAGACGCTCTATAAGGTTCACGGAAACGAAAACCAAGACCCGACAGACCCGTGGCGTTCGGCACCTTATCCATGGCCTGGCCTGAAACATGATCCAGCACTGGAGCAATTGGAGCAGTCGATGCGCCAAGACGGCTTGAAGCCGTTCGCGATGCCAGCTGCAGTAGATTATGGCCCTGACCGAGGTTGCGTGCTGTGCTCTACGTGCGATGGTTATCCTTGCATGCTAGACGCTAAAGCAGATGCTGAAATGTCAGCGCTGCGGCCGGCTTTGCAAACGAATAATGTGAGGCTCCTGACGCGCACGAAAGTCGACAAACTCCTCACCTCGGAAGATGGGCTGCGCGTCACATCCGCCGTAGGCACGCGAGATGGCAAAGCAGTACGGATTACCGCCAAACGCGTTGCTCTAGCATGTGGAGCCGTTAACAGCGCCGCCCTACTCTTTCGTTCTCGTAATCCGCATCACCCCCGTGGATTGGGTAACAGCTCAGACCAACTGGGGCGCAACTACATGGTGCACAACAGTACATTCATGATCGCGGTCGACCCGCGTCGCACCAACAACGTCCGATTCCAGAAGACTTTGGCAATCAACGATTGGTACCACGCAGGCACTGACAACGCTTTTCCGCTGGGAAACGTCCAGATGCTTGGGAAGATCCGGGAGCCGATGGTTACCCCTATGCGGCCTTGGCTACCGAAAACCATCTCGCGATTTATTACAGACCATAGCGTTGACCTGTACCTGACCTCTGAAGACATTCCCACGCAAGACAATCGTGTGGTTTTTGATGAGGAACACAACTCCATCAAGGTTTTCTGGACGCCCAACAACCTTGAGGCACATAAGCGTCTGGTAGAGAAAACCTCAGCAGTTATGCGAAGGGCGGGCTATCCATTCGTGCTCACTGAGCGCATGGGCATCGCTACAAACTCGCACCAGTGCGGTACTGCAGTGATGGGGAACGACCCGCTAAAAAGTGTTGTAGACCGCAACTGCAAGATGCACGACCTCGACAACGTATGGATCGTAGATAGCTCGTCATTCCCATCCTCGGCAGCAGTGAATCCAGCGTTAACGATTGCTGCGAACGCACTCCGGGTTGCGGCGACCATCGCTGAAGGTGAGCAGTAAGCAGTAAGCAGCTGGACTACTTTTTTCCAATAAGAATGGGGCGACACCTATCAATTAGGCACCTCAGCCAGGAAGTTGTACGAATGAATAAAAGAGATAATTCGCTAGTTACACCAAGAATTCGCCGGGCGCGCATTGCGACCTTCGCCGGCTTTATGATGGTCGGCGCCATGATGTACATCTGGTCGACCGGGGTAACTGCTTTCCGTGAGCAGCTCGGTTTAAGTGGAGACGCCGGAGACGTTAACTTCGGCATCATCGCATTCGGCATTGGCTTGGGCAGCGCTGCAGGTTCGTTTCTCGTCGGTAGATTCCTGGACGTATTCGGCTCGAAGACTGTCATCTACGTGACAGCTGTCGGTTACCCATTGTCCATAATCCCCCTAGGGTACTCGACGGGCGTCAGCTTCGCTCTTGGTTGCGGTGTGGTTTTAGGCCTATTGAGAGGGGCGATCGATACCGCGTTCAACACCCATGGTGTTCAGGTGGAAAGGTATTATCGCCGCCCGATCATGTCGGCTTTCCACGCGTTCTACTCCCTCGGCGGATTCCTTTTGGGTATGGTCGGAAGCGCATTCGCTACTCACTTCACGGATAGTGCGCAGATGCCCTTTACCGTGCTCGGGGGGGCAATGGTAGTGGTGGGACTGATTGTCGGTCGTTTTATGCTGGACAAGCACGACATAGCCCCCGAAGCCCCTGTCTCCAAGGAAGATGTACCTGTCTCGCCGCGGAAAACCGCCCCTAATACCAAAGCGATGGTCTTGTTGATGGTAGGCTTTGGTGTGCTTCTGCTGGGCAGCATGGTCGGTGAAGGAGCTATCGCTGACTGGGGACAAGAATACATACGTCGCGTGCTAGATACCCCAATCTCAACAGCTGGTATGGCCGTTTCGGTATTCATCGGCGCTGAATGTGTTGGCCGCTTGATCGGTGATCGCTTGGCGGAGTATTTGGGGGCCTCGCGAATGGTTTTCATCAGCGCGCTGCTCGCAATCGGTGGCCTACTGGTTACCGTTATCGGTCACAGCCAGCTGTTCGGCATGATTGGGTTCGCTATGTTCGGGCTTGGCTTATCCTGTATCGCCCCATTGATGTTATCCAGCGCAGGACGGAAAGATCCACTAAACGCCGGCCGTAACATAGGCATTGTAAATTGCATCGGCTACTCAGGAATGCTCCTCGGCCCAGCAGCCATTGCGACCGTGGTCAATTACTTCGGCATTGAACGGCTACTGTTCTTCCCAATGCTATTGCTTGTACCGCTGGCTATCTTTGGCCCCATTCTCATGCGTAATCAGCTTAAGAAAGGCAAGCAAGGCAAGCAGCAGATAGCTGCACAAAATCCTAGCCGCCAAGCTTCTTGAGAGGGGTGTAGTTCTCGGAAACATTAAAGGGCCTGGTTCGTACTAAAGGCCCTTTTTTTCTTGCTAGATGATGATTTGAAGCTGCGCTTAGGTACAACGGAACGGGCTCACCCTCAGAGAGGCCTCATTCAGCACATCCTCACTGATCAAACGCACTACTACATTTATATCAACGGCGACTGACTTACCACTCGCAGCGCCAAACCTTCGTATGCATCCAACGTAACGGTAAACTCACCGCCTTCGGTCAAATCCCCCTCAACGCGCTCATTGATGATGTCTACCACTGGGCCGGGTGCAATATTGGGAAGATGAATTGTTTCGCTGAATGGATGAGAGCTGAAGTTAAGCGCGGTTATCTGCGTCCCCTTCCCCGCAGGCAACTCGTGAACCATCAGAAGCAAGCCAGGATTTTCGACATCAGGGATCAGGATTTGGCGGCTGGCCGAAATATCGTAAGCACGGCGTACAGCTAGTATTTTTTTAAGCTGAGAAGCGAATGAGTCCGGATCACTCAGTTGGGTGGGTAAGCTACCGTATAAGGTTTTCGGGCGCGGCATTTGACCGGCCGAGAGCTCTGCATCTGGATTGAGATCCACCAAATCATAAGCTCCTCGATGAATCCAGCGTGTGTCACCGTCCCCCATCAAGTGAGCGACATGATCAGGCGGCAATGGCAGAGCACCAACCAAGTCCCATCCCGAGAGTGCAAACACACCCGGCTGCATGGCGTTGTACATCACCAGTAGAAGATGGATTTGGCGAATTCGCTGTACATCCGCCGGGGTAATCGTCTCCAAATCACGAATTCCTAATGCGGCGGTGATGATGCTGACAGTGGTGCAGGAAACGCCATTAGTGACAAATTTCAGGTTGTAGGGAGCGTGCTCTCCTGCAAGACGTTCATACATCTGCTCGCGAATATGCTCACGCAAAATGTTCCCTGGAAAGGTTTGCCCTTGATACAGGAAGGTATCGTGAGCGTGCAAAGTCCAGAAATGCACAAGCTCCAAGGTCAGCTCGTCATGATTTTGCAGTGCATGGATAAGGGACGCGGGATCAATACCGAACACATGCACCTGGCGCAGCATGAGTCGTAAAAACTCCGTATCGCCCATGAGCAATGCATGTTGGTAGGCCGGACGAGTGATGAAGTCATAGGATAGATCCGCTCCTCCATGAGACATTGCGGCAATGTCGTCCACGGTAAGATTCAACTCTTGAAAACTGAACCCCCCGGCCTTGCGAATTGCACCAGAAAGCAATTGGTTACCGGTTATCGATAATGGATGACTCTCCGACCAAGCGGTGCCATCAAGTTTGCGCTCTACACCGAGAAATCCATTGGCATCCAATCGCAGGATTTTCGCACCCATCACATCGATAGCATGAAGCGCATCACCTATGATCATTTGCTGCGCGGCAAAACTGGGATCTAGCCAATTCAGTGACGGTTGCCCTTCCTTAAAGTAATGCAGGTAGACCCAGCGTCGTGGCTTACCATCGACCCCCACCACCACCGGAGTAGCGCTCCAATCAGTTTCCTTCACCCCTGGTTCAAAGAAGATTACGCGCTGTAGCTGACCGACGATGTAGTGCAAATCTCGAAGAGCATCGACCTGCTGCGGGGTTAGATTCTGAGCATCTCGCCCTTCGGCGACATCAGGTAATAGCGGCCAGTCCTCTTCCCGAATTTCCACCATGTGATAGAGACCCGGATAGTCTTCATATGCCATCTCGGCTAAACGGAAGTCAGCTCCCTTGCCAGTATGGGAAGGTATAACGTCATCGATTACTACGGCGTTGTGAGCAGCGGCAATCCGGCTCAGTGCCTGCAGTTGGGCCTCTGTTCCTAAAAGCGGATCAATATCGAAACTGATTCGATCAAAATTGCCGTCAATGGTTAGCGTGTGTTCGGTACCTTTGAGGCCGCCAGATTTTTTAAGCGGGCCATTATGAATACCCTGAATGCCGATGTTCGAAAGCGCATGCCATAAGGTTTCATTCCCCAGCGCTTCGAGCACCGTGCCATTTTCGCTCGTGATAATTGACGCTGGATAGGCCGTGAACCATACAGAGGCAAGTGCGGAGGCGTCTCTGGGTCTGGTATGAGCATACGGCTGCTGCCATAAGCGGCCCTGCCCGGAATAAAGCTTAGACCGCTGCCTGGCAGCGTTAAGCATTGATTGCTGAACCAACCAATTCAGATGTTGTTTCTCTGGCGAAGTCATAGAAAACAATCACCCCATTTGTTGATCAATTTCACTCAGCCAAGCCGCTAGCGTGGCATCGCCCGTTTTTATATGAGCCATGCCATTAGCTTTCGTTGCATTGACCTTAGGATGATTTCAATTGGAAAGGTGAAAACCAGCCGATTTCCATTCCCTGACTCCCCAAAGCGATGGCCGCCAGTACTCCTGCGACTACATTTTTACTTTCACAAGTAACTGTGGTGGGTAGAGGATGACCAGCATGCAGTGGAGCCGAATTTGGGGGGCATACATGCTTTGGTTTCTGTGCCATTGGCCAAGCATTAGCTCACGCAAATGAGCTGATGCTTACGTGGGTCAAAGTGCCAAGCTTCGCTCCCGCAGTTCGACATTGAGGATGCGGTCGTTCTCGGAGTAGTCAACCGGGCAGTCGATCACATGCACTCCCGGCGTCCTGATGCAGTGCTCCAGGAGCGGCAGTAGTCCTTCGGCGCTTCCCACGCGATGGCCGTTGGCACCGTAGGCTTCAGCGTATTTGACGAAGTCCGGGTTGCCGTAGTCCAGGCCGAAGTCGGTGAACCCCATGTTGGCCTGCTTCCAGCGGATCATGCCGTAGCCGTCGTCCCGCAGGACGACCACAGTCAATTTCATGCTCAGGCGAACCGCCGTTTCCAACTCCTGGCTGTTCATCATGAAGCCGCCGTCCCCACACATGGATATCACCGGACGATCCGGGTACACCAGATGTGCGGCCATGGCGGAAGGCAGCGCCGCCCCCATGGTCGCCAACGCGTTGTCCAGCAGCACGGTATTGGGCTTGTGGGCCTTGTAATTGCGGGCAAACCAGATCTTGTAGATGCCATTATCCAGCGCAACGATGCCCTCGGAAGGCAGCACGCGGCGAACGTCTGCCACTAGACGCTGGGGGTAAATCGGGAAGCGATTATCTATAGCAGCTAAGTTAGCGCGGGTGCCATAGAGATGGCCATCCTTGGCCAAGAGCTTTAATCGACAGCTTTGACCATGTCTTCGATGACCTTTTTCGCGTCGCCGAACACCATCATGGTTTTGTCCAGGTAGAACAGTTCGTTGTCCAGGCCGGCATAGCCGCTGGCCATCGAGCGCTTGTTGACGATGATGGTCTTGGCCTTGAACGCTTCGAGGATCGGCATGCCGGCAATCGGCGATTTCGGATCGTTCTTCGCGGCCGGGTTGACCACGTCGTTGGCGCCGAGCACCAGCACCACGTCAGCCTGGCCGAACTCGGAGTTGATGTCGTCCATCTCGAACACCTGGTCGTAAGGCACTTCGGCCTCGGCCAGCAGGACGTTCATGTGGCCTGGCATACGACCGGCAACCGGATGGATCGCGTACTTCACGGTCACGCCGCGATGGGTCAGCTTCTCGGTCAGTTCCTTCAGCGCATGCTGTGCCCGTGCTACAGCCAAGCCGTAACCCGGGACGATGATCACGGTGTCGGCGTTGGTCAGCAGGAAGGTGGCGTCGTCAGCCGAACCGGATTTTACCGGCCGGGCTTCTATCGCGCCTGCAGGGCCACCTGCGTCGGCCGTGTTGCCGAAGCCGCCGAGCAGTACGTTAAAGAAGGAGCGGTTCATCGCCTTGCACATGATGTACGAGAGGATCGCACCGGACGAACCCACCAGCGAACCAGCAATAATCAGCATCGAGTTGTTCAGCGAGAAACCGATACCCGCCGCTGCCCAGCCGGAGTAGCTGTTGAGCATGGACACGACGACCGGCATGTCGGCACCGCCAATCGGGATGATGATCAGCACGCCGAGCACGAAGGCCAGCGCCAACATCAGGCCGAAAGCAACGTAGTCGCCGGTGAGCATGAAGGTCACGCCCAGCGCCAGTGTGGCCAGGCCCAGCAACAGGTTCAGCTTGTGCTGGCCGCCGAACTGTACCGGTGCACCCTGGAACAGGCGGAACTTGTACTTGCCCGCCAATTTGCCGAAGGCAATGACCGAGCCGGAGAAGGTGATCGCACCGATGGCGGCACCGAGGAACAGCTCCAGGCGGTTACCGGCCGGGATTGCGTCACCCAGTTGCTGGACGATGCCCAGCGACTGCGGCTCGACCACGGCAGCCACGGCAATGAACACCGCGGCCAGGCCGATCATGCTGTGCATGAAGGCGACCAGTTCGGGCATCTTGGTCATTTCAACGCGCTTGGCCATGATCGAACCGGCGGTGCCGCCGATCAGCAGGCCGACGATCACGTAGACGATGCCGTCATGGGCCAGCTCGGCGCCCAATTTGTAGATCAGGCCGACCGTAGTGAGGATCGCCAAACCCATGCCGAGCATGCCGAACAGGTTGCCGCGACGCGATGTGGTCGGATGTGAAAGCCCCTTGAGCGCCTGGATGAAGCAGACCGAGGCGATCAAATACAGGGAAGTAACCAGATTCATGCTCATGCTTGCTGCACCTCAGCCTTGATTGCTTCGGCCTTGGCTGCCGGAGCTTTGGCCGCTTTTTTCTTGAACATTTCCAGCATGCGACGGGTCACCAGGAAGCCACCAAACACGTTGACTGCGGCCAGGGCCACGGCCAGGGTGCCCATGGTCTTGCCCAGCGGGGTCACGGTGAGGGCGGCGGCGAGCATGGCGCCGACGATCACGATGGCCGAGATGGCGTTGGTGACCGCCATCAGCGGCGTGTGCAGTGCCGGTGTAACGTTCCAGACCACGTGGTAGCCGACATAGATGGCCAGCACGAAGATGATCAGGTTGTAGATGCCGTGAGAGATCAGCATGTCTTCCATTGTTTTATCCTCAGCCGTTCTTGCGCACGATCTGGCCGTCGCGGCACATCAGGCACGCGGCGACGATATCGTCTTCAAGGTTGATCTCGAACTGGCCTTCTTTGGTGAAGATCAGTTTCATGAAGTCCAGCAGGTTGCGTGCGTACAGCGCCGAAGCGTCAGCCGCCACGGCGCTGGCCAGGTTGGTCGGGCCAACGATGGTCACGCCATTTTCGACGACCACCTGGTCGGCCACGGTCAGCGGGCAGTTACCGCCCTGGGCTGCCGCGAGGTCGATGACCACCGAACCCGGTTTCATCTGGGCCACGGTTTCCGCGCTTAGCAGCGTCGGTGCCTTACGGCCCGGAATCAGTGCAGTGGTGATGACGATGTCCGCCTGCTTGGCACGTTCATGCACGGCCGCAGCCTGGCGCTGCATCCAGCTGGCCGGCATGGGGCGGGCGTAACCGCCGACACCCACGGCGCATTCACGCTCTTCGTCGGTCTCGTAAGGGACGTCGACGAACTTGGCGCCGAGGGATTCGATCTGCTCTTTAACCGCAGGACGCACGTCGGACGCTTCGATCACCGCACCCAGGCGTTTCGCCGTAGCGATGGCCTGCAAGCCGGCTACGCCGGCGCCGAGGATCAGTACGCGCGCCGCTTTCACGGTGCCCGCAGCGGTCATCAGCATCGGCATGAAACGAGGGTAGTAATGAGCGGCCAGCAACACAGCCTTGTAACCGGCGATGTTGGCTTGCGACGACAGCACATCCAGGCTTTGGGCGCGGGAGGTACGCGGCGCGGCTTCCAGGGCAAAGGCGGTAATGCCGCATTCGGCCAGCTTGGCGATGGTTTCATTGCTGAACGGGTTGAGCATGCCCACTACAACGGTGCCACTTTTAATCAGCGCCAGCTCGCTGTCGCTGGGCGCGACCACTTTCAAAATCAGCTCAGCACCAAACGCATCGTTGGCGCTGCCAATGCTTGCGCCTGCCGCTTCATAGGCACTGTCGACAACGCTGGCATTAACGCCGGCGCCGCTTTGTACAGTGACCTTATGACCCTGGCTGATCAGCTTCTTGATGGTTTCCGGCGTAGCAGAAACTCTTGCTTCGCCAGCATGCATCTCTTTAGGAACACCGATTCTCACTTATAACTCCATATTTGAAAGTAATACCAACGCAAGTCGGAGGAGCAAAAAAACCTAATAGAACTTTCTGTTTAAACCCGAAATTGATTCACCAACTGCAACTGCTCACCAGCTAGCGAATTGAGCTGACTACTAATCTGAGCAGACTCAGTCGCCTGCTCAGTGAGCGTCTCGGTTACTTGGCGTATTGCTGCGACATTTCGATTCACTTCTTCGGCGACTAGACTCTGCTCTTCCGCTGCGCTGGCGATCTGAATGTTCATATCGCTAATCACCGTAACTGCCTCTCCAATGCGTCGTAAGGCGTCCATGGCCAAATGTATTTTTGTGGCATTTTCCTGGGCTTTCGCATGGCTCGTGTGCATGCTGTTTACTACGCCACGCGTACCGCTCTGAATGCGTTCGACAACCAAGCGAATTTCTTCCACTGAGTCCTGAGTACGCTGGGCCAAGCCACGGACTTCATCGGCCACAACAGCGAATCCACGACCGCTCTCGCCCGCTCGAGCAGCCTCAATTGCAGCATTGAGGGCCAACAAGTTTGTTTGCTCCGCGATAGCCCGGATGACCTCAAGCACACTCCCGATTTGCTCACTGTTTACGGCGAGATCTTCTACCTGTTTCACTGCGAGACTCACCTCTTCAGCCAGTAAGGTGATGTCCCGTGTGCTGCGCTCGATAATGGTCATCCCGTCTCGGGCAGATTGATCCGCACCTTGGGCAGCATCAGCGGCGCTAGAAGCGCTGGATGCTACCTCTTGGGCTGTAGCACTCATCTCATTCGATGCAGTGGCTACTTGATCGATCTCCCGAAACTGCAATTGCATACCTTCGCTGGTTTGCTTCGCAATTGCAGACGATTGATCCGCAGTTCTCTGAGCTTGGCCGATGCTCTGCTTAATTTGCGCAACCGTGGGCTGAAGCTTGTCCAGGAACCGATTGAACCAACCAGCAAGTACACCTAGCTCATCTTTGCTCTCGTAGGTCAGCCTACGTGTCAAATCACCTTCACCACTTGCGATGTCCTGAAGCATTGCGGCTACCGTATTTATGGGCTTGGTCACGCTAGATGCCATGAGCCATATCAGTATCAACCCCACCACGCCTGCCGCGACGCCGATACAAACGGTGTAGAGGATTCCCTGTGCCTGTGAGGCTTCAAGCGTCGAACGAAGCTTGATCGCGTCCGCCATCAAAACATCACGAGGTACATCCAAAGCGATGGCCCAAGGAGCCACATCAGGTAGTGGACGAACTGGGTACAAAGCTCCCACGGCTTTATCTCGTTCAACGAGTTCAGGATGACCAGCCTGTAACATCTTCATGATCGCTGTGGCGTCACCTGCAATGACTTCACGGGCTTGCTTACCAACGCTTTGCGGATTAGATCCATGTGCAGCCATCACACCTTGAGAAGACACAACGAGCATTTGAGCTTGACCACCGAACAGCTCCCGTTGCCCCGCCACAACGCTTTGTTGAAGCCCTGCAAGTGAAAGGTCGACACCCGCTGCACCGATAATTTTTCCATTGGCGATCAAAGGCACAGAAAGGGTGGCCAGTGTTTGGGTACTACCATTAATCGTGTCCGTATATGGCTCGGTTAGGCATGGACGTCCGCTTTGTACAGAGCACGAATACCAGGCGTTATAGGGTTGTCCGGATGCACCTGGATCGGTGCGGGTGAAGTCGGCCTCGCTATTGAAAGTGAGGCTGTCGCTGCCGCTAAACCGACTCCAGTACGCCGTAAACCGGCCTTTCTCATTGCCTGCGTGCGCAGGGTCATTCGCAAACAAGGCATCACTGCCATCCAACGCATCTGGCTCAAAAGCGGCCCAAACGCCAAGGACGTTGGTATTACGCAGATAGGCGGTTTTTAAGACCTGGATAACGTCTTCTCGAAGTACGGCCGAAGAGCTTGATCGCTGCTGCCAATTTTTGCGTAGGTCGATAATCTGATCGGCAACGGTTGTAGAGAGCACAAGGTTGTCACTGAACATTCGTTGAAGAGCCCCGCCTTTTTCGGCGGCCTTGGCTTGAAGAAGGGAGCGCGCATTTTCAATGATTGTGCGTTGACTAGATTGCCCAACCAACTCGTTGCTGGCGTGGATTTGAAAGACGCTCATTGCGATCATTCCGGCAATAATCGCGAACAGACAGGCTCCTGCAAGCAAAGCGATTTTTGAGCGAATCGACAAGGACTTTGGCATCGTAAAATCTCTATCGGAAAGCACCAAAAAAAAGCCCCAATCGCTTGGGGCTAAAGAGTCTTGAGGTGAGCAAGCCAAGTCACTTCAAGAATTCGTTGTCAGGAGAAAGTCTCAGTTGCTAGGGAAAGCAAACTGAGAGACCTCTTGAACCTTAGCCTTTGGCCAACGTTGGGTGATTGCCTTGCGCTTGGTGTAGAACCGCACACCGTCAGGCCCATAGGCATGCAAGTCGCCAAACAGTGAGCGCTTCCACCCCCCGAAACTGTGGTAAGCAACCGGTACCGGCAATGGCACGTTGACCCCAACCATCCCCACCTCAATCTCATCACAGAAACGGCGAGCGGATTCTCCATCTCGGGTGAAAATGCATGTCCCATTACCGTACTCATGGTCATTGATCAGCTTCATTGCCTCAGACAAATCGCTCACCCGCACGACGCAAAGAACTGGGCCAAAGATCTCGTCTGTGTAGATCGAATGCTCGACCTTTACATGGTCGAACAAGCAGGCACCGACGAAGAAGCCATTCGGATGGCCAGGTATCTCAATACCACGCCCGTCAACGACAAGTTCGGCACCTGCTGCAACACCTTGCTCGATATAGCCAACGACTTTGTTCAGATGAGCTTTGGTAACCAGGGGGCCCATATCCAAACCATTTTGAGTACCCGGGCCTACCTTCAAAGTGTCGATCAGTGGACGCAACTTGGTGATCAATGCATCAGCAACCTGGTCACCAACACACACTGCAACGGAGATGGCCATACACCGTTCACCGCAAGAACCATAAGCAGCCCCCATCAGCGCGTTGGCAGCGTTGTCCAGATCAGCATCCGGCATGATGACCGCATGGTTTTTGGCGCCTCCCAGAGCTTGAACACGCTTACCGCGCTTTGTGCCTTCCGTGTAGATGTACTCAGCAATTGGAGTGGAGCCCACAAAGCTCAATGCCCTGACTTCAGGCGCATCAATCAGCGCATCTACCGCCTGCTTGTCACCATGAACCACGTTCAGAACACCCTTTGGAAGACCTGCTTCGTGAAGGAGCTTGGCGATCAATGTGGTGGAGCTCGGGTCACGCTCAGAAGGTTTTAGGATGAACGTGTTGCCGCAGACGATTGCGAGTGGAAACATCCACAAAGGCACCATCGCCGGGAAGTTGAACGGGGTAATTCCCGCAACCACACCAATAGGTTGAAAGTCAGACCAAGCATCGATGTTAGGGCCGACATTTCGATTGTATTCACCCTTGAGGATCTCAGGAGCGCTACAGGCATATTCAACGTTTTCAATCCCACGCTTGAGCTCGCCAGCAGCGTCTTCAAGAGTCTTGCCGTGTTCTTCGCTGATCAGCTGTGCAATACGTTCTTCATTTGCCTCTAAGAGGCCTTTGAAGCGAAACATCACCTGAGCACGCTTTGCTGGCGGAGTGTTGCGCCATGCTGGGAAAGCAGCAGAAGCAGCGTCGATTGCCAGCTTGACTGTGTCTTGAGAAGCGAGGCCAACGTGTCGAGTTACTGCCCCAGTGGACGGATTGAAAATGTCAGCCACACGTTCGCTTGCGTCGATCATGAAGCCGTTGATGAAGTGGGAAACACGTTCCATGGGAATACCTAAATAGTCAGGAGTTAAGCGTTGGATTTCAGTGCTTCACCAACCGCGTCGAAATCCGACCTAGATCGGTAACATCCCCGTTGAAGATCAGCCCGAACAGGAGCGTGTCGCCACCGAAGCGAACGTAGAAACCTTTACGCCATAGAGCCTGAGATTCATGGCTCAGCTCAATGTTTGGTTAGTGGCGCAGAGCTTGCATTGGTGTGATGCGTTGAATAAATGCGAACGTTTAAACCTTCAGATTCAGGATTTTGAACGCATGAAGACCATTACCTTGAATCAGGTCAGCGACTTTGAATTACGCCTTCTTCGGATCTTCCGGACTGTCGTCCAAAGCGGTAGTTTCACAGGCGCAGAGACCGCCTTGGGTATCAGTCGATCAGCCATTAGCGTCCACATGTCCGATCTCGAAAATAGGTTGGGGCTCCGGCTTTGCCAGCGCGGCAGGAGTGGATTTTCGCTCACCGACGAAGGCCGCCATGTGCTGCAAGCTGGAGAAGCAGTGCTCACGGCAATTGAGAGCTTCCGGACGGAGGTCAATCAATTGCATCGCCAGCTTCGCGGCGAATTGAATGTTGGGATCGTGAACAACCTGGTCACACAGCCTAGGATGAGGATCACTGACGCGCTTAAATGCTTCCAGGCACTGGATGATGTAAAGGTCAACCTGAGCATGAGTACCCCAGGAGATATTGAGCGAGGCTTGTTAGATGGCCGCCTTCACGTTGGGGCGATTCCTCACATATCTCAGCTTTCTGGCCTGGAATACCATGCGCTTTACGATGAACACTGCCACCTCTATTGCAGTAGTGAACATCCTTTGTTCAACTCCCAAGGGGATGAGCTGTCGGCCGCGCTTCCCACCCATCCCACTGTATTGCCGACCTTTCCAGTACCTACCCAAGCCATGGAGTTGCTACAGCAGCTGAACGGTAAAGCCACTGCTAGCGACCGAGAAGGGATCGCGTTTCTCATCTTGACCGGAGGCTATCTTGGCTTCCTACCTGATCACTACGCCGCAGGTTGGGTCAGCAAGGGGCAAATGCGAGCGTTAGACCAAGCCAAGCTAGCCTATGAAACCCCGATTTCTATTGTCGTGCCTAAATCGCGCCGGCCTAGCTTGATCCTCTCTCGCTTCCTTGAAGCCATTGGAGTCACCCAATGACTTTCAGCCGTTAACAATACGAAGCAGTTTCAAGCCCCCCGCTTGCAGGCATGCGAACGGAAGTCGCAATTATGCGACTTTTCCATGGAGAACAAGGCCCCCTCACAGGCGCCTATCGCTTTGAAGCCTAGGCAAATGGCGTACGGAATCTCTTGGCAGAGAACTTGCTTCTATCTTTTCAATACCGAACCTATGAGGTGTTGCCATGCATGCTCTGTCATCAGTAGCGGGTCTGCGCAAAGTGAAGCCGGTGCTCCACGCCGAAGCCCAGATCGTCCACATCACGGTTAGTGACTCACTTCACTCCATTGAATGCCAACCCGCAAGGCTCCCGTGGTGGAAGCTAGCCTTCGAAAAATTAAAGTCTAAAAATGAAAATCTTTTCAGAACAATAAAATCGAATAATAACTATTAACTCAACTTGCCTAGAAATTTTAAGTTGATCGTTCGACGGCTCTCCCGTCGAGGCAGTAAGGAACCCCTTGTGATTACAAAAAGAATACGTAAGGCCCGAGTAGCGACTTTTCTCGGTTTCATCCTGCTTGGCGGCCTAATGTATACGTGGTCGACCGGCGTATCGGCGTTTCGTGAGCAATTGGGTCTAGGCGGAGACGCTGGCGACATTGACTTTGGTATCGTAGCTCTGATGATTGGTATCGGAAGCGCTGTGGGCTCCCTGGTCATCGGAAAGATTATTGACTCCTTCGGGCCCAAGGCGGCTGTAACGCTCTGCATCATCCTCTATCCAGCCTCGATCATTCCTATGGGGCTAGTCTCAAATGTACATTACGCACTCGGCTTCGGAGCCGTATTAGGCCTTTTCAGAGGCGCTCTGGATACGGCGCTGAATGCACATGGCATTCAAGTTGAGCGGTTTTACAATCGCCCTATTTTGGCTGCTTTCCATGCGTGCTATGCCTTAGGAGGATTCCTGCTTGGAATAGTTGGTAGCTGGCTCAGCTCCATTTACACCGAGAGCGCGGCCGTCCAGTTTTCGGTATTAGGTGGAGCGACTCTGGTTATCGGAATCTTGCTCAGTCGCTGGCTCTTGGACAAAGGTGAAGCCCCCGCGTGGACTCAACGGAGCGCCACCCTGCTGACCACCAGCACATCAGGTAAGGTGGATACCAAATTCGCTGTAATTGTAGTGATGTTGGGTTTCGGCTTTTTGCTTCTAGCCGCCATGATTGGCGAAAGCGCGATTGCGGACTGGGGACAGGAGTTCGTGCGCCGAGAATTCATGACAACGGCGTCGATTGCAGGGATTGCAGTGTCCACATTTACTGGAGCTGAGTTCATAGGACGAATGCTGGGTGATCGGCTAGCGGGACATTTTGGGCCACGCCAGGTGGTATTCGTAGGAAGCCTCATCGCAATTTCCGGGCTCTCGCTTTCTATCCTTGGACGCTCTTCTGTCACCTCAATTGCGGGCTTTGGTTTATTTGGTCTAGGAATCTCCTGCATCGCCCCATTAATGCTCTCAGCTGCAGGTGCTTACGACCCCGATAATTGTGGGCGCAATATCGGAATCGTTAATTGCATAGGTTATTCAGGCATGCTTATCGCACCCGCAGCGATCACTACTATCGTCAATTATTTTGGGCTTGGAAAACTCATGTACTTCCCACTGGGGATGATCGGGCTTTTGGCCATGTTTGCTCCTTTGCTCATGCGCGGCAAGCACAAGCTTCCAGCTTCAGAGGTTAAGTGCAATGCTGACCCACGGAATGTCTCGATAAAGCCCGCCTGACCTTCAGCATTGAAACTAAGGGCGGCGGTAAGCCTACTTCGAAAAAATGAAAACGCCCGGTGTTAACCGGGCGTTTTCTTGCCGCTTGCGTGGTGGGGGGGGATTATTTAGCGGCAGCGGTAATTGCAATCTCGACTAGCATATCGGTTGTGCCCAGCTGTGCTTGAACAGTAGCACGTGCAGGTGCAAATCCCTCTGCCACCCAAGCATCCCAAATTTCATTCATACCAGTGAAGTCATGCGCTATATCTTTCAGCCAGATTTGAGCCGTCAGAATACGGGACTTATCCACACCCATTTTTTCAAGATAACCATCCAATTTAGCTAAAACCTGCTCTGTTTGGCCCTTGATATCTTGAGAGCGATCATCTGCAACCTGGCCACCGACAAAAATAAGGCCGCCATAGCCCACTGCACGGCTCATACGCTGATTTGTTTCGATTCTTACGATATCACTCACTTCGTAGTCTCCAATCAACAACTTGTGGGCGCGACGAAGTTTCATCGCTATAGACCGACACCTGTATTAGGCGAAGGTAGACTAGGCGCAAGCCATCATACGACTTGCCTCCGCCTCAAAAGATTACCTTTAAAAAATACGGCTTCAGATACAAAATAGCTAAAGTATACTTTCGAAATACAAAACCAAAAAAAAGCCGGCAAATATGCCGGCTTAGTATTTTCATGACTACTTATCTTGCCAACGACTTAACATCAATATTGTGGCGCTTAATTTTACGATAAAGCGTTGCTTTATTAATTCCCAGCGAACTAGCGGCTTGATCTACGTTGCCGGAATGGCGGATGAGCACCTGCACCAAGGTCGACCGCTCTGCATCCTCAAGCGCTGAAGATGGCGTAGATTCAGATAAATCTGGCAAGGTACCGAATTTTACGTTTTGAGCCGCAGGTAGCATCAAATCCTCTGCGGTAATCTCACTCGACTCGGCAATATGCACTGCTCGATGCAGTACATTTTTCAGTTCGCGGATGTTTCCCGGCCAATCATGCATTGCTATTGCATGCCTGGCATCAGGCGAGAGCGAGAGCTGCTCAGCAGAAAGCCGCTTTAGGATGTTGTCCGCCAGCAGATCGATATCCTCTCGCTCCCGTAGGGGCGTGACATCAACCACCAGTCCGGCCAAACGATAGTAGAGATCTAAACGAAATTCTCCTCTTTCCACCTTTTCCCGAACGTCTTGGTTGGTGGCCGCAATGATTTGAAGATCCACCTTAACGGCTTTACCTGCCCCAAGCGGGGATACTTCTCCAGACTCCAATACACGTAGCAAACGCGTCTGCAAAGACAGCGGCATATCCCCTATTTCGTCTAGGAAAAGAGTACCACCATTAGCTTCCAGGAAGCGCCCCTTATTGCCTTCGCGATTGGCACCGGTGAATGCACCCTTGCTGTAACCAAACAATTCGCTATCAATCAATGATTCGGGTACGGCGGCACAGTTGAAAGCTATGTAAGGCATATCACGGCGATTGCTATGTTCATGTATTGCCTTGGCAACTGTGTCTTTACCTACACCTGTTTCCCCTAGAAGAAGGAAAGGCAGTCCACTGCCCACGACCTTTTTAATCAAGCGGAGTTGTTTGTGCATCCCTGTGTCCTGACCTGCCCAAGCCTCAAGGTCAGGTGCAGAACTTGGTGATCTGGTGCTCGACAATGCGATTGAAGAGCTTGGCTTTTGCCTAGCTGGCTGGATCCATGATGTGATAGGACGAACAGGATGCCGAACGCGCGCAGTTGAAAGAGTACCGTCCTTCAGTAAGCGAAGTTGAACATGCCCTATAGGTAGCCCGGAAACCCCTGACAGGACATCTTTTTCGAAAAGGCTCCAAAAGGAAACTGAGCCAGACTCTCCGTATAGTTGGAAATACTTTTTGGCCGCATTATTTGCCCGAACAATGTACCCATCTTCATTTACAGCAAGAAATGCGCCTGCGATGCCAGGTTGATGGAAGGAGAAGATGTAATCGCCCGTGTGATCCTCAAGAAAGAAACGTTTCTCCAGGCGGGCCGCACTCTGCTGAGTAACGTGGTATATAACCCGGTGTGTTTCCTCAAGAATACGGGGATTACGGGTTGTGAGATTTATAACTCCGAGTAGCTCACCGTTAGAGTCGCAGAACGGCGCAGCGACACAGGCCTGAGGTACGAACTCCTCAAAAAAATGATCTTCGCGAAAGACCGCAACAGGTCTTTGCTCGAGTAAGCAGGTGCCTACCCCATTGGTACCAGCGAAACGTTCTTGCCATACCGACCCCATTCGTTCGTTATCACACCGGAACTCTGGTATCGCGGCAACCTCAGCCAAAAGAACCCCATCACAATCAGCCAATGCCGCTTGATAGCCGGCATTTGAGGCTATCAACATTACCGCCTCAAGCTCTTCTACGGCGTAGCCAAGCGTTTTCTCGCCAAGTTTTTCTCGAGCGATTCGCCAGTCAGAATTCTGGAGTACGGGTACGTCAATCTGCTGCGAGGGATCAAGATGGAAATCGTCAATGCAGCGCTTCCAAGAGCTCAAATATGGCCGCCATGACATGGCATCCCGCTGAATTGCTGAACCCGACACGCTGGTCAAAATGCGGGAGCTATGGTCGCTTGATTTCATCTGACTTCTCCAAGCTAGGCAGCCGTTTTTTCCGGTTTTGCCTATGATCCAAACACTTGGAGAAGCTTTTGCAATATGGGTGCCGAAAAACGGACTACTTTTTCAATTTAAAGCATCCATAACTACTTGATAAATATAAGTTTTTTTTAACAAAAAAAAGCCAAATTTTGTTTTGTGTAGATGCTTCCCACGCATGATCTGCGCTGGTGCGCAATGTCACCATCCGCACCATCGCGACGCTTCAGGCAGAAAATCTTTCTACGCTCAATGGGGCTAGCTGAGGAGCCAGTCGCTTCGACAATATGGACTCGGTTATCAGCCGACCGGTATTGGCAGATCCTGTTAGCCCTAGATGTCCATGCCCGGTCGCATACCATAATCCTGGGTGCTCCTTCGGCGAGCCAATCAAGGGAATCGAGTCAGGACTACAAGGCCTATTTCCCATCCATCTGGTGGAGTGTTGGATGTTCACGCCATCCAAAGCGCCAGCAAGATGGTTGGCCAGGTGCATTGCACGCGTGTCATTCGGAGGATAATCCGGATCTTGAAACTCGACGGTACCGCCAATTCGTATGCTGTCCCCCATTGGACAAACAAATGCCTTTCTGTCGGAGAGCGCGATAATACGATTGATTTTGACGTCTGGACTCCAGGTATGAACGTGGTACCCGCGTTGGCTGATCAAAGGAAGTTTTGTACCCAAACGCTCCATGATGTTTCGAGTGGTGACTCCTGCACAGACAATGACATTGTCCGCATACACCACTAACCCATCATTCAATGAAACCTTCCATCCGTCACTATACTTTTTAATGTCCGCCAGCTCGGAATGTACAAAGTGGCAACCATTTTCGAGAAGGTGTATCAGCAGGCGCTTGCAGTATTCGTATGGATCGGCCAACCAGCTTTGATCGGGGCAAAAAATACCCGCGTGGTAACGATCACTCAGGGCCGGCTCCAGATCAAGCAATTGCTGACGGTTAACACGCTCACACTTCAATCCGTGTTCACTTCGAAGTCTCCACGTAAGACTGTCACCGTTTAGGCTTTCTTCGGTGCGATATACATGAAGCTGCCCACCAGACTGGAGTAGATCGAAAGCCCCGATCTCTTTCAGAATACTGGTATGTTGCTCCGTCGAGCCCGCGAGATAACTAGCCATTATCCCAGCAGTCTTTGTAACATTTTCTAGAGTTGCAGACTTGACGAACTCGTATAACCAAGGAGCCGCCTTCATCATATAATTAACAGGTACAGACAACGGGCTCTCTGGATTAATCAGCATTCCAGGGGCTTGTTTCATTACCCCTGGCATGCCAATAGGTGTGATCGAGTTCTCGGAGATCGCCCCAGAGTTCCCGAACGAACAGCCAGTCCCAGGCAAGGACTTGTCGACCAACAAAACCTGCTTGCCAGCCTTCCTAAGATAATAAGCGCAGCACAAGCCAACAATACCAGCACCTATAATTATAACTGGCCGATCTTTCAAGTTTACCATTTACGAGCTCCGCAAAAATACCAAACCAACTTATCTCGCTAGTTCTGCCATAGGTACAGCACAATGCAACCCCTTACCCCTCCACAACAGACAACCTTCATCGTCTACTTCGCGGAATCGAATCTCTTTTATGACACCAACCATGATACTGTGGCTAAAACCGTCCATGGCCTCTTTAAGTTCGCAACGCATCGACACGCACGCCTTATCTAGCATCGGAACACCACTTTCGTAACACCAGGACGAACTATTGAAGCGTTCAGGGCCTTTCAACTTAGTGAACGACTCAACAACCTCACACTGGCTAGGGTGTAGGAGGTTCACTGCAAATGTGCCGTTGCGGATGATTACGTCATGCGCCGAAGCCGAGCGGTTAACGCAGACCAATATCGAGGGCGGTTCTGCCGAAAGGCTGCAAACCGCAGTTGCGATCAACCCAACAGGTTGATCACCATCAGTAGTAGTAATTGCGGTAACAGCTCCAGCGAACTGCCCCATTGCTTTACGGAAGTCGTCAAAAATGCTCATGACTAATTACCTCTTGTTCTGCATCACTCGTTCACGGGGGGGCGGAAACCGGCGTTACTACGCCGGATCCATTTGGGTGACAAATTTGGTATTGAGGTAGGCTTCAATTGCTTCCAGACCACCCTCTGAACCGATACCGGAATCCTTAATGCCACCGTAAGGTGTTTCAGGAATCGCAAGCCCGAAGTGGTTCATGCTGATCATTCCCGACTCGACGCTTCGGGAAATTTTGTTTGCGATACACAGATCCGATGTCCAGGCATAAGCAGCTAGACCGAAGGGCAAGCGGTTTGCTTCAGCGATAGCGTCGTCGACACTGTCAAAAGCCATCATGAGCGCGATCGGGCCAAAGGGCTCCTCGTTCATAATGCGCATATCAGTCGTCATGTCGCTCAGGATGGTGGGAGCAAAGAAGTAGCCCTGATCACCGACCCTCGAGCCACCACATTCCAATGTGGCACCTTTCTCGAGGGCATCACCTACGTACGCTTCAAGCGCTTCTAAACGGCGGGCACTGTTAACTGGGCCGAGGGTTGTTTTCTCGTCTGTACCATTACCAATTACCAGAGACTCGCATTTAGCTTTGAACAGATCGATGAACTCCCGATAAACAGAACGCTCGATCAGGAAGCGTGTTGGAGCTACGCACGCTTGGCCGGCATGTCGGAACTTGGTGGGCAAGAGGACATCAGCTGCCTGTTGGAGGTTGACGCCAGAAGTAATAATTACCGGGGCGTGCCCACCCAGCTCCATGGTGGCCCGTTTCATATGAGACCCAGCCATTGCTGCCAAGTGCTTACCAACCTGCACTGACCCGGTGAAGCTGATCTTACGGATCGTGGGATGCGGAATTAGATAGCTAGAAATCTCCGCCGGCGTTCCGAAGATCAGGCCGATAACACCAGCTGGCACGCCAGCATCGTGAAGACATTTGAAAAACTCAACAGGAGCAGCCGGAGCTTCTTCTGGCCCTTTGATGATTATGGAGCAACCAGCGGCCAGCGCTGGGCCGACCTTGCGAACGATCTGTGCGACCGGGAAGTTCCAAGGGGTAAACCCGACTACCGGGCCCACAGGTTCTTTCACTACAGACTGAGTGACGTTAGCAAAACGAGGCGTAATGACCCGGCCATACGTCCGGCGAGCCTCTTCGGAAAACCAATCAAGAACATCCGCTGCCGAAGCGAGCTCGGCTTTCGCTTCGGCCAGGGGTTTACCTGCCTGAGCGACAATCATTGGCGCAATGATATCTGCACGCGAACGAACAAGCGTGGCAGCTGCACGCATGATCTTGCTACGCTCAAAAACCGACGTTTTTCTCCAAATCTCAAATCCGCGCTCGGCTGCAGCCAAGGCACGATCCATGTCGTCCTTGTTTGCATGCGCAACACTACCTTCTACTTCACCGGTAGCAGGATTGATGACGTCCAGGTGACGCTCGCTAGAACTCGACGCCCAACGCCCATCAATAAAAAGTTGTGAGTGATACATAGAAACCCCTATAGGCTTAAAACTAATTATTAAAAACGATATAGAAAATTTGGCTAGAACGCCGTGTACCGTTACTAAACCATGAGCAAGCGTCGTGCCATTCTTGTGAACAGAGCAAAACCCTGCGGGAAATTTGCAAGTATGCGAATTCTTGTCGCAGAAATGCAGATCGGTGGGGCGAACTTGCAACTCTCCAGATCTCGGAGCGCACAATTTCAGATTGCTACAATATAGATATAAAAGTACATGCCAAAAATAGTCGCAAACTTGCAAGATCGTTTTGCAATTATGAGACCCCGTTTTCATGGCAAAAAAAAGAGGGGACTCAGGTGAATACCTGTCCCCTCCTAATAACTATTTTTTAGTTCGAGCTGTTGCGGATAAAATCAGCCAGTCGCTCACCAATCATTACAGCAGGAGAAGTGGTGTTACCCGATACCAACCTCGGCATGATTGAGGTGTCTGCAACTCTCAGACCTGCTATACCATGTACGCGCAATTCCTGGTCAACGACAGCCATGTCGTCAGTGCCCATTTTACAAGTGCCTGACGGGTGCAAGGCTCCTTGCGCTGTAGATCGCACAAAATCTGCCCGTGCTTCCTGACTTGAGAAATTGGCGGAAGGACGACAGATTCCGTTCACATATTTCGACATGGAAGGTTGCGACATGACCTTTTCCGCCAGGCGAACTCCTTCTGCAAGACAAGCCAGGTCATAAGGATCAGAAAGGTAATTAGGATCGATACTGGGATGCACGTCAGGATTCGATGACACCAGCTTGACCGTTCCAACAGACCTTGGACGAGTCTGGCAGATATTGATTGTACAGCCGTTACCGCTCGGCGCAGTGTCAGTGCCTTGTTCGACGCCGGCGCCAGGCAAAAAGTGGTACTGGAGATTCGGCTCAGGATCTTCTGGATCAGCGTGCCAGAAAAGCGCCCCCTCGCAAATATTCGAAGCAGCTGGCCCGTCGCGGAACATTAGATACTGAGCTCCCGCAGGCACCTGCCAATGGAGTTTTTTGTACTTGTCATAGCTGTGCTGGCCATTCAAGTCGTAGATCAAAAACACATCCATGTGATCCTGAAGATTCTTACCAACGCCTGGGAGATCATGCTTGACCTCAACGCCAACCGCTCTTAATTCGTTAGCCGGGCCTATACCCGACAGCATGAGCAGATGCGGCGAACCAATTGCTCCTGCGCTCACGATTACTTCTTTTTTGGCGCGAGCTGTTTTCGTCACACCGTCTTCAACATACTCGACACCGATTGCCCGTTTGTTTTCGATCAAGACACGGGTCACCTTGGTGTCCGTCTTGATATCCAGGTTTGTCCGTCCGCGCGCCGGGGTAAGATAAGCGGCAGCAGCACTACAGCGCCGGCCGTCTTTCATCGCGACCTGATAGTACCCTGCCCCAGCCTGCTGACCAGAGTTGAAGTCTGGATTGAAGGGAATTCCGTATTCCTGGCAAGCCTTCACCCAAGCCTTGGTGAGGTAATGGGTCGCACGCTGCGCAGAGGTGTGGGCGGGGCCACTGACACCGTGCGCCTCACCGGAGAAGGTGTCGTTGTTTTCCGCCTTTTTAAAAAATGGCAAAACGTCCTTGTACGACCAACGATCACAACCAAGCTTTGCCCAATCATCATAATCCTGGGGGATGCCTCGGATGGACACCATTGCGTTCACAGAGCTGCCACCACCAAGAACCCGTCCTTGGATCATGTCGTGTACAGCATTGTTTTGATGTGCCTGAGGTGTGGTCTTGTAGTGGGTCAGGTTCACACCTTTGCACGTTTTGAAGTACGTTGCAGGGATATGGATGTAGGGGTTGCTGTCCTTGGCACCTTGCTCAAACAAGAGGACAGAAACGTTGGCGTCCTCGCTTAGCCTTCCTGCAGCAACACACCCAGCCGGCCCAGCCCCAATAACGATGTAGTCGTACATTATTTCCTCTCAAAGGCGATTGAAGCCGGCTCGCATTCACTCACCGGCTTGATGCCATTCAGTGCTGCAAAACAGTTACCGCATCTGGATGCCAAGTCAGGTGTACAGCTGCGCCCACTTCATAAGGCGAGCAGTTAGCAAGCCGGGGAGTCTGACTCTGAATACTGACCCCGTTACCACAATCTACTTGGTACACGACGCGACTACCGATGTAGGTCACTTCGCGGACGCTACCCTGCATGCCGTTCAACACTTCATTGGCAGCCATCTCTGTTGCAGTACGAAGCATGATCGCCTCCGGTCGGATCGACATGTGTACTCGATGGCCGCTACTCACTCCCCTCGCAGCTCCTAGAAAGCTTCCGCCCCCCTGGCATTGGATGCTTGCCTCTCCATTGGAGACGTCTTGTACAACACCCTCGAAGATATTTGTCTCACCAAGGAAACGGGCGCAGAAAAGAGTTTTCGGGTGCGTGTACATAGCTTGAGGAGTGTCTAACTGCTCAATAGCGCCTCTGTTCAACAGCACCACGCGGTCTGACAAGATCATGGCCTCATCTTGGTCATGCGTCACGTAAATGAAGGTTGTGTGAGTTTCTGAATGGATCCGCTTCAACTCCTTCAGCATGTGGTGGCGGATCTTTAGATCAAGCGCGGCCAGAGGCTCATCCAGCAGAAGGACGTCAGGACGATTCACGAGCGCTCTCGCGAGTGCAACACGCTGCGCCTGTCCACCCGAGAGCTCTGTAATCCAGCGGTTAGCGAACCCATCGAGCTGAACCAGCTCAAGCATCTGATTCACTTGTTTAGTTATTTCGTCCTTGGCCACCTTTTTCAGACGAAGGCCGAACGCGACGTTGTCGAACACATCGAGGTGAGGGAACAATGCATACTTCTGGAACACCATGTTTACGTTGCGATGCTCGGCGCTTACCCGGGTGACATCTTTTCCCGCCAACATAATTCGTCCTGTGGACGCATCGTCGAAGCCTGCGATGATCCGCATTAGCGTCGTTTTGCCACATCCACTCGGGCCCAACAAAGTAAGGATCTCGCCGTCGCGAACATTCAGATCGATATTGTTCAAGGCCGCCAGTCCACCGTAATGCTTGGATACGCCTTGGAGCTCGATAATATTTTTCTGGGTCATCTCACTCACCGTTCAAAAGTTTTCTAGCGGAAACAGCGCGGCGCCGTTGGGCCCAAAAGAGCAAGCCACCACCCATAGTTATCAGTAGGGACAGGGCCATAGCGACCATTGATGCCGCGTTGATCTCGGGATTAACGGTCACCCGCATCATTGACCAAATCAGAAGCGGTAAAGTGGATTCGTTACCGCTGACGAAGACGGTGATGATGAATTCGTCAAAGGACAGTGCGAACACCAACATCGCGGCGCCAATGATGCTTGGGCCAATAATCGGCAGGGTCACGAGCTTGAATGTCTGCATGGTCGAGGCACCAAGATCTTTAGCTGCGTCCTCCAGGGATAGATCGAAGTACTCGATCCTCGACCGCATGGTCTCGATGAAGAACGGCAGTGCGAAAAGAACGTGGGCAGCAGTAACAGTTACAAGTGATCGCTGGACACCAACTTGGGCGAACATGGCAACAAGACCTATCCCCAAAAATAGACCTGGTAAGGCAATGGGTGCGAAGCCAATCGCCCCCAAAGCTGCCTTCCAGCGGCCACGTAAACGAAGCAATGCCAAAGCCGCCAAGCTCCCAAGAATCGTGGTGACTATTGCTGCGCTGGTCGCCACGATGAAGCTATTTTTCAATGACGCCAAGAAAGCCGGATTCGAAATTAGCTTTTCGTACCATTGGAGGCTGAAGCCTTCTATGGGAAACGTTAGAGAAGATGATTCGTTGAAGCTGAACAGCCCGATTACGACAATTGGCGCATACAGGAAAACCAGATAAACAATTACATAGGCAAATAGCATGTCATGAACCTCAGTGGTACCGTCGGCCCGGCGCAAGGCGCAAGAGCGACAGAAGCTTCAGGACGATGATGTAGGTAACCATGAACATCAGCGCTAGGATTAGAGCCATTGCAGCCCCCATCGGCCAGTTGCCGGCACTGCGAAACTGGTTCGCAATCAGCAAGCCACTTGTTACGCCCTCTCGCCCCCCTAACATTTGCGGCGTCACGTAATCGCCAGCTGCGAGAATGAATGCCAACATGAACGACCCCACGATAGCTTTATGCATCATGGGGAACACCACTTTTACAAAGATTTGGAACTTTGTAGCACCCAAATCTTTAGCTGCATTGATGTAGTCCGGGGTAACTTCTTTCATCCCAGAGACCAACATGAGCAACGTAAAAGGAAACATGATGTGAATTAATGTCAGAACTGTCGCAAACTGGCTAAACAGCAAGAACTCTATGGGCTCATGAATTAGACCAAGATTCATCAACGTCGTATTCAAAAGGCCATTGGTGCCCAAAATTGTCCGCCAGGCATAAACCCGAACTAAATAACTCGAGAACCAAGACAAGAGCACTAGATACATGATCCAGTTGCCCCGCGCACGGTATGTCAGATAGTAGGCCACCGGGTAGCTAAACATAACTGACAGGAAAGCTGTCCATAAGCCATTTTCCATCCCAGCCCAAGTAGTCCATAAAAAGGCTGACGACGCCAGGATCTTGGTGTAGTTACCTATTGTAAAACTGTAATTCATTACAAATGCGCTTGAGCTCCAAAAGCTATAGAGCACAAGCAACAGACATGGAATTACGAAAAGCGCAAAGAGGTAGGCTACAGGCGAAAGCGCCAGTGCTCCTCCTAGCAACTTTTTCTTTGATTCAAGACGGATATGCACGGCAAGGCCCTCTACGCAGGTGAGCTGATCAGAAGCCTGACTTAAAATCAGACCACGCTTGGAGCCAGTCGTTATAAGTAGCGAATTGACCCGAGACCTGGGGAGGTGGTGCTTGCATTGGAGATTTCGCAAAGACGCGGTCTAAGTTCTCATAGTCAAAGAGTGACTTCGTTTGCTCGTCGAGCAACGCAACAGCCTTTCTGTTCATAACCCCTGTGGAGTTATTGCGGCACACATCAGCCTGCACTTGAGGATCCAGAGAATGGTTAATGAAGCTCAGGGCCGCCTCCCGATTGACTGCAGTCATAGGGATAAACCAAGCGTCCGCCCAAATGTTTGCCCCTTCTTCAGGAATGACGTATTTGGTGGTAACGCCTTGAAGTGCGGTCTGGACTGGAACGGCCGACCACACGCAAAAACAAGCTGCGATTTCACCGGCAACGAAGAGCGAAACGACATCGCCATTAGATGGGGCAAAGACACGACTTTGCTCCCGATAAGGGATGACTTCCTGAAAAGCATGCTCGAGCTCTTCCTTTGTAAGGTTAGGATACTTCGCTCCATACCCGGCAAGACGCGCGATCAAAGGCCAGGTTGCGGTGGTGTCATCAACAAATGCAAGTTTTCCCTTGAACTCTTTACGGAGGAGGTCTTTGTAAGAGGTTATCTCCGGCACCATGCTCGGGTTGTAGACGATGGTGTTCATCCCCCAGCACCACGGAATCCCAAAATGTTGACCATCAAAGAACCAAGTCTGGCCTTTGTAAAAATTATCGATAATATCGTTGGAGTTGTAGTTTGGTACTTTGGCGACGTCGATTGGTGTTAATGCCTTGATTTGCTTATAAACATCGTTGTAGCCATAAGCGTATTCGGCAACATCAAGTCTGACTGGATTACCCACCAATTTTGCAGTCACGTCGTCCTGCGTGCCCATGGTCGCGGCATTCAAATTAATACCGGCTTGACTCAACCACTGGGCGGCTTCTTTCTGTGTGGAGTAGCCTTCCCAAGTGATTATTTCAAGTTGCCCGCCACCCGTCGCAGCATTGGCCGTTGGAATCCAACGGCCAAGGGTTGCACCTGCGGCAACAGCCATACTTCCCAATAAAAACTTGCGGCGACTTACTTCCAAATCGCTTCCAATAAGATTGGGGCGAGCGCGCCCGTCAACTTTTTCGGTCATAACCCAGTCCTCAAGATGTAAATAGACTTTAGACAGTTTTTACAGAAACCGGGCTAAGCCCGAATTAGCGCATCTCTTAGTATTGTTATTGTCCGGAGGCCTACATTCGAGTCACTTCTTGTAGTTACGGCAATAATCTTGGAACTTCGGCATTACTTCCTGAGCCAACAAAGACATTGAACGCTTATGCAACTCAGGCTTATCCCACTCAGTGTGAGTTTGAAGGAGTGTTCCAAACGGGACGCCTAGGTAATCTACAAATGCAACGAGCTTATCCAGCACTGTTTTCGGACTACCAGACAAAACCATCCAATCCAAGCATTTTTCAACAGTGATATCTTCGTTCGGGGTATCCTTAGACGGCGCCAGGATATTGCGCATGTTGAAGCTATCCATATCATCGATAATATAATCGTAATATTGGGAGTAGCTTGACTTAGGATCGTAGATATAATCCCGAACTTGCTCGTCACTTTCACCAACAAATACCGAACGCGCTACGCGCCACTGCAAAGGATCAATTGGGCGACCTGCATTTTCGCAGCCGATCACATATTGCTCCCAGTGTGATTTCACGACTCGGTCGGCAATAAAGTTGGCTGACACTACGCTCCAGCCGCGCTCGCCAGCTTGACGAGCAGTCGATGATGCCGGACTCATGACCGAAATACCGACTGGTGGAAATGGCTTCTGCAGAGGCTTTAACTGCGGGCCAAAGCCCAAGCGAGGGTTGATAGTTTCATCCAGTTTTACATTCCAGTATTTCCCGGAAATATTGTAAGGCGGATCACTAGCCCAAATTTTATGAATAATTTCCAGAGACTCAACGGTCATTTCCGCACGATTTTTATCGCGCAAGCCAAAAAGCTCCATGTCCGACACTAGGCCGCCGGGGCCAATACCCATGATGAACCGACCATTGGACAAATAGTCAAATTGAGCAACATCACCGGCGATGGTTGCCGGATGGTGCTGAGGCAGATTCAATACACCAGTTGCAAATTTAATTTGTTTAGTTTGGTGAATCAGGGTGGCCATAAATTGAAGCGGGTTTGGGATTGGCTCAATGTTAGAAGTGTAGTGCTCACCCACCCAGGCTTCGCTATACCCCAGTTCGTCAGCAAGGATGATTGCCTCACGATCTTGAGCCAACATGGTCTCGATTGGCGTTTCGGGACTGTGCAAGGGCATCATAAACATTCCGAGCTTCATATTTGACTCCTATCAGGTTAAGCAGCAGTACATTTGCTGTTATTTAGATAAATAGCAACATGTGTGCCATGTTGAAAAAGTCTATACACCCCTACAGATAGGGCACTAAACTAAGGAACTGAGATTATTTTTTCGCAAAGTCGCGACACTGATTTGCTTATTTGCAACTTTCTTGCGAAAGCAATCTCAACAGCTTTTTTGACTCAGGAAACAACATTCTGCGGGCGTCCACTCACGAATGCCGAAATGTTGCTCAACAACGTTTCCTTTAAAACATCCACGCTTGCTTCCCCAGCCCACGCGACATGGGGAGTTATGAATAGGCCTGGGTGCGTAAAAGCAATTAATGCAGCATCAACATGTGGTGGTTCTTGCTGAAGAACGTCGAGAGCCGCTCCACCTAACTGTCCACTTTTGAGACCAGCGATTACTGCCTCTTCATTTAGCAGGCCACCACGAGCGGTGTTGATTAGAAATGCACCAGGCTTCATCTTGGAAATTTCCTGCTCACCAATTAACTCCTTGGTGAGGGCCGTTAGAGGGCAATGAAGCGAAATTACGTCAGCTTGGGCTAACATTTCCTCAAACGCCACATAACCAGGTCTGGTTTCTGTAGCATTTTTATGGTCTGCGTAAACGACCTTCATGCCAACGGCTTGAGCTAAATTCGCCGTAGCCCCACCGATGGAACCCTTCCCAACAATGCCCAAGACGGAGCCAGCAACATCTTTCATCGGAGCTTTATGTACGCAAAAATGCGAAGAGGCATACCACTCTTGACTGGCGGCTACATAGCTAGGCATATGCCGATAAAGCTGAAAAATAGACGCGATGACGTGCTCTGAAACACTTTTGGACGAATAAGCTGGAACATTGCACACCAGCACGCCATGTGCGCGACAGCTCTCGATATCAATGCAGTCATAGCCAGTTGCGGCAACACAAATTAGCTTTAGATCCGGAAGTGCTTCGAGATGATGTCGAGTGATTTTTACTTTGTTAGTGATAGCAACTTCCGCTCCGGCCAGAGCATTTATCACCTCAGAATCTTTTGTAGCAGGGCACTCCTCCCAAATGCTCGCCTCGGCGGGACGAGCCATCGGCGTTGGCAGAGTTTGACTATCAAGGAATACAATTTTCATAGTTAACCACGCTAATTAGATCTACAAAGGCTCGCTTGCAATAAAGTGAGCTGCTCGCTCCCCTATCATTATGCAAGCCGCATTGGTGTTACCTGAAACAAGGCTTGGCATCACAGATGCATCTGCAACTCTAAGCCCTTCGACACCCCGAACCTTTAGCTCAGGATCTACTACTGCATCTATGCCACTGCCTATCTTACATGTGCCCACAGGATGCAGAGCCCCTTGAGCATAGGCCTTAATATAACTGGCAATTTCTTCGTAACTTTTAAGTTGTCGACTCGGAGAGTGCGGCCTTTTCAGATATTTAGAGATGCTGGGCTGACTCATGATTTCAAAGCCATTCCGGATACCCTCGACCATTCTGTCCATATCTGAAGACTCGGAAAGAAAGTTAGGTCGAATTGTAAAACTCTCACCTTTGCTTCCAGGTACGACTTTTAGATAACCGCGCGACTTAGGCTGAGTTAAGCAAATATTTAACGTGCACCCATCAGCCCCTTTTATGGCCTCAACGCCATCTTCAATACCAGATCCTGGCAAGAAGCAATATTGAATCACTGGTAGATAGTCATTACTGCTACCCCACCAAAAGGCACCGCCTTCAATGATATTGGATGCGGCAGGCCCCTTCTTGAATAGTCCATATTCCATACCAGCGATCATTTTCATCGAAGGTTTTTTGTAATGATCGTAGCTACGAATTCCATTGAGTTCAAAGATCAGATATACATCCATATGATCTTGAAGATTCCGCCCCACGCCTGGCAAATCACACACGACTTCTATATTGGCTTCGCGCAGTTCTTTTTCCGGCCCAATTCCTGAACGTAGTAGGATCTTTGGAGAGTTATATGATCCAGCACTTAGTATGATTTCTTTCCGAGCACGATAGACTACACGCTCGCCTCCACTTATCGCCTCAACACCAACTGCGCGCTTATTCTCGAATAGAAGCCGAATGACCTTGCACGATGTTTCGACGTGTAAACCATTCTTCTTTCGTGCAGGGTGAACATAAGCCCCTGCGACGCTGGAGCGTCGTCCATTATCTGTCGCGGTTTGGTAGTAGCCACACCCCAGTTGTACACCGGAGTTAAAGTCTGGGTTAAAGGGCATTCCAGCCTCTTGGCACGCTTGAACCCAAATTTTGGTCAACGGGTGTAGCGTTCGCGGCGATGAAACCTTCAACGGGCCATCCGGGCTGTGTACGCCACTGGAGAACGTATCGTTCCCTTCCGCTTTTTTGAAGAAAGGCAGGACGTCAGCGTAGCCCCACCCTCTCGCGCCCTCTTCCACCCACCGATCGTAATCCTGGGGAGTACCGCGAACGTGCAACATACCGTTCACGGAACTGCCTCCCCCTAAAACCTCGCCCTGCACCGTGTTTACAGCCCGTACCACGCCCTCCTTGCCATGATCATACTGAAGACGCCGCAGCAGCCCGCCCGTGGCAGTTTTATAGAGCATTCCTGGGATATGAATCCATGGAAACCAATCGCCAGGCCCCTCCTCTAGCAAAGCGACTGATAGTCCCGGAAGCTCAGCCAATCGCGCAGCCACTACACCGCCTGAGGATCCCCCACCAATCACTAGATAATCAAATTCGTACATGGCCTGCTCTTGCTTCCGGGCTAAGTTAGGAGAGCAAGAGCAAAGGTTGTGCCAGCTGTAATTTTTAGGCTAGAACTAAGCTCACGCGGGCTGTTGTGCTTGCACACTTCGCATTCTTGCCTTTCCGATTTGCAAATTTGCAAATTTGCAAATTTGCAAATGGCAAAGAATGCTGAGCCAAAGCTTATCAGCTGAAAAAATGAGTCCCCGATTACGTTCCTTGCAACAAAGAAGACATCCTCGGTAGCAGAGATTGAGTAATTTTCGAGGTGTACACGATAGGCGCTTATCGCCGTAGCCAGCTCTATTGATCCATAGAAGCTCAGCATTCGACATCCTCAGCTCATCTTCCAACAAAACTAAAGGCTGCAGCGGTATCGAAAGAAGTACGTCATGCAGCGAAGAATCCCAACAAGCTACAACAGCTCTACCATTCTGTGCGGTGCGGTGCGGTGAGGTGCGCTGCGGTGCCATCATCCCAAGCGGAAGCCTTTCCGCCAGCACCTTCGATGATTGGAATCTACGCTTGGACGTATGTTCTGCGCGAGCTCGTGACGTAGTTCGAACATACTTGTTCTTCGTTTGGCAGTGGTTGTTAAAAGATACAAAAACTCTGTGTCATTGTGGTTGAAATGCCTAAATGAACAAGAGATCGATGTTCCTAGACTACGTGGTGATACTTCCCCGAATGATTGATACCAGGAGCGTGTAATGAACACTCATGTGTCTGAAGTGCAGAACGCTAGCATCGTCGAAGAGTCATGGCCGAGGGATTTTGACATCCGGGCCTGTCGCGCGGAGCAGCAGGAGATTCTCAATTGTTCTAATAATCGGATCGACTCCAGATCTGACCATTCGACGCGGATCCTGAACACGCTCACGGATAAAGCGCGCGCTGTCCAACTGCGAAACTGAGTCCAGCTAGCAAAATTAGCTAGCCAGCTTTTCAGATTATTCGTTTACCCGAAAGGATCACTCATGGCCCATGCATTCGACGTCAACACCACCCCTGCTGATCAGCGTCCTCCAGGAAGTTTCGACACTCCAGCGATCCACCAAGCGCGTATCGATCTTGCGGCCTGCTTTCGCATGGCTGCGCTGCTGGGCATGGGCGAGGGTATCTGCAACCACTTTTCCTTCGTGGTGCCCGGCTACGACAACCTGTTTCTGGTCAATCCCTATGGACTGGCGTTTGCCGAGGTGACGGCCTCGTCGCTGCTGATTTGTGATTTCGATGGGCGTGTGGTGGCTGGCGAAGGCACACCAGAAGCCACAGCGTTCTTCATCCACGCGCAGCTGCATCGCTTGCATCCTAGGGCCAAGGCAGCGTTTCACACCCATATGCCTAATGCCACGGCGCTTTGCATGCTCGAAGGTGAACCATTTATCTGGGCTGGGCAAACTGCGCTGAAGTTCTATGACCGCTTGGTGGTGGACGAGGACTATAACGGCTTGGCGCTCAATAACTCCGAGGGTGAGCGCATTGCCCGCGCAGTTGGAAATGCGGACGTGTTGATGCTGAAGAACCACGGCCCGCTAGTACTAGGGAGCTCCATCGCCGAAGCATGGGATGACCTCTATTACCTGGAGCGCGCCGCCGAAGTACAACTCAAAGCTATGGCCAGTGGTCGCACACTAAAGCCAGTCGCCAAGGAAATGGCCAGCAAGGCTTGCCGATTGATGCTTGAAGGTAATGCCGAGAGCGCCCGACTGCACTTGGAAAGCATCAAGCGGCAGGTTGCCCGACTGGTACCGGATCTCACCCACTGATGGGGTTCCCAGTCAGCCTTCAGCCTTGTGGCGGCGCAACACCCGCAGCACTTGTATGGCTTACTGCTTCGCCAATGACCAGTGTTCAACCAGCGCATAGATATCCAACCCACTAATGAAAAGGGCCCTCGAAGGGCCCTTTCTTGTACTCAAAACAAAATCATTTGGTCAGCCAAGACTCAACGGTCGCGGCGCCGTGCTGTGCTTTCCACTCCTTCAGCGTCTTGTGGTTGCCGCCTTTGGTTTCGACAACTTCGCCGGTGTGCGGGTTCTTATAGACCTTCACTTGGCGCAGCTTGCGGCTGCCGGCTTTGGACTCAACGGCTGGAGCACGACGGCCAGCTTGTGGATCAAGTAGGTTGATCACGTCTTTCAGGCTGTAACCATACTCGGCTAGCAAAGCGCGTAGCTTGGACTCAAATTCAATTTCTTTTTTAAGGCCAGCATCGTCTTTCAGGGCTTCGAGAGCTTGGAGCTGCTCGGCCAGATTTTTTTCGAGCTGACGGAATTCTGCAAGCTTAGACATGACGGATCTCTTTTAGATAGTTGCCTAACAGTATATTGCAAATCGATCATCGCTACAGGCGCTGCTTGCGACAACCGAACTTAAACGGAGAACGCAAAAATTATGGCTCAGCAATAATTATGGCTGATCCATAATTTGGGGTAATTCAGTTTTGCCGCGTCCCCGAGCGTCTCCGTCGATAGCGAAAACTCGTATCGTGCCGAGGCAATGAGAGCTAAATCACTAATGCATTCCGATGTGCATGTCGCGCTGGTTTGATCGCTTCTTCGCGTAAGCGCCTAGCCTTGTGGTCGCGGTACCCCCTGCAGGAAATCGAAACCGATAAGCCAGCCAGCAACAAGCGATTAAGTGTGCGCATGGTAGGTTAGACAGAGACGTAACTGCTGCGAGACTTCGCTTTGAACACACCTAACGCACATGCCGATTTCAACACTCTGATCAACGCACCAAAATTTTCGGACGACGCGGTTGGACAGCGTCAAATGAAGCGGTGGCAGCTCATCGCTGAAGACATCTACAAAAGCACATCCAAAGAGGCATTGCTCGAAGCAAGGGGCAGAGCCGAGGGTTACATCCATGGTCTTGTGGACGCAGGACATTTGTCGGCGAGAGACACTGACCGCGACTATCTCATTTTGAGCATCGTTCAACGACGGCGCGATTTTTTGCAGAGGTTACTGCACGAATGCGGTTACTGAGCCAAGGCGAGCTGTGAATCCGTCTAACGGCAAAATGGGCATCACAGGATAGAGGCAGATTGAAGCGCTCCGCATGGCTCGGAGCGCGCCGATTGAAACCGTAAGAGGCCATAACAAACGATTTTCAGAGGTCTGCCGGGGCTCGAGAATTGAGCTTGTCCTGAATCGATTTCCACTCATCCATTGAGAGGAGCACCGCAGTCCGACTTTCACCTTTGATGAAAACCGGTTTGCGAGTCGTGATTACCTGATCAAGCAACTCGTCGAAATTAGCTATTGCCCGAGCTACTGACCATCGCTCATATGCCATGTCCCGGCCCCTATCTCCAGATCAGAAAGTGGATTTCTCAACATCATTTAGAAACGGTCGGCGGACTCGAGTAGCTTGATAAAGCTCGCTCTACCGAGGCCTCGTTTGAAGCTAGCAATAACGTAATTACCGTCCTGAGTTTCGAGCACCCAAAACCGCCCTTCTTTCCTTGCTGACTGAATTTTACCTGTGCGGAGAATAGAACCATCCGCTCTGTGGTAGGCATCATCATGCTCAGAGTGATCGAAAGATACCCCCAAGCATGTGTCCTCAGCGATCGTCGCATCACTGATAAAAGCTGTGATGGGCACGCTGTATTTTCGAAGACTTGCTCGCACCAAGCGACTCATCTGGAAGTCGCTCACATCCTTACTATGAAACTCCAATTCGATTACTTCAGGCATCCGGCCAAAGCTCCAAAATGATTTGATAGGTAATTGCGGCGGTCATTGCTTAACCGGCCTTCATGGAAAAAGCGGCACCCACACTGGCCTCTTTTCTCAAGCCTGATCCCAAAAGGAGGTAGACCGTGCTGTTGGTTTCAAACATGCATGCCTCACTGAAAGACACGCCGAAATTGCTGCGTACCCACATGCTGGGCTGAAATCGATTTCGACTATCGAAAACGACTTCGTGAGCGAATAGCGTCATGGGAAGCAGACCTAGGTTTGTAAGCTTTTCCTTCTCTTCGGGTGTCACGGTGAGGTCGATCAAAATCCATTGCTTCACCACACAGAATGCTTTGCCTGGGAATGACTTTGCTGCCAAAGCGATTAGGTCTTCTTGAGATCCCAGCCAGCCAGGTATCTCTTCTCCAGCACCGTATAGGAGCTGAGAGATTTCATTTAGAGTCACCATGCGCATCTCATGTCGTTGAGTGCTCGCGAACACTTGTGTAGGTTTGCCCCCCTGCAGTGACGAATTCATAGATCGGTGGTTCTTTGTCAGAACTTTGCAATCTGATTTCGGAAAGCGGTTCCATCAGACGTTCATGCTGCCGGTTCATCCAAGGCGGGGAGATGAGGTATATTTTTGTGACAGCAAGAAATTCGGAGTCTCCTGAACTGCATATGGATTGAACCGATTCTGCGTCACTGAAGAGGCGCATGCTTGGCCCGGGAGCCCCATCGAAGAACCCTACACCTTCTACAATGAAAGAAATTTGATTGTGGGGAAGATCAACGGTTTTCCATAAAAGAAGGTTTTCATTAGGCATTTTGAATCTGCCTTGTAGCTGACTCTCGTTTGTTCTGAACACAACACACTCCTGGGAAACAGACTCTATTGGTACGTCGTTGACCTTTAAATCGTGAGCACTAGATCAGATACAAATCCCGTGTCTTCAAACGGGTAGCCACGCGGGTTGGATGCATGTGGTATGCCGTGAATAGATTTTTGATAACCAACATGGGTGTGACCGTGAACCCATAGGTCTATATCGAATTCTGCAAATTCTTTCCAATCATTGACGTAGGCAGCGGCCAGGTGTCCCATCTCATACTTAATACCTGGGGCGCACTCTGGTGATGGCGCATGGTGAGTTACGACAACTGTCTTTCCTTGATGCTTTATGGACAATTGCGAGAGTAACCACCGTTTCGCAATTTCCGACTTTTTCAGGACTTCGATTGGCTTGACTCGCCGATACTGAGTTCCAGTTCTGATCTGCCTGTAATCATTCATAGATCCTTGGGCGCTATGAAGCGCAGCAGTCACGTCTCCTGTTGACCCGTAATCAGTCCAGCCGGTTGTACCAAGAAATCTCACTCCTTCAATGACTACTTGATCGCTCTCTAGAACGTGAACATGCGGGAGCGCCTTCTCACGCATTTTTTGGAGTGTGCGATCAAGGTGGCCTTTGTAGTACTCGTGATTTCCGGCGACGTAAACCACGGGGCAGTGGAACGCTTTGTTCGCCCACTCCACCCCCCTGGCTAATAGATTGATGTCCCCAGCCAACACGACAACATCCGCATCATGCGTTGCAGGCGAGAAGTCCTGGAACTCGAGGTGGAGGTCTGACAGCAAGTGAATTTTCAGAATCTCCTCCCATAAAATGACCATCCACACTGTCAATTAATGACTAATGTTTTGATTAGAGCTACCGAACGCGCTGGAGTGAAAATGTGTCCCTTAAAAATTGCAGTCGGAAATTCACCCGGTGGTGGCGAAATGACTTATCAGCTCCTATCGCACCAAAGCCAAAGTGATCCGTCATTCTGAGCTTCCTGAGGATCTCCTACAGGATGTACAGCCAAGCGAACCACAATCCCATTTCAGGCATTATATTCCATGGCATGGGATTGCTCAATATGGCCTTATCCTCGCTTTTGAGGTTTCGCCATGACAATGAGGGAATCGCTGGCGGCAGTACTCCGACTGGTTCGATCTGCTCGGGGCCTTTCGAAGGAAGATCTTCAAGGCCAGATTGATCCCAAGCATCTATACAATCTGGAGAACGCCAAGACCGGCATAACCCTCGATATGTTGAATACGACATCCTCAGCATTGAATGTCGATCCGTTGGCTCTCCTCATAGTCGCATCATGTTTTGAAAAAAAATTGACTCACGACGACGTTCTAGAGGGTCTCCGGGTAGAGATAAAAGGTCTCATCGACTTGGGGGTCATTAAAGGATTGCCCGAGCAATTCGTTGATGGCTCACTCGTACCTAGCAAGGCTGGCCAACGCTCATCTCCCGAAAAAATAGAAGCTGTGCTTCATTGCCAGGCACAGGGGATGACGCAGAAAGAAACGTCCGACGCGCTTGGTATTCCGACTTCGACTATCAACCGGATATGGCGAAAGCTGAAATAGGCAGCATCGAAAGACAGCAAAAAAGGGCGGCTCCTTCGAGCGCTTGTCACAGATGCCTTTCGTTTTCTACCGAACCTGACTGTCAGGACTGATCTGCCAAAAACCTACGGTGATCCAACCACTGACCCATCTCGCGCCAATTCCTCATTATTAACCGATGCGTCCTTCCTAGCCTGAATCACACCCAGGCTCCCTATCTACTCATCAGAGTGGCAGGTTTTCGTATTTGGTTTGTAGGTAAAAATGAGCTTCGGCGCTACTTAAACCGAGCCGAGCTCAGAGCACATTCCGAAGAGGTTGGGTCTTAAACACTACGCTAGGCGCGTGATGGAATGACTGGCGTCGCCAGGCAGCAAAATTCATCCGTAACAGAAAACGATGCGTAAGGATGGCTAGCGAAAGGATGTGTCCCCTGCAGGAATCGAACCTGCATCTAGCCCTTAGGAGGGGCTCGTTCTATCCGTTGAACTAAGAGGACGTAACGTATACATCTTGGATTTTTTTGCGACGAGATTCAAGCAAAGAACAGGAAAAACAACGCGTTAAACAATCAGAGCTCCTACATTTTTCGCCAGCGCCCCGTCACCAGAGACACAGTCGTTCGACTCAAACCTCTGAATCCCTGGAAAAAGAATCGATTCGAGGGTAGCCCAGCGAGTACTCCGGGTAAGAATTGAGTTGTCGAAGCCATAGTCAGTTGCGAAGCCCCCTCCCTAACGTTGCGTGAATACGCAGCGCAGAAAAGGCGGTAACCTCATACACAACCCCAGATTTCACGGGGCTTAAGACAAGGAAAGAATACACATCCCAATGCGCAGTAACTTGATGTCCTGATAAGAACTGCCAACCTTCCCCTTAGGAGGGGGATGCTCTATCCAATTGAGCTACTGAGACACAAATGTCTGCGAGGATACGCAGAGCGGTAGACGGCGAGCATGTTAACGGGCAAGCCTGCCTTTGTCATGTCGTCCGTGGGCTTTTTAAGTGTAGGCAGATGCTCCACTGAGCCGCGAAGTTTTACCAGGCAAACCGGTAAGCCTCTCACTTTCCTCTCATGCAGCAAGCTGAAACGCCAGGCATTTGCTATTCGAGCGGGCCAGACGACCCCGTCGTGGTCGGCCCGGAGGCACTCCCCCTTTTCGCCATCCATCCTAAATAGGCCTCACTGCACACGCACCTCTAGTAAATCGGCCATTTGCCACTATCCTGTAAAAGGTAAGGAACAGCCGCATGACATGCCCTCAGATATTTCGACTTCGGCTGTAGGGCTGAGGACGCGGTCAGCGATACGGACCCAGACAGCTTTCCAAACCAGTCCGCATTTCTGATAATTGGTGCTGGCATAACGCCTTTATCCAGTTCAATATTTGTCACAGAATTGACGCCAATGATCTGGCAACTTTGAGGCATGATGCCAGCCTCTATCAATTCAGGTTGAACATTTGGCCATTGCGCTTGTCGTATCAGACATCCTGCGGCCAATCCCGAGAACCGCTCCCCTGAACTAACCGGTTAAATATATGCGCCCATTGAAACAGGCAATTTATTCCAGCCGTACGGCTGACAAGTTCGTCGTACGTCTGCCAGACGGAATGCGTGAACGCATTGCCGAGGTGGCTCGCAATCATCACCGCAGCATGAACTCCGAAATCATCGCGCGCCTTGAGCAAAGCCTTATTCAGGAAGGCGCACTGGGCGAAGAACTAAGCATGCGCCTGGACAGCCCAGAGCTCTCGTTGCACGAACGTGAATTGCTGCAACGCTTCCGCCAACTCTCTCACCGCCAGCAAAACGCTCTCGTCTCACTTATTGCCCATGATGCCGAGATGGCTGCTGACGCCTCCTGATTCAAATACTGAAAGCTCAAGCCAGCCTGATCGCTGGCTTTTTTTTGCCTGAAATTCGGGCATAAAAAAAACCCGCGGATGGCGGGTTTTTTTCTCGCAAGAAACTCAGAGCAGGAAGATCGTGGCCAGCCCAAGGAAAATAAAGAAGCCACCGCTATCGGTCATAGCCGTGATCATTACACTCGCGCCCATCGCCGGGTCGCGCCCAAGCCGCGCGAGCGTCATCGGAATCAAAACCCCCATCAACGCCGCAAGCAACAGGTTTAGGGTCATGGCAGCAGTCATCACCACTCCCAAAGACCAGCTGCCGTAAAGCAGGTAAGCAACAACGCCGATCACCCCACCCCAGACCACACCATTGATCAGTGCAACCGCCAATTCCTTGCGCATAAGTCGCGAAGTATTACCGGTGCTCACCTGATCCAGCGCCATGGCTCGAACGATCATGGTGATGGTCTGGTTACCGGAGTTGCCACCGATACCCGCCACGATCGGCATCAACGCCGCAAGCGCCACAAGCTTCTCGATGGAACCCTCGAACAGACCAATCACCCGAGATGCAACGAATGCGGTGATCAAATTTATCGCCAGCCAAGCCCAACGGTTGCGCAATGACTTCCAGACCGATGCAAAAATATCTTCTTCTTCACGCAGACCCGCCATGTTGAGAACTTCGTTTTCGCTCTCTTCACGAATCAGGTCGACCATCTCATCGATGGTCAGACGACCAATCAGTTTGCCGTTTTTATCGACCACTGGTGCGGAAATCAGGTCATAACGCTCAAACGCCTGGGCGGCATCGTAGGCTTCTTCGTCCGGATGAAAACTCACCGGGTCGCTGGCCATGACTTCAGAAACCTGCTTCTCCGGATCATTGACCAGCAAACGCTTGATCGGAAGCACACCCTTGAGGACACCGTCGTAGTCGACCACGAACAGTTTGTCCGTATGGCCAGGCAACTCCTTGAGTCGCCGCAAGTAACGCAGAACCACTTCGAGACTGACATCCTCGCGGATGGTCACCATTTCGAAGTCCATCAATGCACCGACCTGCTCCTCGTCATAGGACAAAGCAGACCGTACGCGTTCGCGCTGCTGGGCATCGAGGGTTTCCATCAACTCGTGGACGACGTCTCGCGGCAGCTCGGAGGCCAGGTCAGCGAGTTCGTCTGCATCCATGTCCTTGGCCGCAGCCAGGAGCTCGTGATCGTCCATGTCGGCGATCAGGGTTTCACGGACCGAGTCGGATACTTCGAGAAGAATGTCGCCGTCGCGATCAGCCTTGACCAATTGCCAGAGTGTCAGACGATCGTCCAGCGGCAAGGCTTCAAGGATGTAGGCAACGTCGGCGGAGTGCAGATCATCGAGCTTGCGCTGCAGTTCGACGAGGTTCTGCCGGTGAACCAGGTTTTCGACCCGGTCATGATGCGGGCCTTCCTGGCGGTGAGTCAGGTCTTCAACCACTCGCTGACGCTGCAACAGCTCAACAACTTGAGCGAGGCGGTCCTGCAAGCTTTCCTGTGTTTTCTTTACTTCAATTTCAGACATAGGCGAACTCCACTCCCAGCAGTGGAGCACGCCGGAAGGATCAATCAGTCAATTCATGATTGGAAAAACGGTTTACTGAGTAACTACTGGGTAAGTCCATGGAGGTATTCCACAAGCCCCGGCGGGGCTGACGGGCGCAATGATACACCGCCTGACGGTTTTAAATGTTAAAAAATCGCGGCTGAAACAAGCGCTTGCAAGACAAACTTGAGCGCCGTCCTGATCCTTCAAACTGCGACGACTCATCCTGAAAAGAAAACACACCACAGCGGAAAAATGTGGCGGCTACCCTTGAAGCCAATCGTCACGGAGGACGCTTGATGTCATCGAACGCGCAGTTCTGTTTTCTTATCGCCCTACTCTGTCCACCCTGTGCGCTTGCCACGACCATTCACCGATGCGAGGCACCCAACGGGCATATCACCTATACGACGCTGAGCTGTGCGATCGGCGAAAGCCTTACGGCCCATGAAGTCCTCACACCAACAGCCGGCAGCGTGGCGCCCACCCTCATGCCCGAAGCCGAATCTCGCGCAACTTCAGGCGTGAAGATTCAAGACAGAGATCCAACCGTTGTCGGTAAGACAGAGGACAAATGTGGAAGCCAGATCAGTGCGAGAGAGCGACGCGAAGCCATTCTCAATCAACGGATTATTGCAGGCATGACTCAGCAAGACGTCGAAAGCGCTCTCGGCAAGCCGAGCAAGATCAGTATTCGGAATTCGAGCACGAGCTACCGCTACGAAACCAAGCGAGGTCGTAGCGCCTACATAGAATTCGATGAGAGAGGATGCACGAAAGGAAAAACCAAATCCCAGACGGCAAAAAGCCCGCTTTAAAGGCGGGCTTTTTGTTTGTATGGTGCACTCGACAGGATTCGAACCTGTGACCGCTCGGTTCGTAGCCGAGTACTCTATCCAGCTGAGCTACGAGTGCATTTTGTGTTTTTAGACCAGACCACAACTGGTTGAAACAGAGTAGCTCACATCACTGCAAACAACTCTTAAATGGTGCACTCGACAGGATTCGAACCTGTGACCGCTCGGTTCGTAGCCGAGTACTCTATCCAGCTGAGCTACGAGTGCATTTGTTGCCGCGCATTATAGGCCGTCTAATCTCTATGTCAAACACTTTTTCTAGTAATTTCAACAACTTACCGAAGAAGCCAGATTACAACGTACTACGCAAATAATGGCGGAGAACGGGGGATTCGAACCCCCGACACCCTTTTGAGGTGTACTCCCTTAGCAGGGGAGCGCCTTCGGCCACTCGGCCAGCTCTCCGCAACACGGGGCGTATATTAACCAGCTTCTTCCCCGTTTGCAAACATAAAAAACGATAAAAATTAATGGCTTGGTTCTTCGTCCTTCTCTTTCTTGATGCGCAGGTAAATTTCCTCACGGTGGACAGCCACCTCTTTAGGCGCGTTCACCCCAATACGCACTTGATTTCCTTTGACGCCGAGCACGGTCACGGTGATTTCGCCATCACCAATAATCAGGCTTTCTGCGCACCGACGAGTCAGAATCAACATACCTTTCTCCTCACGCCTTACATTTCAGGGACAACAGTCTGCAAAAAAAAGGCACTCGACCTACAACCAAAGCGGTCGCGGCCTACATGCCTGAGTATTGACTAGCGCGAGCAAAAGAACAGCCTCGGGGTCACGCCATTCAAAAAAACAAAAGGCGCGGTCAGACCGCGCCTTTTGGCAAACGCATCACTCGCCCTGGCGGGCCGGCGCGTCCAGATCGAAAGCTGTGTGCAGGGCGCGCACAGCCAGCTCCAGATACTTCTCTTCGATCACTACAGAGACTTTGATCTCCGAAGTCGAGATCATCTGGATGTTGATGCTTTCCTTGGCCAGGGATTCGAACATGCGGCTGGCTACGCCTGCGTGAGAGCGCATGCCAACACCAACGATCGAAACCTTGGCGATCTTGGTGTCGCCAACGACTTCACGGGCACCAATCTCACTAGCGGTGTTTTCCAGAACGGCTTGCGCAGCCTGGTAATCATTACGGTGCACGGTGAAGGTGAAGTCGGTGGTGTTATCGTGCGCAACGTTCTGCACGATCATGTCGACTTCGATGTTCGCGGCACTGATAGGGCCGAGAATCTTGAACGCTACGCCCGGGGTGTCTGGCACGCCACGGATGGTCAGCTTGGCTTCATCGCGGTTGAAAGCGATGCCGGAAATGATCGGCTGTTCCATGGTTTCCTCTTCATCAATAGTAATGAGGGTGCCCGGACCCTCCTTGAAGCTGTGCAATACGCGCAGCGGAACGTTGTACTTGCCGGCGAATTCCACCGCACGGATCTGCAACACCTTGGAACCGAGGCTGGCCATTTCCAGCATCTCTTCAAAGGTAATCTTGTCCAGGCGCTGTGCCACGGACACCACACGCGGGTCAGTGGTGTATACGCCGTCGACGTCGGTGTAGATCTGGCATTCGTCAGCCTTCAGGGCTGCCGCCAGGGCCACGCCGGTGGTGTCGGAGCCGCCACGACCGAGGGTGGTGATGTTGCCGTGCTCGTCAACGCCCTGGAAACCGGCAACAACCACGACACGACCGGCCTTCAGGTCGCCGCGGATCTTCTGGTCATCAATCTGCAAGATACGCGCTTTATTGTGCGCGCTATCCGTCAGGATCCGTACCTGGTTGCCGGTGTAGGACACCGCAGGCACGCCGCGCTTGATCAGCGCCATGGCCAACAGGGCAATCGTCACCTGCTCACCGGTGGACACGATCACATCCAGTTCACGCGGAACCGGCTGGCCATCGCCACTGATTTGCTTGGCCAGATCGATCAGACGGTTGGTTTCGCCGCTCATTGCAGACAGCACAACCACCAGGTCATCGCCGGCATCGCGGAATTTCTTAACCTTGTCGGCGACCTGCTCGATTCTCTCGACAGTACCGACCGAGGTGCCTCCAAATTTCTGTACGATCAAAGCCATTTCAAAGCCGCCTCTGCCCATGAAGGGCGCCCAAATAATCACTCAAACAGCGTTGCGGCCCGCCACTAGACTGCGGGCCGCAAGCACTGCCTTATAAACCCTGCTCTACAAACGGAACGGTCAGCGCCAGTGCCGCATCCAGTGCGCCGGCGTCAGTACCACCGCCCTGCGCCATGTCTGGACGACCACCGCCCTTCCCGCCCACTGCCGCAGCGGCTTGCTTCATCAAATCACCGGCTTTGAGTTGGCCAGTCAGGTCTTTGGTTACGCCTGCAACCAGAACGACCTTTTCCTCATGGACACTGCCGAGCAGGATCACTGCGCGACCGAGTTTGTTTTTCAGCTGATCAACCAGCGCCAGCAATGCCTTGCCGTCCTGACCGTCCAGACGCACGGCCAGCACTTTCACACCTTTGACGTCCAGCGCTTGCGCCGACAGATCGTCGCCGGCCGCGCTGGCTGCCTTGGCTTGCAACTGCTCGAGTTGCTTCTCCAGCAGACGGTTGCGCTCCAGCACAGCCGACAGCTTGTCGATCAGGTTGTCGCGGCTACCCTTGACCAGGTTGGCCGCTTCCTTGAGTTGTTCTTCCGCCGCATTCAAGTAGGCCAGTGCCGCAGCACCGGTGACTGCCTCGATACGACGCACACCCGAAGCCACACCGCCTTCGCTGATGATTTTCAGCAGGCCAATGTCGCCGGTACGGTTGGCGTGGATACCACCACACAGTTCGACGGAGAAATCGCCGCCCATGCTCAGCACACGCACGCTGTCGCCGTACTTCTCGCCGAACAGCGCCATGGCGCCTTTCTGCTTGGCGGTTTCGATGTCGGTTTCTTCGGTTTCAACTTCGGAGTTCTTGCGAATCTCGGCGTTGACGATCTCTTCCAGCGCTTTCAGCTGTTCAGGCTTGATGGCTTCGAAGTGACTGAAGTCAAAGCGCAGGCGCTGACTGTCGACCAGCGAGCCTTTCTGCTGAACGTGATCGCCCAGCACCTGGCGCAATGCGGCGTGCAGCAAGTGAGTTGCCGAGTGGTTCAGCGACGTCGCGTGACGCACTTCGGCATCGACATGAGTCTCGACCGGGGCACCTACAATCAGGCTGCCCGAGTCAAGCACGCCGTGATGCAGGAACGCGCCGCCGGTCTTGGTGGTGTCGCGCACGTCGAAACGCGCAGCGCCAGCCTGGAGGAAGCCGCAATCACCGATCTGACCACCGGATTCCGCATAGAACGGCGTCTGGTTCAGAACCACCACGCCTTCTTCGCCTTCATTCAAGACGTCGACCGATTGCCCGTCCTTATAGAGAGCAACGATCTTTGCCGAACCGCTGTGAGCGGTATAACCGGTGAACTCGGTGTCCACGTCGACCTTGACCAGGCTGTTGTAATCCATGCCGAAGGAACTGGCGGAACGTGCACGGACGCGCTGGGCTTCCATTTCGCGCTCGAAGCCTTCTTCGTCGATGGTCAGGCTGCGCTCACGGGCGATATCGCCGGTCAGGTCCATCGGGAAGCCGTAGGTGTCGTAGAGTTTGAACACGACATCGCCCGGCACCACGTCGCCCTTGAGCTCGGCCAGATCCTGCTCGAGGATTTTCAGCCCCTGCTCCAGGGTCTTGGCGAATTGCTCTTCTTCGGCTTTCAGCACGCGTTCGATGTGTGCCTGCTGGGATTTCAGCTCCGGGAAGGCTTCGCCCATCTCGGCGACCAGGGCCGCGACGATCTGGTAGAAGAAGCTGCCCTTGGCGCCCAGCTTGTTGCCATGACGGCAAGCACGACGAATGATCCGGCGCAGCACGTAGCCGCGGCCTTCGTTGGACGGCAGCACGCCATCGGCAATCAGGAAACCGCAGGAACGAATGTGGTCGGCCACGACTTTCAGCGAAGCCTGAGCATCGTTGGTGCAACCGATGGCCTTGGCCGATGCGCTCAACAGGCTCTGGAACAGGTCGATTTCATAGTTCGAGTGAACGTGCTGCAGCACGGCACTGATCCGCTCCAGGCCCATGCCGGTATCCACCGACGGTGCTGGCAGCGGGTGCAACACGCCATCGGCGGTGCGGTTGAACTGCATGAACACGTTGTTCCAGATTTCGATGTAACGGTCGCCGTCTTCTTCCGGCGAGCCCGGTGGGCCACCCCAGATGTCGGCGCCGTGATCGTAGAAAATCTCGGTGCAAGGACCACACGGGCCAGTGTCGCCCATGGTCCAGAAGTTGTCGGAAGCGTACGGCGCGCCCTTGTTGTCGCCGATGCGAACCATGCGCTCGGCCGGAACACCGATTTCCTTGGTCCAGATGTCATACGCTTCGTCATCGCTGGCGTAGACCGTGACCCACAGCTTTTCCTTTGGCAGGTTCAGCCACTTGTCGGAGGTCAGGAAGTTCCAGGCGTAGGTGATTGCGTCATGCTTGAAGTAATCGCCGAAGCTGAAGTTGCCCAGCATTTCGAAGAATGTGTGGTGACGAGCGGTATAACCGACGTTTTCCAGGTCGTTGTGCTTGCCGCCGGCGCGCACGCATTTCTGGCTGCTGACGGCGCGGGTGTACGCGCGTTTTTCCTGGCCCAGGAAGCAGTCCTTGAACTGGTTCATCCCCGCGTTGGTGAACAGCAGGGTTGGGTCGTTGCCCGGAATCAAAGAGCTGGAGGCTACACGGGTGTGGCCTTGCTCTTCGAAGAAGCGAAGGAAGGCTTCACGGATTTCTGCGCTTTTCATTAGGTTCTTCCACGGAGGCTGCGGCCAAAGGCCTGTTCGAAACGTCAACAGACGAAACGACGGCAAAGGGCCGCATTATATCGGCCCTGTGCGCGGGGTACAGCGTGTTTATACGATAGAAACGGTCAATTGGACGGCTAACGCTATCACTTACGTGAAAAGTCGACGAATGTCGCGACGACCTGCTCGATTTGCGCAGCGCTGACGTCCATGTGCGTGACCATCCGCAGGCGTGCGGCGGCGCTCAGCCTGACCCCGCGTTCAGCGGCAAAGGCCTTGATCGCCTCGGCCCGGTCACCCATGTTCACATAAACCATGTTGGTCTGTACCGGCTCGACCTCATAACCCGCCGCGCGCAGGCCTTCGGCCAGCAATTGGGCGTTGGCGTGGTCGTCGGCCAGGCGCTGAACGTTGTTGTCCAATGCATACAAACCAGCCGCCGCCAGGATTCCGGCCTGGCGCATGCCGCCGCCGACCATCTTGCGCAGGCGCCGCGCCTTGGCGATCAACTCCGCCGAGCCGCACAACACCGAACCGACCGGCGCGCCCAGGCCTTTGGACAGGCAGACCGAGACGGAATCGAAATGCCGGGTGATTTCCCGGGCATCGACACCCAGCTTGACCGCCGCGTTGTACAACCGCGCACCGTCCAGATGCAACTGCAGCCCGTGCTCGCGGGTAAAGCGGCGGGCCCGGGCCAGGTATTCCAGGGGCAGAACCTTGCCCTGCATGGTGTTTTCCAGTGCCAGCAGTCGAGTGCGGGCAAAGTGGAAGTCATCCGGCTTGATCGCGGCAGCGACTTGCGCCAGGTCCAGCGAACCATCGGCTTGCACTTCCAGTGGCTGCGGCTGAATCGAGCCAAGCACCGCCGCGCCGCCCCCTTCGTATTTATAGGTGTGCGCTTGTTGGCCGACGATGTACTCGTCACCGCGCTCGCAATGGGCCATCAACCCCAGCAGATTGCTCATGGTGCCGGTCGGGACAAACAACGCCGCGGCAAACCCCAGGCGCGTTGCCAATTCAGCTTCCAGCCGATTGACCGTCGGATCTTCGCCATAAACATCGTCTCCGGTGGCCGCGGTGGTCATCGCATCGAGCATGCCGGCGGTGGGTTGGGTGACTGTATCGCTGCGAAGATCGATAACGCTCATGAATCTGGCCTCGGTTAGCAGGGGAAAATCCCTTTCAGGTAGGAATTACTGCGGTCATGCCGCTGAATAATCAACCCTTGTGTAGGAAAAGGCTTGTTGAACCGACGAAAAAGTCGATAAGAATCATCAGATAGCAGCGATGCACAGGTGAGAAATATGTGTTAAAAAAGCTGCGCCGCCAAACAATCTGACGGCAAAACGTTCTCAGGGCGGGGTGCAACTCCCCACCGGCGGTAATTGCGCGCAACGCGCATAGCCCGCGAGCGCTTGGTGACGGCACGGCTTCGGCGGTGACTGGCGGCAAGGTCAGCAGACCCGGTGTGATTCCGGGGCCGACGGTCATAGTCCGGATGAAGAGAGAACGGGATTGTTACCGATGGGCCCTGCGCAGCATTCGTGCGAGCGCGCGTACCCTGAAATCCCCTTCGATTCATAACGCCCTGTTTTTCACACAAACAGGAGTCAGAACATGCAACCCACCGCAATCGACAGCAAAAGCAAACACCATCAGGGCGAGCGCGTTGCGTTCATCCAGGCCTGCTGGCACAAGGATATTGTTGACCAGAGCCGTAAAGGCTTCGTCGCCGAAATGATTGCCCAGGGTTATCAGGAGTCCGACATCGATTTCTTCGAAGTCGGCGGCGCCTTTGAAATGCCCTTGCACGCCAAGTTGCTGGCCAAGACCGGCCGTTATGCCGGCATCGTCGCGGCAGCCCTGGTGGTGGACGGCGGCATCTACCGTCACGAGTTCGTCGCCCAGTCGGTAGTCAGCGGCTTGATGCAGGTTCAGCTGGAAACCGAAGTGCCGGTGTTCTCGGTGTCCCTGACCCCGCACCACTTCCATGCCGGCGAAGAGCACCACAAGTTCTTCTTCGAACATTTCGTGCATAAAGGCCAGGAAGCGGCGAGGACGTGTGCGGATACGTTGAAAAAAATACGAGCATTGCGTCGCACTGAACACCGCGCAGTAGCGGTGTAAGCACTGTAAAACCTGTGGGAGCGAGCCTGCTCGCGAAAGCGGTGTCACATTCAGAATGGATGTTGACCGACACTACGCCTTCGCGAGCAGGCTCGCTCCCACATGGGTTCCATGGCGAACCCGAGTTCGTAATCAGGCGAGGTTATCGTCGCTGGTTGGCACGATCAGGATGCCGGCGCGCAGGCCATTCTTCACCTTGGGGTTCGGGAAGATAATCCGGGCGCCCTCCTCCTCGATGATCCAGCGGGTATTGGCGATGTCTTCCGCCAGCAAATACCCCACGTCCAATTCGGAAAAATTCTCGATGTCCGCTGGCAGGTTCAAGCGGAAGCTATCGCTGTGCTTGATGATTTCCCGTGCCACGCTGAACAGTTGCAATCCGTCCAGCGCCGCCTCGGTCGACTCCGGCTCGTTGCCTTCGATGATTTGCTTGAGACGGTTTTCCAGCAGCGAGACGTTAACGCCGTCGTTCTGCCCGAATGGCCGCGCCTTACCCAGTTCGAGGGTAAAGGACTCTGCCCCGAGCTTGTCGTAGGTGTAGGAACTGAAAACGATGGACGGCTTGTTCTGCAGCAGCACCGCCTCCATGCCGGCGGCGCGCAAGCGGGCCAGTTCCTGGCGCGAATGCTGGCGCCCTTCTTTCCAGGGGTACAACGCGAACTGCTCGATTTTCGAGCCGCGGATCGCGGTATGCAGGTCGTAGTGCAGGCGCTGGCGATCCGGCAGGCTGAAGAAACTGGCGGCCAGCCGCTCGAGCTCACAGGCGCGCAAGGCTTCCGAGCCGCTGCTTTGTTCGTGACGGCCATTGAATAGCCGATTGACGTCCTGCTCGACGAAACGCTCGCCCTTGCGAATCGCTTCGGGGTTGCCGAACAGGAACAGAATACGGGCGCACGGCTTCAGATCGCCGCGAGCGATGTCATGCAACAACCGATCAAGCAATTCGATCGGCGCTGTTTCGTTGCCATGGATCCCTGCGGACAGCAGCAGATCCAGGCCATTGTCACGCGCTTCGGGCGGCCGGACTTCCAGCGCACCCTCGCTCAACCAGCGCATGCGCACGCCTTCGACAGTCAGTTGAGTCTTCTCCGCCGGTTCGCGGCCGGCGAGGGTCAGTTCAAGCAGTTTGCCGAGGGCGAGCATAGAGCGGTTTCCTTAGTGATCGTGATTGCAATCCGGGCCGTGAACGTGGTCTTCGTCGCCGACTTCAGCCGGTTCCATTTCCAGTTGCAGACTTACCAGATTAGTCGCCAATGGGCGCAGCAGCAGATTGGCGTATTCGGCGTCGCCTTCTTCGACGTCCACGCCGATCAGCAACTGCCCGCGGCCATCGTGCTGGATCCACAGCTCTTTGCCTTGCCACATGACCGCGACGCGGGTGCAGGAGGTTTCCAATTGCGTGCCGTCGGTGTCTTCAAGGATCAGCTGCAGTTTGTCGCTCATGTAATAACGCTCTCGTTTGAGATGAAGCGGCGCGCTGTCGTGTCCGAAAGCGCGCCGTCGATCAATTGATCTGGAATGGATAAACCGCGCCCAGTTTAAGGATTTGCGTCAGTTCATCCAGTGCCGTCCGGCACTCAAGCAGCAATTGCGGGTCCGCGAGATCGTTTTCGGTCATGCGGTCGCGGTAGTGCTTGTTAACCCATTCGGTCAACGTGCCGTACAACGGTGCCGTCATGATAACCCCTGGATTGACCGCCGCCAGTTCGGTTTCGTTGAGCGCGACGCGCAACCTCAGGCAAGCAGGGCCACCGCCGTTCTGCATGCTTTGCTTGAGATCGAAAACCTTCACCTCGCGGATCAGGCCGCCGGAACTGGTCAAACTCTGCAGGTATTGCCAGACACGCTCATTGCCACGGCATTCTTCCGGCACGATCAACAGCATGGAGCCGTCAGCACGCGACAGCAATTGGCTGTTGAACAGGTAGGACCGAACCGCGTCTTCGACGGTTACTGCGGAACGTGGCACACAGATCGACTGAAATTTCCCACCGACCTTGGCGAGTTTGCTCTGCAATTCAGCCAACATCTGTTCGGTCTCGAGGAACGCGTCCTCGTGATAGAACAGCACTTCACCGTTGCCCACGGCGATCACGTCGTTGTGGAACACGCCCTGATCGATCACAGACGGGTTCTGCTGGGCGTAGACCACACCGTCATCCTTCAAGCCGTGCAGGCGAGCGACGGCCTGGGACGCTTCAAGGGTCTGGCGTGCCGGGTACTTCTGCGGAGCCGGGTAGCGGGTGTCGAACGCGCTGCGGCCGAAGACGAAGAACTCGACGCCGGCTTCGCCGTATTCACGGCAGAAACGCGTGTGGTTGGCCGCGCCTTCGTCACCGAATTGCGCCACGGCCGGCAACGCGGCGTGGTGTGCGAAGTGTTTCTGGTCGGCGAACATCGCCCCCAGCACGCGGCTGGTGGTCGGGTGTTCGATGCTGCGGTGGTATTTGCAATTGAGGTTGGCGGCCGTGAAATGCACGCGGCCGTCCGCGGTGTCGGCACTCGGGCTGACGGTAGCGGCGTTGGCGACCCACATGCTCGACGCCGAGCAACTGGCGACCAGCAGCGGCATCGCTTCTTTGGCAGCGCGCTCGATCACTTCAGCGTCGGTTCCGCCAAAGCCAAGGCGACGCAGAGCCGCCACATCCGGGCGCTCCTGAGGTGCCAGCACGCCTTGCTGAAAGCCCATGTCCATCAGCGCCTTCATCTTCGCCAGGCCTTGCAGGGCCGCTTCCTTCGGGTTCGAAGACTGCTGGCTGTTGCTCTGGGACGCGACGTTGCCGTAGGACAGGCCACCGTAGTTATGGGTCGGCCCCACTAGACCGTCAAAATTGACTTCATAGGATTTCATCAGCGAGGCTCCACGAGAATCTGTTTGTTATAGGCTTCAGTAACTATTCAGTACGACCGAGGCGCGGCCATCGCTGGCAAGCCAGCTCCCACAGTGATTGCGTCGTACACAAGATGTGTGAACGCCACCGAACCTGTGGGAGCGGGCTTGCCCGCGAATGGGCATCACGCCATTTTCACGCCAGGCGTCAGGGCCGCTGGCAACACCAGGTTCGGCGTTTCCAGCGAGGCCACCGGGTACGCGCAGTAATCCGCCGCGTAGTAAGCGCTGGCGCGATGGTTGCCCGAAGCGCCGACGCCGCCGAATGGCGCGCTACTCGCGGCGCCGGTCAGTTGCTTGTTCCAGTTGACGATACCGGCACGGCTTTCCAGCCAGAATTGCTGATAACGCGCTTCGGAGTCCGAGAGCAGACCGGCGGCCAGGCCGTAGGCGGTATCGTTGGCTTCAGCGATCGCCGCTTCAAAATCAGCGTAGCGGATCACCTGCAGCAACGGACCGAACAGCTCTTCATCCGGGCGCTCGGCCACGGCGGTCACGTCGAGAATGCCTGGGGTCAGCAGTGCGGCCTGGGCCTGGGGTTGAGTCATTTCCAGCAGCGCCACCGCGCCGTTGGCCAACAGATGCTCCTGGGCCTCCATCAGCGCCTTGGCCGCACCGAGGGAAATCACCGAACCCATGAATGGCGCCGGTTGCTGATCAAAAGCGCCGACCTCAATCGTCGAGCTGACTGCCACCAGTCGCGCCAGCAATGCATCGCCCCAGGCGCCTTGTGGCACCAACAGGCGGCGTGCGCAGGTGCAGCGTTGACCAGCAGAAATGAACGCCGACTGAATGATGGTGTACACCGCGGCTTCCACATCGGCGACCTGATCGACCACCAGCGGGTTGTTACCGCCCATTTCCAGCGCGAGGATCTTGTCCGGACGGCCGGCAAACTGATTGTGCAAGTGATTGCCGGTACGGCTGGAGCCGGTGAAGAACAGCCCGTCGATCCCCGGATTCGCCGCCAGGGCGATACCGGTTTCGCGGGCGCCTTGCAGCAGGTTCAGCACACCGGCCGGCAGACCGGCCTCGATCCAGCACTTGACCGTCAGTTCGGCGACTTTCGGTGTCAGTTCGCTGGGCTTGAACAGCACACTGTTACCGGCCAGCAGTGCCGGCACGATATGACCGTTGGGCAAGTGGCCCGGGAAGTTGTAAGGGCCGAAAACGGCGACAACACCATGGGGTTTGTGGCGCAGCACGGCGGTGGCGTCGCCCAGCGGGCCGCTCTTCTCGCCGGTGCGCTCACGGTAGCTCTGCACCGAGATGGCAATCTTGTTGACCATGCTGGTGACTTCGGTCGCCGCTTCCCACAGGGGCTTGCCGGTTTCCTCACCGATGGTGCGAGCCAATTCGTCAGCGTTGGTCTTCAAGGCTGCGGCAAAGGCTTCCAGTACCGAAATGCGCTCTTCCAGGGTCCGACGGGCCCAGCCCGGGAACGCCTGACGCGCCGCTTGCACGGCCGATTCAACCTGAGCGGCGGTGGCGCCTTCACCCGACCACAGCACTTGCTGGGTCACCGGGTTCAGCGACTGGAACGTTTCGCCCTGACCGGCCAGCCATTCACCTGCAATGTATAGCGACTTCATTATTTCGACTCCCGAGCTGCGGACAACGCCACGGCGCGCACTTGATCGCCAGCGTTGAGTTGAAGACGTTTGGCGGTCAGCGGGTCGACCACCAGCGTACCGGCGGCCAGACGTGCCGGAGCGGCAGTGATGCGGCAGTCTTCGCGCTTGCGGTTGTGAATGATGAATGGCGTGGCGTCGTCACCCGGTGTGCCGATGGCCAACACCAGCGCCTGGCTGTCACGCACGGCGCGGATCTTGCCGGTTTCGCATTCGATGGCCGGGCCTGCGTCGAAAATGTCGACGTAACCCTGGTAGCTGAAACCTTCGCTCTTGAGCATGGCCAGCGCTGGCTCGGTGTCCGGGTGCACCTGACCGATCACGTTGCGTGCATCCGGCGACAGGAAGCAGGTGTACAACGGGAATTTCGGCATCAGTTCGGCGATGAACGCCTTGTTGCCCACGCCGGTCAGGTAGTCGGCCTGGCTGAATTCCATCTTGAAGAAGTGTCGGCCCAGGCTTTCCCAGAACGGCGAGCGCCCGGCGTCATCGGACACGCCGCGCATCTCGGCAATGATCTTGTTGCCGAACAGTTGCGGGAATTCGGCGATGAACAGCATCCGCGCCTTGGACAGCATGCGGCCATTGAGGCCACTGCGGTAATCGGCGTGCAGGAACAGCGAGCACAGCTCGGAGTTGCCGGTCAGGTCGTTGGCCAGGAACAGCGTCGGGATTTCGCGATAGATGTTCAGTTCCTGGGACGCGCTGACGGTCAGACCGACACGGAAGTTGTACCAGGGCTCCCGCAGGCCAACGGCGCCTGCAATGGCGGAAATGCCCACCACGCGAGCGTTGTCGTCTTCGAGCACGAACAGGTAGTCCGCATCGCCCCGCCCGGCTTCGCCACGGAAGGTCTTCTCGGCCCAGCCAACCCGATGGGCCAGACGCTCTTCGTTGGCCGGCAAGGTGGTCAGGCCGGTGCCGGTGCTGCGGGCCAGGTCGATCAGAGCGGGTAAATCGCTGCTGCGTACGGGACGAACGATCATGCTATCTCCTCAAACGGGCCGCCAACGCCACCCGCGAAACTTCGCTGCTTTGCAAGACTCTTTTCAGTCAGGTGTCAAACCGCTACCAGGCGCACGCTGGCACCTTCACCGACGCCCAGGGCTTCGGCCGCATCCAGGTCGAGAGTGACGGGTTTGCCCGGCGCGTAATCGAGCTCGAGCATAACCGCGCGGTAATCCTGCAACTGCGCGTTGGACACCAGGTACTGTCGACCGACACCTTTGACCGGCTCGCCGATTTTCACCGGCACCACGCGGCTCTGGGCGATCGAACGGATCCCCGAGACGCGGGCGTGCAGGGTCGGGCCGCCGTCGAAAATGTCGATGTAGTGATCGGTCTCGAAGCCTTCGCGCATCAGGATGTCGAAGGTGATCTGCGCCCGTGGATGCACCTGGCCCATCGCTTCTTGCGCAGAGTCCGGCAGCAACGGCACGTAGATCGGGTAATGCGGCATCAGCTCGGCCAGGAACGTACGGCTCTTCAGACCGCAAAGACGCTCGGCTTCGGCGTAATTGAGGTCGAAGAAGTTGCGGCCGATGGCATCCCAGAACGGCGAGTCGCCATTTTCATCGCTGTAGCCGACGATCTCGGTCACCACGGAATCGGCAAAGCGCTCCGGGTGGCTGGCCACGAACAGCAGGCGACCACGGGAGTTGAGCTCGGCCCAGGGCGAACCCACCAGCTCACGCTGTACGTAGAAACTGGTCAGCAAGCTGTTGCCGGTCAGGTCGTGGCACTGGGAAAGCACGTGGATCTTGTTATGAATCTTCAGCTCGCGAGAGGCGTGCACGAAGGTTTCATTGCGGAAGCTGTAGAACGGCTCGGAATAACCGGCGGAAGCGACGATCGCCGAGCAGCCCACCAGTTTGCCGGTGGCCGTGTCTTCGAGGACGAAGAAATAGCTTTCTTCACCGTTGAAACTCACTTCGGCAGCGAACGACGCCTCGCTCGCGGCGATCTTGTCGCTCAGGCGTTCAACGTCATCCGGCAAGGAAGTGACACCAATCGGGCTGTCCGCAGCCAGACGCTGTACCTCGCCCAGATCAGCCATTTGCGCGGGGCGCATCACCAGCATGGTGTCACTCCTTAATCAAGAACAGGTCGACCCGATTGGCCGACGGGAAAAAAATACCGGGGTTGCTCAACACATCGCCCTCTGTAGGAGCTGGCTTGCCAGCGAAGGCGACCGTTTGATCACCGCGAGGCTTTCGGGCCTCTTCGCTGGCAAGCCAGCTCCTACAGGGGTCATGCGTCGGGCAGGCCCGGCACGGAAAAATTGTCTCGGCGCCCACCCTTGAGAATAGGCGCCGAGCGTCACGCGACCTGAATTCAGGCTTGGGTCAGTTTTGCCGCAGCACGTTCGAAGCGGTCCAGACCGGCATCGATGTCGGCGTCTTCAACCACCAGGCTAGGCGCGAAACGGACCACGTCCGGCCCCGCTTGCAACACCATCAGGCCTTCTTTCTCAGCGGCGTTGAAGATGTCCTTGGCCTTGCCTTTCCAGGCGTCGCTCAGCACACAACCGATCAACAGGCCCAGACCACGCACCTTGGTGAACAGGCCGTACTTCTCGCCGATCTGCTCCAGGCGAGCCTTGAACTTGTCGTGCTTGGCGTTTACACCGGCCAGCACCTCAGGAGTATTGACCACGTCGACCACCGCTTCCGCGACCGCGCACGCCAGCGGGTTGCCGCCGTAGGTGGTGCCGTGGGTGCCGACGACAAGGTGCTTGGCCAGGTCTTCGGTGGTCAGCATCGCCGCGATCGGGAAACCGCCGCCCAGGCTCTTGGCGCTGGTCAGGATGTCCGGGATCACGCCGTAGTGCTGATAGGCGAACAGTTTGCCGGTACGGCCCATGCCGGTTTGCACTTCGTCGAAGATCAGCAGCGCGTTGTGCGCGGTGCAGAGCTCGCGGGCGCCTTGCAGGTATTCGAGTTCAGCCGGGATAACACCGCTTTCGCCCTGGATCGGCTCCAGCACCACCGCGCAAGTCTTGTCGGAAATGGCGGCCTTCAGCGCGGCCAGATCGTTGTACGGCACGTGGGTGATACCGGTGATTTTCGGACCGAAACCGTCGGAATACTTCGACTGGCCACCGACGTTCACGGTGAACAGGGTACGACCGTGGAAGCTGTTGAGCGCGGCGATGATTTCGTACTTCTCGCTGCCGAAGCGGTCGTGACCGACGCGACGGGCCAGCTTGAAGGCGGCCTCGTTGGCTTCAGCGCCGGAGTTGCAGAAGAAAGCACGCTCGGCAAAGGTGGCATCGATCAGCTTATGGGCCAGGCGCAGGGCCGGCTCATTGGTGAACACGTTGGACACGTGCCACAGCTTGTTGGCCTGTTCGGTCAAGGCGCCGACCAGCGCCGGATGCGCATGGCCCAATACGTTTACGGCAATCCCGCCGGCGAAGTCGATCAGCTCGCGACCGGACTGGTCCCAGACGCGGGAGCCGGCGCCACGCACAGGAATGAAGGCGGCAGGCGCGTAGTTGGGAACCATAACCTGATCGAAATCGGCGCGTTGTACCGCAGCGTGCTCAACGGACATCGGAGTCTCCTGAAGAGAAAACACTCGCCTGAAACTGGCGAGCGATGGGGGGATTGTAAGGACAGTTTTCAGCCCGGCCTTGCCGCCAAGCGACAACTTCTTATAGCGCAAACCCCGGATTTTCCCGGGTTTACGGCAATGCGACATATAGGGTCGCAAAGGCGCAGTTTAACTGGACCAGACAGTTAACGGCAGGCTTGGCAGGATTTGATTTACCGAGGCATCGCGAGATGCCGACAACGGCCGGACATCTATAAAGAAGGATGAGCGAAGGCTTTAACAGGTCATCCATGGCAATAGCGCCATGGACTGATCAGGCAGAAATCAGCCGCGCTCGGAAGGCACGGAGGACAACTCGAACGGGCTGCTGCTGCGTCGCTGGTTGCGATCTTCCCGCGGCGTGGCGCCGAAGAAGTTGCGGTAGGCGCTGGAGAAATGCGGCCCCGAGGAGAAGCCACAGGACAAGCCGATCTGGATGATCGACTTACTGGTTTGCATCAACATCTGCCGGGCCTTGTTCAGGCGCAGTTCCAGGTAGTACTGGCTCGGCACACGGTTGAGGTATTGCTTGAAGATCCGCTCCAGTTGTCGACGGGACACGCACACGTGCTGGGCGATTTCGTCGGTGGTCAGCGGCTCTTCGATGTTGGCCTCCATCAGCAGCACCGCCTGGGTGAGCTTTGGATGGCTGGAGCCGAGGCGATTCTGTAACGGAATGCGCTGACGCTCGCCGCCTTCGCGGATGCGCTCGACCACCAACTCTTCCGACACCGCACCGGCCAGTTCCGCACCGTGATCGCGAGCCAGCACCGCCAGCAGCAAGTCGAGCACCGACATGCCGCCGCAGGCGGTCAGGCGATCGCGATCCCAGTCGAACAGATGGCTGGTGGCGATGACTTTCGGGAAACGTTCAGCGAAATCGTCCTGCCAGCGCCAATGCACGGCAGCACGATAACCATCAAGCAAACCGAGTTGCGCCAACGGATAGACACCAGCGGACAGACCACCGATCACACACCCCGAACGCACCAGTTGTTTCAGCGCACTGCTGAGTGCCGGCGCCAGGGTGGTCGGTGGCTCGTCGGCGAGCAGGAACAGTTTCTGGAAATTTTCGAGCTTGCCAGTCCAGGCTTCGCCGGGCAATTGCCAGGCGTTTTCGGCCGGAGGTTCGGCCTGCAGGAAAGACAGTTCGTAGACCACGTCCGGATGCACACGCTGGGCAACACGCAAGGCCTCCTCAGCCAGCGCAAGCGTCAGTGCTTTAGTGCTGGGCCAAATCAGGAAACCAATTCGATGGGCAGTCATGGGTGGGCGATCCGAAGCGAAGAACAGTGATGAAGGCATGGGCCAATGCTAGCCCGTAAGTGGACGCAAATCTCGAAACCAACACAGATCAACTGTAGGAGCGAGCCTGCTCGCGAAAGCGGTGGATCAGTCAACATCTACGCTGGATGTCACACCGCATTCGCGAGCAGGCTCGCTCCTACAAGGGATCAGGAGCCAGCCTCTGATTTGCGAAGCATGCACGATCCTGGTGCACAACGGCAGTCTTGATTACTTCAGGCTGCCCGAGAGGAATTGCTGCAAGCGTTCCGATTGTGGGTTCACCAGCACTTCACGCGGGTTGCCGCTTTCTTCGACGACACCTTTGTGCAGGAACACCAGCTGGTTCGACACTTCACGGGCGAAGCCCATTTCGTGGGTCACCACCACCATGGTCCGGCCTTCCTGGGCCAGGGCCTGCATCACCTTGAGAACATCGCCGACCAGCTCCGGGTCGAGGGCCGAGGTCGGTTCGTCGAACAGCATCACTTCAGGTTCCATCGCCAGCGCACGGGCAATCGCCACGCGCTGTTGCTCGCCGCCGGACATATGGCCCGGGTAGGCATCCTTGCGATGAGCGACACCCACCTTGTTCAGGTAATGCTCGGCCTTTTCACGGGCCTCGGCCTTGGACACGCCCAGCACATGAACTGGCGCTTCCATGATGTTTTCCAGCGCGGTCATGTGCGACCACAGGTTGAAATGCTGGAACACCATCGACAGGCGCGAACGCATGCGTTGCAGCTGTTTCGGGTCGGCGGCCTTCAGCGCGCCGTCCTTGTTCGCCACCAGCTTCAGCTCTTCGTTGTTGAGCAGGATCTTGCCCGCGTGCGGCTGCTCCAACAGGTTGATGCAGCGCAGGAAGGTACTTTTGCCGGAGCCACTGGAGCCGATGATGCTGATCACATCGCCAGCCGCCGCTTTCAGGGACACGCCCTTGAGCACTTCGTGACTGCCATAGCGTTTATGCAGGTCTTGGACTTCAAGTTTGTACATGCGGTCGGTTCTCACAAAAAGCAGTCAGTCAGTCGTTGAGCAAGCGCCCGTGACGCAGCGCTTCGCGCCCCGCCACCTTGGCCAGCCAGAAACCGGGTTGGGCATAACGCAGCCGTTCAATGGCAAACAGCACCCCGGAGGTACCAGCACACACCGTGCTGACCCGATCCGCCAGCGGATCGATCACTTCAAAAATCTCGTCGCCGGCTTCAATCCACTCGCCGGGTTTACGCAGAAAACTCACCACGCCCGGATGCGGCGCGAACAGCAATTCAGTGCCTTCGAACGGCAGGCCTTCGCAAGCGTCCTGAGCAGGTGCAGGCCAATCGCCGCTGATCAAGCCCTGCTCGGCGAGGAACGCCAGAATGCCCTCGGCGTGCGCCTCGGTCTCGAGGCGACCGGTGTCGGCCTGACCACCCAGTTCAATGGTAGTCGCCAGGCACGCCAGCGGAATCTGCGCCTCCGGGAACAAACGGGACAACCGCAACCACGGCAGCGAACAGGCTTCGTCGAAGGAGCTGCCGCCGGAATCTTCCGCCAGCAAACCGACCCGCACATTCAGGTGCGCGGCCAGCGAACGCCATTGCGGCCAGTGCTGCGGCAAGGCGTACATGTGCAGCGCCGCCTCGCAATCGCAATGCAGGTCCAGCACCACATCGGCGGTGCAGGCATGGCTGAGCAGCACACGCTGCATGCCTTGCAACTGGCTGCTCGCCTCTGGCAAGGCAGCCAGATGATCACTCATGGCCTGGCGGATCAAGCGGATGTTGGCGTGCGGGTCATCGCCCAGATGCCCATCGAGCGCCGCCGCCACAGGCGCGCTGAGCTCGACGAAATCCCGGTTGAAGTTCTTGCCGCTGCCGGCCTCGAAACGCCCCTGGTGATTGCCCTGCAGCAACTGACCGAGGCCCAGTGGATTGGCCACCGGCACCAGTTCGATCACGCCGTTGAGCAAGCCTTGGGCTTCGAGTTCGGCCAGGCGCTTTTTCAGCGCCCAGGCCGTGCGCATGCCCGGCAGCTCATCGGCGTGCAGGCTGGCCTGGATGTAGGCCTTGCGCTCGCCACTGCCGAAGCGGAACACCGAAACCTGGCGTTCGCTACCGAGGTGGCTCCACGGCAATGCATGGTCGATGCGTTCCATATCAGTGCTTCCGCGGGGCCAGATAGCCCAGCCAGCGACGCTCGGCCAGTTTGAACAGTTTCACCAGAATGAACGTCAGGCACAGGTAGAACACGCCGGCGGTGATGTACGCTTCGAACGGCAGGTAGAACTGGGCGTTGACCGTGCGCGCGGCACCGGTGATGTCGATCAGGGTCACGATGGACGCCAGACTGGTGGTCTGCAGCATCATGATCACTTCGTTGCTGTATTGCGGCAGCGCACGACGCAGAGCCGACGGCAACAGGATGCGCTTGTACATCTTGACCCGCGACATGCCCATGGCCTTGGCCGCTTCGATCTCGCCGTTCGGCGTGGCCCGCAGGCTACCGGCGATGATTTCGGCAGTGTAGGCGCTAGTGTTGATGGCGAATGCCAGGCACGCACAGAAGGTCGCGCTGGACAGCCACGGCCAGAGGAAGCTGTCGCGAACGGTTTCGAATTGCGCCAGACCGTAGTAGATCAGGAACAACTGCACCAGCATCGGCGTGCCGCGGATCACGTAGGTGTAGAGCCATGCGGTCATGTTGACCGCCGCGTTTTTCGACACGCGCATCAGGCCCAGCGGCAAGGCACACAGCAGGCCGAAGAACAGCGACAGCGCGAGCAGTTTGAGGGTGGTCACCAGGCCGCCGAAGTACAGCGGCAAGGCCTCCCAAATGACGTTGTAGTCGAAGATCATAGATCAGCCGCCCTTACGCCTACCGAGTAGCGCTTCTCAAGGTGACGCAATGCCAGCAACGAGACACTGGTGATCACCAGGTACATCGCCGCCACTGCGAGGAAGAAGGTGAAAGGTTCGCGGGTGGCATCGGCCGCCTGCTTGGCCTTGAACATCATGTCTTGCAGACCCACCACCGAAATCAGCGCGGTGGCCTTGGTCAGTACCAGCCAGTTGTTGGTAAAACCCGGAATTGCCAGGCGAATCATCTGCGGTACCAGCACCCGGAAGAACACCTGGAAACTGCTCATGCCGTAAGCCATGCCGGCTTCGGCCTGCCCCTTGGGGATCGCCATGAAGGCGCCACGGAAGGTTTCCGACAGGTACGCCCCGAAGATGAAGCCCAGGGTGCCGATACCGGCAGCCAGTGGGTTCAAGTCGATGTACTCGTCAAAACCGAGCAGCGGTGCGACGCGGTTGAGCAGGTCCTGGCCGCCGTAGAAAATCAGCAGGATCAACACCAGGTCGGGAATACCGCGGATCACCGTGGAGTACAGATCGCCCAGCCAGGCCAGCCAGCGCACCGGCGACAGGCGCAGTGCCACGCCGATCAGGCCCAGAACAATGGCCAGGGCCATGGACGACAAGGCGAGCTGAAGCGTCAGCCAAGCGCCATCGAGGATGACAGCCCCGTAGCCTTTCAACATGATTCAGGTCCTCGAAAGTTGGGATGAAAAAATGGCGCAAACCTCAGAGATCCTGTTGCTTGCGCCATTTAGGACTTGTCGCCGGGACGTGTTACTTGCCGTAGATATCGAAGGCGAAGTACTTGTCCTGGATTTGCTTGTACTTGCCGTTTTCGCGGATGGCCGCGATGGCAGTGTTGAGCTTGTCCAGTTCAGCCTTGTCGCCCTTGCGCACGGCAATGCCGACGCCGTCGCCGAAGTATTTGACGTCGGTGAACGCAGGACCGACGAAGGCGAAGCCTTTACCGGCGTCGGTTTTCAGGAAACCGTCATCCAGCAGCGTAGCGTCTGCCACGGTGCCGTCGAGGCGGCCAGCGGCCACATCCAGATAAATTTCGTTCTGCGAGCCGTACGGCTTGATCTCGGCACCCAACGGGGCCAGGACTTCACGGGCGAAACGCTCGTGGATCGAACCACGTTGCACGCCGATGTTCTTGCCCTTGAGCTCGGTCAGGTTGTCGCTGACCTGAGTGCCGGCCTTCATGACCAGGCGCGCCGGAGTGTTGTAGTACTTGTTGGTGAAGTCCACGGACTTCTTGCGATCTTCAGTGATCGACATGGACGACAGGATCGCGTCGATCTTGCGCACCTTGAGCGCCGGGATCAGACCGTCGAACTCTTGCTCGACCCACACGCACTTGACCTTCATCTCTTCGCACAGGGCGTTGCCGATGTCGTAGTCGAAACCCACGATGCTGCCGTCCGGTGCTTTGGATGCGAACGGAGGGTAAGCCGCTTCAATACCGATTTTCAGAGGTTTTTCATCGGCGAAGGTTGGCAGGGACAGCACGGTGGACAGTGCCAGGGCGCCAAGCAGCACGAGTTTCTTCATCTTGGGACTCCATCGGAAAAGGGCTAAAACGGCAGAGTGAGCGACAGCCCAATATGCGAATGAGTGGAACCGGAAAGCGTTGCTGCGTCCTGCATTGCGTGTGCGAATTTTCAACACGGGCAACGACGAGCGAATGATCGGCATTCTAACGACAGGCCCGAAGCCGATATTTCTTCAATGCGACAACTAGTTACAGAAGCACCGAGAAAGCCGTTTAGGCACGTTGACAGCCTTGCAAAATCATGCAAGAGCAAAAGATGGTAAACCGATCTATGTTGCAAATTGCGGGCCTATTATTGGCAAACCCTTCTAATCCGGCAAGCGTAGCGTGGGGAGTTATTTTTTGAGCGTGCGAAATGCACCATTGCTGGCCGCTGGCGTTTCGCAATGCCCCGACTCTGCGCGAGCGGTTACACATTCAGTTACTTGAAAGCAGATGGGTAACAGTGGGAAAGCACTGACAGAGGAAGCCGATAATTATTGGCTGGTGTTTATGTGGTATCTGTCAGGCCGTCATCGCGGGCAAGCCTTGCTCCCACGGAGTCGGCGTCGTGCCCAAGATCGGCGAACAACACAAAACCTGTGGGAGCAAGGCTTGCCCGCGATGAGGCCAGAACTGCCAACACAAAAACCTCAGGCAACAAAAAGCCCCACCCGACTCAACATCGGGCGGGGCTTCGATGACGCCAAACGCTACTTACGCAACATTCATCGTCTTGTGCGTATCAATCAAATGCTGCACCACACCCGGGTCCGCCAGGGTGGAAATATCGCCCAACCCGTCGTATTCAGCGGTAGCAATCTTGCGCAGAATCCGCCGCATGATCTTGCCCGAGCGGGTTTTCGGCAGGCCCGGCGCCCACTGGATCACGTCCGGCGAAGCAATCGGGCCGATCTCCTTACGCACCCAGTTCTTCAGCTCCAGGCGCAACTGCTCGCTGGTTTCTTCGCCGGCGATCAGGGTGACGTAGACATAGATGCCCTGGCCCTTGATGTCGTGCGGCACACCGACCACCGCCGCTTCCGCGACTTTCGGGTGCGCGACCATGGCGCTTTCGATCTCGGCGGTGCCCATGCGGTGGCCGGAGACATTGAGCACGTCGTCCACCCGACCGGTGATCCAGTAGTACCCATCGGCATCGCGACGGGCGCCGTCACCGGTGAAGTACATGCCGCGGAAGGTCTTGAAGTAGGTGTCGACGAAACGGTCGTGATCGCCGTACAGCGTGCGCGCCTGGCCTGGCCACGAATCGAGAATCACCAGGTTGCCCTCGGCCTCGCCTTCGATGATGTTGCCCAGGTTGTCCACCAGGGCCGGCACCACGCCGAAGAACGGACGCGCCGCCGAACCTGGCTTCATGGCATGGGCGCCCGGCAGCGGGCTCATCATGTTGCCGCCGGTTTCGGTCTGCCACCAGGTGTCGACGATCGGGCAACGGGACTGGCCGACGTTCTTGTAGTACCAGTCCCAGGCTTCCGGGTTGATCGGCTCGCCCACCGAACCGAGCAGGCGCAGGCTGCTGCCATCGGCGCCTTCCACCGCCGCCGTGCCCGAGGCCATCATGGCGCGGATCGCCGTCGGTGCGGTGTAGAGGATGTTGACCTTGTGCTTGTCGACGATCTTCGCCACCCGGGTGATGTCCGGGTAGTTCGGCACGCCTTCGAACAGCAGCGTGGTCGCGCCATTGGCCAGTGGGCCATACACGATGTAACTGTGGCCGGTGACCCAGCCGACGTCGGCGGTGCACCAGTAGATTTCCCCCGGACGGTAGTCGAATACACGTTCGTGGGTCATGGCCGCATACAACAGATAGCCGCCGGTGGTGTGCTGCACGCCCTTCGGCTTGCCGGTGGAACCGGAGGTGTAAAGGATGAACAGCGCTTCTTCGGCGCCCATCTCTTTCGGCGCGCACACGGTGCCGGCCACTTTCATCAGGTCTTCGTACCAGATGTCGCGGTGCTGGTTCCACTTGATGTCGCCACCGGTGCGCTGGCAGACGATGACTTTCTGGATGCTGCTGGTTTCCGGGTTGGTCAGCGCATCGTCGACGTTGGCCTTGAGCGGGATCTTCTTGCCGGCACGGATGCCTTCGTCGGCGGTGATCACCACTTTCGAGCGGCAGTCGATGATGCGACCGGCCAGGGCTTCCGGCGAGAAGCCGCCGAACACCACCGAGTGAATCGCGCCGATCCGGGTGCAGGCCAGCATGGCGACCACGGCTTCGGGGATCATCGGCATATAGATCGTCACCACGTCGCCGCGGTGCACGTCCTGGCCGCGCAGGGCGTTGGCGAACTTGCAGACTTGTTCATGCAGTTCGCGGTAGGTGATGTTTCGGCTTTCGGCAGGGTCATCGCCCTCCCAAATGATCGCGACCTGATCGCCGCGCTCGGCCAGATGCCGGTCGAGGCAGTTGTAGGAAACGTTCAGGGTGCCGTCGGCGAACCACTTGATGTCGACATGGTGATCGTCGAAGGAGGTCTGCTTGACCGTGGTGAAAGGCTTGATCCAGTCGAGGCGCTTGGCTTGCTCGCGCCAGAAACCGTCCGGGTTGACGACCGACTGCTGGTACATGGCCTTGTAGGTCGCCTCGTCAGTCAGCGTATTGGCCAGGACCTCGGGACGAACGGGATACAGGGAAGCCGCACTCATCTTTCTTACCTCGGTGGAATTAGTTGTTTTTGTATGGCCCCCGTTTTAGCCGGGCCGGGCCTATAGAACCATTCGACGATGGTAGTAACAAGCCCATACAAATTGTCATGAATAGCTCTAAACCGCCCACCGCCCCTGGTAGGACCGAGCCCTGCTCGCGATGGTCGTCAACGATAACGCGCCCAGCCTTACACCCCGCGAAGATCTCAGGTTCATCGCGAGCAAGCTCGCTCCCGCAGAGAAATAGAGGTTATTCGGGGATTGTTACAGGATCTGTCAAAGGTGTTTATCAAAACCACGTCTATATGAACGTATCCGCCCCCCCTAAAATCTGCCACGCCAACCCGGCAACCTGAGTTAACCCAGTTACAGCCCCCACGAAGGCAGTTAACCCAAACCAAGTAGTTCAGCTCCACACGCAACCCCAAAAAGGTTGCGTGAACCCACTCGACCTTAGAAAGGTAAAATTCAAATGAAAGCTTTATTGGTTCTGGCCCTCAGCAGCGTGTGCGTAAGTGCCATGGCAGGCGAGGTCCCGACTGATGTCGCGCAGCAACAACCGCCCATTGAGGAATACACTTACTCGATGAACCTGGACATCGCCAAAGTGATCTCCATGAGCGAAGCCCCGAATGTTTGTGAAGTTGTGCCAATGAAAATGGAATACGAAGATTCCAACGGTCAACGGCATATCCTGCGTTACAGCGCGATGGGCAACGGTTGCTCTAACGGCTGATCCCCTGCTTCACCCCTCCCCCGAATAGGTTCGACCCACCCGCCGCGATCAGGCAGATGAAGCGCCGAACCTTAACAATCGAATATTTCGATTATTTTAAGCATTTATTTGCGCTTTTTAATCGAAATAGTCGGCGTAGTATCGATCTCAACCCAAGACAAACAACGCCCTCGAAACTGGAGCAAAGACCATGAAAACCCAACTGATCCTCGCCCTGACCCTCTCCGTCCTGGCTGCCAACACCTTCGCCGCCGATGGTTACGACCGCACCGGCTCGGCCGCCTACACCAGCGAAGCGGCTGTCGCTTCCGACGGTTACGACCACACCGGTTCAGCATCCTTCGCAGCCGATGGCGCAGACCACGTTGGCGCAGGCAAACTTGCTGCCGACGGCTCTGATCACACTGGCGCCGCCCGCCTCGCCGCCGATGGTACCGACCACGTTGGCGCCGCTCGCCTGAGCTGAGCCGCCAGCGCGACTTCATGGCCCGACTTCGGTCGGGCTTAGTTGTGTCTGGAGCCTGAGAAACCCCCACAGAAACACAAGATGTAGTGAAAAAAGCCTTTTTTGGTTATTTCTTGAGCAAAAATAATCCACGGCAAAAAATCAGGAAAAAAAATCTTTCCCCGCCAACATCGTTCAAAGCCCTGTAAACCCTCGCTCTGGCCGAACAACGGTCGCCGTCGACCGATCCGCAAGCCATTTCGTCGCACCACAGCACGCAAAACTTCCCTATAATGCGGCCGTAAACGGGCCTGCAATATTCCCTTACAGGGATGAAAAGCCAGTCTGAAGCCCCGCACAAGCAATCAAAGCTTGCTGCGCCCATCAGTGGCTCTCGGAACCCCGTACAAAATTCTGTTTGATGCCTGCGTATAGCTGCTGCAAAAAACGATTCCTTTAGATCCAACGCGGCCAGTAAGGCCGTGTGAAAAACCGACCTATTCATTTTCACACGGGCAACTGGCCCTCACGCAGGAGACGACACGTCATGCTGAGCTGGGACGAATTCGACAAAGAAGACACGGAAGTAGTGGCCAAGAGCGCCAACGCCGGCCACGCCACCGAAGCCAATATGGACCGTCTCGACAGCGCCGGCGGTGCCGCAGCCCTGGAAGCTCGCGCCGTGACCGCCTCTGACTCCGCTGCCGTGGCCCGCGCCAAAGCTGCCCTGGATTCCCTCGACGTCGCCGAAGGCCTCGCCGAACTCGAAGGCGCCTCCGCCCGTGTCGCCGTTGACGAAAAGCGCATGATCAACTGCCGCGCCGACCTCAACCAACTCGTGCCCTTCAAGTACGACTGGGCCTGGCAGAAATACCTGGACGGCTGCGCAAACCACTGGATGCCGCAAGAAGTCAACATGACCGCCGACATCGCCCTCTGGAAAAACCCGGAAGGCCTGACCGACGACGAGCGCCGCATCGTGATGCGCAACCTCGGCTTCTTCTCCACCGCCGACTCCCTGGTTGCCAACAACCTGGTCCTGGCCGTGTACCGCCTGATCACCAACCCGGAATGCCGCCAGTACATCCTGCGCCAGGCTTTCGAAGAAGCGATCCACACCCACGCCTACCAGTACTGCATCGAATCGCTGGCCATGGATGAAGGCGAAATCTTCAACATGTACCACGAGATCCCATCGGTCGCGAAAAAAGCCACCTGGGGCCTGAAATACACCCGCTCGATCTCCGATCCGAAGTTCGAAACCGGCACCGTCGAAACCGACAAAGAACTGCTGCGCAACCTGATCGCCTACTACTGCGTTCTGGAAGGCATCTTCTTCTACTGCGGCTTCACCCAAATCCTCTCCATGGGCCGCCGCAACAAAATGACCGGCGTCGCCGAGCAGTTCCAATACATCCTGCGCGACGAATCCATGCACCTGAACTTCGGCATCGACGTGATCAACCAGATCAAAATCGAAAACCCGCACTTGTGGGATGCTGAAATGAAGGAAGAAGCTTCGCAGATGATTCTGCAGGGCACTCAACTGGAGATCGAATACGCTCGTGACACCATGCCTCGCGGTGTGTTGGGCATGAATGCGGCGATGATGGAGGACTACCTCAAGTTCATTGCTAACCGTCGTCTGTCGCAGATCGGTCTGAAGGAAGAGTATCCGGGGACGACTAACCCGTTCCCTTGGATGAGCGAGATCATGGACTTGAAGAAGGAGAAGAACTTCTTTGAGACGCGGGTTATTGAGTATCAGACTGGTGGGGCGTTGAGCTGGGATTGATTTCTGAGCTTGCCATGATTTGACGATGTAAATCGACAAATCGAATTACAAAAGGCCCCGATCTGATCGGGGCTTTTTTATTGGATAAGAAAAATCTTACTCATCTCGACGCTCTTAGGCGATGAGTTTGTACGAACGCACGCGAGATTCGTCGCCATTTTCTGTAGGAATTTTCGTAGACAGCTGCGATAGCCAATCAGTATCGTCTGAGGGTTTTCAACCTTCGGCGATTGTATGGATACCCAAAAGGAAAAAAGTGGCTGGAGCGATCAGGAGCTCGAGGCTTCGGTCGATGCTTATCTGAAGATGCTAAACCTTGAACAAAGCGGTCAGACGTTTAAGAAGTCAGTTGATAACCAACTTTTACGAGAAGGCCCATTAAGCAAACGCAGCGCCTCTTCGGTTGAGTATCGCATGCAAAACATTTCTGCCGTGTTGGAGCAATTGGATTTACCGCAGATTATTGGCTATAGGCCTGCCAAGAACATTGGCGCAGGGGTTAGCGAGCGAATTCGTAAGGTTTTGGCCAATAAAGTGGTGCCTGGTGTGGGCGAGTACGCTCCAACCGCCAACCATGAGACCTTGATAAACCGAGCATCCAAGCTGCAAAAGCAGGGACTTAAGGTTGAGCCCGCTGGCAACCCGAACCCGCAACAAGCTAGCACTGTCACAACATCCTATGTTCGCGACCCGAAAGTTAGAGCTTGGGTTGCTGATTTAGCCAAGGGCATTTGCGAAGGCTGCGGCCAGAAAGCGCCGTTTGAAGTCGATGGCCTACCGTTTCTTGAGGTACATCACGTTAAGCATTTGGCGCAAAAAGGATCGGATTGCATCACTAACGCTGTCGCACTGTGCCCAAACTGTCATCGGCGTTGTCATCTTTCAAGCGACAAAGTCGAATTCACCTCCTCGCTTTATACAAAGGTGAAACGATTGAAACTCGAGTAATTGGGTTAAATGAATTCTGTGGTGAGGGAGGTTACCTCCGTTCGGGACCGCCAAGCGAACAACTCATTACTTTTGGCATATCGCGCTTGCTGGTTCTGGGGGCACTTCGCGCCACAACAAGGCGGTTCGACGCTTGTAAATTCCCTCGCCACAGGGGTTGTCATTGGTAGCAATCAGCACACCGATTCCAACGGTGACCTCCATGCCCTGTGTGCCGGTTAGGCCTTCGTCGGTGGCAGAACAGACAGCAGCCTCATGCCTGTAAAAGTGGCGAATCGCAAAAGCTCCTTGCTGCCATCCTAAGCATCAGAGATTTTTCCCAGGGTCATTAGCGACCCGTCCTACAGCCACACTGTGTCCCATTCGTTAACGTCGCGCAGCCCCTATTCGGGGCTGTCGATGGACGAACACACAAGGACAATCAGTGGCTCGCAACAAGGACATTCCCCTAATTCGAAACCCGCCATCCGGTGACGGTCATCACGTCACCTACCGCCCTATGACGGCCCGCGAACTGGCCGAGCGTGAGGTCCGGCAAAAAGACCACGAGGCCATGCTCGCCAGGCAAGACGAATACATGCGTAAGCGCCAGATCGTCGCGGTCGAACAAAAAACGGTTCAAGCGGGCTGCGTCTTCGCCAAATCCTGCAAGTTGCCGGACGCGGTCATCAACTACTCCAACCCTTCGGGCATGGTGCCCACCGACAGCCTTGAGGACTACGGTGAAATCGCCTGGCTCGGTGCTCGCGAGGTGGACGATGGCGGGCTGCTGAATCTGCAAACGATCAGCGGTTCGACTCTTTCGCTGGGTGTCGGGCGACTGGCACTGCGCGCTCCAGCCATGCCAGTCATGCCAGCCATCGGCGCTGCCGCAAGCGCCACATTGGCCGGCCTGCTCGCCGTGTTCTGGACACCCAGCCTGGGCGACAGCGCCCTCTACTCCGAAGATCAACTGCGTGCCCTCAAACAGGCCCGCACCCGTGTGCGCGTGCAAATCGAACAACAGGCTGATGGCAGTCTCAAGGGTTACGGGTTCTACACCGGCAAGAATCGCGACTGGGAAATGGTCGATGTCGTGCAGATCGCGATGCGCGATAGCCAATACATTGCCGATCTCGGCGACGGCATCGAACTGATCTGGACCCCAGCCGTGGACGGCACCGACATTCTCGGCATTCCCAAGCTGGAGGCCGCCCCGCAGGCACCGCATATATGGGTCTTTCCGCCGACGAAGCAGGCTGATGCCATTATCGTGAACCCGATTTACCCGCCTGAGTACAAGGATTTCATTCTTGTGTTTCCGGTGGGGTCTGGGGTGAAGCCGGTTTACATTGTTCTCAGTCAAACCGGGGATCATTCGTATTATGACCACCCGAAAACGCTTCCGGCATTCCCAGATGCAACCCGAGTAAAGTCGAAATCATCTGTTCAAGGGGGAGGAAGGAAACGAGCTCGTTGGGTTGACCGTAAGGGGCGAATTTATGAATGGGACTACAAAAGTAATGCTGTTGAAAAATACGACAAACTCGGGATCCATTTGGGCGAATTCAACCACATCACAGGCGAACAAACAAAACCCGCAAAACCTGGCAGAAAAACCTCAAGAAATTAGGATTACAGCATGCGCTACCTTTCAATAACTGGCTTTTACCCGGATGACAATCTGGATGACTCTTTGCAGTTTGAGCTGGATATCGAGGGCATTGAGCTCAATGAGAAAGTTGCCCAGCTCATCGAATCGAAACCACTTAACGAAGTGGAACCAGGAGAGTTACTTTTAAACGAAAGTCAGGTAATGGCACTATCAGAACTTCTAGGCGTCAGTTTCCCTGACGGCCTAGAGTACTTTATGGGCACTTATGCCAAGCGGTGAAATCCATCGCAACAATTAGTCAAAAAAGAACCCCGATAAATCATCTGATCGGGGTTTCGCTTCGTCACCCGCCACGGATGAGTAACTAGCTCCCCATAAAAGAATCTCAGTATCGAAATACCTATGAGGGCGCTATGGGACTGAAAATAAGACTTGAATGGTACGACAAGGAAACCGAATTGGGCGAAGGTGAGGAGTTGTCGCAAGACTTTGGCGATGACGGCTCTGTGATTGAGACACTCGGCCTGCCTATCGAAAAAAATATAAACAACGGTGGTTTTGACGTTGCCCCCCATTGGGTCAGTACGCTTCAACCCCATTTCCTCCATATCATTCACTTGTCTTCCTATGACTATCAGGTGGCATTCATCTATCGTGAAAAATAGTAGATCAGGATATTTATGGGGCCGAACAGCCGATTGGCTTTCCCACCGCAATCGCCTCAGAGACTGCCCTCAAATCCATCAATGAAGTCCTCAAGGGGCTTGTGCAGATCCGACACGGAGTATAGAACCTTGAAGCACACAGTAATGGGGGTACGTGATGGGGATGATTTCGCGTCATATGAAAAAACACTCCCAATTCTCCGGCGAGCTAGCCGCATTAATGGGGTGGAAAAGTGAAGAAGATTATGTGTACGACTACAAACTGACGAAAAAACAAATAAGCGAAATCGAGAAAATTTGCTCCATATCACTCCCACAAAACCTAACTCTGTTTTTAACCTGTAGTGATAGTCGATATCTAAAATAATCCCGAGTGAGCGAGTTGAACAAAAACCTGTGGCGAGGGAGCTCGCTCCCGTTCGGCTGCGCAGCAGTCGCCAATCCGCGCGATGCGGTTTACCTGATGTACCGAGCTTGCTGGTTTTAGGGCCGCTTCGCAGCCCAGCGGGAGCAAGCTCCCTCGCCACAGGTGGGTGGTTGGCTTGATGGCTGTGGTGATTTTGGGAATCGCGAGCAGGCTCGCTCCCACAGGTTTGGTGGGTTGCCGTTGATTTTGTAGTGTGTTGAAAACAGTAAGTGCAACCCGCCCCGCCTCCCGCTATTAATACCCTTCCCCCTCACGGACCCAAGCCTGCCATGAAATTCGACCTCGCCTACTGCCTCAGCCTCGACGACAAACTGTCGATCTATGACGTGCGCGATCTAAATTTCGACGAGACGATGGCGTTCGATTCCGCCCAGGAGCATTTCCAGTGCCCCAACGATGCCTGTCGTTTGGCGTTCGATGCGGCGAATGGGTTGGGGACGTTCAATGCCAAGAATGTGAATTTCGTGCGTACACCGCATTTCAAAAATCTGCCGAGTACGCGGCATGTCGAGGGTTGTCCTTATGTGAGCCTGAAGGCGCCGGCGTCGGGTATGGAGGCCGAAGCGGAAGACGGTCCTGAAGAACATTTTCCGTCGGAGTTGCTGCTGACCCGGCGTCAGTATGTGCGTAAGCCGCACAGCCCAGCGGTGACGACTGATGTTGCCAGGGATGAGGCGATAACGTCTTCAGCGGACAATAGCGTCGAGCATCCAGCCCAGGATTCGGCACCGGACAAAACCAGTGTCTTCGCTCACCCCGTGGAGTGTTTTGTCTCGAACTTCGAAGACAAGGAGCTGCTCAAGCGCATGCCATTGAAGATCGGTGAACACACGGCAACCTACGGGGCGTTCTTCAAGAAGATCGAATATCTACAGGACAACAACGGGCTGATTTACTGGGGCAGGATCAAGGAGATCAAAGACTACACCCAGAGCTTTCGCATCGATTTCGAGAAGAAGGTCTGGTTCGAGAAGAAGCCGTATTCGGTCAATGTTTACCTGAGCAAGAAGCTGATCGACACCTACCGCAAGCGCAAGGCGTTCCTGGAAGAGATCAAGCATGCCATCGAGAGTGGGCGGGAGTTGTATTGCTTCTTTTATGGGGTGGCGCCCGAGTTGAAGCAGGTGCCGAGCAAGAAAAACCCCGAGCAGACGTTCAGGGTATTCAGCGCCAACATTGAGAATCTGGATCACCTCATTGTGCGAGAGGCGCCGGGGTTGGAGGGGAAGTAATCGTCCGTCCGGCTGGAAGGCACGGGATAGAAAAAATCAAAAAATCAATTTGCTCCCGGCTCAAAACAACTGTACAAAAACACAGTATATTTTGAACCAACACCCCCGAGCCCGGAGAACACCATGGCCTCTCAAGCGATGAAAATCACCCTGGAGCGTATCGCCCTTTTCCAATTCACCCCGGCCCACTGCGCCCAGGCCCGAGCGATGCTGGGTTGGAGTGTAGAAGAGCTGTCTCGGGAGGCCGGGGTTTCGGTGGAGGCCATTCAGCGTTTCGAGGCCAAGCGCGAGGTGCTGGATGTGACGCGGTTGACGTTGGCGTATCGGTTTGAATCGGAGGGGCTGGTGTTCTTCCCGGGGTTTGCGCCGGGGCGTGGGATGAATGTGAAGGGGTCGACGCCGAATCCGGTGGGGCGGGCGGATTTTGCGATGGTTGAATGAGCAGAAGCTTCGATTGACAATTATTCCCATATAGGTATATTTTCGCATAAGTACAAGGAAGTCACTCCTGTGGGTTAGCAGCAGCAAGAAAGATCTCAAGCAGATGCCCTCAGATGTACAGGATGTTTTTGGTCACGCTCTCCATCTGGCGCAAAGCGGCAAGAAGCATCCGGACGCCAAGCCATTGAAGGGCTTTGGAGGTGCGGGGGTTCTTGAGTTGATTGAGGACTTCGATACGAACACCTATCGTGCCGTTTACACCGTTAGTTTTGGTAGCGCAATTTATGTTCTGCACTGCTTTCAGAAAAAGTCGACTACCGGGATCAAGACCGCGCAGTGCGACATCGATCTAATCAGTAAGCGCCTTCAAGCAGCACGGGATCATGCGAAAGGATTGAAAAATGGTTGAAATCGAAGAAGGCAGTGGGAACGTCTACGAAGACCTCGGAACACCCAACGCCAGTGAAATGCGGGTCAAATCCCAGTTGGCTGCAAAAATTGGTGAAATCATCAAGGCTCGACATTTGACCCAGGTTCAGGCGTCAGACATTTTGGGTCTGTCACAACCCAAGCTTTCCGAAATGCTACGTGGAAAGTTTCGGGGGATCAGTGAAGCCAAGATGATGGAGTGCCTGCTGTTGCTTGGGCGTGACGTGCAGATCGTGGTCAAGTCGGCCCCTCGATCACGAAAAGAGGGCCGACTCGAAGTGGTCTTTACCTGATAGGCAATTCGCCTTGATCAGCCACGTTGTCGCCCTCTCGCTACGGCTTGAACGCCGGTGTCCGCCGCGCATGAGAGACCTGCTCATAGCCATACGCCAGCGCCAGAAGCCTGGCATCGCTCCAGCGAGGTCCGAAGAAGTAAACCGAAGTGGGCACGCCGTCATCGTCTATGCCGGAAGGCACCATGATGCCGGGATATCCTGCCAGCGGTACGACGTTCATGGCCGGTGACGCGACGTCTGATAGGAGGGCATCCAGTTGATGGGTTGCCAGTAACTGATCGATGGCAGCGGCATTTTCGCTTTGGATTTTATGCCAGAGCTGATTGTAGGTTTGCTCGTCAAAGACAACCTTGCTGGCGGCGATCAATGTGTCCTGGTTATGACCTTCGGAGTTAGGGGCATTGAACAGCAGTAGATCTTCCAGTGTCTTGGCAGGAACGCCGGTTCGAGTCGCCAGGTAACCAGGCAAGTCTCGCTTGATCCCCATGTGCAATGCCTCCTCTACCCGTTCTGAAACCGGGGCGATCAATTCCACGGGGATCAACGTTGCACCTGCTGCCTGCATGAGTTCCAACGCTTTAGAAAACTGCGGATCGGTCAGGAGCGGTAAATTGCTGCGATCAAATTTGGCGGGATAACCGATTCGCCGTCCGACCAGTGCGTTTGGACGCAACAAGGCGGTGAAGTCCACGGTGTCCAGATTCTGCGGCCTTGGCACCGGATCAGCGGCATCGCTGCTTACCATGGCATTCAACAAGCGTGCAGCGTCGCGCACCGTGCGCGCCATCGGCCCGGGCGTGTCCAGCTTGTGAGTGACCGGGATGATGCCGCTGCGGCTCAACAGACCTACCGTAGGCTTGATACCCACCACACCATTCATGGACGCCGGGCAGCTGATCGAGCCAGAGGTTTCCGTTCCTACGGTCAAGGGCGCAAAACCTGCCGCGACGGCTGCGGCAGAGCCTGAACTGGAACCGCAGGGGTCGCCACTTAACAGGTGTGGATTTTTGGTTTGGCCGCCGCGCCCGCTCCAACCGCTGGGGAGTCCAGGATCGCGGAAGGCAGCCCATTCGCTGAGATTGGTTTTTCCAAGAATCACCGCCCCCGCCGCCCGGAGGCGTTGCACGATGAAGGCGTCCTGCGCGGCGGGCTCACCTACCATGGCCAGTGAACCGGCAGTGGTCTGCATTTGATCGGAGGTATCGATATTGTCCTTGAGCAATACCGGAATGCCATGCAGCGGCCCGCGGATGTAGCCGCCCTTTCGCTCCCGGTCCAGCGACTCGGCCATGGCCAATGCATCGGGGTTGAGTTCGATGATCGCGTTGATGGCCGGCCCGTTTTTGTCCAGCCTTTCGATCCGCTGCAATAAGTGCCGGACCAGCGTCACGGAATTCAGTTGCCCGCGATCCATCCGCTGGTTGATTTCATCGACACTCAAATACTCCAGCCTGGTTTCGGGCGCGGGGGACTGTGCAGTGGCAGCACTCGCCGCCATCGAAAACAGGGCAATCCCGGCCAGCCGCTTCATGCAGCCGTTTAACGTTACGTCCATGTAGACATCCTTCTGACTGATTGCGAGTGAATGATTTCACCCGTTTTTTCAGCCTACAGAAGCGGCCGAAATTATCCGTCATCACGGCTCACTGCTACTCGTACGAAGGTTCGCCTCTGTTTGTAGTTGCCTTACCCGACGCTCTGTTGATCCTCGAATACCTGCTGCTCAACCGCCAGCCACCAGGCCCCACCCCGCTGTGGATGCATCAGGTTGAAGGCCTCGCCCATTTGCGGCGTGGTAATCGAAACGCTGCGTTCCCAGGCCAGGGCCAGGATGCGGTCGAAGGGCTCGTACCAGGCATGCATTGACAGGTCGAAGGTGCCGTTGTGGATCGGCAGCAGCCAGCGGCCCTTGAGGTCGAGGTGGGCTTGCAGGGTTTGCTCGGGTTGCATGTGCACGTGCGGCCACTCGACGTTGTAGGCGCCGGTTTCCATGAGGGTCAGGTCGAACGGGCCGTATTGTTCGCCGATGCGTTTGAAGCCATCGAAGTAGCCGCTGTCGCCACTGAAGAAGATCCGTGTATCGCCGTCGATCATTACCCACGAGGCCCAGAGCGTGCTGTTGCCATCGAACAGACCACGACCGGAAAAGTGTTGCGACGGTGTGGCGACAAAGCGAATGCCTTCGACTTCGGTGCCTTGCCACCAATCCAGTTGCCGGACCTTGCTGGCGTCGATGCCCCATTTGATCAGGGTGTCGCCCACGCCCAGCGGGGTGAGGAAATATCGGGTCTTGTCGGCGAGCTTCAGCACCGCCTGGTGGTCCAGGTGGTCGTAGTGATCATGGGACAGGATCACCGCTTCAATAGGCGGCAATTGTTCCAGGCTGATGGGTGGCTGGTGAAATCGTTTCGGGCCGGCCCACTGCACCGGTGAGGCGCGTTCGGCGAAGACCGGGTCGGTGATCCAGAACTTGTCCCGCAACTTGAGCAATACCGTGGAATGACCGAGGCGATAGACGCTGTGGTTCGGTGCGGCAATCAGTGCCGCTTGCGTCAGGGGTTGCACCGGGACCGGGGCGCTGGGGCGAGTATCACGCGGTTTGTGGAAGATCACGTTCCACAGGATGCGCAAGGTCTTGCGAAAACCTTCGCGTTTGACCGGCGCATGGTTGCGGTATTGCCCTTCTGTCCGACGAGAAGCTTCGGCTGTGTCAGCGACATCCGCCGGGGAAGTTGAGTTGGCCATGACTGAATGACTCCAGAAAAACCGCTCGTTTCACGATTTTCCGCTTGGGACGATAAATGGCCAAGGCACGCACGCATCAGCCGAACACTCTAGTTATCACCGTGCAGGATTAACAAAACATTACACTGCACAGTGTAGTTTCAAGGTTGCATCAAAGCCGTTCACAAGTAAACTACCGAGTGTAATTTTCTATTCACTCTGCCGAAGCCGCATTTATGACAGCTCCACAGCGCCTGACCGACCGAAAACGCGAAGCCATTATTCAGGCGGCGATTGCCGAATTCCGTGCCAACGGTTTCGAGATCACCAGCATGGACAAGATTGCCGCTACCGCTGGCGTGTCGAAGCGCACGGTGTACAACCACTTCCCCAGCAAGGAAGAGTTGTTTGCCGAAATCCTCAATCAATTATGGGCGCGGGTGACGGCCGAACAGGAAACGCCCTACCGCTCCGATTTGCCGCTGCGCGAGCAACTGCGTCCGATATTGGCGGCAAAGGTGCAAATGCTGGGCGATGACAATTTTCTCGACCTGGCGCGGGTGGCGATTGCGGCAGCTATCCATTCCCCGGAACGCGCGCAGAACATGGTGGCGCGTATGGGTGAACATGAAGAAGGCCTGACCGTGTGGATTCGCGCCGCCCAGGCTGATGGTCGCCTGAAAGCGGCCGCCCCCGACTTTGCTGCGCAACAGGTTCAGGGCCTGCTCAAATCCTTCGCCTTCTGGCCGCAGATTTCCATGGGTTTCCCGGGTTTGTCGGCCGAAATGCAGGGCACCGTGGTGGAGTCGGCGCTGGATATGTTTTTGGCCTGTTATCAAGTGCAATAAATGACAATTCTGGCCAAGTGATCGACCTGTCCGCCGTTCCAAATCAGACACGGCAATGTGTTTCTGAATGAAACTGGCGTCGGGGCTATAGTGAGCCTCAGTCCCAGCGCCATCCAGAGAGCATCATGACCAGCACGACCAGCGAAACCCAAGCCCCCGCCGCCGTCGATCACCTGCGTTTTCATCGTCCTCATGCCCACCTGGCCCCCACTTTTGGCAACGACAAATTTGCCCTGCGGGCCGAAGCCTTTGCACGATTCTTCGGCACCCCGACCTTTCTCGGTGCGCAAACGCTGATCGTGGTGGTCTGGGTGTGCCTTAACCTGTCCGGCTTCACCCACTTCGACGTCTACCCGTTCATCCTTCTCAACCTGGCATTCAGTCTGCAATCGGCCTATGCCGCGCCCTTGATTCTGCTGGCGCAAACCCGTCAGGCGGCGCGTGACAAAGCCCAGTCCGAAGCCGATGCGCAGCACCGCGAAGCGCTGGCGATTGCCAACAGTGAACGTCAGGCGCAAGCGGCGCAAAATACCGCGCAACTGCTTCAGCTGCTTGAGCAAAACACCCAACTGACACAAATGACCAAGGAACTGACCGAGCGTATCGAAACCCTGACCACGGAGATGCATCAGCATTTCGTACGCAAGGATCAGCCAAAGGCCTGAGTGGCCTTACGGCAATTTCAGCGCGCGTCCCAACTCGTCGAACAGTGTCACCACCGAGCGCAACGCCCGGCAATCCGGGCGGGTCAGCAGCCATAGCGCAGTGTCGTAACCGTGCAACGGCTCGCCCAGCGTCTGCAAGCCGTCACCGATCAAAAAATCCGGTAACGCCGCCACCCCCAATCCGGCCCGCACCAGTTCGGTGACCGACAACATGCTGTTGCAGCGATACCCCGGCATCACGCCCGGCAGCGCTTGACGGCGCCACGCCACCGTTGGGTGATCCGGCAGAAAGTCATCGGGCGCGATCCAGGTCAATGCAGCCAGGTCTGTCGTATCGATCGATTGCAGGTAACCCGCGCTGGCACACACCCGGTAGGCAATGTCTGCCAGGCGCCGCCCCACCAAATGCTCCGGTGGTGTGCGAGTCAGGCGCAGGGCAATGTCTGCATCGCGGCGGCTGAGATTGGCAAAGTCGTTGGAGGTGCTGAGTTCTATCGTCAGCGCCGGGTAGTTGGGCATGAACTGCGCCAGCGCCGGCAACAGCAAACCTTGCAGGACCGAATCGGTGCAGGTCAGGCGCACAGTGCCGCTGACGACTTCACCACCCTGCTCCACGCCGATGCGCGCCGCGTCCAATGCCTGTTCGGCCCGTTCCGCCTGCTCGGCCAGCGACTGCGCCAAGGTGGTGGGCAGGTAGCCGGCGCGACTTTTTTCGAACAACTGTTGGCCCAATGCAGCTTCCAGTCGACGCACGGCCCGAAACACCGTCGAAACATCGACCTTCATCAGCTGCGAAGCCCGAGCCAGCGAGCCGCCGCGCACCAGCGCAAGGATCAGGGCCAGGTCCGGGTAGTCCAGTCGATAGTGCGTCGCTGCATTGATCACTTGGAGTAACGCCAATATTGAGTGCGTGAACGCCAATCTATAGTGGGCGTCAGGAATCAACAAGCGCTGAGGCCAGCCATGGAAAACCCCGTCATCCGCATCGCCCTGATCGGCGATTACGATCCGCAAGTTACGGCTCATCAGGCCATCCCCTTGGCCCTCGGAATGGCCGCCGAACACACCGGCAAGGATGTACAAGGGCTATGGTTGGCCACCGACAGCATCAGCACCTATACGTCGCTCGATGAGTTCGACGGTTTCTGGTGCGTGCCAGCCAGCCCTTATCGCAGCATGGACGGCGCATTGCGGGCGATTCGCTTTGCCCGCGAGCAACAACGACCGTTCCTGGGCACCTGCGGCGGGTTTCAACACGCCGTGCTGGAATATGCGCGCAACGTACTGGGTTGGTCGAATGCCGAGCACGGCGAGACATCTCCCGACGCTGCCCGCGCATTGCTCACGCCTCTGACGTGCTCACTGGTTGAGGTGGTCGATAGCATTCATTTGCGCAAAGGTTCGTTGATCGCCAAGGCGTATGAAACGTCCGAGATTCGTGAAGGCTATCGCTGCCGCTTTGGTGTGAACCCGCTGTTCGAGCAGGCCTTGCTCCAGCACGAACTACATGCTGTCGGTCACGATGCGGCGCAAAGCTTGCGCGCACTGGAGCTCAAGGGTCATCCGTTCTTCGTTGCCACGTTGTTCCAGCCGGAACGCGCTGCACTCACAGGCACCCTGCCGCCGCTGGTGCGGGCCTTGGTTGAAGCATGCGCGGAGCGGCGGTCATGATCGCCAATACTCCGCCCGCGCCGTATTACGCGGTGATCTTCACCTCGCTGCGCACTGAGGGTGATCAGGGTTACGCCGAGGCTGCCGCGCGGATGGTCGAGTTGGCCCGTGAGCAGCCGGGGTTCCTTGGGGTGGAGTCGGCGCGGGGTGATGATGGGGTGGGGATTACCGTTTCGTATTGGGCAAGCGAGGCGGCGATTTTGGCGTGGAAGCTTCATCCGGAGCACAGTGAAATTCGGGAGCGGGGGCGGTCTACCTGGTATGCGCAGTGTTGTACGCGGGTGTGCAAGGTTGAGCGGGATTATGAGTTCACGCTGTAGTTGATGCGGTGTTTATCAGGCCGTCTTCGCGAGCAGGCTCCGCACCGCCGAAATCTCCGGCACATCCCGCCGGTTCATGTACACCCGCAACGGTTCGGTGATGTTGATCCGCTCGTCGATGTTCTGATCCAGCAGCAGCTGAATCAACTCGCGCTTGAGGGTCATGGTGTGCTCCGGGCCGACGACCCAGACGAATTCGCTGACCGGGATGATGCCGTCGTCTGCCACGTCCATGCCGAAGGAATCTTCGCTGAAACGGACGATGTAGTGGCCAGTCTTGCGATTGAGGCCGACGAAACCCTTGAGTTGGTCGGCAGCCTGGCAAATCAGCTGGGAAGTGATGCGCATGGTAAACCTCACACGATGTGATTTCTGGTTTACACGCAGGGCTCGCGAAGGGTTTTCCCTCTGCCGGGGAAATTGCCGGGAGCAAGCCTACTGCAAACGCACGCACAAAAACCCTGACGAACATCAGCTTCAAACAGGTTTATGTCGGTCTCGCGATAGCGCTGGCAACGTTCAGTTGTTAAAAGGGACGTCTTTGAACACCCTCGCGAAAGGATCTCGACCATGCCTGTCACCTTCACTAAAAACGCTCTGTTATTGAGTCTGCTGCTCGCCCTCGGCCAGGCCCAGGCCGCCAGCGAGCCAGCCCCCTCGGCGCTGGCGATCCGATCGGGCATCCCGCACCCGGCTGTGATCGCCCACCGTGGCGCGTCCTTCGATGCCCCCGAATCCACCGCCGCCGCGTACACACTGGCGCGCGACCTCGGTGCCGACTACCTGGAACTGGACCTGCAACGCAGCAAGGACGGCGTGCTGTTCGCCCTGCATGACAACACCCTGCAACGCACCACCGACGTCGCCCGCAAATTCCCCGAGCGCAAGGACAGCCCCGCCAACGCCTTCACCATGGCCGAGCTGAAGACCCTGGATGCCGGCACCTGGTTCAACACCGCATACCCGGATCGCGCACGCCCTTCCTACGCGGGCCTGAACATCCTGACCCTCGATGAAATCATCGACATCGCCCAGGGCAATCCCCAGCACAGGCCGGGCCTGTACATCGAGACCAAGGAGCCGAAGCAATTTCCCGGCATCGAGCATGACCTGAAAGCGAAACTTCAGGAGCGCGGCTGGCTGATCCCGGCCGGTTCGGCAGTGGCGAAAAGCGAGCCGGCGGTCGGTCAGGGGCCGGGCAAGGTGATCCTGCAAACCTTCGAGAAGAGCAGCCTCGAACTGCTGCAAAAGGAAATGCCGCAGGTGCCGAAGATCCTGTTGCTGTGGGTCGGCGAGGGCAACATTGAACCTGCTTCGAAAGTCACCTTTGCCGAGTCCGGCGAGAAAGACAAGGCCGCCTACTACGCCAAACAGGCGCCGAAAGACAAAGCCGAGTTCCAGCGCTGGGTCGACTACGCCAAGGCTCAGGGCGCGATTGGCACCGGGCCGTCTGCGGCGCTGACTGGGGGCGGCGATCAGAGTTACGCGGATCTGGTGCAACCGTGGATGAACCGGTACACCCACGATCAGGGCCTGTTGGTGCACGTCTATACCATCGACGATGCCGTGGATTATCAGAAGGTCATGGAAGCAGGGGTTGATGGGATCTTTACCAACCGTGCCAGTGAGTTGTTGAAGTTCTACAAACGCCCGGCGGCGGTGAGTGTCGATCAGGTGTTGAAGAACAACGGGTATTGATCCGGGACCGAGGTGTTTGCATTCGCGAGCAGGCTCGCTCCCACATTTGATCTTGGTAGGTCACAGAATTTGTGTAAGCCAATGAACCACTGTGGGAGCGAGCCTGCTCGCGAAGGCTTTAGTTCGGACAAAGGGGATTTAAGGCTGAATTAAGTTGCCACGGATAACCTGATCCCACTTAAACAGCTCACCCAGGAAAGACGCTCATGAAAACGTTGACTGCCCTGTTCGCGGTTGCAACCCTGACCCTCACTGCCGGTCTGGCCCAGGCCGATGTACGAGTGGACGAAATTCCACAACTGGTCAAGGACGGCAAGATCAAGCCACTGGAAGACCTGAACCAGATCGCGCTGCAACTGCACCCGGGGGCGACCATTACCAAAACCGAACTGGACAACCACTTCAACGGTTTCGAGTATGAAATCGAACTGCGCGACGCCCAAAACGTGGAGTGGGACGTGGACATCGATGCCGCGACCGGCAAGGTTCTGAAAAACAAACAGGACAAATAAATCCGCTTCAACACCAGCCGCACGATGTTCCGATCGTGCGGCTTTTTTTCGTCTGGCCGATGGATCAGGCGCTCAGGCGCGCCGTCACCTCGTTCAACTCTCCCGACAAGCCGTGCAGGTTGTTGCTCGCCGCTTCGGTGCGCTGCACGTTGTCCAGGTTGGTACTGGCGATGCTGGTGATTTCGGTGAGGTTGCGCGAGATGTCTTCGGCCACCGAGGTCTGCTCTTCGGCGGCGGTGGCGATCTGGCGGTTCATGTCGCGGATGGCTTCCACGGCCAGGGTGATGCGCTCCAGCATGGCGCCGGCCTCGGTCACTTGCTGGACACTTTCCTCGCTGCGCGACTGACCGCTTTCAATTGCCTGCGCGGCATCCACCGCACCGGTTTGCACGGTCTGAATGATCTGGTTGATCTCGATGATCGACGCCGCCGTGCGTTGCGCCAGGCTGCGCACTTCATCGGCCACCACCGCAAAACCGCGCCCGGCTTCACCGGCACGGGCCGCTTCGATGGCAGCGTTGAGCGCCAGCAAGTTGGTCTGTTCGGCGATGCCGCGGATCACTTCCAGCACCTTGCCGATGCGACCGCTGTCGGTTTCCAGCTGACGGATGACCGTGGCGGTGTTGGCGATTTCGCCGCGCATCCGGGTGATGGTGTGAATGGTGCCCTGCATGACTTTTTCGCCCTGCTGCGCCGAATGGTCGGCGTCATCGGCGGCACGCGCCGCATCGGCGGCATGGCGGGCGACTTCCTGGGCGGTGGCGGACATTTCGTTCATCGCCGTGGCCACCTGATCGGTACGGTTGAACTGCTCATTGGTGCCGGACGCCATCAGGGTCGCGATCGCATTCAGTTCACCGCTGGCGCTGTCCAGATTCGTGGCGCTGCGCTGCAACCGGTTGAAGGTTTCGGCGAGAAAGTCGCGCAGCGTATTGGCGGCCATCGCCAGTTTGCCCAGTTCGTCCTGACGGGTGCTGGCCACGCGCTCGGCAAGCTTGCCCCGGCTGAGTTGCGCCACGTATTCGATCAGTTGGCGAATCGGCTCGACCAGGTTGCGGTTGACCAGCCACAGGCTCAGCAAACCGATCAGCAGACCCGAGACCAGCATCACGATGATCCCCAGCATCACGGTGTTGTCGGCACTGGCGCTGATCAGCTTCGATTGCTCGGTGCCCTGCTTGCGCAACTCGTTGACCAATTCACTCATCTGATCGCTGGTCGCGCGGTCCACGCCTTTGACCGCGGTGTCGCCCACCGTCGGGTCGGCGCCGGCCGCCACGTAGGCATCACGGCCCTTCTGGTAAGCGGCGCCCAACTGGCGATGCTCATCGCGCAGGCGCTCGATGCGAGCCTTGAGTGACGGCTCGATGTCCTTCTGCCCCGCCAGTTCGCCGAGGATGCCCTGCACATCGCGCTGGCGGTCCTCGAACTGCTTCCAGTATTTGTCCAGGTCCGCCGGTTGCTTGCCACGCAACAGAACGTTTTTCCACTCTTGCACCTGCACCTTGAATTGCAGGTTGGCTTCGTCGATCAATTGCGACGTGTGCAACGGCCCTTCGATCAAGTTGGCGTAGCGCTGCACGCCGCTGGAGAGAAAGTGAAAACAGGCCAGGGCGATCAACAGCATCGCAAACAGGCTGCCGCTCAACAGGGCGAGAATTTGCGCTCTCAAGGACTTTTGCAAAAGCATCGGAAGGTACTCGTGGCAGGAATGAGACACGCCCGGTGAAGGCGTGAAAGGTGTTCAAACATCCCTGTCTGCGGCGTTGGCTTTGGGCCAAGGGCGCGCAACTTACCTCAAGCGGGATCGGCGTGCCAGAGCGGTTCTTTAGCTGAATCCGACCGCCGGTATGGCCATTTTTTGCATTCACTTTGTCGTCACAAAAACGTCATGAAGCCTTGCGATGATGCGGCTCAAGTGAACCTGTAAAACCCGCGACAGGCGCCTTCCCTTGCGAGTCCTCATGAACCACAGCATCGATCAAAGCCATCGCGATACGGATCTGTTCGGCCTGCTCTACGGTTTCAGTTTCCGCCCGGGCGAGCGCGGGCGGGAGATCGACTCGGCCAGGGCATTGCAATGCCTGCAACAACCGGACGACAGCGACGAATTCCTCTGGCTGCACCTGAATCTCGCCCATGCCGCGTGCGAGCGCTGGATGAAAAGCCATCTGGAATTGCCCGACGAGTTTTTCGAAGCGCTGCATGAAGGTTCACGCTCGACGCGCATCGAGCATGTCGATTCGGCATTGTTGGCGGTGGTCAACGATGTGGTGTTCAACCTCAGCAGCATGGTCTCGTCGGATGTCTCGACGCTGTGGGTGTGCGTGCGCAGTCGGTTGATCATCAGTGCGCGCCTGCAACCGCTGCACTCGGTAGACAAGTTGCGCTCCTCGGTGAAGGCCGGCGAGCGCTTTCGCTCGCCCCTGGAATTGCTGGTGCACCTGCTGCGCGATCAGGGCGAAGTGCTGACGCAGATCGTGCGCAAGACCAGCCTGAGCGTGGATCAGATCGAAGACGAGTTGCTGTCCTCGCGCCTGTCCACCAACCGCGCCGAACTGGGCGCCAACCGACGGGTGCTGGTGCGCCTGCAACGCCTGCTGGCGCTGGAACCGGGCTCGCTGTTGCGGCTGCTCAATCGCCCGCCGCCTTGGTTGCAAAAGGAAGACGTCAAGGAGCTGCGCAAATCCACCGAGGAGTTCGCCCTGATCATCAACGACATGACGGCGCTGAGCGAACGCATCAAGTTGTTGCAGGAAGAAATCGCCGCCAACCTCAACGAACAGAGCAACCGCACGCTGTTCACCCTGACCGTGGTCACGGTGCTGGCGCTGCCGATCAACATCATTGCCGGTTTCTTCGGCATGAACGTCGGCGGCGTGCCGCTTTCCCAGGACCCGGAAGGATTCTGGATTCTGGTGGCGTTGGTGGCCACCTTTACCCTGATTGCCGGGCGTTGGGCGTTTCGTAAGCGACGGGATTATTGAACACGCTTGAAATCCTGTGGGAGCGAGCCTGCTCGCGAAAGCGGTGTGTCAGACACACAATTGTTGAATCCAATACCGTTTTCGCGAGCAGGCTCGCTCCCACAGGTTTCAGGTTTCACCGCGACAGAGGAGTGGTGGATTCGGATGATCGGATCCACAAAAAGCCCAAACCCTGACCCAAAGCAGCCTCCCTGTAACATTTCGCAACGATCATGGCGGATACCCCCCTTCCCTCCAAAGGAATGTCCGGCATGGCTACGCCTTCCTTCTCCCCCGCCCAGGCGCCCACCAGTAGCGGTAAACCGCAGTTCGATAAAAAACCCGGTCTGCTCACCCTCGTGGTGTTTTTCGCGGTGCTGGCCTTGGGGCTGTTGTTTACTGCCTACAGCCTGATGCACGACATGAACGAACTCGGCACCGTGGTGACCACCTGGACGCCGTTTCTGCTCTTGGGCGTGGCGTTGGTCATTGCCCTGGGCTTCGAATTCGTCAACGGTTTCCATGACACCGCCAACGCCGTGGCCACGGTGATTTACACCCATTCGCTGCCGCCGAATGTCGCAGTGGTCTGGTCTGGGTTCTTCAACTTCCTTGGGGTGTTGCTGTCCAGTGGTGCGGTGGCGTTCGGCATCATTGCGTTGCTGCCGGTGGAGCTGATTCTGCAAGTCGGTTCCTCCGCCGGTTTCGCGATGATCTTCGCCCTGCTGATCGCGGCAATCCTGTGGAACCTCGGCACCTGGTGGCTGGGCCTGCCGGCTTCGTCGTCGCACACGCTGATCGGTTCGATCATCGGTGTCGGCGTGGCCAACGCCCTGATGCACGGGCGCGACGGCACCAGCGGCGTGGACTGGGCGCAGGCGACCAAGATCGGCTATGCGTTGCTGCTTTCGCCCCTGGTGGGCTTCGGTTGCGCCGCGTTGTTGCTGCTGGCCCTGCGCGCGTTCGTCAAGAATCGTGCGCTGTACAAGGAGCCGAAGGGCAACACGCCACCGCCATGGTGGATTCGCGGCCTGTTGATCCTCACCTGCACCGGCGTGTCCTTTGCTCACGGCTCCAACGACGGACAGAAAGGCATGGGCCTGATCATGTTGATCCTGGTCGGCACGCTGCCGATGGCCTACGCATTGAACCGCACCATGCCCGCCGATCAGGCATTGCAATTTGCCGCCGTGGCGGAAGTCACCCAGCAAGCGCTGGTGAAAAGCGCGCCGCTGCCGGCCCCGGTCGATCCGCGCCCGGTGCTGTCCGACTACGTGCGCAGCAAGGAAGCGACGCCACAATTGGTACCGGCGCTCGCCGCGCTGACCGGCAGCATCGGTGCTCAGGTCAAGGGTTATGGCGCGTTGTCGAAAGTCCCTGCCGAGGCCGTGGGCAACGTGCGTAACGACATGTACCTGACCAGCGAAACCATTCGCTTGATGGACAAGAACAAGGTCGGCAATTTCGACGCCGACACCAACGGCAAGCTGCAACTGTTCAAGCAGCAGATCGACAGCTCCACGCGGTTCATTCCGTTGTGGGTGAAGATTGCCGTGGCCATCGCCCTGGGCCTGGGCACCATGGTCGGCTGGAAACGCATTGTGGTGACGGTTGGCGAAAAGATCGGCAAGACCCACCTGACCTACGCCCAGGGCGCCTCGGCGGAAACCGTGGCCATGCTGACCATCGGCGCCGCCGACATGTTCGGTCTGCCGGTATCGACCACCCACGTCCTGTCGTCGGGCGTGGCCGGGACCATGGTCGCCAACGGCGGCGGCTTGCAGATGAAGACCATCCGCAACCTGCTGATGGCCTGGGTCCTGACCTTGCCGGCGGCGATCCTGTTGTCGGGGAGTTTGTATTGGTTGTTCACCCAACTGTTCTAAAGAACACCGCAAAACCCTGTAGGAGCGAGCCTGCTCGCGAAGGCGTTGTGTCAGTCGACATTGATATTGCCTGACATGCCGCTTTCGCGAGCAGGCTCGCTCCCACATTAGGTTATGTGATGTTGATCAGATCGCGGAACGCACCACCTCCCCCAACCACTCCATGAACACCCGCACCCGCAACGGCAAATGCCGTTGCCGGGCATACAGCAGCGAGACCTCCATGGACGGCGCGTTGAACTGCGGCATCACCGCCACCAGCGCACCGCTGTGCAGGTATTCGTGCATGCCCATCCGCGGTGCCTGGATCATGCCGAAACCGCCCAGGCATGCCGACTCATAGGCATCGGTGCTGTTGACCGTGATGCTGCCGGTCATCGGCAGTCGCTGCACCTTGCCGTCGACCTCGTACACGAAGCCTTCAGAGCGCGCGCCCAACACACCAACGTAATGGACCAGCCGATGCTGCGCCAGATCTTCCGGGCGCTCGGGCATGCCATAACGCTGCACATACCCGGGGCTGACACAGTTGATCATGGCAAAGTCGCACAGGTGGCGGGCGACCACCGATTGATCCGGTTGCGCACCGATCCGCACCACGCAATCAAAGCCTTCACTGAGCAAATCGACCCGACGGTCGGTGCTGCTGATTTCCAGCTCAAGCAGCGGGTGTCGCGCCATGAATTCCGGCAGGCGCGGCATCACCACGCGCCGGGCCAGAATGTTCGGCATGTCGATGCGGATCCGTCCCACCAATGACGCTTCGTCCTGACGAAACAACCCTTCGATTTCATCCATGTGCGACAGCAAATCCTTGCTGCGCTCATACAACACCAGGCCATCCTGGGTCGCCTGAACCTTGCGCGTGGTGCGTTGCAACAGGCGCGTGCCGAGCAATGCCTCCAGCGCCTGCACCTGTTCGGACACTGTCGAGCGCGGTAACCCCAGACTCTCCCCGGCCAGGGTAAAACTCGACATTTCGCTGACCCGGACAAAGGTGCGCAACAGTTCCAGCTTGTTCATGGCCTGCCCCTCTATTGTTCGGCTGTACCGACCAGTGATTCCGATTTCGCCATGTTTATCACCGAAAGCCGGACAAATAAACTTCCTCACATCAACAGCCACTGCTCCTGAGGAAGTCCCATGACCCGCAAAATCGCATTGATCACCGGCGCCAGTCGCGGCCTCGGCAAAAACGCAGCCCTGCACTTGGCTGCACAAGGCATCGACATCATCGGCACCTACCACAGCCGCGCCGACGAGGCACAAGCACTGGTCGCCGAAATCGAAAGCCTGGGCGGTCGCGCCGCCATGCTGCAACTGGATGTCGGCCAGAGCGAACACTTCGCCGCCTTCGGCATCGAGGTTGACCAGGCATTACGCACGCACTTCGATCAAACGCACTTCGATTTCCTGATCAACAACGCCGGCATCGGCCTGCACGCGAACTTCGCCGACACTACGGTCGAGCAGTTTGATCTACTGATGAATGTCCAGCTCAAAGGGCCGTTTTTCCTTACCCAAACCCTGCTGCCACTGCTCAATGACGGCGGACGCATCATCAATGTGTCCAGCGGACTGACCCGCTTCAGCCTGCCTGGGTATGGGGCTTACGCGGCAATGAAGGGAGCGATGGAGGTGTTGACGCGCTACCAGGCCAAAGAACTCGGCGCCCGCCAGATTACGGTGAACATCCTGGCGCCGGGGGCGATCGAAACCGATTTCGGTGGTGGCGCCGTGCGCGATAACGCAGCCATCAACCAGTTGGTGGCGAGCAATACCGCGCTGGGTCGTGTCGGTCAGCCGGACGACATCGGCGCCGCGATTGCCTTGCTGGTGGCGCCGGGTAGCCAGTGGATCAATGGGCAGCGCGTTGAAGCGTCTGGCGGGATGTTTTTGTAATCAGCGCAAGACCCGTAGGAGCGTGCGGTGCGGCGATCCGACTTGCCCGCGAAGGCGTCGTACCTGACACACCCTCTTCGCGGGCAAGCCTCGCTCCTACAGGGTTATGCGTTGCTGTGCTCACGCATGACGAGCCGTTCGCGCACCACGTCATACACCCAGTGGTAAACGTAGGTGTACGGCAAGAAAAACAGCAGCACGCCGATGTCCAGCAAGAATGCCTGCCACAGGCTGATGTTCAGCCACCAGGCGATCAGCGGTACGCCAAGGGCCACCAGGCCGCCTTCGAACATCAGCGCATGCACCCCGCGGACCCAGGCGTTATGCGCAATGGCCAAGCGCTTGAGCACCCGGTCGAACAGGGCGTTGAACACCACGTTCCAGGCCAGGGCCAGGGCGGCAATGACGACGGTGACCACGCCCATTTCCATCATCGGCTTGTCCATGATCCAGGCCAGCAACGGGGTACAGATCAGGATGGCCAGCAGTTCGAAACCGATGGCCTGGAAAATACGTTCAGTGATGGATTTGTTGGCGCTCATGACCAGACTCCTCTGAGTGACTGTGGTTGCCATGGTCCGACATCACACCGATACTTCATAACCAATAACCATCGATCAAGGCGATAGTTCATGGCCTCTCAGGAAGTGTTGCAGGCGTTTGTCCAAGCGGCGACGCAGGGTTCGTTTTCCGCCGCGGCGCGCAAGTTGGGCCGTAGCCAGTCGACCATCAGCGCCGCGGTGGCCAGTCTTGAAATCGACCTGAACCTGGCGCTGTTCGACCGCAGTAGCCGCAAACCCACATTGACCCCGGCCGGGCACGTGATGCTGCAACGGGCCGAGGACATCCTGGCCGCTACCAGCCGTCTGGAAATGAGTGCCAGCCAATTGTCTCAAGGGGTCGAGGCGAAGCTGACCGTGGCGCTGTCCGACACCTACCAGTCCGACCGTTTCGAAGCGTCGCTCAGTGCGTTCGAGCAGCGTTATCCGGACCTGGAACTCGAATGCCTGATCGCCGAATGCGACGACCTGGTGGCGCTGGTACAAAGCGGCCGGGCACAGGTTGCCTTCGCCGAAATGCAGGACGGCTATCCGCCGGACCTGGTCAATTCGACGGTGGACGAACGCACGGAAATCGCCCTGTTCGTTTCTCCCGCCCATCCCTTGGCGACCTTGAAACACATCGATCAGGACATACTGCAACAGCACCGCGAACTGCGCCTGGCAACCATCGTCAATCCCTATGAAAGCCGGGCAAAGGGCCGTGTCTGGTCGGCGCCGAGTTACTTGATGCTCCTGGAAATGGCCCAGGGCGGATTCGGTTGGGCGCCGTTGCCGCGTTGGCTGGTGGAACGTTTCGGTCCGGGATCGCTGCAGGAATTGCAGGTGCGCGGCTGGCCGAAAACGGTGTCGGTGGATGCCTTGTGGTCGCGCCTCAATCCGCCGGGGCCGGCGGGGAGCTGGTTGTTGGGCAAGATGCTGGAATAGCGGTGTCTGTTCGGACGCCATCGCGGGCAAGCCCGCTCCCACAGTGTCCGAGTCGTACACAAATATATGCACACCCCTGAACCTGTGGGAGCGGGCTTGCCCGCGATGAGGCCCGCAAGATCACATCATTCCAACGCCCTGAGCCGCCCCTCGATAAACCGCCGCTCCGGCTCTTGCTGCGTCAACTCAAGCGCCCGTTCATACGCCGCTCGGGCCTGCTCCACCCTTCCCAACTGCCGACAAAATTCCGCTCGGGCCGAATGCGCCAGGTGATAATCCAGCAGCTCACCGCGATCCAGTATTGCTTCGACCAGGGTCAGCCCCGCCAACGGACCGTCGCGTTTCGACAGTGCCGCCGCCCGGTTCAACTCGATCACCGGTGACGGCACGGCTCGCAGCAGCACGTCATACAGCCCGACGATTTGCGTCCAGTCGGTCTCATCCACCGACGGCGCTTCGGCATGCACCGCGGCAATTGCCGCTTGCAGGCAGTACGGACCGAAGCGTCGGGTGCCCAGCGCCCGCTCCACCAGTGCACAGCCTTCGGCAATCATCTCGCCGTCCCACAACGTTCGATCCTGCTCATCCAGCAAAATCAATTCGCCACTGGTGGAGGTTCTGGCCACCCGTCGCGACTCGTGCAACAGCATCAGCGCCAGCAGGCCCATGACTTCCGGTTCCGGCAACAGCTCCATCAATAACCGGCCGAGACGAATCGCTTCACGGGTCAGGTCCTCGCGGGTCACTTGCGCACCGATGGACGCCGAGTAGCCTTCATTGAACACCAGGTAAATCACCCGCAGCACGCTGTCCAGGCGTTCGGGCAACTCCGCCAGGGACGGCACTTGATAAGGGATTTTTGCATCGCGGATTTTCGCCTTGGCGCGCACGATGCGTTGGGCGATGGTGGCCGGCGCCGAGAGAAAGGCCCGGGCGATTTCTTCTGTGGTCAGGTCGCAGACTTCGCGCAGGGTCAACGGCACCTGGGCGTCCGCCGCCAAGGCCGGGTGACAACAGGTGAAGATCAGGCGCAAGCGATCGTCTTCCACGTCTTCGTCACTCCAGTCGGCCTGCTCCAGCGCCTCCAGTTGCGCGATCAACAGTGGTCGCGAGGCGGCGAAGCGGGCGCGCCGCCGCAACACATCGATGGCTTTGAAACGCCCGGTGGACACCAGCCAGGTACGCGGGTTGTCCGGAACGCCATCCTGCTGCCAGCGCTCGACCGCAACGAAAAACGCTTCGTGCAGGGCCTCTTCGGCGAGGTCGAAATCGCCGAGCAGGCGAATCAGCGTCGCCAGAATGCGCCGCGACTCCTGGCGATAAACCTGCTCGACCCGCGCCTGTACCGAAAGCCCCGGCATCTCAAGGATTCAACTGTCGAACGGGGCGCACTTCGACACAGCCGACCCGGGCCGCCGGAATGTCCCCGGCGACCTGGATCGCTTCGTTCAGATCCCTGGCATCGATCAGGTAGAAACCGGCCAACTGCTCCTTGGTTTCAGCGAACGGGCCATCGGTGATCGACAGCTTGCCGTTGCGCATGCGCACCGTGGTGGCGGTCTGCACCGACTCCAGTGCCTCGGCGGCGACCATCCGGCCGCTGCCCTGGACCGACTCGGCGTACGCCATGCACTCTGAATCGTGCGGGCTTTCCGGCAGCGAATGCAGCAGGTGCTCGTCGCTGTAGACCAGACATAGGTATTTCATGGTGCTCTCCTGATCGAACGGAACAACTATGGTCGCAGATGGGCATTCTGGCCCGGCTTGCCGATCAACAGCCGGATAATCAAGGCTGCAGGTCGAACAGGGTCGCGCCACTGGTCATGTCGAACGGGGCCGACCAGTGTTCGTGGACGATCTGCCACAACCCGGCTTCCTGCCGATAGCACTGGGTCACACGCATCCAGCAAGCCTGGGTTTCACCCTTCTCGTTGGTGCCGCCGCAATGCGCCAGAAAGTGGGCGAAAGCGATCTCCTGGGACGGTTCGATGGTCACTTCGTGGAACTCGAAAATGTGCGGCCCGGGGCACATTTCCATGCAGGCCTGCCAATGAGCCCGATAGGCTGGTTTACCCTTGAATTGCAAGGCCTTGACCGCGTCGAAGGAGACGATGTCCTCGGCATACAGGGCCATGACTTTATCCACGTCCTTGGTCATGACGGCCTGGCGATAGCTCTCGATCAGGTTCTGGATCTGGGTTTGCGAGTTCATGGTGGTTCTCCGTGGTTTTTACTGTGAAGACACCCTTAGTCGTCCGGCGATCCGGCAAATCGACAGACGAAATAAAAATAATCCACCCACGCAATATCGCTAGAATTCGAGACTCATTTTTGTTGGAAAAAGGACACTCCAGTGACAGCCCGACTCGTGCCTTACGAAAGCCTGAACGCGCTGCAGCGCCAACAGGTCGAGGCCATCGAAGTGCATCCGGATCAAATCAGGTTTTCCGGTGACATCCACGGTGCATTGCATACCTTGCTGTCCCGGCCCGGCCCCGGCGTCAAAGGCTTCGCCCTGCTGGCCGATGACATTCCCGTGGCCTTTTTGCTGCTCAAACGCCCGCCGGTACTGCCGGCCTGGGCCGACGAACACAGCGCCACGCTGCATGCCTTGCAGGTCGATCAAAAGGTTCAGGGCAAAGGCTATGGCAAGGCCTGCCTGCAAGCACTGCCTGAAGCGGCCCGTGAGGCCTGGCCGGAAATCAGGGGACTGGAATTGTCGGTGGATGCGGACAATGAATCGGCGATTGCGCTGTATGCCAAGTATGGGTTCATCGACAGCGGCGAGGCGTACAAGGGGCGGATCGGGTATGAGCGGCGGATGGGGCTGAAATTCTGAATCCCGGCATAGTTTCCCTGTGGGAGCGAGCCTGCTCGCGAAAGCGGTGTATCAGGCAACATTGATGCCGGCTGATACTCCCTCTTCGCGAGCAGGCTCGCTCCCACAAGGGCTGTGCATTGAATCAGAGATTGAGCACCATCTCATGCCAGGCCATCCCGCCATGGTCGGAGGCCGAGGGCTTGATGTAGGCAAAACCAAACCCGGCGTACAGCGCAATATGCCGCTCCTTGCACATCAGGTGGATGCTGACTTTATTCAGTGCGCGCATGCGTTCGATGAACTCGCCCATCAGGCGCTTGGCCAGGCCCAGCCCCTGATAATCCGGATGCACCACCACCGACATGATCACCACGTGCGGGCCGGCCGGGTCGTGGCCGATCAGTTCCTTGAACGCCTCGTCCGACATTTCGACCTGGAATGCCGCGCCGGAATTGATGAAACCGGCGACCACACCGTCCACTTCGGCAACGATGAAACCCTCGGGCCAAGTGGCGATGCGGGTGGCGATTTTCTCGCGGGTCGCGGCTTCGTCGCCTTCGTAGGCAACGGTTTCGATGGCATAGCAGCGGTCCAGATCGGCAGGCGTGACGTTGCGAATGACGGTGTTCATGGCAGCTCGGAATCGGCGGGGAAAGGCTGGGGATCTTAAATCAGCAGCCGCGTGACATCGAGAGGCGAATCCTTTGATGCGCCTCCCGACGCCGGGGTCATTGCTTGATCGGCATCCAGATTTCCAGCTTGCCGGTGTTCAGCTTCGGGTTGAAGTCTTCGCTGTAGCGCTCGAACTCCGGGGCGTCGGTTGCGGTGTACCCGGATTGCGGAAGCCAGGTGTCACAAATGTAGCGGAAGGTCTGCGGCAGGCTGGTCAATGGCCCTTTGTGCTCGAACACCGCGTAATACTGGGGCTGAATTTCTACCCAGCGGTAGGTATCGGGCAGGTCGTCGAGCTTGCTGATCTCGACCCCGGCGATGTAGTCAAAACCGCCCTCGCCGTCGAAGTTGTAACCGACGCCGTACATCACTTCGTTTTTCTGGCCCGGAATCTGACCCAGATGGGGCATGAGTTTCTCCCAAAGGGCCGGAATGCGGGGAATGGTCTGCCGGGTGAAGCGGTCGCCCATACCGGCAATCAGGAAAAAGTGCCCGTGTTCGAAGCGAGGTTCCGACAGTTCGAAGCCTTTTTGTTCATCCATGATGCAACTCCTGGAAGGAAAAAGTGGGTTCGGCTGGGAGTATAGAAGCCAAACCCGATTCGCCCAATCACAGGGCGTGCAACTGCTCGACGGCAGCGGCGCCGACAAACTCGTTGTAACCGGAAAGGATCACGTACACCGCGAAATAGCAGAAGATCGCCGCCGATGCCATGTAGGAATAGCGCAGCAACTTGTCGCCGAGCAACTTGCCGCCGTGGCTCGCCACGAAGCACAGGCCGGCGGACCACAGCAGCCCGGCGCAGAGAAACCCGCCGAGAAACAGCGCCGAGCTGAGGGATCCGCCACCGCCTGATCGGGCGATCAGCGTGCCACCCACCGCGGCGAACCACAGAATCGCACTGGGCGACGACATGGCGAGGAAAATCCCGCGAAAGAACTCCTTGCGGTGGGAGTTGTGGCCGACCTCGGGGGTCTCGGCCAGCAGCGCCTCGTGGTGGATCGCCGAATAAATCATCTTCGCCGCGAAGTACACCAGCAGCGCCGAGCCGCCGATCCACAACACCCAGCGCACGGTTTCGTATTGCAGCAAAACGGTCATGCCGGCCAGCGCCAGCACCGCGTAGATCAGGTCGCCGACACAAGTCCCCAGGCCCAGTGCAAAGCCTTGAAAATAGCCGCGCTGCATTGCCAGGGTGATCATCGCGATGTTGGCGACGCCGATGTCCAGGCACAGCGAAAGGCTCAGCAAGAAGCCACTGGTAAATTCCATCGACCCAATTCCTTCGGAAAAATTTGTTTACATGGAGGCTGGACAGTCTGCCACAGCTGCCCGTACATTCCGCCACAGGTCACCGCAGTGACCAGCGTCGCTCGGACGGTTCCGGGCGCTTACGTTATCGAGGCAACAATGGCCGAACAAGGTTCGCCGCGCCGCTTTGCGCGCATAGATCGACTCCCCCCTTACGTTTTCAACATCACAGCCGAGCTGAAGATGGCCGCCCGTCGTCGTGGTGAAGACATCATCGACTTGAGCATGGGCAACCCGGACGGCGCCACCCCGCCGCACATCGTCGAAAAACTGGTCACCGTTGCCCAGCGCGAAGACACCCACGGCTACTCGACGTCCAAGGGCATTCCGCGCCTGCGCCGGGCGATTTCCAACTGGTACAAGGATCGTTATGAGGTCGACATCGACCCGGAAAGCGAAGCCATTGTCACCATCGGTTCCAAGGAAGGCCTGGCACACCTGATGCTGGCGACCCTCGACCAGGGCGATACAGTGCTGGTGCCCAATCCGAGCTACCCGATTCACATCTACGGTGCCGTGATTGCCGGCGCCCAGGTGCGTTCGGTGCCGCTGGTGCCGGGTGTTGATTTCTTCGCCGAGCTGGAACGGGCGATTCGTGGCTCGATTCCAAAGCCAAAGATGATGATCCTCGGCTTCCCGTCCAACCCCACCGCCCAGTGCGTGGAGCTGGACTTCTTCGAACGGGTGATCGCCCTCGCCAAGCAGTACGACGTGCTGGTGGTACATGACCTGGCTTACGCCGATATCGTCTACGACGGCTGGAAGGCCCCGTCGATCATGCAGGTGCCGGGCGCCAAGGACATCGCGGTGGAGTTTTTCACCCTGTCCAAGAGCTACAACATGGCAGGCTGGCGCATCGGTTTCATGGTCGGCAACCCGGAACTGGTCAACGCCCTGGCGCGGATCAAGAGCTACCACGACTACGGCACCTTCACCCCGCTGCAAGTCGCGGCGATTGCCGCACTGGAAGGCGATCAGCAATGCGTGCGCGACATCGCCGAGCAATACCGGCAGCGGCGCAACGTGCTGGTCAAGGGCCTGCATGAATTGGGCTGGATGGTGGAAAACCCGAAAGCCTCGATGTACGTCTGGGCCAAGATTCCCGAGGCCTATGCCCATCTGGGTTCGCTGGAGTTCGCTAAGAAACTGCTGGCCGAAGCCAAGGTCTGCGTCTCGCCGGGCGTGGGTTTCGGTGAATACGGGGACGATCACGTGCGCTTCGCCCTGATCGAAAACCAGGACCGGATTCGCCAGGCCGTGCGCGGGATTCGCGGGATGTTCCGGGCGGATGGGCTCGTCAGCAAATCCTGACACCCAACACAAAACACTGTGGGAGCGAGCCTGCTCGCGAAAGCGGACTTACATTCGACATCTTCATTGAATGTTAAGCCCTCTTCGCGAGCAGGCTCGCTCCCACATTTGTCTTGCAGTGATATTCAGACGAACAACGACAACAGCAGAATAAAGCCCAGGCCCACCACCGACAGGATGGTTTCCATCGCGGTCCAGGTCTTGAAGGTTTCCGCCACAGTCATGTTGAAATACTGCTTCACCAGCCAGAAACCGGCATCGTTAACGTGCGACAGGATCAACGAACCGGCACCGGTCGCCAGCACCAGCAGCTCACGGTTAACACCCGGAATCATCCCCACCACCGGCACCACGATGCCTGCGCCAGTAATGGTCGCCACGGTCGCCGAACCGGTGGCGATACGGATCACCGCCGCCACCAGCCAGGCCAGCAGGATTGGCGAAATTTGCGCGGCGACCGCCATATGACCGATCACATCACCCACGCCGCTGGTCACCAGCATCTGCTTGAAGCCACCACCGGCACCGATGATCAGGATGATCGCGGCGGTCGGTGCAAGGCTGGCGTCCAGCCATTTGAGGATCTGTTGCGAGCCGATGCCCTGCTTGTAACCGAAGGTGTACAGCGACAGCAGCAGCGCGATCAGCAGTGCCGAGATCGGGTGACCGATCAGGTCCATGAAGGTGCGGAAGAAATTACCGTCCGGCAGCACCACGTCGGCAAAAGTCTTGAGCAGCATCAGGAACACTGGCGACAACACGGTGACCAGGGTGATGCCGAAGCTCGGCAGATCGGCTGAGTCCGTCTCGCGGGCCAGTTGATCCACCAGTTCCTGGTTCGGATGACCGGGGATGTGCTTGGCGATGAACGTACCGTAAATCGGACCGGCAATGATGGCCGTCGGCAGCGCCACGATCAGGCCGTAGAGAATGGTCTTGCCGATGTCGGCACCGAACACGCCAATGGCCAGCAGCGGACCTGGGTGCGGTGGCACCAGGCCGTGGACGGCGGACAGGCCGGCCAGCAGCGGGATACCGATTTTGATGATCGACACGCCGGTGCGGCGGGCGACGATGAACACCAGTGGGATCAGCAGCACGAAGCCGATTTCGAAGAACAACGGAATGCCCACCAGGAACGCGGCGAACATCATCGCCCACTGTACCTTGTCCTTGCCGAAGGCGCGGATCAGGGTCTGGGCGATCTGATCCGCCCCGCCCGATTCGGCCATCATTTTGCCGAGCATGGTTCCCAACGCGAGGATGATCCCGACAAACCCGAGCACGCCACCGAAGCCGTCCTGGAAGGCCTTGATGATGGTGCCGATCGGCATGCCGGAGGTCAGCCCGAGGAAAGCGGCGGCGATGATCAGGGCAATGAAGGGGTGAAACTTGAACTTGGTGATCAGGACGATAAGCCCGATCACCGTCACCACTGCATCGAGCAGCAGGAACGTCTCGTGGGACATGCCAAACATTAGGGGTGTCTCCTGGTTGTTGTTGTTATTAAAGCGGGTAATTCGAAAGCCATAAGGACAGCGCTATCTCTGCAAGCAAAATTTAACCGGCGCGTTTCAGGCCGTGCTCGAGCCACCAGTGGTGCGCTTGCACAGCCAGCTCATCGACGCTGTGGGTCGACGCATCAAGGGCCAGGGTCAACGGCTCGCCGATGGGGGATTCGAGGGTGGCGAACTGGCTGGCGATCAGGGTCGACGGCATGAAATGACCCGGCCGATGGGAGACGCGGTCGGCGGCGACTTCGGGAGTCAGTTCCAGAAACACGAAGCCCAGGCCAGGCAAGGCACTGCGCAGACGTTCGCGGTAAATGTGCTTGAGGGCCGAGCAAGTCAGCACCGGGCGCTCGCCCATGGCATCGACACGGCGCAGTTCATCGCACAGGCTGTCGAGCCAGCCGGCACGGTCTTCATCGTTCAGGGGGATACCCGCGCTCATCTTTTCGATGTTGGCGGCAGGATGAAAAGTGTCGCCTTCAATGGCAGTGGCGCCGCTGAGTTGGCACAGGGCCTCGCTGACGCACGTCTTGCCGCAACCGGCAACGCCCATGATGACCAGGGCGGTGATGGGATGATTCATGTAACACCTCAGCGCGCAGACAGCGCTACCTTTGCCAGTTATGACACTAGACCAAAAGCAGGAGTTGCCGACGCCTTTCTTGTCATTTTATGGGTTGCAGCAGGTTAAGTCTCAACGCCAAAAAGCGAAGATCAGGCGAACCCCCGCTCACGCATTTGCAGCTGCATCGAGACAGCGCTACCTTAGTGCCTTGAATTTTGTTTGGCAAGCCGTCGATGACCTCAACCAAGAACGATAAAAATACGCGCACCACTGGCCGCCCTACCCTGAACGAAGTCGCGCGCCTGGCCGGTGTCAGCCCGATTACCGCTTCCCGCGCCTTGCGCGGCGTCAGCACCGTGGCCACGGAACTGGTGGAAAAGGTGCAGAACGCGGCCCTTGAACTCAACTACGTGGTCAACTCTGCTGCCCGCGCCTTGGCCTCGGCCCAGAGCCGTTCGGTGGTGGTGTTGGTGCCATCGTTGTCCAACCTGCTGTTCATCGACACCCTGGAAGCCATCCATCAGGTTTTGCGCCCCAAGGGCTTCGAAGTGCTGATCGGCAACTTCCATTATTCGCGCGACGAAGAAGAAAACCTGCTGCGCAACTACATGGCCTATCAGCCCCGAGGCTTGCTGCTCACCGGTTTCGACCGCACTGAAAGTTCGCGACGAATGATCGAGGCGAGCAACATTCCCTGCGTGTACATGATGGAACTGGACAGCGCCGCCGGCCTCAATTGCGTCGGTTTTTCACAACTGGCCGCCGGCGAAACGGCCGCCGAGCATTTGCTGTCCCGCGGCCGCAAACGCCTGGCCTACATCGGCGCGCAACTCGACCAGCGCACATTGTTGCGTGGCGAAGGCTATTGCCGCGCCCTGCAAAAAGCCGGTCTGTACGACCCGGCGCTGGAAGTGCTGACGCCGCGCCCGTCTTCGGTCGGCCTGGGCGGCGAGTTGTTCCTGCAGATGATGGCCAGTCATCCCGACGTCGATGCAATCTTCTTCGGCAACGACGACCTGGCCCAGGGTGCATTGCTCGAAGCCATGCGCTGCGGGATCAAGATCCCCGAGCAGGTGGCGATTCTCGGTTTCAACGACCTGCCCGCCTCGGCCCACATGGTCCCGCGCCTGAGCAGCATCAGCACCCCGCGTGAAGCCATCGGCCGCCGCGCGGCGGAACAGATGCTGACGCTGATGGCCGGCAATACCGTGGCCAAGCCGGTGCAGGACATGGGGTTTGAGTTGAAAGTGCGCGAGAGTACCTGACCGTTCCTGACCTGTAGGAGCCGGCTTGCTGGCGATGGCGGCGCATCAATCGACATTGATGGCGCCTGATAGACCGCTTTCGCCGGCAAGCCGGCTCCTACAGGTCAGCGATCAATCCTGCGGATCGAGATTATCCAGCGCCCGATTCACCGCCAGTTCGGCCAGCATGACGATCTGGGCAATCGCCAGTGCCGTATTGCGATGGCTGCCCTCCAGAAAAGTAGCAAAGTCATTGGTCATGACACTCGCCGAGGCCAGGGATTCGCAGGCATGCGCCAGCAGGGTTTCGTTATTGATGTCTGGGGCGATGAGGAACATGGGACTGGGATTGCACGGGGGGTTTGGCGTGGGTTTGAACATGGCGATGCTCCTAGAGTGATGGAGCTGCCACTGTTCGCTGCTAGACGAACATTAAGGTGGCAGCCGCGCGTGGGCTAGCAGACCAGGACTCTAGAACCCGGTAGACCCGAAAGTCTTCCCACGCACAGCCGCCATAACGTGAACCCATCACGAACGGTGGACGCCATGCGTCTAAAGTGTCCGGGCTGCTAGACCCGATCGCTGATTTTCAGCGACACGGAACAATAGAATCCGGACACCAGACGCACAAGTCGGCGGATTCTGGCTTAGTTGTAGGCAGGCGCGCAAGAATTCACACTCTTCGGAAATCCTCTGAAATCCCTTGCCTACAGACCATTCCTACAGGCTTGATGTCAGCCGTTGGCAGGCTCACTATGTTTCTCCGACGCCTTGATTCGCTGACGGAGTAGCAACATGGACCATGCACTGAAAATCCTCGGCAAAGCCTCTTCGATCAACGTGCGCAAGGTCCTGTGGACCTGCGAAGAACTGGGCCTTACCTACGAACGCGAGGATTGGGGCAGCGGATTTGGCTCGACCCACAGTCCCGAGTTCCTCAGGTTCAATCCCAACGCCCAGGTGCCGGTGATCATCGACGAGAACGGGGTGCTCTGGGAATCCAACACCATTTGCCGCTACCTGGCCGGCAAGCACCACCATCATCACAACGAGCTGTTGCCTGTCGAGCCGGCCGCCCGCGCCCGGGTGGAGCAGTGGATGGATTGGCAGGCCACCGATCTCAATTCGTCATGGAGCTACGCGTTCATGGCACTGGTGCGCAAGGATCCGGAGTTCCAGGACCCGCATCGCGTGGAAGTCAGCGTGCGTGGCTGGAACCAGAAAATGGGCATTCTCGAACATCAACTCGCGACCACCAAGGCGTATGTCGCCGGGAACCGATTTACCCTGGCCGATATCGTCATCGGCCTGTCCGTCAATCGCTGGCTGATGCCCCCCATGGAGCGTCCCGACTTCCCTGCCATCGATGACTATTTCAAGCGTCTGGCGCCACAAACCGGGTTTCTCAAACATTGCTGCAATGGCTTGCCCTGAATGCCACGTTTGCCGTTCGTCGGCAAACCTCTGCCGGTATCGCCCGTCGACATTTGCAATCCTTATTTTCAACCAATTGATTTTTAAGGAATTTATTTTAAGGCACAGTATTTGCTGAAAGCGCTGCACCGCCATCACCCACAAGGTCTGCTCATCATGTTGGTCAGTGCAAAATCAACCCTGGTAACACCACTCCCCAAACGTCCCGGCGAAGACCCGACCACCGAAGCCGCCGCCGGGCTTCAAAGCGCCATGGCCCAGGCCCTGCAAAACAATGTGCAGGCGCAAACCGCGCAAGCCAGTACACAGGTCCAGGAATCCGCCACCGGGCAGGCCACGCAACAGGTCAGCGAAGCCACGCGGATCAGCGACAACGTCGATGAGGCGTTTGCCAAGACCCGCGTGAACCTGCAAGCAGCCAATGCGCCACTGCCCGATGGCGTCAAGGATCGGATCAAGGACGGCTCGGCCACTTCCGAATTCAAGGATTATATGAGCAAGACCCCGGAACAGCGCATGCGCGATGCGGTTCTGCAAGAGATGGGGCTGACCCAGGAAGAGGTCGATCAAATGCCGCCGGAGAAGCAAAAAGCTGTGGGTGAGGAGATTGCCCAGCGCATGGAAGACAAGCGCCAGATTGCAGAGGCCGAGAAAGCCCAGGGCAGTGAAAAAAACGGTGTTCCGGTGGTGGATAAATTCCTGGCTTCGCTTTAATCGGTGGCTACAACCCCGCACCTGTGGGAGCAAGGCTTGCCCGCGATGGCGATCTCACGACCGCTATCGCGGGCAAGCCTTGCTCCTACAGGGTTCACGTTGCCTTTTAATTCAACTGCAACGTCGAGTTGAATTGGCTGATCGCATCCACCACATGCCGCGAGCCCTGCTGAATCTCCAGAATCACCTCCCCCGCCTCGTTCGCCAGTTCCACGCCGAGCCCGGTTCGACTCAGGCTCGACTGCATGCTCGACACGGCGCTCACCGATAAATCGTGGTTCTTGCGCACCACATCAACGATCTCCACCGTCGCCTGGCTGGTGCGCGCAGCGAGGCTGCGCACTTCATCGGCCACCACCGCAAATCCGCGTCCATGCTCGCCAGCGCGGGCTGCCTCGATGGCGGCGTTGAGCGCCAGAAGGTTGGTCTGATCGGCGATACCACGGATGGTTTGCACAATGGTGCCGATGATGTCGGACTGCTTGCTCACGGCATCAATGCTCAGCGCCGCTTCGTTCAAGTCTTTGGAGATGTCCTGAATGATCTTCACCGTCTGCTGCACCACCTCGGAGCCCTTGCGCGCGCAGACGTCGTTTTGCACCGAGGTGCTGTGGGCCGATTCTGCGGCAGTTTGCAGGGTGGTCATCTGGCTGGTGATATCGCTGGCGAACTTCACCACTTTGTAGAGCCGCCCCTTGGCGTCGAACAACGGGTTGTAGGACGCTTCCAGGAAGACTGTATGACCGTGCTTGTCCTTGCGTTCGAAACGGTGCGAGTGATATTCGCCGCGATTGAGTGACGCCCAGAATGCCTTGTAGGCCGGTGACTCGGCTTCGGCACGGTGGCAAAACAGGCTGTGGTGCTGCCCGACGACTTCATTGAGCGAGTAATGCATGGTCTTGAGGAAGTTTTCGTTGGCCGTGATCACCTTGCCGTCCGGGGTGAATTCAATCACCGCCATGGAGCGACCGATCGCCGCCAGCCTGCTTGCGTTTTCGTGTTCCTTGTTGACCCTGTCGGTGATGTCCGTGGCGACTTTGATCACACTGCCCACCTGGCGATCTGGGCCGTACACCGGCATATAACTGGCTTCGAGCCAGATCTCCCTGCCGCTTTTGTTCAGGCGCAAAAAGGTGCCGCTGACCGCTTCGCCACGGGCCAGATCACGCCACAATTTGGCGTACTCCTCGCTGCGGTAAAAGGCCTCTTCGCAAAATATCCGGTGGTGTTTGCCGCGTACCTCGTCGGCGCCGTAACCCATGGCGTTGCAAAAATTTTCGTTGGCATCCAGCACGAAGCCGTCGGGCGTGAACTCAATCATTGCCATTGAACGACTGACTGCGGCCAACTTGGCATTGGCTTCGGTCAGCGCACAACTGAAGCGTTCGATTTCCAGCAAGTCAGCCTTGTTATGCAGGTTGAACATGTTCGTTTCACCCCGAGCGCGGTCTTTTGATTAATGAAAGTAACGGGTCTTTCACATCCACCACTACGTTAGCGGGAACAGGTGCGCGCGCTCCCCCCCCAAAAGAAGGAGACTTGTCAGGTCATTGTTTGATGTTGAATCGGAGGGTCCCTATTGCGACGTCCTCATCAAGACATCCCTTTCTCGATAGCCCGGAGCCGGGCAAGCCCTAACGCGCTCATAAGAAAATTCCATTTAGCGTTTCACTCCCTGTCGTTCCGTGTGGGTGCCTTGGTTTGCGCACTCTCGGGGTCTCAATCCTTGTCATCCGATTGTGGCCGACATATTTAGTTACGAGTGAGCATAGACAGGAGACTGGGCTTAGCAAGGCCACTAGTCGGCCACTATCGAGGACAAAATCGGTTCAGCTACGAGAGAGGAAGGATCAGCGGCAGGGGTGAGGTAGCGTTGGTCGCACACTGGGTGTAAGGCTGGAGACCATTAGCGAGCAGGCTCGCTCCCACATTCGATCTGTGTCGTTCACAAACCCAATCTGGGAGCGAGCCTGCTCGCGAAGGCTATGGGTCAGGTACCACTCAATTACAGATTTGCACTCACCTTGCTGGCCACCTCCCCCGGCACCCAGCCCTTCCACACCTGCGGCTGCTCACGCAAAAACGCTTCGGCCACTTCACGGGGCTTCTGCCGTTTTTCGCTCATCTGCCCCAGAGTCCGGTTCAGCAGATCGATCGGCAGGTCGACCTTTTCGAAGAACGCCACCAGGTCCGGGTACTGCGCCTTGAACGGCGCGGACACGCCGATGGCCAGACTGGCCGGCATCGAACGGGTGCCTTTGGGGTTCGGGTTGTTGGCATCGGCCAGGGTTTTCCAGGCTTCGGCGTCGAACGGCGGTTCGTCGAGCTTCACCAGTTTGAAGCGCCCCAACAGCGGCGTCGGCGACCAGTAGTAGAACAGCACCGGTTTGCCGCGACGGATCGACGATGCCACCTCGGCATCCAGCGCTGCGCCGGAACCGGTACGGAAGTTGACGAAGCTTGCCGTCAGGTCGTAGGCCTTGAGCTTCTGGCTGTTGACGATCTCCGAGGTCCAGCCAGTGGGGCTATTGAGGAAGCGCCCGCGATTCGGGTCTTCGGGGTCGCGGAACACGTCCTTGTACTTCGCCAGGTCTGCCACGGACTTCAACTGCGGCGCCAACGGTTTGATGCCGCGCTCCGGGTCACCCTTGATCACGTATTCCGGCACCCACCAACCTTCGGTAGCGCCCTTGACCGTGTCGCCCAGACCGAACACTTTGCCCTCCGCGGCAGCTTTGACCCACGCCGGACTGCGCCCGGCCCACTCCTCACCGATCACTTGAATGTCATTTTTGGCCAGCGCCGCTTCGAGGCTGACGGTGCTGCCCGGCAAAGTATCGGTCGGGTAGCCATAACCTTTTTCGACGATCAGGCGCAGGATCTCGGTGATGAAGCTACCGCTTTCCCAAGTGATGTCACCGAAGTGGATGGGCGCGGTTTTTTCTGCCGCCGGTGCCTGGTTGGCCATCAGGCTCAGGGCCAGCAGCGAACTGCCGAGCAGGGTTTTGATCGATCTCATGCGGACCTCTTGTCAGTAAGGCGGTTCAGGAATTGATTGGCGCTGTGGCGGTCGCACAAGGCCTGGGAGCGGGTCATGTAGACGCTGACCGAACGCAGGGAAATACCCAACTCGGCGGCGATCTGCGGGTAGGTCAGGCCATCGACCCGCGACAACAGAAAGGTGGCCCTGGCCTTGCCCGGCAGGCGCGCCAACGTGCGGTCGAGGCCATGCAGCGCCTGGGTCAGTTGCGCCAGTTCTTCGGGCGAAGGCGTTGAAGGTTGATCAACCTGTTGCAGTTGATCCAGATGCCGGCGCTCCAGGTCGTGGCGGCGCCACAGTTGATAAATCAATCGACGGGCGATGGTGGTCAGCAAGGCGCGGGGTTCGCGGATCGACACCGGCTGCGGTGCTTCGAGCAACTGCACGAAGGCTTCGGCGGCAATGTCTTCGACACTGGCGGCGGTGCCCAGGTAGTGGCGCAATCGAGCGCACAACCAGGGGTAATGGGCGCGGAACAGTCGGCCCACGTCATTGCGATGGGAAAGGTCGGTGCCGGACATAGTGGCTCCAGAAGTTAGGGGTCGCTGAATGTCCGGTCGTCCGGTGACGCGATCCTAGCAAGGAGCCTTATTCATTAATAATATTTAAAATTCATTTTTATATTCTTTTGTGGAATATAAAAATAGAGGTGCCTGGCCGATTGCTTTCGCGAGCAGGCTCGCTCCCACAGGTCCACAGAACACCTGTGGGAGCGAGCCTGCTCGCGAAAAGGGATCTGTCGACACCACCCTCAAACCTTATCGCAACCGCCCGTACCCCAACGCTTGCGCTTCCTGCTGGTAATCGAGAATAACGTGGTAGTCGCTTTCACTGGCCGGCAACACTTCCCGCAAACCAAGCACCTCTGCCACCTCCGGCAAATCGCCCAATGCCTGATTCATCACCTCCCGAATTTCTTTAATCTGTTCATCACTGACACCCGCAGCGGTGATGTACGGCAACGTCGGGCTCAAAGCACTGCGAGCGACAACCCGTAACCCGGCCACCTCCTCGGCGGCGTAGCGTGCCAGATACGCGTAGGTCACGCTGTCGATGGCCGCCAGGTCGGCAAGGTCTTCGCGCAACCAACGCAGGCTTTCGCGGTGGCTGCCACTGATACCGACGCAGGCAAAAAACTGCCCGTCCCGATGCAACGGCGCCAGTCGATGGCGCAACAGGTTCATGCCGCTGTTGGAGTCTTCGCCATTGATCACGCCACGGCTGCCATGAAAGTCCGGCAAGGTTCGCCGTGGATTGTCGGCGCGACTGAGTAACAGACTGCAATGGTTGCCGTCGCTGCTGTCCGGCAGTTCGTAGCGTGGACGCCCGAGGATCCGGACCTGGCCACGCAGCGCGGTCATCAGCGGATAACCGCAGGTTTGCGTCAGGAGTAACTGCGGTGACCGCCAAAGGTCCATCAACGACAGACCCTCAGCGTCGCGGCGGGTGGCGCCCAGTCGCTCACAGATGCGCCCCAGCCAGCGTTCGTTGGCCTGGCGAATGGGTTCAGGGGCGACATACATCAGCAATTCGGCGATTTTTTGAGCCATCAGATTCGTCCCATGCAACGAAGTACCCTGTGGGAGCGGGCTTGCCCGCGATTACTATTTCACATCCAACACATCTGGCGACTTATTGATCGCTATCGCGGGCAAGCCCGCTCCCACAGGGTTAGTAGTGGTGGCTTTAGATCAATGAAACGGATGCCGTGGGCTGTCGATCGCCTTCACCCCGTTCTCCCGCCACAACTGCCCATACCCCCGCACCAGAAACCCGCCGCTGCGCGCCAGCCATTGCTCGCGACGCGCGCGGTAGGCCCGTGGCAAGTCGTACCAGGGCAACCCCGGCAAATCGTGATGCACCAGGTGCAGATTGAGGTTGAGGAACAGCCAGCGCCAGGGCCACGCCGCTTCGTTGATCACGGTGCGCTGCTCCGGCGCCGTGTGCGGGCGATGTTCATAGTAGGAGCGAACCATTGCAACCGACAGCGCCGGCACACTGACCAGCAACAGGTAATGCCACACCGGCAATACGCTGTAGTGCGCGATGAACACAAGCATCAGCCATGTCAGCGCACCATGGCTGAGCCACATCAGCCAGGCCTGGCGCTCACCGGTCTTGAGTCGATGCAGCTCCTCCCGAGCCAGCCCCAGCAACGCCAGCGGCGCACCGAGCACGAAGCGGCCGAGCACGGTTTTGTTCAGCCAGTGCAGGCCTCGTTCGAACAGCGAACTGCCCTGCCACTGTTCGCTGCTCAAGTAGCGGCTTTCCGGATCGCGGCCCGGGATGGTCAGGTCTTCGTCGCGGTGATGCAGCAAATGGCTGTCGCGATACAGCGTATAGGGATACCACACGGCGAACGGCGCATAGCCGAGGACCTTGTTCAGCGCCGGCCAGCGGGTCGGATGACCGTGCAGCAGTTCGTGCTGCACCGACAGCCAGAGCACCACCACGGGAATCAGCAACAGGGTGCACCACCAAAGACCCAATGAATGGCTGTTCAGAACGATGGCGAACCAGGCGCCGTACACGCCGATCAACAGCAACCAGGTCGGCCACTCGGTGCGGGCGGTCAGGCGCTGGCGCAGGGTTTCGATGTCTTCTCGGTGGGCGTTATCGAAGTAATGGGGCATGGCGTTGCTCGGATCGGGGACCAGTCCCCTTCTGTGCAACGACACTGGGATTTCTTGCAGATTATTTTCAAATGACCGCTCCCATGCAGAGCGTGGGAGCGGTCCATCGGAGCAGGATCAATGCCCGAATACGTTCAACTTCTTGGCCTTTTTGTCGGCACGTTTTTCAATGGCGGTTTTCGCTGGTTTTTTCTTCAGCTCTTTTTTTGATTCCATACCTTTAGACATGATGCGTACTCCACTCGCGAGGGATGTGAGATCAGGTATACACCTATCCCGGCGTGCGCGTTCTTTTATAATCGCGCGCTTGCCCTCCAACAGTTTAGTCCTATGCACAGCACCCATTACGCCCAACTCGATGAGCCCCTCTGGCCGTTGATGAACAAGTTCTATCGTGCCCACCAATCGTCGATGAAAGCGGTGCGCGACGCGCAACTGTGGGTCGCAAGGCGTGACGAGATCATCGCGGCGCTGTGTTTGCGCCCGGTGTCGGGTGGGCATTGGCTGACGGGTTTGTTTGTCGATCCGGCCTGTCGCGAGCAAGGTGTCGCCGCTGCCTTGATCGCTGAGGCGGTGAAAGGACTTGAGCTGCCGGTGTGGTTGTTCTGCCATCCGGACTTGCGTGGGTTTTATGAGCGCCGTGGGTTTACCTTCGACCCGCCGATGCCCTACGCCATGGTCGAGCGCTTGAGCCGTTATGCTCGCAGTAAGCCGATGATCGCCATGGGCCTGGAACCGTTAGTCAGGTCCACCGCCGATAATGTGTGATCTTCCCCGGAACTCAAATGTGGGAGCGAGCCTGCTCGCGAAAGCGGAGTGTCAGTCGACATCAATATTGACTGACATATCGCCTTCGCGAGCAGGCTCGCTCCCACAGGGGTTTTGTGGTGAGTTCAGTCATCCGCATTCGGATCAAGGTCCGGGAACATCACTTCGGTGAACCCGAACTTGCTGAAGTCGGTAATGCGCGACGGGTACAAGCGACCGATCAGGTGATCGCATTCATGCTGTACCACCCGCGCATGGAACCCGGAGGCGATGCGCACGATGGGTTCGCCCTTGGGGTCGAAACCTTCATAGCGGATCTGTTGATAACGATCCACCGCGCCACGCAAGCCGGGCACCGACAGGCAACCTTCGAACCCCTCTTCCATGATCGGGCTCAGCGGCGTGATCAAGGGATTGATCAGAATCGTTTGCGGCACGGCTTCCGCGTCCGGGTAACGCTCGCTGTGCTCGAAACCGAAGATCACCAGTTGCAGGTCGACGCCGACCTGCGGCGCGGCCAGGCCGACCCCGCCAACACTTTCCATGGTCTGGAACATGTCGTCGATCAGTTGCCACAACTCGGGGCTGTCGAACATGTCAGCCGGCACCGGTGGCGCGATGCGCAGTAGGCGCTCATCGCCCATTTTCAGAATTTCACGGATCATTTGATGACTTCGTCAGTGGGTGGCTTCACGGAGTGATCCCGGCCCAGCCCGGAAACATGGTGTTTTTCTTCGTGGACGGGACCGTGCTCACCGGCGACTTTTTCGCCAGGGTCTTTACCTTCGCGCGACATGTGTTCGATCACCGCATTCATCTCGGCCCCGAGCAGCAGCACCGCGGCGGATATATAGAAGTACAGCAACAGCACGATGATCGCGCCGATACTGCCATACATGGCGTTGTAGTTGGCGAATTCCTTGACGTACAGACCGAAGCCCAGGGACGCGATGATCCACACCACCACTGACAGCACCGAACCCGGCGTGATGAAGCGAAACTCCTGTTTGACGTCGGGCATGACGTAATAGATCAGCGCCACGGCGACCATCAGCAAAATCACGATCACCGGCCAGCGCGCGATGTTCCACAGCGTGACGATGAAGTATTCAAGACCGACTTGCGCGGCGATCCAGTTCATCACCTGCGGCCCCAGCACCATCAGCGCGGCGGCGACCAACAGCATGCCGGCGATGCCGACGGTGTAGATGATCGACAGCGGAAAACGTTTCCACGCCGGCCGGCCTTCAACCACATCGTAGGCGGCGTTCATCGCACTCATCATCAAGCGCACACCGGCCGAAGCCGTCCACAAGGCAATCACGATACCCACGGACAACAATCCGCCCTTGGATTGCTGGAGCTGGTCGATCACCGGGTTCACCTGCTCCAGCGCCTGGGGCGGCAGCACCAGTTCCGACTGCAGGCGCAACCAGGAAAAGAAGTCGGGCAAATGCAGGAAGCCGATCAGGGCGATCAGGAACAGAATGAAAGGAAACAGTGAAAACAGCATTTGATAGGCCAGCGCCGAGGCATAGGTCGACATCTCGTCATCGACGAACTCGGTGACCGTGCGCATCATCACACGGTGCAAAGGCAGGCCTCTCATGTCCGGGAAAATCATTCGCGTCTCCATTCGCCGCATTACAGGATGGGTGGAATTGGTGCGTCTCAGGGGCCGTTTTCTTTCATCAAAGTAGCCTACCTGGCGACTTTGAAACAATTTCGTCGATCTAGTTCAGGCTGACACAAAAACGGCCATCCGTGGATGGCCGTTTCTTCCGCTCCTTGAAGGCCGTATCACGCTTTATCGACACCTTTCTTGATCGCGTCCTTGGCTTTGCCGATGGCTTGCTGGGCCTCGCCTTTCCTTTCCTGAGCCTTGCCTTCAGCTTGCAGATTGGGGTTATTGGTGGCCTTGCCAACGCCTTGCTTGACGTTGCCAGCGGCTTCGTTGGCCATGCCTTTTACTTTATCGCTTGTGCTACCCATGGTGTTTCTCCTGTGAACAATTCAATGAGAAAAGTCGTTACATGAGGTTGACCGGGGGCGTTTGCACGGAGTTTCATTTATTTTCACCAGGACATTTCATCGTTCAATGCAGGTTGGGCTTTATGTTTGCCCGGCAACCCCCGAGAATGCGCAACGTATTCAGGCCCTGGCGCTGAAGATCCAATCCCGTAGGAATGTTATGAAACTCGATAAAAAGCAGGCCATTGCCCGCAGAAATCAGGAACTCGGCGGTGCTGTGCTTGGCGTCAACAACTGCCACTTCACCGAACTGAACCGCAACCGCAACATCTGGTGGTTCGACATCCCGGTGTCGCGCCTGGCCGTTGGTCAGTACGAGTGGATTCACCTGCTGATGCATACCCCCGATACGGACGAACTGCTGCACCTGAAAGTGCCGACGGTGTTCCTGCGCGAGAAGCTCGAAGGCCTGGTGGTGCGTAACCAGGGCAAGCGCAAGGCGGCCCTGAGCCTGGAACTGAGCGCCGACAAGGACTCGTACCTGCAGGACATGCGCCCGGCGGGCACCAACGTCAATTTCGCGCCGTTTCGCATGTAGGAGCGAGCCTGCTCGCGATGGACGTCAACGATGACGCGGACTGCCTGGATGTCCGTGTTGTCTGGGCCTATTTCGCGAGCAGGCTCGCTCCTACAGAGGATCGGTGTTGCCAGCCGACCAACAAAAAGCCCCGCATCTGCGGGGCTTTTTTTGATCACACAGTCGCTTTCTTCGCGTTGATCTTCTTCAGCTCTTCATCGCGCAATTCCCGACGCAGGATCTTGCCGACGTTGGTGGTCGGCAGTGCATCGCGGAACTCTACGGAGCGTGGGACCTTGTAACCGGTGACGTTGGCGCGCATGTGCGCCATCACCTGTTCCTTGGTCAGGGTCACGCCCGGTTTGGCGACGATGAAAATCTTGATCGCCTCGCCCGACTTCTCGTCCGGCACGCCGATGGCCGCGCATTGCAGCACGCCCGGCAGGGTTGCCAGCACGTCTTCCAGCTCGTTCGGGTACACGTTGAAACCGGAGACCAGGATCATGTCTTTCTTGCGATCGACGATGCGCATGTAGCCATCCGGCTGGATCAGCGCGATGTCACCGGTCTTCAACCAGCCTTCGCTGTCGAGGATTTCATCGGTGGCTTCCTGGCGCTGCCAGTAGCCCTTCATCACTTGCGGACCTTTCACACACAGTTCGCCGATTTCGCCCATGGGCTGTTCAGCGCCAGAATCATTGATGACTTTGCACAGGGTCGATGGAACCGGAATGCCAATGGTGCCGACCTGAATGTTCTGGATCGGATTGACGGTGGCTACCGGGCTGGTTTCAGTCATGCCGTAGCCTTCGCAAATGGCACAACCGGTGACCGCTTTCCAGCGCTCTGCCGCCGCCAGTTGCAGGGCCATGCCACCGGACAGGGTGACTTTCATCGCCGAGAAATCCAGCTTGCGGAAGCCTTCGTTGTTGCACAGGGCCACGAACAGGGTGTTGAGACCGACAAAACCGCTGAACTTCCACTTCGACAGTTCCTTGACCATCGCCGGCAAATCGCGCGGGTTGCTGATCAGGATGTTGTGGTTGCCGATCAGCATCATCGCCATGCAATGAAAGGTGAAGGCATAGATGTGGTACAGCGGCAGCGGCGTGATCAGGATCTCGCAGCCCTCGTTGAGGTTGGAGCCCATCAGCGCCTTGCACTGCAACATGTTCGCCACCAGGTTGCGGTGGGTCAGCATGGCGCCCTTGGCCACGCCGGTGGTGCCGCCGGTGTATTGCAGGACCGCGACATCGCTGCTGGCCGGGTTGGCTTCGGCCACTGGCTGACCGTGGCCCTTGCTCAATACGTCGTTGAACTTGACGGCTTTTGGCAAGTGATACGCCGGCACCATCTTCTTCACGTACTTGATCACGCTGTTGACCAGCAGGCGCTTGAGCGGCGGCAGCAGGTCCGCCACTTCGGTGACGATGACGTGCTTGACCCCGGTTTTCGGCACGACGGCCTCGGCCAGGTGCGCCATGTTCGCCAGGCAGACCAGGGCCTTGGCACCGGAATCGTTGAACTGGTGCTCCATCTCCCGTGCGGTGTACAGCGGGTTGGTATTGACCACGATCAGCCCGGCGCGGATGGCCCCGAAGACGGCGACCGGGTACTGCAACACGTTGGGTAATTGCACGGCGATTCGATCGCCCGGTTGCAAATCGGTATGCTGTTGCAGGTACGCGGCAAAGGCACCGGACAATTCGTACAGTTCACCGTAGGTGATTGTCTTGCCCAGGTTGCTGAAAGCCGGTTTGTTGGCGAAGCGTTGGCAGGATTGCTTCAACACTGCCTGAATATTCGGGTACTCGTCTGGATTGATGTCGGCAGCAATTCCAGCTGGGTACTTATCCTTCCAAAAGTCTTCGTTCATGGAAGCCCACTCCTCAGCAACGCGAATTCAACACCGCATTTGATGCGATTATTATTGGTGTTTGTCTATAGGTGAGTCTGGCTTTTTACTAGGCCGAGAAGTCACAAAGCGCGCCGAGAGTAGCAGCTTTGAATAGGGTCGCCTAGAGCCAAAAGCGGCCTCTACGGTCACATTTATGACTCAAGAATGGCAATCAGTCATTTTAGAGTAAAAAACCTATATGTCGCTGAAAGCCCCGTAAATCGGGGCCTCCAAAAAAAATCGCGAGCAGGCTCGCTCCCACAGGATCACCGAAATCCTTGTGGGAGCGAGCCTGCTCGCGAACGCGCGAAGCGCGGCCATTCACCGATCAGGCGATATCCCGCAACTCCCGCCGCAGAATCTTGCCCACCGGCGTCATCGGCAACGACTCACGCAAGACAATGTGCTTGGGCACTTTGTACGCCGTGAAGTTTTCCTTGCAGTAGGCCTTCAGCTCTTCAAGGCTGACCCCCGCTTCACGGGCCACCACGAACAACTTCACAGCCTCCCCCGAACGTTCGTCGGGCACACCGATCACCGCGCAGTTGGCGACTTTCGGGTGAGCCATGACCACGTCCTCGATTTCGTTCGGGTACACGTTGAAACCCGAGACGATGATCATGTCTTTCTTGCGATCGACAATGCGCACGAACCCGTCCGGGTCGATCACCGCAATGTCGCCAGACTTGAACCAGCCCTCGGCGTCCAGTACTTCGTTGGTCGCCTCGGGTTTCTGCCAGTAGCCCTTCATGATCTGCGGGCCTTTGATGCACAGTTCGCCACGCTCGCCCAGCGGTTGTTCGACGCCCTCGTCGTTGATCACCTTGAGCGTGGTCCCCGGCACCGGCAGGCCGACCGTGCCAATGCGCGATTGATCGCCATAGGGGTTGGTGCAAGCCACAGGCGAGGTTTCGGTCAGGCCGTAGCCTTCGGTGATGCGGCAACCGGTCAACTGCTCCCAGCGCTCGGCAGTGGCCTTGACCAGCGCGGTGCCGCCGGAGTTGGTGAGTTTGAGGCTGGAGAAATCCAGGGTCTTGAAATCCGGATGGTCCATCAGGGCCACGAACAGCGTGTTAAGCCCCAGCAACGCCGAGAACCGCCAGTTTTTCAGCTCCTTGATAAAGCCACCGATGTCCCGCGGATTGGTGATCAGCACGTTGTGGTTGCCAGTCACCATCATGCACATGCAATTGGCCGTGAACGCATAGATGTGGTACAGCGGCAGCGGCGCGATCATCACCTCCTGCCCTTCGCGCAGCAGCGACTGGCCGTCATTGGTAAACTGACTGAGGCAGGCCCGTGCTTGCTGCATGTTGGCCACCAGGTTGCCGTGGGTCAGCATCGCACCCTTGGCCAGGCCGGTGGTGCCGCCGGTGTACTGCAATACGGCGATGTCATTGAGGCCAACCTTCAGCGGCTTGATGGGCTGGCCTTTGCCCAGGCGCAGCGCACTTTTGAAGGAAATAGCCTGGGGCAAGGCATAGGCCGGAACCATTTTCTTGACCTTGCTCAGCAGCGTGTTGACCAGCCACCCCTTGGCGGTGGGCATCAGGTCGCCCATCTTCGCTTCGACCAGGTATTGGATGTCGGTGTCGGCCAGCACTTCCTGGACTTTCTGCCCGAACATGTTCAGGTACACCAGCGCTCGGGCACCGGAATCCTTGAACTGATGACGCATCTCCCGCGCGGTATATAGCGGGTTGGTATTGACCACGATCAGCCCGGCGCGCAAGGCGCCGAACACGGCGATCGGGTATTGCAGGACGTTTGGCATCTGCACCGCGATGCGATCACCCGGCACCAGGTCGGTGTGAGCTTGCAGATAACCGGCGAACGCTGCGCTGTAGCGTTCCAGTTCGGCGTAGGTCAGGGTGACACCCATGTTGCTGAACGCCGGGCGATCAGCAAATTTCTTGCAGGAACGTTCGAACACCTCGATAACCGACTTGTACTCAGCGACGTCAATGTCCAGGGGCACGCCGGCCGGGCGCTTGTCATTCCAGAAATCAGGTTGCATTGTTCTTGTCCTCTTTACCTGAGCCTATCCGGGCCGCTTTTCTGTCATTTCTCTTTCTTGTTGCTCAAAAAGCAGAAAGCGAAAAGCGGAGCTTCACGGACACTAGCAGCTATGTCGAATCAGGCAAATATGCGGATGTGTGTCATTGATTTTGTGAATCTTGCTGCCGCGACGCGGCCTGATCAGGCGTCCGGTGAAGGATGCGCTATAACCTTGAGCGGCAAGCTTTTAGCTGCAAGCGGCAAGCTCTATGTCCCGACAAAGGAATCGCGATGATCCACGATACATTCTGGCTGACCACCAGCGACCGCAGCCGTCTCTTCGTCAACCAGTGGCTGCCCGCAGACAAACCCCGGGCCGTGATCCTGTTGGCTCACGGCATGGCGGAACACAGCGCTCGCTACGGGCGCCTGGCAGAAAAGCTCTGTGCCCAGGGCTACGGCGTGTACGCCCCGGATCTGCGCGGACATGGCAAAACTGCCGAAAACGGGACGCTCGGCCATTTCGCCGACAATGACGGTTGGGCCAAAGTGGTGGGTGATCTGGCGTGCCTCAACCAGCACATCGGCCAACAGCATCCCGCCACACCGATCGTGTTACTGGGCCACAGCATGGGCAGCTACATCGCCCAGGGGTATCTGTTGCATCACAGCGCCAGCCTGCACGGCGCCATTCTCAGCGGCTCGAACTTCCAGCCGGTGGCGCTTTATCGCGCTGCCCGCCAGATTGCCCGTTTCGAACGTCTGCGCCAGGGCCCCAAGGGACGCAGCGCGCTGATCGAGTGGCTGACGTTCGGCTCATTCAATAAGCCATTCAAACCGATACGCACCCAGTTTGACTGGCTCAGTCGCGATCCGGCCGAAGTCGACCTGTACGCCAACGACCCGCTTTGCGGCTTCCGTTGCACCAATCAGCTATGGATCGATTTGCTCGGCGGGTTGCAGCAAATCAGCAAAGCGTCCAATCTCGCCCAGATCGACCCGGGCCTGCCGTTGCTGGTGATCGGTGGCGAATGTGATCCGGTGAGCGAAGGCAAGCGTCTGAAAGATCTGGCCGGCGCCTTGCGCGAGGCCGGCAGCCAGAGCCTGCAACTGACCATTTACCCGCAGGCTCGGCACGAATTGTTCAATGAAACCAACCGCGATGAAGTGATCGCCGATGTGCTGGCCTGGATCAACCAGACACTGAGCAATCCCCGGCCACACCGAACCGAATAGTTTTTTTGTGAATCTTTTTATTCGTCACAGGAATCGAGACAGATGACCCAGGTTACCAACACCCCCTACGAAGCCCTCGAAATCGGCCAGACCGCCAGTTTCAGCAAGACGGTCGAAGAGCGCGATATTCAGCTGTTCGCCGCGATGTCGGGCGATCACAACCCGGTGCACCTGGATGCCGAATACGCCGCCAGCACCATGTTCAAGGAACGTATCGCCCACGGAATGTTCAGCGGCGCGCTGATCAGTGCGGCAGTGGCCTGCGAACTGCCTGGGCCGGGCACTATCTACATTGGTCAGCAGATGAGCTTCCAGAAGCCGGTGAAAATTGGCGACACCCTGACCGTGCGTCTGGAAATCCTGGAAAAACTGCCGAAATTCCGCGTGCGCATTGCCACTCGCGTGTTCAACCAGCGCGATGAGCTGGTGGTGGATGGCGAGGCGGAAATCCTGGCGCCGCGCAAGCAGCAATCGGTGACCTTGACCGAGTTGCCGGCGATCAGCATCGGCTGATTCGCCGCACATCAAAATGTGGGAGCGAGCCTGCTCGCGAAGGGGCCGTGTCAGTCAATATTGATGTCGACTGACACTCCGCTTTCGCGAGCAGGCTCGCTCCCACAGTTGTTACTGGCGAGGCTTATGAACGTGCACGCGCCTGGTTACGCAGGGCTTTTACCTGATCGTGGTTACGTTGCACACCGTGATACTGACGCTCGACGATGTCACGAATCCCCACCAGGTTGTGCTTGTTGATTTTTTCCATGGCTTCACGATAAGCCTTCAGTGCATGGTCTTCACCACGCTCGGCTTCGTTGAGCACAGCCTCTTCGCCCTTGCCGGTGAACATCGACTTAACGTCGACCCAGCGACGGTGCATGTCGCCGCTGACACTGGTGGACGTTTCCGGATCGCCACCCATCGAACGCACGGCACTTTGCAGTTCCGCGGCAGCCTTTGCACATTCAGCGGAACGTTGCACGAACAGGGTTTTGAGTTCAGGGTGTTTGATGTCTTCAGCGCAAGTCTTGAACCCTTCCTGACCGTCCTTGCTGGTTTCAATCAGGTCATTGAGTACAGAAATCGCTTCTTTATTCATATCGGTCATTTTTCAATTCCTTGCGGTTGATGAAAGATGCAATTAAACGATGCACCCTGCATGCCAGCTTCGGACCGCAAAATTAACCGTTATTTATCAATCATTTAGACTTATTCAAAAAATCTGTATCCGTTTTTTTTGCATGATCTGTCAATTGGCCTGCATGCAGAATGCCTGTATTTTCCCGACCATTGAATCAAGACGACTGAGTCATGAACCCTGAAAAGCTCGAACTGCTGGTAACCCGTGAAATGCCCTTCGGCAAATACAAAGGCCGAATCATTGCCGACTTGCCGGGCCCGTACCTGAACTGGTTCGCCCGGGAAGGTTTCCCCCATGGCGAATTGGGCGGCCTGCTGGCGCTGATGCAGGAAATCGATCACAACGGCTTATCGGAATTGCTTGAACCGCTACGCGCCAAACATGGCAAACCTGCGCCTCGCCACTGATTCACTCATCCCGCCTCTGATTGAGCAGCCCCATGCCCGATAACACCCGCCGCGCCCGTGACGAAGCCTTCTGGCAAACCTTTGCCGACCGCTACGACCTGCAACCCGGACCGATCAATCTGGAAAACGGTTACTTCGGACGTATGTCACGTACCGTGGTCGAGGAGTATCAGCGCAACATCGAACTGATCAACCGCGGTAATTCGGTCCATGTCCGCCAGCGTTTCGAACAGGGTGAAAGCCTCAAGATACAAGCGCAAGTGGCCGGGTTGATGGGTGTGCCCGCGCAGGCCGTCGCCCTCACCCGCAATGCGTCGGACGGTTTGCAGTCGCTGATCCGCAACTACAATCGCCTGCAACCGGGGGACCAGGTACTGATTTGCGATCTGGAGTACGACACCGTCAAGGGCGCCATGCGCTGGCTGGCGAAACATCGCGGTGTCGAGGTGATCGAGATCGAACACCTGCACCCCGCCAGCTTCGACAGCTTGCTCGCTTCCTACCGTGAAACCTTCGCCCGTTATCCGCGACTCAAGCTGATGGCCCTGACCCACGTCACCCATCGCACCGGCCTGGTAATGCCGGTACAGGCCATTGCCGCTGCCGCCAGGGAGCATGGCATCGATGTGATCCTCGACGGCGCCCATGCCTTGGGTCAGTTCGAATTCAATCTCATTGACCTGGGCATCGACTTTGCTGCCTATAACCTGCACAAGTGGATCGGTGCGCCGCTGACCCTGGGTTTTATCTACATCGCCCCCGAGCGCCTGGCCGACATCGACCCGGACATGGGCGAAATGCATTTCCCGGTCACCGACATTCGCGCCCGCACGCCCTACAGCACACCGAACATCCCTGCCCTGCTGACTTTGCAGCTGGTGCTGGAAGAGCATCACGCCATGGGCGGCGCTGCGGCCAAGGGATCGCGACTGAACTACCTGCGCAACCTGTGGGTGCGCGAGGTACGCGAACTGCCGGGCATCGAAGTCCTGACACCGGATGATCCGCGACTGTATTGCGGCATCACGTCGATGCGCTTTACCGCGCAGGATGATCAACAGGCGATGGTCGAGCGGCTGCTCAGCGAGTACAACCTGTTCACCGTGGTGCGCAGTGGTGCGGCGTGCGGCCCGTGCATCCGGATTACGCCGGGGTTGACCACCACGGCTGAGCACATGAAGCGCCTGGTCACTGCATTGACGGAGCTGCGCTGACCTGTGGGAGCGAGCCTGCTCGCGAAAGCGGTGTGTCAGCCACCACAAATGTTGAGTGTTACGCCGCCTTCGCGAGCAGGCTCGCTCCCACAAGGATTCGCGCCAAGCATTTTTTCGCAGGCAAAAAAAAACGGTGCACCGACCAAGCGCACCGTTAAAGCCGTAAAACACACAACTACGTGTCGGGTGAAGCGATCAGTCCAGCAGTGCCAAGGCCTCGGCGGTGCATTCCTGAATGCGGGCCCAGTCGCCGTTCTTGATCCATTCCGGATCAAGCATCCAGCTACCGCCCACGCACATGACGTTTTTCAACGCCATGTAGCTCTTGATGTTGGCAGGTCCCACGCCGCCGGTCGGGCAGAATTTCACCTCGCCGAACGGGCCGCCCAGGGCCTTGATGGCCGCAACGCCGCCGCTGACTTCCGCCGGGAACAGCTTGAAGCGGCGATAACCCAGGCCGTAGCCTTCCATGATGCCCGAGGCGTTGCTGATGCCCGGCAACAGTGGAATCGGGCTGGCGACGCTGGCTTCCAGCAGGTCGCGGGTGATGCCCGGAGTGACGATAAACTGCGAGCCCGCCGCTTCGGCCGCGGCCAACATGTGGCGATCGAGCACGGTGCCGGCACCGGTCACCAGTTCCGGACGCTGTTCACGCAGGATCTGGATGGCCTTGAGGCCGAACTGCGAACGCAGGGTCACTTCCAGGGCGGTCAGGCCACCGGCTGCGAGGGCATCGGCCAGCGGCAGGACGTCCTGCTCGCGGGCGATGGTGATCACCGGCAGGATTCGCGCCTTGGCGCAGAGGCTGTCGATCAGGACAACTTTATCCGCCATGGAAACGGTCGGGGATGGGTTTGTCATAGCGGCTGTTCCTTGGCTCATGGGCACCAGTAAATCTCTAACGTGGGTTGCAGAAATGCGCGCACCGGCATTTCGGCGACATCGTCACCGGCCAGCGCGAAACTCAGGGTGGTCAGCTTGGACTGACCGGAAATCGACAGGATTTTATGTTTGGCCGAAGCCAGCAGCGCACGACTCATGGTCAGGCGCTGATGCGGCACGGTCGGTGCCAGCATCGGGTAGCAGCGACGGCTGCCGTCAGCCTGAAGGGCTTCGGCCAGGTTCGGGCTGCCGGGAAACAGCGACGCGGTATGACCGTCGTCGCCCATGCCGAGCACCAGCACGTCGATCGCCGGCAATTCGGCGAGCAAACGGTCGGCGTGTTCGGCCGCCTGTTCCAGGTTGGCGCTGGCGCTGTACAGGCTCAGGAACTGCGCCTTGGCCGCCGGGCCTTGCAACAGATATTTCTTGATCAGGCCGGCGTTGCTGTCGGCGTGCTCCACCGGCACCCAGCGCTCGTCAGCCAGGCTGACCACCACGTTCGACCAGTCCAGCGCCTGCTTGGCCAGGTGCTGGAAAAACGCCACCGGGCTGCGGCCACCGGACACCACCAGGGTCGCGGTACCCCGGGCGTCAATAGCCTCGCTCAGTTGTTTGGCCACGTTCAGTGCCAGGCCTTCGGCCAAGAGCACGGAGCTCTTGAACGAATGGGCGCTGACGCCCCGGGGCAGTTTCAAATCAGATATCGCCATACCACGACCTCCCATCCCGCGTGATCAGAGCAATGGAGCTCATCGGTCCCCAGGACCCTGCCGCGTAAGGCTTGGGCGCATCACCGGATTTTTTCCACCCGGCGATCAACTGGTCACACCACTTCCACGCGGCTTCGATTTCATCTTTACGGACAAACAGGTTCTGATTGCCACGCATCACTTCCAGCAACAACCGCTCGTAGGCATCGGGAATCCGTGCGCTGCGCCAAGTGTCGGAAAAATTCAGCTGCAACGGGCCGCTGCGCAGTTGCATGCCCTTGTCCAGGCCTTGATCTTTGGTCATCACGCGCAAGGAAATGCCTTCGTCCGGTTGCAGGCGGATAATCAGCTTGTTGCTGATTTGCAGGCGCTGCTCGGGAGCGAAGATGTAATGCGACGGTTCCTTGAAATGGATGACGATCTGCGACAGCTTTTGCGGCATGCGCTTGCCGGTGCGCAGATAGAAAGGCACACCCGCCCAACGCCAGTTGCGGATATCGGCACGCAGGGCGACGAAGGTTTCGGTGTCGCTCTGGGTGTTGGAATTGGGCTCTTCCAGGTAACCCGGCACCGCCTTGCCTTCGCTATGGCCGGCGATGTACTGGCCGCGCACCACCTGGGTGGTCAGGCCCTCCGGACTGATCGGCGCCAACGCCTTGAGGACCTTGACCTTCTCGTCGCGGATGCTGTCGGCGGACAGATCGGCCGGCGGGTCCATGGCGATCAGGCAGAGCAGTTGCAGCAGGTGATTCTGGATCATGTCCCGCAGCTGGCCGGCCTTGTCGAAGTAGCCCCAGCGGCCCTCGATACCGACCTTCTCGGCCACGGTGATTTCCACGTGGGAGATGTAGTGCTGGTTCCACTGGGTTTCGAACAGGCTGTTGGCGAAACGCAGGGCAATCAGGTTCTGCACCGTTTCCTTGCCCAGGTAGTGGTCGATGCGATACGTGCGGTTCTCCGGGAAGAACTGCGCCACGGCGTCGTTGACCTTGCGCGAGGATTCCAGGTCCGAACCGATCGGCTTTTCCAGCACCACGCGGGTGTTTTCCGCCAGGCCGACCTTCGCCAGGTTCTCGCAGATCGCACCGTACACCGCTGCCGGCGTGGCGAAATAGGCAATGACCCGTTGCGCGCTACCGGCCAGCTCAGCCAGGGCCACATAGTCTTCGGCCTTGAGGAAATCGACGTGCAGGTAGCTCAGCCGCGCAAGGAAGCGCTCGACCACGGCTTCGTCCAGCTCTTTGGCACCAACATAGCGGCGCAGCTCGGAGGCAATGAATGCCAAATGCTCCTGCTCGCTGCCAGCCTCACGGGCCAGCGCGATGATCCGCGTGTCCTCGTGCAGCAGGCCGGCACCATCGAGTTGATAAAGGGCAGGAAACAGCTTGCGCAAGGCCAGATCGCCGAGGGCGCCGAACAAGGCAAAGGTGCACGGTTCAACCGTAATCGAAGGCATGATGTTTGTTCTTTTATCAAGTTAAGCTACAAATACCTTTTTTCAAGGCATCACTCAAGGGAAAATGTAGTAATAACCACAACATTTTCGCAAAATACAGATTCCGAGTGGTGGTCGGTCGGAGCCATCAGTAGGATAGGCCACCGTTACGGGCCGCATCAAAGGCCCTTTTTGCATTAGCCGTGCGCTTATCGGCGCAGGTGAATCAAGGAAATCCATATGGACCGCGTGCGAAATCTCCTGGAGCAGATCCAGAATCGCCTTGAAGAGCTGAACAAGGCCGAACGCAAAGTCGCCGAGGTGATCCTGCTCAACCCACAGCAGGCCACCCGGTTCAGCATCGCCGCCCTCGCCCAGGCCGCGTCGGTCAGTGAGCCGACGGTCAACCGTTTCTGCCGTTCGTTCGGCGTCAGCGGCTACCCCGAACTCAAATTGCAATTGGCCCAGAGCCTGGCCAGCGGCGCGGCGTACGTCAGCCGCGCGGTGGAGGCCGACGACAATCCGGAAGCCTATACCCAGAAAATCTTCGGCAGCGCCATCGCGTCCCTGGACAGCGCTTGCCAGGCACTGGACCCGAACCTGATCAGCCGCGCCGTCGACCTGTTGATCCAGGCCCGGCAGATCCACTTCTTCGGTCTCGGCGCCTCAGCCCCCGTGGCCCTGGATGCGCAGCACAAGTTCTTCCGTTTCAACCTGGCCGTGACCGCCCACGCCGACGTGCTGATGCAGCGCATGATTGCTTCGGTGGCACACACCGGCGAGCTGTTCGTGATCATTTCCTACACCGGCCGCACCCGCGAACTGGTGGAAGTGGCACGCATCGCCCGGGAAAACGGCGCATCGGTGCTCGGTTTGACCGCAGAGAACTCGCCCCTGGCCAAGGCCAGTACCTTGAGCCTGAACATTCCGCTGCCGGAAGACACCGACATCTACATGCCGATGACCTCGCGGATCATCCAGCTGACCGTGCTGGACGTACTGGCGACCGGCATGACCTTGCGTCGGGGCGTGGATTTCCAGCCGCATTTGCGCAAGATCAAAGAGAGCTTGAATGCGAGCCGGTATCCGGTGGGTGACGAGTTCAACTGATCCGGCATTTTCATTGTCTGAGCGGGCCTCTTCGCTGGCAAGCGAGCTCCCACAGTGTCTGCGTCGAACACAAAACCTGTGACCGCCGCGGTTACTGTGGGAGTGGGCTTGCCCGCGATGGCGTCAGCGGCGCCACCACAAAATCAGGCCCCCACCCGCGCCTGCAAACTCAAATGCGCCCGCTCCCCAGGCTTCAGGCACAGACTGTCAGTCCCGCCGCTCGCAGCCTCCACGCAAACGAACTCCGATATCTCATTCCAGCTCACGCCCAGCAACGGCCGCGAGCCCGGGTGCCAGACCACCGTGTCCGCCGCATCGCCGGTATCGATGCACAGCGCCCGCTGCCAGGCGTGATCATTGAGCTGCAGCTCGCCGTCATGCTGGAACACCCGCTGACAGCCGCCATCGACGCGCAACTCACCTTCCTGCTGACAAACCTGCCGGTTCAACTGGTCGTAACCTTGCGCGCCGTCGAGTCCAGACAGCGCTACCTCGCCGACGTCACCAATACGCCAGTAAGCGTGCAACGCCTGACTCAATTGGCAGGGAAGGCTGTCGTGATGCTCGGTGCTCAAGCGCAGGTCCATGCGCTCCCCGAGGTGCGCGTGCAGGTCCACTTGCCAGTCGCACAACTGAAGTTGCCAGTGCAGGCGCACGCCGTCGTTTTCACTGCTGCTGTCGATCAGCTTCCAGTCGAGCAAACGTGCCCAGCCGTGGGAAGGCCAGGCATTTTCGCTTGGATGGCGGCCATACCAAGGCCAGCACACCGGCACGCCACCGCGAATGGCCCCGACCTGCGGCCACTTCGCCGCGCACCACAACCAGGGTTTCTGGCCCTTGGGCTGGAAATGCAACAACTGCGCGCCCTGACGACTGAACACCGCCTGACACAGCGGATGATCGATCACCAACACGTCGCGCTTCTGATAGCGCTCCCACGCAAACACCGGCCGTTCGCGCAAGGATTTGAAGAAGCGTTGTAGCGGATGCTCAAGCATGTGCCACGGTCCTGAAAATCATCTTTACCTGGGTGCGCCACCCCAAAAAAAAGCGGACAGCCATGGCTGTCCGCAAAATGCGCACATGGAGAGGAGCTTATCGCAACAACGTCAGAACACCGACTGAATTTTCAGGCCAGCGACCAGTGCGTTATCCACTTCATCCACACCGCCCGGGTGAGTGATGTATTGCAGGTTGGGACGCACGGTCAGCCAGTTGGTCACGTGGAAGCCGTAGTTGAGCTCGTAGTTGTACTCGGTCTCACGCAACGGGGAGAACAGTGGGTCCTCGTACTCGGTGACACCATTGGCAGCGTTGGTCAGCTCGGCGTTTTTCTTCACGTCATCGTTGACATGGATACGGGCGAAACCAATGCCGACGTCATCTTTTGGACGCGCATCGAACGGGCCCTTGTACACAAACATCAGCGACTGGTAGTTGTCGACGATGTTGGTGTCCTTGTCATGGAAAGTGGCGTTGGCGGCAACGCTCAGACCGCGGGACTTGTCACCGTTGTGGCTGGTCAGCTGTTGCTGCGCAACGAACCAGTAGCCGTGCTTGCTGTCGTGGCTGCGAAAGGCGTTGCCGGTGGTGGCCGCATCATTGCCGTTGTCGTCTTTGCGAACGTCGTCGGCGTTGGACGTGCTTTTGTAGTAACCGACACGGTATTCGCCCGGCAGGTTGCCAGGGTTCGGCAACCACACCAGCTCGACCGGCAAGACGGTGCCATTGGTCCCGCTGCCACTGAGCTTGAAGCCGTTACCGTGCTCCAGTTGCGAGGTGTTCTGGTTGTACGCGCCGATCTGCGCATAGAACTCAGGCGAGATGTTGTACTTCACACGGATCGCGGCCTGGCTGACCGGCCAGTTGTACCAGATGTTGGTCGCCCAGTTACCCACCTGGGAACCGCAGAACGCCAGGTTCTGGAACTCGCAAGGGAAGGTGTTGAAGTCTTCGCCTTCGCCGAAGTAACCGGCCTTGACGTCCAGTTTACCGTCGAGGAACTGGTGCTTGATCCACAGCTGGGTCAGTCGGACCATGTGGCCACGGCCGAAGACCTCCTGGGAGGAACTCAAGGTGCCGGCACGCGGATCGCCGACGCGGTCATTGGAGATGTTCTCACCGTTACGGTTGGTGAGCTGGATCTTGGCCTGGGTGTTATCCCAGCCCAGCAGTTTTTGCAGGTCCAGCGCCGCGCCCAGGCCAAACTGGTCGGAGTAACGCGCAGTCTTGTCGTTGTTGAAACCGCCGTGAAGGTTGGCGCCCACTTCACCGACATAGTCCATCTTGATGTCGATACCTTGCTCGATCAGCCGGGTCCGTTCACCACCCCAATCACCGGTCATCCATTCGGAGTCGGCGCTAAACGCATCAGCCGCGTGCACGCTACCGGCCAGCATCATGGCCGCAACGGCCGATAACTGGCAGATAAGCTGAGCGTTGTTGTTCTTCTTCATCCCTACATCCTCGTCTTATTGTTATTAACTGTTTTTATCTAACGCGGTTACATCAGTTGGGAGATGCCCCTTGTGGGAGCGAGCCTGCTCGCGAAGGCGGTGTGTCAGACGACATCTATGTTGAATGTCAGACCGTATTCGTCGGAGCGCCGCCCGGAGCCGGCTCGCTCCCACAGGGGGATTACCCACAGTTTTTGATCTTCAGCGGCCTTTGAATTGGGCGACGTTGTCAGCGTGGCTCTCGGCTTTCGGCAGGCCTGCAGCCCCCAGGCGTTCACCGGTCTTGGCATCGAACAGCAGCACTTTCGCCGGATCGAATTGCAGGGTCAGGGTCTCGCCCACCGCCGGTGCAACATCCGGTGAGAGGCGGCAGCAGACCTTGGTGTTGTTGAGATTGACGAAGACCAGTGTGTCGGGACCGGTCGGTTCGGTGACCTGCACTTCGGCGCGGATGGTCGGCAAACCGTTCGCCTCGCCGTTGGCCAGGACAATCTGTTCGGGACGCATGCCAAGGATCACTTCGCGGTCTTCAAGACCGGCGTCCTGCATGCCCAGCGGCAATTCGCAACGGGCCTGGCCGCTGTCGAGCAACGCCAGCAGGCGCCCGTCCTTGCGCTGCAAACGCAACGGGATGAAATTCATCGGCGGCGAACCGATGAAGCTCGCCACGAACAGGTTGGCCGGGTTGTTGTAGATATCTTTCGGCGTGCCGAATTGCTGAATGATCCCGTCCTTCATCACCGCCACCTTGTCGCCCAGGGTCATGGCTTCGATCTGGTCGTGGGTCACGTAGACCGTGGTGGTTTTCAGGCGCTGGTGCATCAGTTTCATTTCGGTACGCATCTCGACCCGCAGCTTGGCGTCGAGGTTGGACAGCGGTTCGTCGAACAGATAAATCTTCGGCCGCCGCGCCAACGCACGGCCCATCGCCACCCGCTGTTGCTGACCACCGGAAAGTTGACCGGGCTTGCGGTTGAGCAGGTGTTCGATCTGCAACAGCTTGGCGACGCGAGCGACTTCTTCGTCGATGTCGGCAGTCGGCATTTTGCGAATCTTCAGGCCGAAGGCGATGTTGTCCCGCACGCTCATGGTGGGGTACAGCGCATAGGACTGGAACACCATGGCGATGTCGCGATCCTTCGGACTCATGCCGCTGATGTCGGCATCATCCACCAGGATCGCGCCGCCGCTGATGGTTTCCAGGCCCGCGATGCAATTCATCAAGGTGGATTTGCCGCAACCGGACGGACCGACCAGGATCAAAAATTCCCCGTCATCGATCTTCAGTTCGATGTTCTTCAGGGTGTCCGGCAATCCGGCGCCGTAGGTCTTGTTGACGTTGCGTAATTCGAGAGTTGCCATGTTTCTACCCCTTGACCGCGCCGGACGTCAGCCCACGCAGGAAATACTTGCCAGCGAATATGTAGACCAACAGTGTCGGCAGCCCGGCGATCATCGCGGCGGCCATATCAACGTTGTATTCCTTGGTCCCGGTGCTGGTGTTGACCAGATTGTTCAGCGCCACGGTAATCGGCTGGGCATCGCCACTGGCGAACACCACGCCGAACAGGAAGTCATTCCAGATCTGGGTGAACTGCCAGATCAGGCAGACCATCACGATCGGGATCGACATCGGTAGCAGGATCTTCCAGAAGATCGTGAAGAAACCTGCGCCATCCAGGCGTGCAGCCTTGACCAGGGCATCCGGAATGCTCACGTAGTAGTTACGGAAGAACAGTGTGGTGAACGCCAGGCCGTAGACCACGTGCACCAGCACCAGGCCCGAGGTGGTGTTCGCCAGGCCGAACTTGCCGAGGGTGAACGAGGCCGGCAGCAGCACGGTCTGGAACGGCAGGAAGCAGCCGAACAGCAACAGGCCGAAGAACAGTTGCGAACCGCGGAAGCGCCACATCGACAACACGTAGCCGTTCATGGCACCGATGAAGGTCGAGATCAGCACCGCCGGTACGGTAATTTTCACCGAGTTCCAGAAGTAGCCGCCCACCACATCCCAGGCCTTGATCCAGCCAATGCCGTCGATCACGGCCGGCCAGCTCAACAGGTTGCCGGTGCGGATGTCTTCCGGCGTTTTGAAGCTGGTCAGCAGCATCACCACCAGCGGGATCAGGTACACCGCTGCGGCCAGCAGAAGTGTGGTGTAGATCGCGATGCGGCTGAAGCTGATCCCCGGTTTGCCCAATTGATTAGTCATGGCGTTTGCCTCGCAGCTCGGAGTACAGGTACGGCACGAGGATGGTCAGCACGGCACCGAGCATCAGCATGGCGCTGGCCGAACCGATGCCCATCTGGCCACGGCTGAAGGTGAAGGAATACATGAACATCGCCGGCAGGTCGGACGAGTAGCCGGGACCGCCGGCGGTCATCGCCGCCACCAGGTCGAAGCTCTTGATCGCAATGTGCGCGAGGATCATGAAGGCGCTGAAGAACACCGGGCGCAGGCTCGGCAGTACGATCTTCAGGTAGATGGTCGGCAGGCTCGCACCGTCGACTTGCGCGGCACGGATGATCGACTGATCGACACCGCGCAGGCCGGCGAGGAACATCGCCATCACAAAACCGGAGGCTTGCCACACGGCGGCGATCACCAGGCAATACACCACGCGATCCTGATCCACCAGCCAGTCCAGCCGGAAGCCTTCCCAGCCCCAGTCACGCAGCATCTTGTCCAGGCCAAGGCCTGGGTTGAGCAGCCATTTCCACGCGGTACCGGTGACGATCATCGATAGCGCCATCGGGTACAGGTAGACGGTGCGGATGAAGCCTTCCTTGCGGATGCGCTGGTCCAGCAGCACCGCGAGGAACACGCCCAACACCAGACTGATGCCGATGAACAGGCCGCCGAACACCGCAAGGTTTTTGCTCGCGACCCACCAGCGGTCGTTGTCCATCAGGCGCATGTATTGCTGCAGGCCAACCCACTTGTAGCTCGGCATGAAGCTGGAATTGGTGAAGGACAGAATGAACGTCCAGATGATGTAACCGTAAAAGCCAACCAACACGATCAGCATGCTCGGCGCCAGTACCAACTTGGGTAACCAGCGTTGCAGCGCATCGAACGGTGAGGCTTTGCTGAAAACCGCCACAGAGCTCATCGGGATAATCCAGGTTTAGAGGAATGAAACTGGCACGGTGATCCATGGTGGATGCAGGACCCTGTGGGAGCTGGCTTGCCAGCGATGGGATCAACCGGGTTCAAAGTCAAACCGAGTCGCCTGCATCGCTGGCAAGCCAGCTCCCACACAACCCCATTCCAACCAGGAACAGACTGTGTCAGGGATTACTGGGCCGCTTTGACCGCCGACGCCAGTTGAGCACTGGCCTTGGCCGGGTCGGCGTCCTTGTCGTTCATGAAGTTGGTGACCACGTCGAAGATCGCGCCTTGCACAGCCAGGGAGGTGGCCATGTTGTGCGCCATGCTTGGTTGCAGGCCGCCGGTCTTGTCGTCCGCGATGAAGTCCTTCGCCGACTTCTGGGCACACTCGTCGAAACCGAGCTTGTCCATTTCGTTCAGCATGTCGTTACGCACCGGGATCGAACCCTTGTTCATGCTGAAGACTTTCTGGAAGTCGGTACCCAATGCGACCTTGGCCAGGTCTTGCTGGGCAGCGATGTCACCCTTGCGATCGGCCTTGAGCTTGAACACCGCCAGGGAGTCGATGTTGTAGGTGAAGGCTTTTTCAGTGCCCGGGAACGCTACGCACTGGTAGTCCTTGCCGGCGACTTTCTTCGCGGCGGTCCATTCGCTTTTCGCCCAGTCGCCCATCATCTGCATGCCGGCCTTGCCGTTGATGACGTCGGCGGCGGCGATGTTCCAGTCACGACCGGCGCGGTTCGGGTCCATGTAACCGGTGATCTTTTTCAGCTCGGCGAACGACTTGGTCATCTCAGGGCCGGACAGGGTTTTCTGATCGAGATCCACCAGGGCTTTCTTGTAACCGTCAGCGCCCATAACCGAGAGCACCACGTCTTCAAACACGGTGCTGTCCTGCCACGGCTGGCCACCGTGAGCGAGCGCGATGAAGCCGGCGGCTTTCAGCTTGTCGCCCGCTGCATAGAATTCTTCGAGGGTGGTCGGGGCCTTGTCGATCCCGGCTTTCTTGAACACTTCCGGGTTGATCCACAGCCAGTTGACGCGGTGGATGTTCACCGGCACGGCTACGTAATCGCCTTCGTACTTCACGGTGTCGGAGACTTTCTTCGACAGCAGGCCATCCCAGTTTTCCGCCTTGGAAACGTCTTTCAACGCGTCGGTGCTGAGCAGACCGGTGCTGCCCCACTCCTGGATGTCCGGGCCTTTGATCTGGGCAACGCCCGGCGGGTTGCCGGCGACGGCGCGGCTCTTGAGAACGGTCATGGCCGTGGAACCGCCACCACCGGCGACTGCGCCGTCCTTCCAGGTGAAGCCGTCTTTTTCGACTTGAGCCTTGAGGACATCGACCGCTGCCTTTTCACCACCGGACGTCCACCAGTGAACGACTTCAACGGAACCCTTGGATTCGGCAGCGAGGACACTGAGGGGGAGCGCAGACAGGGAAGCGAGAGAAATGACAGTAGCGAGGCGAGAAATCGCATTCATCTAGGAGCACCTTTCTTGTTGTTATGCATGCAAGTCTGTTGCTTGCGCTGCATAGGATTTTAAACAGGCGCCAACCCTTGGCAGGTAACGAAGGGACGCGCGAATGTCACCATATGGTTACACAGGAGCGCTCTGGGACAACGCTGCCAGAGCACTGGCCATGCTCGGCGCCAATGGCAGGCCCGGGATCAACAGGGCTTGCCAGGCGTGATAAAGATCCGGTTTTCCCGCCCAGATATCGGCACTCGGGCGGTTCAACGGATCGAGTTCGTGGTGCCAGCTACCCTCGCAGCGGTCGATGAAATGACGGTCACAGAACTCCCAGAATAGTCGGTACCAGTGTTCGTACTGCGCATCGCCCGTACGCTTGAGCAAGGCACTGGCAGCGGCGCTGGCTTCGCAATGAGTCCAGTGCAGGCGGTGGCGAACCACGGCGCGATTGTCCCAGTCGAGGGTGTAGACAATGCCGGGCGCACCATCGACATCCCAGCCATGCAGGCAGTTTTGCTCGAAGAGTTTTTGCGCATCGGTGGCCAGCCAGCCCGGAGTGAGCATCCCGGCTCGCACTCGCGCCGCTTCGAGGTGCAACAACAGCCGTGCCCATTCGAAACCGTGCCCAGGCGTGGTGCCGTACGGGCGAAAACCGTCGGCCGGGTTGTCGCGGTTGTATTCACGCAACGGCTGCCAGTCGAGGTCGAAATGCTCGACCACCAGGTAGCCGTTGGTGGCGGCATGACCATGAATCACCCGTTCGACGATGCGCTGAGCCCGGCACAGCCAGCGCTTGTCGTCGGTGACATCGGCCAGTGCGAGAAAGGCTTCGGTGGCGTGCATGTTGCTGTTGGCACCGCGATAGGCTTCCTCTGCTTTCCAGTCACGGTTGAAGGACTCGCGCATGGCGCCCTCCTCCTCGCTCCAGAAATACGTGTCGATGATGTCGATGGCATCGTCGAGCAATGCTTGCGCACCGGGACGTTGCGCAACCACAGCGGAACTGGCGGCCAGCGCCACGAAGGCATGCAGGTAGGCGTTCTTGCCGGTGTTGCCGTCACGGTGTTCGGCGACGGCGAACCAGCCACCGTACAGCGCATCGCGCAACGGCCCGCGCAGGGCCTGGATGCCGTGATCCACCAGCTCGGCAAACCCCGGCAGGCCTTGGATATGGGCCAGGGCGAAGCTGTGGGTCATGCGCGCGGTGTTCATGGTTTCGGCTTGCGCATCGGCCGGCAAACGACCTCGTTCGTCGAGATTGCCGAAGCCTTCAGGCAGTTTCGAAGCCTTGGCAAACGCCAGCAGGCGCAGTCCTTCGGCGGCGAGCCATTGCTGATGGGCGGGTGCGTTCAGCCAACTGCTGAAGGCGGGTTGGAAGGTGTGCATGGGGGGCCTTTTTTGTTGTTATGACTGAGGGGAGTCTAAACAACGGGCCGGGGCGGGCTTGTAACGAAGGGGGTGGGTTATGTCACCGTTCAGTGACAATTGCCTTGAAGAATGTGTTGCATGGTCTGACGCCTTCGCGAGCAGGCTCGCTCCCACATTGGATTGGTATTAGACGCGAAACCACTGTGGGAGCGAGCCTGCTCGCGAAGAACGATAACGCGGTTTAACTAATCAACACTGCGCGGCAACTGCAACGTCACCCGCAACCCGCCTTCACGCAAATTCTGCAAACTCACTTCCCCCCCATGACTATGGGCAATGTTCCGGGCGATCCCCAGCCCCAACCCATACCCCTGTTGCTGCCCGGCCAGACGGAAGTGTGGCTCGAACACCTGCTCCAGCCGCTGCTCGGGAACCCCCGGCCCTTCGTCGTCGACATGCAGCACGAACGCACTGTCATCGTCATCGATGTGCAGGTGGGCGTTCTGTCCGTACTTCAAGGCGTTGTCGATCAGGTTGCCGATGCAACGCTTGAGCGCCAGCGGCTTGCCCGGATAAGCCGCCAGTGCCCGCCCCTGCTGGGTCACGCGGCCGTTGCCGTTCGGTGCCAGATAAGGTTCCACCAGACAATGGAGTACATGATTGAGATCCACCGGCTCGATGTTTTCGTGGATATCGGTGTCTTTCACGCATTGCAGCGCGCCTTTGACCAGCAACTCCAATTCGTCCAGATCACGGCCGAACTTGGCTTGCAGTTTTTCGTCTTCGAGCAATTCGACCCGCAGCCGCAACCGGGTGATCGGCGTGCGCAGGTCGTGGGAAATCGCGCTGAACAACTGACTGCGTTCGGTCAGGTAACGGCTGATGCGTTCGCGCATGGTGTTGAAGGCCCGGCCGACTTCGACCACTTCACTGCCGCCGCCCTCGGCTACCGGCTCGACGTCGGCGCCCAGCGACAAGTCCCGCGCCGCCCGCGCCAGACGCTTGAGTGGACGGCTCTGCCAATGCACCAACAGGCCAATGAACAACAGCAGAAAGCCGCTGGTGAGGACAATGAACCACACCTGTTGCGCCGGCAGGCCTTGTTCTTCAAAACTGGTGTAGGGTTCGGGCAACAACGAGGCGATGTACAGCCATTCACCGGGCGCCATCTGGATCTGCGTCACCAGCACCGGCGGGTTCACCGGTTCCAGCGTCAACGCGTAGTGCGCCCAGGAACGTGGTAGCTCGTCGAGTTTCAGGCCGCCATTGAAGATCCGCAGGTCCTCGGGGCTGACAAAGGTCACCGAGATATCGGTGTCCTGGCCCAGGGATTGGCGCAACACTTCATCCACCGCTTTGATCACCGCCGCCTTGCGCGGCGTGATCGGCAAGACTTCCATGCCCAGTGGTTTGTCGTTGAGCGTGACCACGAACCGCGTGCCGCCCATGCTGCGCAACTGATCGAGCACCAACGGCCGGAACGCCACCGGCAATGAACGGAAATAACTGACACTGGCGGTCATCGAATGGGCGAGGCTGCGGGCGCTGGTGACCAGGCCTTCAAGCTGCGTGGCGCGCAATTGCGAAACCCAGATCACGCTCGACAACGCCTGGGCGAACAGCACCGCCAGCAGGGTCAGCAGCAACATGCGCCCGAGCAGCGAGCGCGGCACCGGTACTCGTGCGGCGAGTTTGCGCAGGGACTCAGTGACCATTGTTGGCAATCACATTGGCCGCCAACTGGTAGCCGCTGCCCCGCACGGTGCGAATCAACCGTGGCGGCTTTTCCGTATCGCGCAGGCGCTGGCGCAGGCGACTGACGGCCATGTCGACGATGCGATCGAGCGGCATCAGTTCGCGGCCCCGGGTGGCGTTACCGATGGTGTCGCGGTCGAGGATTTCCTGAGGGTGATCGAGGAACAGTTTCAACAAGGCGAAATCGGCGCCGGACAGAATCACCTCTTCGCCATCGATGTGAAACAACCGGTGGCTGACCATGTCCAGCCGCCAGTCATCGAAAGCCAGCACTTCACCGCCGTTTCGTTCCTGCCCGAACTGGGCCCGGCGCAACAGGGCTTTGATGCGTGCCTGCAATTCACGGGGGCTGAAGGGTTTGCCCAGGTAATCGTCGGCACCCAGCTCCAGACCAATGACCCGGTCGGCCTCGTCGGAACTGGCGGTGAGCATGATGATCGGCACCTGCGCTCGCTTGGGGTGCTGGCGAATCCATCGACACAGACTGAAACCGTCCTCGTCCGGCAGCATCACGTCGAGGATCACCAGGTCGCTCGGCTGATCGTTCAACGCCTGCCGGAACCCGGCGCCATCGGGCGTGGTGCGGACCAGGAAACCGGCGCGGGTCAGGTAGGTGTCCAGCAACTCGCGTATCTCTTGATCGTCATCGACCAACAAAATCGACTTGTTGACTGAGCTCACGGGGCGGCGTCCTTGTTGTTTGAATTGGGCGGATTATGCCTGATCGAGCGTAAATCTATGTTGTCTGCTCCGGCCCCATCGCGAGCAAGCTTTGCTCCCACAGGTTTCGCTGCAGACCCTGTGGGAGCAATGCTTGCTCGCGATGAAGGCAACTCGGTCTTACATCTGGTCCAGCGCCACACCCGCGCCCACCAACCCGGAATACGGTGCCGTCACCAGCCACACCGGTATCCCCTTGAAGTAATCGCTCATGCAGCCCTTGTCGGCAAAGCACCGGGCGAAACCGCTTTCGAGGAAGAAATCGGCGAAGCGCGGAATCACGCCACCGACGATGTACACGCCACCGCGCGCACCCGTGGTCAATACGTTGTTACCGGCCACGCGACCGAGCCAGCAGCAGAATTGTTCGAGCACTTCCAGGGCAATCGGGTCGCCCGCCAGACCGGCAGCGGTGATCGCTTCCGGGGTGTCGAGTACCGGCGTGTGGCCGTCCACCGCACAGATCGCCCGGTAGACCCGAGGCAAACCACCGCCGCTCAACGCGGTTTCCGCGCTGACATGCCCGATCTCATTAAAGATGTGCTGCCACAACTGGGTTTCCCGCGGACTGCTCAGCGGCAAATCGACGTGACCACCCTCCCCCGGCAGCGCGGCAAAACGCCTTTCGCCGAGGTCGAGCAAGGTGCCTACGCCAAGGCCAGTACCCGGACCGATCACCACCGCAGGGCGCAGCGGCTCAGGCGTGCCTTCGCAGACCACGCGAAATTCGCCCGGCTGCAAACGCGTCATGCCCAGGGCCATCGCCGAGAAGTCATTGACCAGCAACAGTTGCTCGACCTGCAAGGTCCGGCAGAAGCCCTGGCGACTGAGGCGCCAGTGGTTGTTGGTGAACTTGAATTCATCACCGCTCACCGGGCCGGCCACCGACAGGCACACCGAGCCGATCGAACCCGGCGCCAGCCCCAAGCCGCTCAGGTAGAGGCTGATCGCCTCTTCCGGGCTGGCATGGCCGGCCGTCGCGAGCACCTGGACCGATTCCAGCTGCTGGTTTTTCCACAACGCGAACCGTGCGTTGGTCCCACCGATGTCACCGACCAAAGCCAGTTTCAATTAAGCGTCTCCAGGGCAGAAGTAAAGGCGCTGGCGCCCTGCTCCGCCGAGCTGAAGGCCATGCGCATGAAACCGAACAGCTCGCGACCGGTGCCGATGTTGTTGCCCAACAATCCCTTGGCCGGCGTGCGCGCTGCGAATTCTTCGGCGTCCACCTTAAGCTCCAAAGTGCCTTTGACGCCATCGACGCGGATGATATCGCCCTCTTGCACCCGCGCCAAAGCGCCGCCCACATAGGCTTCGGGACTGACGTGAATGGCTGCCGGGATTTTCCCCGAGGCCCCGGACATACGTCCGTCGGTCACCAGTGCGACCTTGAAGCCGCGATCCTGAAGCACGCCGAGGAACGGCGTCATTTTGTGCAGCTCCGGCATGCCGTTGGAGCGTGGGCCCTGGAAGCGCATCACCGCGACAAAATCCTTCTCCAGCAAACCGGCCTTGAACGCGTCGGCCAGATCCTGTTGATCCTGGAACACCATGGCCGGTGCTTCGACGATCTGGTTTTCCACGGCCACGGCCGACACCTTCATCACCCCGCGACCGAGGTTGCCTTCCATCACCCGCAAGCCGCCCTCTGGGGAGAACGCGCGAGCAACCGGGCGCAGGATGCTTTCATCGAGGCTTTCAGTGATGCCTTCGCGCCAGACCAGTTCACCGTTGTCGAGGAACGGTTCCTGGGTGTAACGGCTCAGGCCATGGCCCAGCACCGTGTTGACGTTCTCATGGAGCAGTCCGGCGTCCAGCAGTTCACGGATCAGGAACGACATGCCGCCCGCGGCCTGGAAGTGGTTGATGTCGGCCTTGCCGTTCGGATAGACGTGGCTCAGGGTCGGCACCACCTCGGAGAGGTCGGCCATGTCCTGCCAGGTCAACTGGATGCCTGCCGCCATGGCGATGGCCGGCATGTGCAGAGTGTGGTTGGTGGAACCACCGGTGGCGTGCAGGGCGACGATGGAGTTGACCAGCGAACGCTCGTCGACGATTTCGCCGATCGGCAGGTAGTTGCCGTTCTGCTTGGTCAGGCGCGTGACCTGGTGCGCCGCTTCGCGGGTCAGGGCATCGCGCAAAGGCGTGTTCGGGTTGACGAAGGACGCGCCCGGCAAGTGCAGGCCCATGACTTCCATCAGCAGCTGGTTGGTGTTGGCGGTGCCGTAGAAGGTGCAGGTGCCGGGGCTGTGGTAGGAGTTCATTTCCGACTCCAGCAGCTCTTCGCGGCTGGCCTTGCCTTCGGCATAGCGCTGGCGCACGTCGGCTTTCTGCTTGTTGGAAATGCCCGACACCATTGGCCCGCCCGGGACGAAAATCATCGGCAGATGACCGAAGCGCAGCGCGCCCATCATCAGGCCCGGGACGATCTTGTCGCAGATGCCCAGCATCAGCGCGCCGTCGAACATGTTGTGGGACAAGGCCACGGCGGTGGACAAGGCGATCACTTCACGGCTCGGCAAGCTCAGCTCCATGCCTGGCTCGCCCTGGGTCACGCCATCGCACATGGCCGGGGTGCCACCGGCGAACTGGCCGACCGAGCCGATCTCGCGCAGGGCCTTTTTGATCAGTTCCGGGAAGACTTCGTACGGCTGGTGCGCCGAGAGCATGTCGTTATATGACGAAACTATTGCGATGTTGGCGGAGTTCATCATCCGCAGGCTGTTCTTGTCATCGCTGCCGCAGCCGGCCACGCCGTGGGCGAAGTTGGCGCATTGCAGTTTCCCGCGCATGGGACCGTCGCTGGCCGCACCGCGAATCAGTGCAAGGTAAGCCTCACGCGTGGCGCGGCTGCGGGCGATAAGCCGTTCGGTGACCTCAAGGACGCGGGGATGCATGTGTAGAACTCCAGGCTAACGGATGTGGCGACCTGATTGTCTATGCTGATCAACAACCGTTGTCGATGGGATGACAGACGGCGTTGTTGACCATTGGGACCAGTTGATTCAGGTCACTCGTTGTAGATTGAACAAAATATTGCCATTAAAAAGGCTTGTTTTCTATTTTTTTACGAATAATCTTGTTATTCCAACAACAAAACGACGGCGGCGCTGACAAATGACTCTACGAATAGCTATCAATGGTTTTGGCCGCATTGGCCGTAACGTTCTGCGCGCACTCTATACCCAAGGCTATCGTCAGGATCTGCAGATCGTCGCCATCAACGATTTGGGGGACAGCGCGATCAATGCGCACCTGCTCAAGTACGACACGGTTCATGGCACGTTCGACGCCGATGTCCAGCATGATCAGGAAAGCCTCACCGTCAACGGCGACCGTATCTCCGTCAGTGCCATTCGCAATCCGGCCGACCTGCCTTGGGCCGCGGAAAAGATTGATGTGGTATTCGAATGCACCGGCCTGTTCACCGACCGGACCAAAGCCGCCGCGCATATTACGGCCGGCGCACGCAAAGTGATCATCTCGGCCCCGGCCAAGGGCGCCGACGCCACCGTGGTTTACGGGGTCAACCACGACATTCTGCGCCAGTCGCACCAGATTATTTCCAACGCGTCGTGCACCACCAACTGCCTGGCACCGGTGGCCCAGGTGCTGCATCGCGAGCTGGGCATCGAAAGCGGCCTGATGACCACGATCCACGCCTACACCAATGACCAGCACCTGACCGACGTCTACCACGTCGACCCGTACCGTGCCCGTTCGGCTACCCAGAACATGATTCCGAGCAAGACCGGTGCGGCCGAAGCGGTCGGCCTGGTGTTGCCGGAACTGGCGGGCAAGTTGACCGGCATGTCGGTGCGCGTACCAGTGATCAACGTGTCCCTGGTGGACCTGACCGTGCAGCTCAAGCGTGAAGCGTCGGCCGAAGAGGTCAACGAACTGCTCAAGCATGCCAGCCAGCACTCGAAGATCCTCGGCTACAACACCCTTCCGCTGGTCTCCAGCGACTTCAACCACAACCCGCTGTCGTCGATCTTCGACGCCAACCACACCAAATCCAGCGGCAAGCTGCTCAAGGTACTGGCCTGGTACGACAACGAATGGGGCTTCTCCAACCGCATGCTCGATAACTGCCTGGCGTTGTGTAACGCCGAATAAGCCTCGCCCCCCTTCCTGTAGGAGCGAGCCTGTCGAATCGTCGCACCGTCGCGATGGTCGTGAACGATAACGCGGGGAACCTGATGCCCCGCGGTGTTCGACAGTTCATCGCGAGCAAGCTCGCTCCTACAGGGTGTGTGCCATTTCCGGAGCACCGTCGATGATCGGAATCACATTCACTCAAAAGACCATGGCAGCCCGCAAGCGCATCGCCCTGGTCGCCCATGACCACTGCAAGGTGTTTCTGCTGGACTGGGCCGAGCGGCAGAAAGACAAGCTCGCGCAACACGAACTGGTGGCCACCGGCACCACGGGGTTGTTGTTGCAACAACGCCTCGACCTGCCCGTAGAGAGCATGATCAGCGGACCGCTGGGCGGCGACCAACAGCTCGGCGGGCGAATCGCCGAGCAACGGGTCGACATGCTGGTGTTCTTCTGGGACCCCTTCGAACCGCAACCCCACGACCCGGACATCAAGGCGTTGCTTCGCGTTGCAGCGGTCTGGAACATTCCGGTGGCGTGCAACGAATGCAGCGCCGACTACCTGCTCAGCAGCCCATTGATGAATCAGGCGCACACGCACCGGATTCCGGATTACGCGACGTATTTGTCGGGGCGCAGTTAAGAAGCCGGGCGGGATGGGCCTGGGCAATCGGGCCTGAATCACACCGCGTTTTTTCTCGTTTTTTTCCGCTTTTCGGCACATTTTCCCCCGCAAACGTTCAACCATGACCGTTCGTCGGCATCGGCCTCATGCACCTCATACCGACGCCGATGTGCCATGAATGGCGCTGAATGGATTTGGCGTAACGAGTCGTTCCCGACTCCAGCCAACACCTCACCCATTCGCGAGTTCGCCCTATGTTCGACTCACTGTCCATCCGCCTGAAAACTGTCCTGCTCTCCGGTCTGTGCCTGCTCGGCGTAGTCACGTTGATCGTGGGCATGAACGTCTACCAGACCAACCAGAATGATGAGCTGGTCAGTGCCTCCAGCCGCAAGATGCTCACCGAGAGTGTGCAGAACCTGTTGCAGGCCAAGGCGGCCGAGCAGGCGGTGCGGGTGCAGAAGACCTTCGGCGAGACCCTGACTGTGGTGACCGCCCTGGCGGATCAGATCAAGGACATGCGCGCCATGGCCGCCAAGCGTTCACTTGAGCCCGGTGCCCTGCGTGAAGAGTTGAACCAGAGCCTGAAAACCGCCTTCGAGCGCAACGGCAAAGTGCTGGGTATCTGGCTGGCGTTCGAACCCAATGGCCTGGACGGCAAGGACAGTGAGTTCGTCAGTGACGCCGCCCGCCAGTCCAACGAAATCGGCCGGTTCGCGACCTATTGGAGCCGTGCCGGGGGTGAAGCGCTCAACACAATCATGGTCGAAGAGGACATGACCAAAACCACCCTGAACCTCAGCGGTACGCCCTACAACGTCTGGTACACCTGCCCTCGGGACAGCAAGCGCACCTGCCTGCTCGACCCTTACGCCGATACGGTGGGCGGCAAGGAAGTGTTGATGACCACCATTTCCGTGCCGCTGCTGGTGGAGGGCAAATCCATCGGCGTGGTCGGTATCGATATCGCCCTCGATGCCCTGCAAGCCGCGGCGGTCGACGCCCAGCGCGAACTGTTCAACAGTGCCGGGCACATGTTGATTGTTTCCGGCACGGGTGTCATGGCTGCCTACAGTGTCGATGCAACGAAGGTCGGCAAAAGCATCGGCGATACCCTCGGCGCAGTTGGCAAGGACGCGCTGCAACTGCTGGGCGTCGGCGCACCGAAGGTGCTCGAACAAGGTGACCTGATCCGCGCGGTGTCCCCGGTCAGCCCGATTGCCGACGCCAAGGCCTGGGGCGTGGTGATCGACCTGCCCAAGCAAGTGTTGCTGGCCGACTCGGTGAAACTGCAAGCGGTGCTCGACGACGCCCGGCAAAGCGGCACGATCAAGGCAGTGGGTGTGGCGATCATTGCCGGGCTGATCGGTTTGCTGCTGATCTGGCTCACCGCCTCGGGCGTTACCCGGCCGATCAACAGCGTGGCCGACATGCTCAAGGCGATTGCCAGCGGCGACGGCGACCTGACTCAACGCCTGCACTACGGCAAAAAGGATGAACTGGGCGAGTTGGTCAGTTGGTTCAACCGCTTCCTCGACAAGCTGCAACCGACCATCGCGCAAATCAAGCAGAGCATCACCGACGCCCGCGGCACGGCCGACCAGTCTTCGGAAATCGCCCGCCAGACCAGCGAAGGCATGCAGGTGCAGTTCCGCGAAATCGACCAGGTTGCCACCGCGTCCAACGAAATGAGCGCCACCGCCCACGACGTTGCCAACAGTGCGTCGAACGCCGCCAATGCCGCCAAGGGCGCCGACCAGTCGGCTCGCGATGGCATGCAGATCATCGAGCGCAGTACCCGCGACATCAATCAACTGGCCGACGAAGTCAGCAAGGCCGTAAGTGAAGTTGAAGCACTGGCGGTGAACAGTGAGCAGATCGGTTCGGTGCTGGAGGTGATCCGCAGCATCGCCGAACAAACCAACCTGCTGGCGCTGAACGCGGCGATTGAAGCCGCCCGTGCCGGTGAGAGCGGTCGCGGGTTTGCGGTGGTGGCCGATGAAGTGCGCAACCTGGCCAAACGCACCCAGGACTCGGTCGAGGAAATCCGCCTGGTGATCGAGCGCATCCAGAGCGGTACTCGCGGCGTGGTCGCCACCATGCATTCGAGCCAGACCCAGGCCCACAGCAACGCCGGACAGATCCAGCAAGCGGTGCAGGCCTTGAGCAAAATCAGCGACGCGGTCACCGTCATCAGTGACATGAACCTGCAAATCGCCAGCGCCGCCGAACAGCAAAGCGCCGTGGCCGAAGAGGTCAACCGCAACGTCTCGGCGATCCGCACCGTCACCGAAACCCTGACCGGACAGGCCACCGAATCGGCGCAGATCAGCAGCCAACTCAACAACCTGACCACCCACCAGATGAAACTGATGGATCAGTTCCGGGTTTAGCGATCCCGCCGCAAATCCCGTGTGGGAGCGAGCCTGCTCGCGAAGAGGGCGTATCAGTCGACATCAATGGTGGCTGACACTCCGCTTTCGCGAGCAGGCTCGCTCCCACAAGGTTTTCATCAAGCCTGAACGGATTTTGATCTATGCTCGGGCTCTCGCTCCGGAGGGCCTTCGATGACTGATTTACTCACGTCCATTCAAGCCGCACTCGGCTTGCCGCACACGCCAATCCCCTTCACTTCCACGGGCGCCCTGCCCTCGGCGTTTGCCGTCACGGACCTGGCCTGTGCCAGCATCGCCGTCGCCGGCCAGGCCATCAGTGAATTGTTGCACCAACAAACAGGACGCTTGCCCGGCCTCGAAGTCGACCGGCGCCTGGCCTCCTTCTGGTTCGCGAGTTCGATCCGACCGTTGGGCTGGAGTGTTCCGCCACTGTGGGACCCCATCGCCGGTGACTATGCCGCCAAGGATGGCTGGATTCGCCTGCACACCAATGCCCCCCATCACCGCGCCGCCGCAGAATCGGTGCTTGGCGCCTGCGCTGACCGTGCAGGGGTAGCGAGCAAAGTGGCGCAATGGGCCAAGAGTGATCTGGAGCAGGCCGTGGTCGATGCCGGTGGCTGCGCCGCCGAAATGCGCAGCCGGGAGCAGTGGCAGGTCCATCCACAAGGCCAGGCTGTGAACGCCGAACCGTTGATTCAGTTCGCCGCCCACCATAGCCATAACACCAAACCCTGGCGGGGATCGGTGGCGCAACCGTTGGCCGGGATCAAGGTGCTGGATTTGACCCGCGTACTCGCCGGTCCCGTCGCCAGCCGTTTTCTCGCCGGCCTGGGTGCCGACGTCTTGCGCATCGACCCGCCCACCTGGAACGAACCGGGTGTCGTACCGGAAATGACGCTGGGCAAGCGCTGTGCTCGCCTGGACCTGCGTGAGAAAGCCGACCGCAGCGTGTTCGAAAGCCTGCTCAAGGATGCCGACATCGTGATCCACGGCTACCGCGCCGATGCTTTGGAAGGTTTGGGGTACGGTGTCCGTGACCGGCAAAAACTGGCTCCCGGGCTGATCGACGTTTGCCTCAATGCCTATGGCTGGAGCGGCCCGTGGCAGAATCGCCGTGGCTTCGACAGCCTGGTGCAGATGAGCAGCGGCATTGCCGAAGCCGGTATGCAGTGGAAAAAAACCGATAAACCGACGCCCCTTCCACTGCAAGCCCTCGATCACGCCACCGGGTATCTGATGGCGGCCAGCGCGATCACCTTGTTGGCAGAGCGCTTGCGCAGCGGACAAGGTGGTTCGGCACGGCTGTCGTTGGCGCGCACGGCGAAGTTGTTGATCGAGAATGGCACCGATACCGGGCAGCCGTTGCGGGCAGAGGATGAAAGCGATCAGGGGATGCTGGTCGAACAGACGCCTTGGGGGCCGGCGCATCGGTTGCAGGTGCCGCTGAAAATCACCGGTACGCCGTTGCAGTGGGCGATTGCGGCCTCTGAATTGGGTTCCCATCGCCCGCAGTGGTGGTGACCTTCCGGACGCCATCGCGGGCAAGCCTTGCTCCCACAGTTGATCGTCTTCGCTCCTACTGTGGGAGCAAGGCTTGCCCGCGATGGCGTCAGTTCAATCAACACAAAAGCAGGGCCAGCCTCAATCCGACCGACTCAACGAAGTCCAAAGCAACTGCGCCGCATACCCCCGATACGGCCGCCACCCTTCAGCCCGCAACGACAACTGCCGCGCTGTCACGCCCTGCCCCTCAAGCGCTGCCAAGGCATTGATCAACCCCACATCCCCCGTGGGAAACCCATTCATCTCGCGCAACTGCCGCAGGGCAATGTATTGCGCCGTCCAGTCACCTATGCCGTACAAGGCCAGCAAGCGCGCCACACCGCCCTGCCGACCCGGTTCGAACAGCAACGGATCATCGAGCAATGCCCGGGCCACGCCCGACAATGTGCGGCCACGGCTTTTCGGCATCCCCAATGCCGCCAGATCCGCCATCGCCAAGACCTCGGCCTCAGGAAACACGTGGCTCAAGCCACCCTGCGGCGTGGTCATTGGCACGCCGTATTGCGCCACCAGTTTCCCCGCCAGTTTGATCGCGGCCCCCACCGTAATCTGCTGGCCCAACACCGCACGAATCGCCAATTCCAGTCCGTCCCAGGCCCCCGGCACACGCAGTCCCGGACGCTCGGCAATCAACCGCGCCAGCAGCGGATCAGCCGCCAAATGCTGATGAATCGAGGGCAGGTCGGCATCCAGGTCAAACATCCGTCGCACCCGCGCGACGATCTCGGGCACGGCCGCCGGGTCGGGGAAGTCGAGTGTCAGCTCCAGTGAGTCCGCTGTCGCAGGCTTGATCGACAGGCTGCCGTGAGCACCTTTCAAGCCGATGGAGCGCGAGTAAACGCCGTCGACCACTTCTTCCATTCCGGCAATTGCCCGCGCCGACAAAAAGCCGAGCATCGCCGGCCAGTCGTAAGGTGGTTGATACGCAAGCAACAACTTCATGGTGGTCCCTCAAATTGATCAAAGTGACCAGACTATCCTTTGTGGGAGCGAGCCTGCTCGCGAAAGCGGAGTGTCAGCCAACACTGCTGTCGACTGACACGCCCTCTTCGCGAGCAGGCTCGCTCCCACAGTGGAAACATCCCTGCCTGCAGCGCGCAGGATTTCACCAAACGCCCGCCCCAAGGCATACTTGCCACCCTCCGCACTCCAGAACCTGAAACCGCCCCATGCGTATCCACGTCAGCTTCATCGACCGCGTCGGTATTACCCAGGAAGTCCTGGCCTTGCTCGGTGGGCGCAATCTCAATCTGGATGCGGTGGAAATGATTCCGCCCAACGTCTATATCGACGCGCCGACCCTCAGTCCGGACGTCCTCGAAGAGCTGCGCGATGCGTTGCTCAGCGTGCGCGGCGTGCAGGCGATGACAGTGGTCGACATCCTGCCCGGCCAGCGTCGGCACCTGCAGCTCGATGCACTGTTGGCGGCCATGACCGATCCGGTGCTGGCTTTAGACAGTGCCGGCAAGGTGCTGCTGGGCAATCCCGCGCTGATTGCCCTGTATGGCCGCGAACCGGCCGGTGAAAGCGTTGCCGACCTGTTCGGCGACCCGGCGCTGCTCGACACCCTGCTCGAACACGGCTTTCGCTTGCCGCTGCGGGAAATCACGGTGAACGGCCAGACGTTGTTGCTGGACGCCACGCCGATCACTGACGCCGGCGCCCTGCTGACCCTGTATCAACCGAACCGCATCGGCGAACAGCTGTCGGCGCTGCACCACGACCACGCCGAAGGTTTCGATGCGCTGCTGGGCGAATCGCCGGTGATCCGCACGCTCAAGGTCCGCGCGCAACGGGTGGCAGCCCTTGATGCGCCACTGTTGATCCAGGGTGAAACCGGCACCGGCAAGGAACTGGTGGCCCGGGCCTGCCACGCCATCAGTGCGCGGCACAATTCACCGTTTCTGGCGTTGAACTGTGCGGCGCTGCCGGAGAATCTCGCCGAAAGCGAACTGTTCGGCTATGCCCCCGGCGCCTTCACCGGCGCACAACGGGGTGGCAAGCCGGGGCTGATGGAGCTGGCCAACCAGGGCACGGTGTTCCTCGATGAAATCGGCGAGATGTCGCCGTACTTGCAGGCCAAGTTGCTGCGTTTCCTCAACGACGGCAGTTTCCGTCGGGTCGGTGGCGATCGCGAAGTGAAGGTCAACGTACGCATTCTCAGCGCGACCCACCGCAACCTGGAAAAGATGGTCAGCGAAGGCCAGTTCCGCGAAGACCTTTTTTACCGCCTCAATGTCCTCAATGTCGAAGTCCCGCCGCTGCGTGAGCGCGGCCAGGACATTCTGCTGCTGGCCCGCTACTTCATGCAGCAAGCCTGCGCGCAGATCCAGCGCCCGGTGTGTCGCCTGGCGCCGGGCACTTATCCCGCCCTGCTGGGTAATCGCTGGCCGGGTAACGTGCGTCAACTGCAAAACGTGATTTTCCGCGCCGCGGCCATTTGCGAAAGCAGCCTGGTGGACATCGGCGACCTCGACATTGCCGGCACGTCGGTGGCGCGCCAGAGCGACCAGGACATCGACAGCCTGGAACAGGCCATGGACGAGTTCGAAAAAACCCTCCTGGAAAAACTCTACGTCAGCTACCCCTCGACCCGCCAACTGGCGAGCCGCCTGCAAACCTCCCACACCGCGATCGCTCATCGATTGCGCAAGTACGGTATTCCCAACAAACCGTAATCCCGCTACCAACACAAAACCCTGTGGGAGCGAGCCTGCTCGCGAAAGCGGTGTGACTGTCAAATAAGCTTCGACTGACACTCCGTCTTCGCGAGCAGGCTCGCTCCCACAGAGATTGTGTGTTTGTCCTGAAAATCACTTCAAAAACGACCTCCACCTGTACTGAAAGCGCTACAGCGGAACGATATCGCTACACCCCTCTCCGATCAGCGTCCTGCAAGGCTTTGATCCACTTCAGCTTTTATCTTCACTTGCATCTGTAGCGATTTCGCTACAGCAAGCAAATCAATCGCCTTCTGAAAACATTCTAAGTCGTTGATTATTAACAATAAAAAAACATTGGCCGTGTTCTTGCTTAGTAACCACTCATAAATCAGGGCAAATGCCCAAGCATTCAATCGCGTCCACCAGACGAGTCTGGCCCCTTAGGAGTTTTCCATGAGCGAATTGCGTTTTACTGAAGATCACGAATGGCTGCGCACCGAAGCTGACGGCACTGTCACAGTCGGCATTACCGCTTTCGCACAGAACGCACTGGGCGACGTGGTTTTCGTACAACTGCCGGAGCTGCAGTCCTACGACAAGGGCGCTGAAGCGGCCACCGTGGAATCGGTAAAGGCGGCCAGCGGCGTTTACATGCCTCTGGACGGTAAAGTGCTGGAAGTGAATCCGGCGCTGGACAGCAGCCCGGAACTGGTCAACGAAGACCCGCTGGGTGAAGGCTGGTTCTTCCGCTTCCAACCCGCTGACGCTTCGGCTGTCGCCAAACTGCTGGATCAGGACGCTTACGACCGTCTGATCAAAGCCCAAGCCGAAGCCTGAGGAGCACCGACATGACCCAGGTCAACCTGACTACTGCCAACGAATTCATCGCCCGTCACATCGGCCCGCGCGCCGGCGACGAGCAAGCCATGCTCAACAGCCTCGGTTTCGACTCCCTGGAAGCCCTGAGCGCCAGCGTCATCCCCGACAGCATCAAGGGCACCAGCGTCCTCGGCCTCGAAGACGGCCTGAGCGAAGCCGACGCCCTGGCGTTGATCAAATCCATCGCCAGCAAAAACCAGCTGTTCAAGACTTACATTGGCCAGGGTTACTACGGCACCCACACGCCGTCGCCAATCCTGCGCAACCTGTTGGAAAACCCGGCCTGGTACACCGCCTACACCCCGTACCAGCCGGAGATTTCCCAGGGCCGCCTCGAAGCGCTGCTGAACTTCCAGACCCTGATCAGCGACCTCACCGGCCTGCCGATCGCCAACGCCTCCCTGCTCGACGAAGCCACCGCCGCCGCCGAAGCCATGACCTTCTGCAAGCGCCTGAGCAAGAACAAGGGCAGCCACAAATTCTTCGCGTCCGTGCATTGCCACCCGCAGACCCTCGACGTACTGCGCACCCGTGCCGAGCCGCTGGGCATCGAAGTAGTGGTGGGCGACGAACTTGAACTGACTGACGTGACCCCGTTCTTCGGCGCCCTGCTGCAATATCCAGCGAGCAACGGTGACCTGTTCGACTACCGCGAACTGACCGAACGTTTCCACGCCGCCAACGCCCTGGTAGCGGTAGCCGCCGACCTGCTGGCCCTGACCCTGCTGACCCCACCGGGCGAATTTGGCGCCGACGTGGCCATCGGCAGTGCACAACGTTTTGGCGTTCCGCTGGGCTTCGGCGGCCCGCACGCTGCGTACTTCTCCACCAAGGATGCGTTCAAACGCGACATGCCGGGCCGTCTGGTCGGCGTCTCCGTGGACCGTTTCGGCAAGCCGGCCCTGCGCCTGGCCATGCAGACCCGCGAACAGCACATCCGCCGCGAGAAGGCCACTTCGAACATCTGTACCGCGCAAGTGCTGCTGGCCAACATCGCCAGCATGTACGCCGTGTACCACGGCCCGAAAGGCCTGACGCAGATCGCCAATCGCGTGCATCACCTCACCGCGATTCTGGCCAAGGGCCTGAGCAATCTCGGTCTGCAAGTTGAACAAGTCAGCTTCTTCGACACCCTGACCCTGAACACCGGCGCCCACACCGCCGCGCTGCACGAAAAAGCGCGCGCGCAACAGATCAACCTGCGCGTGGTCGATGCCGAGCGTCTGGGCCTGTCCCTCGACGAAACCAGCACCCAGGCCGACATCGAAACCCTGTGGAGCCTGCTGGCCAACGGCAAGGCGCTGCCGGACTTCGCCGCTGTCGCCACCTCGGTACAAAGCACCATCCCGGCCGCGCTGGTGCGCCAGTCGCCGATCCTCAGCCACCCGGTGTTCAACCGTTATCACTCGGAAACCGAGCTGATGCGCTACCTGCGCAAACTGGCCGACAAGGACCTGGCGCTGGACCGCACCATGATCCCGCTGGGTTCGTGCACCATGAAACTCAACGCCGCCAGCGAAATGATCCCGGTGACCTGGGCCGAATTTGGTGCGCTGCATCCGTTTGCCCCGGCCGAGCAGAGCGCCGGCTACCAGCAACTGACCGACGAACTGGAAGCGATGCTCTGCGCCGCCACCGGTTACGACTCGATCTCGCTGCAACCGAACGCCGGTTCCCAGGGTGAATACGCAGGTCTCCTGGCGATTCGTGCCTACCACCAGAGCCGTGGCGAAGACCGTCGCGACATCTGCCTGATCCCGTCGTCGGCTCACGGCACCAACCCCGCCACCGCGCAAATGGCCGGCATGCGTGTGGTTGTCACCGCCTGCGACGCCCGCGGCAACGTCGACATCGAAGACTTGCGCGCCAAGGCCATCGAGCACCGCGAACACCTCGCCGCGCTGATGATCACCTACCCGTCCACCCACGGTGTGTTCGAGGAAGGCATCCGCGAGATCTGCGGCATCATTCACGACAACGGCGGCCAGGTGTACATCGACGGCGCCAACATGAATGCCATGGTCGGCCTCTGCGCGCCGGGCAAGTTCGGCGGCGACGTATCGCACCTGAACCTGCACAAGACCTTCTGCATCCCCCACGGCGGTGGCGGTCCGGGTGTCGGCCCGATCGGCGTCAAATCGCACCTCACTCCTTTCCTGCCGGGCCACGCGCAAATGGCACGCAAGGAAGGCGCGGTCTGTGCGGCACCGTTCGGCAGCGCGAGCATTTTGCCGATCACCTGGATGTACATCCGCATGATGGGTGGCGCCGGCCTGAAACGCGCTTCGCAGTTGGCGATCCTCAACGCCAACTACATTTCCCGCCGCCTCGAAGAGCACTACCCAGTGCTGTATACCGGCAGCAATGGCCTGGTGGCGCACGAGTGCATCCTCGACCTGCGTCCGCTGAAAGACAGCAGCGGCATCAGCGTCGATGACGTGGCCAAGCGCCTGATCGACTTCGGCTTCCATGCCCCGACCATGTCGTTCCCGGTGGCCGGTACGCTGATGATCGAGCCGACCGAAAGCGAATCCAAGGAAGAACTGGACCGCTTCTGCGACGCCATGATCCGCATCCGCGAAGAAATCCGCGCGGTGGAAAACGGTACCCTGGACAAGGACGACAACCCGCTGAAAAACGCCCCGCACACGGCGGCAGAGCTGGTCGGCGAGTGGTCGCACCCGTACAGCCGCGAGCAGGCGGTGTATCCGGTCGCGTCGCTGATCGAAGGCAAATACTGGCCGCCGGTCGGTCGCGTCGACAACGTGTTCGGCGATCGCAACCTGGTTTGCGCCTGCCCGTCGATCGAAAGCTACGCTTAAGGCAATAAAGGGGCGGGTTCGCTCGCCCCCGTTTTCAAGAACACCACAAAACCCTGTGGGAGCTGCGGTGCGACGATTCGACTTGCCAGCGATGAAGGCCTGACCGTCACCCATGACGTGGCTGAGAGATCGCCATCGCTGGCAAGCCAGCTCCCACAGGGGTTGTGCCAAGTCTCACATTCCGCCAATTCCTATAACAAGAAACCGGAGAACAACCATGTCGTTAAGCGTGTTCGACCTGTTCAAGATTGGCATCGGCCCCTCCAGCTCCCACACCGTCGGTCCAATGCGCGCCGCCGCGCGCTTCGTCGAAGGCTTGCGCCGTGACGGGCTGCTGACGGCCACCACCTGCGTCAAGGTCGAGCTCTACGGCTCACTCGGCGCCACCGGCAAGGGCCATGGCAGCGACAAAGCGGTGCTGCTCGGCCTGGAAGGCGAACACCCGGATACCGTGGACACCGAAACCGTCGCCGCCCGCCTGCAAGCCATTCGCGGCAACGGACGCTTGAACCTGCTCGGCGAACACAGCATTGCGTTCAACGAGAAAGAACACCTGGCGATGATTCGCAAACCGTTGGCCTATCACCCCAACGGCATGATTTTTCGCGCATTCGACGCCGCGGGCCTGCAAATCCGCAGCCGCGAGTACTACTCGGTGGGCGGCGGTTTTGTCGTCGATGAAGACGCCGCCGGCGCCGACCGCATCGTCGAAGACTCGACCCCCCTGACCTTTCCCTTCAAAAACGCCAAGGAACTGCTCGGTCATTGCGCCACCTACGGCTTGTCCATCAGCCAGGTGATGCTGACCAACGAAAGTGCATGGCGTCCGGAAGCGGAAACCCGTGCCGGCCTGTTGAAGATCTGGCAGGTCATGCAGGACTGCGTCGCCGCCGGTTGCCGTAACGAAGGCATTCTGCCCGGTGGCCTGAAGGTCAAGCGCCGGGCGGCCGCGCTGTATCGGCAATTGTGCAAGAACCCGGAATCGTCCCTGCGCGATCCGCTGTCGGTGCTGGACTGGGTCAACCTGTACGCCCTGGCGGTCAACGAAGAAAACGCCAATGGCGGGCGTGTCGTCACGGCCCCCACCAACGGTGCGGCCGGGATCATTCCGGCGGTGTTGCATTACTACATGCGTTTCATTCCTACGGCGAACGATGACGGGGTGGTGCGCTTTCTGCTGACCGCCGCGGCCATCGGCATCCTGTACAAGGAAAACGCCTCGATTTCCGGCGCCGAAGTCGGCTGCCAGGGTGAGGTCGGCGTGGCGTGTTCCATGGCGGCCGGGGCCTTGTGCGAAGTCCTCGGCGGCACGGTGCAACAAGTGGAAAACGCTGCGGAAATCGGCATGGAACACAACCTGGGCCTGACCTGCGACCCGATTGGCGGTCTGGTGCAGGTGCCTTGCATCGAGCGCAATGCCATGGGTTCGGTCAAGGCCATCAATGCGGTGCGCATGGCCATGCGGGGTGACGGACAGCACTTCGTCTCCCTCGACAAGGTCATCCGCACCATGCGCCAGACAGGCGCCGACATGAAAAGCAAATACAAGGAAACCGCCCGTGGCGGTTTGGCGGTCAACATTATCGAGTGCTGATGTGCGCTCACCTGCATAAGCACTTTTTCAGGAGCTGAATATGTCCACCGAACAACTGTTGAAAACCCCATTGCACGCACTGCACATCGAACTGGGCGCGCGCATGGTGCCCTTCGCCGGCTATGACATGCCCGTGCAATACCCGTTGGGCGTGATGAAAGAGCACCAGCACACCCGTGATCAGGCCGGGTTGTTCGATGTTTCGCACATGGGCCAGATCCGCCTGACCGGCGCCAATGCCGCCAAGGCCCTGGAAACCCTGGTACCGGTGGATATCATTGACTTGCCGGTAGGCATGCAGCGCTATGCGATGTTCACCAATGAGACCGGCGGCATCCTCGACGACCTGATGGTTGCCAACCTGGGTAACGATGAACTGTTCCTGGTGGTCAACGCGGCTTGCAAGGATCAGGACCTGGCGCATCTGCGCAAACACATTGGCGAACAATGCGCGATCGAACCGCTGTTCGAAGAGCGCGCCCTGCTCGCCCTGCAAGGTCCGGCGGCGGTCACTGTGCTGGCACGTCTGGCACCGGAAGTGGCGAAGATGACGTTCATGCAGTTCGCTCGCGTGAAACTGCTGGGCGTGGACTGCTTTGTCAGCCGCTCGGGCTACACCGGTGAAGACGGTTTCGAAATCTCTGTGCCGGCCGCCAGTGCCGAAGCCCTTGCCCGCGCCCTGCTGGCGGAGCCGGAAGTCGAAGCCATCGGCTTGGGCGCGCGCGACTCGCTGCGCCTGGAAGCCGGCCTGTGCCTGTACGGCCACGATATGAACACCGACACCACCCCGATCGAAGCCAGCCTGCTGTGGGCCATCTCCCAGCCACGTCGTGCCGATGGCGCACGTGCGGGTGGTTTCCCTGGGGCTGAAAGCGTATTTGCCCAACAACAGGGCGGTGTCAGCCGCAAGCGCATCGGCCTTCTGCCACAGGAACGCACCCCGGTGCGTGAAGGTGCCGAGATCGTCAACGAAGCGGGCGAGATCATCGGAAGCGTCTGCAGCGGCGGTTTCGGGCCGACCCTGGGCGGTCCTTTGGCGATGGGTTACCTCGACAGCGCTTATATCGCTCTCGATACACAGGTATGGGCAATTGTTCGTGGGAAAAAGGTTCCTTTGCTTGTAAGCAAAATGCCATTTGTTCCACAACGCTACTATCGCGGCTGATTGATTGTTCCTATAAGTAACGCGGTTGCGTTAACAGTGCACTAATGTGTAACGCAACCGCCATAAAAGAGTGCATCGTTTGGCTCTAAGCTTCGATTATGAACTTTGCTTATAACGTTCGAAAACAATTGAACAAGCGTATCGAATAAGCAGCCACCATGAGCCGACAAACTGCCAGCAACCTGAGGAAATCCGGGGCTTGGCAGGGGCTTGTTTTTTCTCCCATAGTTGGCGTAGAGTTTGTTCACTGTGTTTGCATGGGTCGCTTGGAATCGTGACCTGGGCAGTAGCCTACAAGTTAGCTACATCCCGTTCGACGTCTTCTTACTCTCCTGCAACCAGCCCCAGTACTCTTTCATGAGAAGGAGACTGTCATTAATTTTAGCGTCAAAGGAAATAAGAAATGTCCCAACGTCAGAGCGGTACCGTCAAGTGGTTTAACGACGAGAAAGGTTTTGGTTTTATCACTCCAGAAAGCGGTCCGGATCTGTTCGTACATTTCCGCGCTATTCAGGGCAACGGTTTCAAGAGCCTGAAAGAAGGCCAGAAAGTGACCTTCATCGCCGTGCAAGGCCAGAAAGGCATGCAGGCTGACGAAGTACAAGCAGAAGCCTAATCTTCTGTTACGAAAAAGCCCCTGATGCTGACATCAGGGGCTTTTTTGTGCGCGTAAATCCGTAAAATGGTTTCTTTTTTCGCCGAGAGCCGCCATGTCGAAACACCTGCTTAACCCCCAGGGCGAATTTCCTGCCGCTGGCCTGGGTCGTCGTCTGGCCGCGATGTTCTATGACTTCCTGCTGTGCACCGCCCTGCTGATCGTCACCAGTGGCATTTACAAAATGATCCAGATGGCAATCATCGGCGAAGACAAAATGCGCGCGCTCACAGAGGCCGGGGCACTTGATGGCGACCCGCTGCTCTCGACCGTGTTGTTGTTCGTACTGTTTGGCTTTTTCGCCAAATTCTGGACCTGGTCCGGCCAGACTCTGGGTATGCAGGTCTGGTGCATCCGTGTACAGAACGCCGACGGCTCCTCCATCAGCCTGTGGCAAGCGCTGTTGCGCTTCGTGGTGTCGATCGCATCGCTGCTGTGCGTTGGCCTGGGGTTCTTCTGGTCGCTGTTCGACAAGCAGCACCGCAGCTGGCACGACATGTACTCCAATACCCGGCTGGTGCGGATTCCCAAGAAGACCAAGTAATCCCGAAAAGCACAAACCAATGTGGGAGCGAGCCTGCTCGCGAAGAGGGAGTGTCAGCCGACATTAATGTTGCTGATACACCGCTTTCGCGAGCAGGCTCGCTCCCACAGTTTTTTGCGATTTGACAGCTATTAAGCGTTCCCGGCCAACTTCATCCGCGCAGCCTGGGTGAAGTCCAGCATGCGCTTGAGCGGTCGAATGGCCTGAGGAACCAGCGCAGGATCGACAAAGATCTCGTTTGCCCCCTCCTTCAAGCTCTTGAGCGTGCGCTCAAGGGTGTTCATCGCCATCCATGGACAGTGTGCACAACTGCGGCATGCGGCGCCGTTACCGGCCGTGGGCGCTTCGATAAACACCTTGTCCGGGCACAACTGCTGCATCTTGTAGAAGATGCCGCGGTCGGTGGCGACGATCAGGGTCTTGTTCGGCAGGCTCTGCGCCGCTGCAATCAACTGACTGGTGGAGCCGACAGCGTCTGCCAGTTCGATCACGGAGGTCGGCGATTCCGGGTGCACCAAGATCGCGGCATCGGGATACAGCGCCTTCATGTCTTCGAGCTGCTTGGACTTGAACTCTTCGTGAACGATGCAGGCACCGTCCCACAGCAGCATGTCGGCACCAGTCTGGCGTTGAATGTAGGTGCCCAGATGCTTGTCCGGCCCCCAGATAATGGTTTCGCCGTTATCCATCAGGCTTTCGACGATTTCCAGCGCACAGCTTGAAGTCACCACCCAATCCGCCCGGGCCTTTACTGCCGCCGATGTATTGGCATAGACCACCACCGTGCGCTCGGGATGCTGGTCGCAGAACGCGGAAAACTCGTCGACCGGGCAACCCAGGTCCAGCGAGCACGTCGCCTCCAGCGTCGGCATCAGGATGCGTTTTTCGGGGTTGAGGATCTTGGCCGTTTCGCCCATGAACTTCACGCCGGCGACCACTACGGTCTTGGCCGGATGTGCATTACCGAAGCGGGCCATCTCCAGCGAGTCGGAGACGCAACCACCGGTTTCTTCGGCCAGGGCCTGAATGATCGGATCGCAATAGAAGTGGGCGACCAGCACCGCGTCCTGAGCCTTGAGCTCGGCAGCGATGGCGGCGCGGTAATAGGCCTCTTCGTCGGCTGTCAGCGGCTTGGGCTGCTTGGCGTCGAGGTGGGCTTGAACCAGAAGGCGTTCGGAAATCTGCGTCATGTTCGCAAGACCTGCAGGCGCATTCGCGCGAAAGTCGAGTATACACCCGGCTCCGGACCCATCAGGGTACCGCCGGGAAAGTGAGTATTCATCAGGCACGGACAGCGTTGAAGCTGCGCAAGGCTACAGAATATCCCGTGGATGCAAAAGATGATTCTGACCTGTGTCGTGCAGTGCTGCCCAAGAACCGGGCGGAGGTAAATCGCGGGCAAAAAAAAATCCGGAAATCCTCACTTTCGTGGGCCTTCCAGACTTTTAAAACAGCTTGAAAATGGTGGGTCGTGTGGGATTCGAACCTACGACCAATTGGTTAAAAGCCAACTGCTCTACCAACTGAGCTAACGACCCGCTGTGTGGTGGCGCGTATAATACTGATTTTTAAGGACTATTCAACACCTATTTTAAAATAAATCAAAAATAAGGTGTTGGGTCGCTGATTCCGGCTGCCGCAAAGCCTTCAGCACGCAGGCGGCAGCTGTCGCATTTGCCGCAGGCACGGCCGTTATCGTCGGCCTGATAGCAGGAAACGGTCAGGCCGTAATTGACCCCAAGCTTCACACCTGCCTGGACGATCTGCGCCTTGCTGAGGTTTTGCAGCGGTGCCTGGATACGGAAGCCATTACCTTCCACACCCGCCTTGGTCGCCAGGTTCGCCATGCGCTCGAACGACTCGATGAATTCGGGACGGCAGTCCGGGTAGCCGGAGTAATCCACGGCATTGACGCCGATGAAGATGTCCCGTGCGCCCAGCACTTCAGCCCAGCCGAGTGCCAGGGACAGGAATACCGTGTTGCGCGCAGGCACATAAGTGACCGGAATGCCCTCACCCAACTCTTCCGGAATATCGATGCTGCTATCAGTCAGCGCCGAGCCCCCCATTCCGTTCAGGTTGAGGCCGATTACCTTGTGTTCCACGACACCCAAGTCACGGGCAACACGTTCGGCTGCGTACAGTTCGGCGTGAGAACGCTGACCATAATCGAAGCTCATGGTGTAGCAGCTGTAACCTTCGGCACGTGCCATGGCGACGACAGTGGCCGAATCCAGGCCACCGGACAGCAGGATGACCGCACGTTTTTCCGCAGTGTTCAGTTGTTCCGTCATTTCAGCGCCCCGGCTCATCGTTCCAAAGATATTTATGCAACTGCAGTTGCAGACGTACTGGCAGGTTGTCCGCTACCACCCAGTCGGCCAGATCCCGAGCATTGAGGTCGTGATGGCTTGGCGAGAACAGAACCTCACCGGCGCGCTGGTCCAGACCATATTGAATCAGCTTGGAAACAGACCAGTCATAGTCTTCCCGCGAGCAGATGACAAATTTCACCTGATCGTTGGGCGTGAGCAGTTCAATGTTTTCGTAACGATTGCGATGCGCTTCTTTAGAACCCGGGGTTTTCAGGTCGACGACGCGACTGACCCGAGGATCCACCGCCGAGATATCGAGCGAACCACTGGTTTCCAGCGACACTTCGTAACCGGCATCACACAACCGCTTGAGCAAAGGAATGGCGTTGGGTTGCGCCAGGGGCTCGCCGCCCGTGACACAGACATAACGCGGGCGGAATCCGGCCACTTGCTCGAGGATATCGTCGAGCGTGCGAATGGTCCCGCCGGTGAACGCGTAGGCGCTGTCGCAGTATTGGCAACGCAACGGGCAACCGGTCAGGCGCACAAAAACCGTGGGCAGGCCGGCAGTCCGAGTTTCACCCTGCAACGAGTAGAAAACTTCGGTGATTCTCAATGTGTCTTGCATAGTCGCCACGGGCGTAACAGCTAAACAGGCTGTCCGCCTCCGTCAGGCACTTCAAGGAACCCCGGCAATGCGCAGATTCCAAAAAGCGTGTTTCAGAAAAAGGGTGTGAATTCTAACGAAAAAACCCGCGACAAGCGCGGGTTTCTTTGAAACGGGTCAAGCAGGCTTACATTTTCTGCAGATCGCGCTGGGCCAACTGAGCGGCGGAAGTGCCCGGATATTGGGAAACCACCTGCTGCAAAATGCCTTTGACCCGGTCGGTATGACCAAGGCGACGCTCTACATCAGCGAGCTTGTACAGCGAATCAGGCACCTTGGCGTGCTTGGGATAAAGCTGCGAAACCTTGGCAAATGCCTGACCTGCACCTTGCAGATCGCCTTTGGCCAGGTTCACTTCGCCCAACCAGTACTGGGCATTGCCCGCGTATTGGCTATTCGGGTATTTGCGCAGGAATGCGGAGAAAGCCTGGCTGGCCTTGTCGAAATCCTTGGCTTTGATCAGGTCGAAGGCCGCGTCGTAATAGAGCTTTTCCTTCGCCGGGTCTGCCGGTTCGCTGCCCGCTGCAGGTGCCTGAGCGGCTGCCGCCCCCGCGGCTGCGCCTGCACCTGCTGCAGCACCGGGGGCATTCAAATCACCACCGGTGGAAGAATTTTCTGGAGTCGCGGCTGGTGCAACGCCCGATCCTATGCGCCGATCAAGATCCTGGTATCGCTCCAGGTTCTCTTGCTTCATGCGCGCTACATCATTTTGCAGAACTTCGATTGCACCTTGCTGGCGCTCGATTTGTTGCTGCATTGATTGCAGTTGGTTGAACAGCTCGCCCTGTGCCGAGACAGGGGCCGAAACCCCTCCCCCGGCATAGGCGCCGTTCGTACCGTAACCCGCAGGCGGATAACTACTCCCGCTATTGTTATAGCCGGAGTTGTCTTCGACCACAGGAACCGCAGCCCACACCGCAAGCGGTGCGAGACTGAGAGCCAAAACAGTTACAGCACGACGGCACGTTCGCATGACGAATTACTTACGCAGTTCGACGCGACGGTTTTGAGCCCAGGACTGCTCGTCGTTGCCGGTAGCAACTGGACGCTCTTCGCCGTAGGAAACCAGTTCCAGCTGAGCTGGGGAAACACCTTGCAGTACCAGGTAGCGCTGAACGGCTTTCGCACGACGCTCGCCCAGTGCCATGTTGTACTCACGAGTACCACGTTCGTCGGTGTTGCCTTCCAGAACAACGCGAGCGCCGTTTGCTTTCAGGTCTTTGGCGTGAACGTCCAGAGCGCGCATGGCTTCTGGCTTCAGGTCCGAGCTGTCGTATTCGAAGTAGAAAGTGGTGATAGCGCGCAGTGCAGCTTCTTCGCTCAGGGAGCCGTCAACTGCACCAGTGTTTGCGCCGTAACCAGCGTTTGGATCTACTGCGCCTTCACCGGCATTGTCGCCGCCTTTGGACGAGCAACCTACAGCTACAGCCATGGCGAGAGCCAGCGCAGCAAATTTACCAAACTTCAGCATTTCCATCGTGAAACTCCTAATGAACCCCAGTGTGTTAAGTAAAACGTATAGCGCCGCGTCAGTTCAGGAAAGGGGACCAGGAAGGTTCTCTGACTTCGCCTTGTGCGGTAGGAAGTGGGAGCCTTACGCGTCCATTGATGGACACGAGCATCAAGACTCCCCGGCCCTGCTGGCGGGTGGCGTAGATTACCATGGTGCCGTTGGGCGCAACAGTAGGCGACTCGTCCAGAGTGCTATCAGTGAGGATCTTTACACTACCGCGCTGCAAATCCTGAGCCGCCACTTTGAAATTGGTAAAACCGTCCTGGCGGTGAATCATCACGAGGGTCTTTTCGTCCGCCGACAACTTAGGGTTGGCGTTGTAGTTACCGACGAAAGTCACACGCTCGGCACCGCCGCCACCGACGCTGGTTTTATAAATCTGTGGTTTGCCGCCACGGTCGGACGTGAAGTAGATGGTCGAGCCATCCTTGCCCCAGAACGGTTCGGTGTTGATACCAGGACCGTTGGTGACGCGGGTGATCTGACGCGAACCGAGGTTCATGACATAGATGTCCGGGTTGCCGTCTTTCGACAACACGAACGCCAGGCGATTGCCATCGGGCGACCAGGCTGGCGCGCCGTTCAGGCCTTCGAAGTTGGTGATCTGTTCACGGCGACCGGTATCGATGTTCTGCATGAACACCCGAGGACGCTTCTGCTCGAATGAAACGTAGGCGATGCGCTTGCCATCCGGTGCGAAACGTGGCGACAGGATCGGCTCGCGCGATTGCAGCAGGGTTACCGCACGGGCACCGTCATAGTCGGAACGTTGCAGCGTGTAGCGAGTGTTCTTCTCGGAGAAACGCTCGGCCGTCACGTACAGCAGGCGAGTCGAAAACGCACCTTTGATACCGGTGAGTTTTTCGAACGACTGGTCGGCGATGTAGTGCGACATGTCGCGCAATTGATCGACGCCACCCGACACACTGCCGGTCAGCACTTGCTGCTCGGTAGCAACGTTGAACAGTGCGTATTGCACCTGCAGGCGACCGCCCGCAGGAACAATGCTGCCCACCATGACGTACTGGGCGCCCAGCGCCTTGAAGTCACGGAAGATGATTTCGCTGGCCTGGCTTGGCTGGCTGATCATGTTCTGCTTTGGAATCGGCGAGTAGTAACCCGAGTTGCGCAGGTCGTTACCGATGATTTCAGCCATGTCATCCGGCAACACGCTGCCGCCCTGATTGCCGAACGGCACGACTGCAATCGGGGTGGCCCGATCGCTGCCGCTGGTAACCAGAATGTTTTTCTCATCTGCCATCGCGATCCCTGCCATGCAGCAGATCACGACGAGCATTCCTCGAAGGAGGTTTCTCACGGGGCTAGATCCTCAGGTGTGAATGTCATCTTGAATGAACGATACGGAGCAAAATCGCTCGGCTTCATTCCCTGCATTTCTGTCAAACGTCCAATATTCTTCACTGCCGCTACGGCTGAAGCGTCAAACGGACCGTCGCCACTGGACTTGAGCACCTTGACCGAAGTCACCGTACCGTCCGGCAACATGCCGATTTGCAGCTGAACCGTCATGCCTTTGCGGGCCGAAGGTGGACGAGCCCAGCCTTCCGCTGCACGTAGTCGAATCAGGTCATCGAAACTGCCGGCGACTTCGTCACCTCGCTCATCGGCCAAGGCCTGCTGACGCTGCGGCGTGTCGGAAAGCAAATCTGCCAGGGCCTGAGCCTTTTTGTCTTCGGCGGACTTTTTCGCCGCGTCCTGCGATTTCTTCTTCGCAGCATCGGCAGCAGCTTTCTTCTTCGCTTCTTCGGCGACTTTCTTCTTCGCCTCCTCAGCTTCAGCTTTCTTCTTGGCGTCTTCCGCGGCTTTCTTCTTCGCGTCTTCGACGATCTTTTTCTTCGCTTCTTCAGCGGCCGCTTTCTTGGCCTCTTCTTCAGCAGCCTTCTTGGCTTCTTCTTCAGCTTTCTTCTTGGCTATATCAGCCAATTGTTTCTCTTCTGCCTTCTTGGCTTCGGCGGCCTTTTTCGCGTCGTCAGCTTTCTTGGCTTCATCAGCCTTTTTCGCCTCTTCCGCTTTCTTGGACTCGTCGGCCTTCTTGGCTTCCTCGGCCTTTTGAGCCGCTTCTTCTTTCTTTTGTTCCGCAGCCTTCACTGCTTCCTGCTCAACCTTCTTCTGTTCCAACTGCTCTTCTTCGGTCTGGCGTGCGGCGGATTTCTTCGCCTCACCCGCAATCTTCTGATTGGTCTGGGTGGTTGCCTGACTTTTGGATTTCAGCTGGTACAAGGTCGCCTGGACAATCGGTTTGGCCGGCGGCAGCTCCGGTGTGAAGGCAAAACTGACGAACAGCATGCCGAACACCAGCACGTGCAAGCCAATCGCCCAGACACTAGGCCAGAAGTAGCTTTCCGAGGCGGACGGCTCTCGCTGTTGCTGCATCAGGGCGCCTCGGTAATCAAGCCAACATTACCGACCCCGGCTTTCTGCAACCCGCCCATGGCACCCATGACGGCACCGTAGTCGACGCTCTTGTCGCCGCGAATGAAGACCTGGGTACGCTTGCCGCCTTCGTTGCCGGCGCGAATGATCTTGGTGACCGCGTCCGTCATCTGCGGCAGGGTCATGGCGCGATCTTGTTGCTTCTCTGTGTCGACTTCGCTGCCAAGGTTCCAGTAATAGGTCTTGTCAGCCTTGATCGAAATGGTCAGGACCTGGGTGTTGTTGTCCTGCGGCAAGGCTTCGCTGGAAACCTTCGGCAGATCAACTTTCACGCCCTGATTGAGCATCGGCGCGGTCACCATGAAGATGACCAGCAGCACCAACATCACGTCGATGTAAGGCACCACGTTCATCTCGGCGACCGGCTTGCGCTTGTGTCGAGCTCGAGCGATTAAAGCCATTGGAAATTACCTGCTTATTCTTCGCTGGTGTGCACTTTGCGGTGCAGGATCGCCTGGAATTCGTCGGCGAAGGTGTAGTAACGGCTCAGCAGGGTTTCGCTGCGAGCAGAAAAGCGGTTGTAAGCGATAACGGCCGGGATGGCGGCGAACAGGCCGATCGCGGTGGCGATCAGGGCTTCGGCGATACCTGGCGCCACAGTGGCCAGGGTCGCTTGCTGGGCAGTCGCCAGACCGCGGAAGGAGTTCATGATGCCCCAGACGGTACCGAACAGACCGATGTACGGGCTGACAGAGCCGACGGTGGCCAGGAACGGCAGGCTCTGCTCGAGCTTTTCTTCTTCACGGGAAATGGCTACGCGCATGGCACGGGCAACGCCCTCCATGACTGCTTCCGGATCAACGCCCGGCTGCTGGCGCAAACGGGAGAATTCCTTGAAGCCGGCGCGGAAGATCTGCTCGACACCCGAGTCCGGGTCCGGATTGCTGCCAGCCTGACGGTAGAGCTTGGACAGATCGATGCCCGACCAGAAGCGCTCTTCAAAGCTCTCCAGGGCACGTCGACCGGCACGTATCAGATTGCTGCGCTGAAAGATCATGATCCATGAGGTCACCGATGCGGCTACCAGGGTCAGCATTACCAGTTGCACCACGATACTGGCATTGCTGACCAGGCTCCACATGGAGGAATGGTCGACGACGTTAGCTTCCACGCTTTATCTCCTGCTTTGAGTGTGTACCCGCGCCGCTCACGTCGGCGAAGGCCGCTCGTAGAGCTTCGGGAATGGCCCGGGGTTTTAAACTTTCAGTGCGCACACAGGCCACCAGAAACTGCCCTTCGCAGAGCAGTGCATTATCCGTAGCCCGCCTGACCTGCTGCTTGAAGCGCAGGCTGACCCGGTTCAATTCGATTACTTCAGCGCTTACCAGCAGCTCATCGTCCAGTCGCGCCGGCGCGTGGTAGCGCGCTTCGCTGGAATGCACGACGAACAACAGGTCCTCCCCTGCCAGCTGCGATTGGGCAAAGCCCAGCTCTCGGAGCCGCTCGGTTCGAGCCCGTTCCATAAACTTGAGGTAATTGACGTAATACACGATGCCGCCCGCATCGGTGTCCTCGTAATAAACGCGACAACGATGTGCGAAAGGCTCAAGCCCGTTTTGCGCGCGCATACTCTAGTGCTTACTCCTCGGGTTGCCAATCCGGCCAGGCAACTGTTTTTCATTGTTCTGCGGCTTTCTCGCAAAAGTACGGTCCTGGGACAGCACAATGCCCGAAAAATCAGCACGCAAAAGTTAATTAATCGTCCACGGCATCGAGAAACTCGTCTACCACGGGCATCTCGCCCAATCGTGACGGAATGTTTAAACCGAAGTGCAGGTACGCGTGCCGTGTCACCACTCGCCCTCGCGGGGTGCGCATGATGTAGCCCTGCTGAATCAGATAGGGTTCCAGCACATCTTCAATGGTGTGGCGCTCTTCGCTGATGGCCGCAGCGAGACTGTCGACCCCGACCGGCCCGCCATCGAATTTCTCGATCATGGTCAGTAACAGACGGCGGTCCTGGTGATCGAAGCCACGCTCATCGACATCCAGCAGGTTCAGGGCCAGATCGGCGATCGGCTTGGTGATATGACCTTTGGCGCGAACTTCGGCAAAGTCCCGCACCCGGCGCAGCAAGCGGTTGGCGATCCGCGGGGTACCACGGGCACGACGGGCGATTTCGAATGCACCCTCCGGGTCCAGTGGCAATCCGAGAATGCTCGCCGAACGACTGACAATCGTCGACAGATCGGCGTTGCTATAGAACTCCAGGCGCTGGACGATCCCGAAACGGTCACGCAGCGGATTGGTCAGCATCCCCGCCCGCGTGGTGGCGCCGACCAGGGTAAATGGCGGCAAATCGAGCTTGATCGAACGCGCGGCCGGCCCTTCGCCGATCATGATGTCGAGCTGGAAGTCCTCCATGGCCGGGTACAGCACCTCTTCGACAATCGGCGAAAGGCGATGGATTTCATCGATAAACAGCACGTCGTGCGGCTCGAGATTGGTCAGCAACGCTGCCAAATCACCCGGGCGCTCGAGGACCGGCCCCGAAGTGCTTTTGATCGAGACACCCATTTCCTGGGCGATGATGTTGGCCAGGGTGGTTTTACCCAATCCCGGAGGACCGAAAATCAAGGTGTGGTCCAGGGACTCGTTGCGCCCCCGGGCGGCCTGGATAAACAACTCCATTTGCTCACGGACCGTCGGCTGGCCAATGTATTCGGCCAGGCTGACAGGACGAATCGCCCGGTCCTGGACTTCCTCGCGGTCACGGGGAGCACCCGTGGCGGCGATCAGACGATCAGCTTCAATCACTTAGATCATTCCCTTCAGGGCGCGACGAATCATGTCTTCACTGCTCAAGCCTTTCTCCTTGATCGCGGAAATCGCCTTGCTGGCTTCCTGCGGCTTGTAGCCCAGGGAGATCAGCGCGCTGACCGCGTCGTTCTCGGCGGTATTGACCGGCGCAGGTCCGTCCGGCTGGTTCGGTACCAGGGCAAACATGGCCGGTACTGTTTCCCACGCCTTGAAGCGATCCTTGAGCTCCACCAACAGGCGTTCGGCGGTTTTCTTGCCCACGCCTGGCACCTTGGTCAGCGCCGAAGTGTCCTGGGATTGCACGCAACGAACCAGTTCGTCGACTTCAAGGCTCGACATCAAGGCCAGGGCCAGTTTCGGCCCCACACCATTGAGACGGATCAACTCGCGAAAAAAGTCTCGCTCGCGCTTGCCGGCGAAGCCATAGAGTAACTGCGCGTCTTCGCGCACGACCAAATGGGTGTGCAATGTCAGCGGTTCACCGACCGACGGCAAGCGATAAAGCGTGGTCATGGGCACTTCAAGCTCATACCCCAGGCCGTTTACATCCAGAATCAGGTGCGGCGGCTGTTTCTCAGCCAGTGTGCCGCGCAAGCGTCCAATCACGTTACAGATCCTTGAGCGTTGGCCAGCACAAGGCCGGCGACTGACAGAGCAGGGATTGCGCGCCGACAAAACAGGCGCAAATCCTCATCCCATAAAATTGACTGCCGATGCTATCAGAGACGCAGGCGCCCGCCACGACTGCGTGCCGAACCCAGGCCATGGGGCAACAGACTGGAACGGGTGTGGGCATGGCAAATGGCAATGGCCAGGGCGTCCGAGGCATCGATTTGCGGTTTACTGGTCAGTTTCAGCATGTGCATGACCATCATTTGCACTTGTTCCTTGTTGGCGGCCCCCGTGCCAACCACCGCCTGCTTGACCTGGGTCGCGGTGTACTCGGCAATCTCCAGGCTTTCCTCCGCGCCCGCCACGATGGCGGCACCGCGGGCCTGCCCCAGCTTCAAGGCAGAATCGGCGTTGCGCGCCATGAACACCTTTTCGATGCCCATGGTCACAGGCTTGTAGGTCTGAATGATCTCCCGAACCCCGCGATAGACAATCTGCAGGCGCTCATGCAGCTCACCGGCACCGGTGCGAATGCAGCCGGAGGCCACGTACTCGCAGCCACGCCCGGTATCGCGTACCACGCCATACCCGGTGATGCGCGAACCGGGGTCGATACCAAGAATTAAAGTCATAACGCCTGTGGGTTAAGTAAATGCACGATATTAAAAACAGCGAATGACAAATGTGGGAGCGAGCCTGCTCGCGAAAGCGGGTTCATATTCAGCAACGATGCTGCCTGAAAATCCGCATTCACGAGCAGGCTCGCTCCCACATTGGATCGTAATCACTCCTAACCGAGCTGGGCGGCCACCGACTCCGGGATATCCGCGTTGGAGTAGACGTTCTGCACGTCATCCAGGTCTTCGAGCATGTCGATCAGCTTGAGGACTTTTTCCGCGCCTTCCAGATCCAGCTCGGCGCTGGTGGTCGGCAACATGACGATTTCCGCGTCATTGCCCTTGAACCCGGCCGCTTCCAGCGCGTTACGCACGGAATAGAACCCGGCAAACGATGTGAACACGTCGATGGACCCGTCTTCGTTGGTCACGACGTCATCGGCATCGGCCTCCATGGCCGCTTCCATCAACGCATCTTCATCGACGCCGGGCGCGAAGGAAATCTGCCCCTTGCGCTCGAACAGGTACGCCACAGAACCGTCGGTACCGAGGTTGCCGCCACACTTGCTGAACGCATGGCGGACAGCCGCCGCGGTACGGTTTCGGTTGTCGGTCATGCACTCGACCATCACCGCCACGCCGCCAGGGCCGTAACCTTCGTAGGACAGCTCAACCATATCGTCGGTATCGGCAGCACCGGCACCACGGGCCACCGCGCGGTCGATGATGTCACGACTCATGTTTGCACCGAGGGCCTTGTCCAGCGCGAGGCGCAGACGCGGGTTGGAGCCTGGATCGCCGCCACCCTGACGGGCAGCGACGGTCAGCTCACGAATCCACTTGGTGAAAATCTTGCCCTTTTTGGCATCCTGACGTTCTTTGCGGTGCTTGATGTTCGCCCACTTGGAATGACCTGCCATAACTCGCTCCGAATTCTCTTTGAAACATTGCCCGCCACGCCATGATGCGCCAGCCGGCAAACAAAAATATCGACCCTATCCATAAAGAAAAGGCGCATCCGAAGATGCGCCCTTCAGGTCGGCCTTACTCGGCCTTAGGCGTTTCGCGCAGACGAATGTGCAATTCGCGCAATGCCTTGGCATCCACCTGACCCGGCGCCTGAGTCATGACATCCGCCGCGCTCTGGGTTTTCGGGAAGGCGATCACTTCACGGATCGACTGGGCGCCGGTCATCAGCATCACCAGACGGTCCAGGCCGAAGGCCAGGCCACCGTGCGGCGGTGCGCCGTATTTCAGCGCGTCGAGCAGGAAGCCAAACTTCTCTTCCTGTTCCGCTTCGTTGATACCCAACAGACGGAACACCGACTGCTGCATCTCCTTGCGGTGGATACGGATCGAACCGCCACCCAGTTCAGTGCCGTTCAGGACCATGTCGTAGGCACGGGACAGTGCGGTGGCCGGATTGGCTTCCAGCTCTGCCGGCGTGCACTTCGGCGCGGTGAACGGGTGGTGCAAGGCAGTGAAGCTGCCGTCGTCGTTCTCTTCGAACATCGGGAAGTCGACGACCCACATCGGTGCCCATTCGCAGGTCAGCAGGTTCAGATCGTGACCAACCTTGATGCGCAGTGCGCCCAGGGCTTCACTGACGATCTTGAACTTGTCTGCACCGAAGAACACGATGTCGCCATCGACCGCACCCACGCGATCGAGGATCACGTTCAGGGCAGCTTCAGGGATGTTCTTGACGATTGGCGACTGCAGGCCTTCGACGCCTTTGGCACGCTCGTTGACCTTGATGTACGCCAGGCCCTTGGCACCGTAGATGCCGACGAACTTGGTGTAGTCGTCGATCTTGCTGCGCGGCATGCTCGCCCCGCCCGGTACGCGCAGTGCAGTCACACGGCATTTCGGGTCGTTGGCCGGGCCGCTGAACACCTTGAATTCGACTTCCTTGAGCTGGTCGGCAACGTCGACCAGTTCCAGCGGGTTACGCAGGTCCGGCTTGTCCGAACCGTAACGACGCATGGCTTCTTCGAAGGTCATGTGCGGGAACTCACCGAACTCCAGACCCAGCACTTCCTTGAACAGGTTGCGGATCATGCCTTCGGTCAGACCAATGATGTCTTCTTCATTGAGGAAGCTGGTCTCGATGTCGATCTGGGTGAATTCCGGCTGGCGGTCGGCACGCAGGTCTTCGTCGCGGAAGCACTTGGCGATCTGGTAGTAGCGATCGAAGCCGGCCACCATCAGCAGTTGCTTGAACAGCTGCGGCGATTGCGGCAAGGCGAAGAACGAACCGGCGTGGGTGCGGCTTGGCACCAGGTAATCGCGGGCGCCTTCCGGGGTCGCACGGGTCAGGATCGGCGTCTCGACGTCGAGGAAGCCGTTCTCGTCCAGGTAGCGACGGATGCTGGTGGTCATGCGCGAACGCAGACGCAGCTTCTCGGCCATTTCCGGACGACGCAGGTCAAGGAAGCGATAGCGCAGGCGGGTTTCTTCGCCGACATCGGAGTAGTCGTTGAGCGGGAACGGCGGGGTTTCCGCTTCGTTCAGCACTTCCAGCTCGTAGCCCAGCACTTCGATCATGCCCGACGCCATGTTGGCGTTGGTGGCGCCGGCCGGACGCAGGCGCACCTTGCCGGTCACTTTAACCACGTATTCGCTGCGCACACGGTCGGCGACGGCGAAAGTTTCAGCGCGGTCCGGGTCGAACACCACCTGGGCCAGACCGTCACGATCACGGATATCGAGGAAAATCACCCCACCGTGGTCACGGCGACGGTGGACCCATCCGCAAAGGGTAACTTCCTGGCCTTCCAGGCTTTCGTTCAGTTGGCCGCAATAATGGCTGCGCATCATGGTCGTGGATTCACTTCTCGTAATTCGTCATTCGGTTGGAGACCTTGCGTACATCGGCTGGCCGAGGATGCAAGCGCTCGCGTGTGTGGTTCAGTTCAAGGCTCCCGGCCCAGAGCATGGACCCTAGTCAGCTTTGTCGCCGCCAGCCAGGTTCTTCTTGGATCCGGTCTTGAAATCGGTCTCGTACCAGCCGGTACCGCTGAGGCGGAAACCCGGCATGGACAACATCTTCTTGAGCTCTGCTGCCTGGCACGCAGGGCAGTCGACCAGCGGTGCATCGCTGATCTTTTGAATGGCTTCCAACTGATGACCACAGGAAGCACATTGGTAATCGTACATCGGCATGGGGGTTGTCTCGGCGATCAGATTGCTACCGCGCACGCTGGGTTTTGCGGCAAAGAGCGGGATTATATCCATTAAATGCAGCCTGTGCAGCCGTAAGACTGCACAGATCGACATGCTGCCCTTTCACTGCCGGGACGGTGCCATGGCCACACAACCGCCTTCCTTGAGGCTGTGAACGACGCAAACCACCCGCACCAGCCCACTGAAATTCTTCACCCCGCCATGACGCAGATGCACTTCGCGATCCACGTAAGACAACAATGCACTGACCGAGCAACAATTAACCTTGGCCATTTCAGCCAGAATGTCCCAATAAACCTGCTCAAGCCGCAAACAGGTCGCAAAGCCATTCAAGCGCACCGACCGGGACAAGGGCTGAGCCAGCCCCATATCGAATTCACTGACAAACGGATCAATCCTTGTGTTCTTGAGTGGACCGATCCTGACCTCCTTTCGCCTGTTTTCATAAAGCATACCGTTGACACTCCTTTGCCATCCCTGGTTTCCATAAGAGCCTGTTCACTTATAGAACCGCGAGAGCAAAGTTATATCCAGATGACTTTTTGACCATCCGCGTAGGAGAAGCCAACAACTGAAGGCAGATCATGGAGAGCGTCCTACGCCCGAACTTTCCCTACTCTGACTGGCGAAAATTCACTCAATAAACAGGTGTTTTTCGCGAGGACAAGGACAACGCGCGAACAGCACCCACAGGGCGTCATTCACAGCTCAAACATGGAACCGGTGACATTCCAATGAAAATTATGGGTCTTCAAATAAAGCACATAAGTGTCCGACAGCAGACACGAAAGTCTGTTGACGATGGACTTGCGGTCCTGGCAATTCTGTCGCCACGCTTCTGCCCTGGATACCACCTCGACCTGCGACAAATTGCCCCCGATGCACCGCTGGACTCCTTGATTTGAGTAGCCACAAGCTTTGCTGTTAAATAGGCAGTGTGTCGCTGGCGCCCATATTTTCCGGGCACTGCGCATAGGCTGATAATCGGGTACGTGCTCAACGCCTCTTATTGTTCTGAAGCGAACCGTGCCTCATCAGCTCTTCCTTGTGATCCGTCTTAACGTGAGTTACTCAAAATGTTGAAAATCGTCCACCTGCTAATGGGCGCAGCAGCCTTGCTGTTGTCCTTCATCCCTAGCCTGCGAACCGAAGCCGTACCGTACCTGCAACAACCCGATGCGCTGTACCTGGCCTTGTTCGGCCTGCTCAACCTCACCCTCGCTCCAGTGATCCCCAACTGGAACAAAGGCCCGCGCCATCAATTGCAAAACCTCGTCAGCGCGTTGCTGATCCTGGCTGTGGTTCTGCAAATCCTGACGCTGCTCGCACCGATGCCTGTCATTGCCGCTCAACCTGCCGTACTGTTCAGCCTGGTCGCAGCCCTGATCGCCGTTGTTCTTCATCTGGCCATCAGCTTCTACAAATCGTCTCCGGCCGCCGCCACGCCAAGCTATGACATGAGCAACCGCGATACCGGCACCGTCAAGTGGTTCAACACTTCCAAAGGCTTCGGCTTTATTTCCCGTGACTCCGGCGACGATATCTTCGTGCACTTCCGGGCCATTCGTGGCGAAGGTCACCGCGTCCTGGTCGAAGGCCAGCGCGTGGAGTTCTCCGTCATGAATCGTGACAAAGGCCTGCAAGCCGAAGATGTGATCGCCGCCCTGCCGCGACGCTGATTCGAAGCCATAAAAAAACCGCGAACAGCCAGGCTGTTCGCGGTTTTTTAATGCCTGTCTATTAGTAATGCGGCGGTGGCGCCTCTTCTTCGAAAGACTCGAACTGACCGGCCATTTCTTCCTGGCGCTTGAGCAACGCAGCCATTTGCAACTGCAGGCGCTCAACGACCCGCTGCTGCGTCGCCAGCACGTCATTCAATGCCTGGATGGTGTCATCCTGAAACGCCAGCTGGCTTTCCAAATCGGTAACGCGTTCTTCCAGGCTCATGATTCAACCCTCCAGAAATGTGAAGTCATCGGTCAACACCAGACGCAGCCGCTCGCGAATCACGGCAATCTGCTCGGCCGTGTAAGGCCTGGCCGGGTGTTTGCCCCAGACCGGAGCCGGCCAGGCGGCATCCTCCCTTTTGCGCACGATCACATGCATATGTAGCTGACTGACCACATTACCCAGCGCCGCGACATTCAATTTGTCTGCGTCAAACGAATCCTTGAGCGTTTCTGCCAACGCAGTCGTTTCCAGCCATAGCTGCTGCTGATCGGCGACATCCAACTGAAATATCTCGCTGATATCGTCGCGACGAGGTACCAGAATGAACCAGGGATAGTTCGAATCGTTGGACAACAGCAACCGACATAGCGGGAAATCACCGATCGGCAAGGTGTCTTGTTGAAGTCGTGAATCTAAAGCGAACACTGCGTGCACTCCCGCCAGGTCATCATTTTCAGCTTAGCGCCCATCCATAGAGATCGCGCGCCAAGCGACAGGAAGGCAGCATACCTGCGAACGCAGACGCCTTCACGAGGAACCACGGTTCAAGCCTACCCACAGGACCGACAAGCGGCCACACATCCGCCCCGAGATGTGACAACCACCGCCAAAACGCACCAATACGGCACCAGCTTGGCCTGGAAAACCGCTTAAATGACCGACAGACAACGATTCGTTCAAACGTCGAAAAACGTCGAACTGTATGAATTCAGTACAACGTTAAAAAATTTTTGCACCAAAACCGAACAGTGCGTCTACGCTGATTGCTTCGAACATCCGCCAATTACTCACTGGCGGGGTGAAGCGGTAACGTTTTTGGGTGTCACCCGGCGGTAACAACAGGGGTCAACACGATGCAAGGAATGGCGTCAAGCCCAAATACCAACAGGATGATCCCCCCGATTTTATGAGGCTTTTACAGTGTCAGGCGGCCCATCAGAAAAAAAAACAGGAATCCTTCTGATTTGTGCACGTTTGTTGCATTAACACCCACATCGTCTATGAGGCATCGCTGGAAGTGAGAGCCTCAAGACTGAATAAAACAGTGGCAGGATCGCCCGATGGAGATTCAAACGTTTCACCAGGGACTCTTTTTAGCGATGCACCAGCCCCAAAAAACAGCACTAACGTTGTCGGCCCGGTTGCATCCAGGCTGTAAATTTGCGACATCTAGCAAGCTGTTTACGACAGGGTCGTAAAGATGCCGAAAGGTTAGATGCGCAAGTATCGCCAACATTGTCGGCGTGATATAAGTTTGCGCCGACACAAAAAGAAAGAGCCGCCCAGATAATAAAACAGGTGGGACGGCAGTACTCTTCTAAAACCAAAGGAGCAAATCACGATGCGCGTGATGAAGTGGAGCATGATCGCACTGGCAGTTGCAGCAGCAGCCAGTACTCAGTTGGCAGTAGCCGCACCTTTCGTAAGCGACCAGGCAGAAGCCAAAGGTTTCGTTGAAGACAGCAAGCTGGACTTGCTGGTTCGCAACTACTACTACAACCGTAACAAGAAAGACGGCGCAACCGACGACAGAGACTGGACCCAAGGGATCCAGGGCATGTTCAGCTCGGGCTACACCCAAGGTCTGATCGGTGTTGGCGTTGAAGCTTGGGGTCAACTGGCCATTAAACTGGACGGCTCCGACAAATATGCCGGCTCGGGCAACATGACCGTTGGCAATGATGGCGAAGTCAACAACAGCCAGGGCAAAGCCGGCGCTGCCGCCAAGTTCCGCATCTCCAAGACCGAGTTGAAAGTCGGCGACATGCAGCCAAGCACTGCTCCAGTGTTCGCTGTTGGCGGCTCCCGTATCCTTCACCAAACTGCCAGCGGTATCCAACTGCAGAGCAGTGAAGTCAAAGATCTCGACCTCGAAGGCGGCCACTTCTACTCGGCGACCAGCCAGGACAGCAACGCCCGTAACGGCGACCTGTGGGCTAACTACGCTGGCGTGCAAGCCAACTCCATCGACTACCTCGGTGGCAAGTACGGCATCACCCCGGACCTGAGCGTTTCGCTGTACGGCGCTAAACTGGAAGACATCTGGAACCAGTACTACGCCAACGCGAACTACACCCTGGCACTGGGTGGCGACAACTCGATCAACTTCGACGGTAACATCTACAACACCCGGGACACCGGTAGCGCTAAAGCAGGCGAAATCAACAACACCGCCTACTCGCTGGCCGCTGCTTACTCGTTCCTGAAAGCACACACCGTCACCCTGGGCTTCCAGAAAGTGAATGGCGATACTCCGTTCGACTATGTCGGCGTGGGTAAAAACAACCGCGGTGGCGACTCGATCTTCCTCGCCAACTCCATCCAGTACTCTGACTTCAACGCCCCAGGCGAGAAATCGGTACAAGTCCGTTATGACCTGAAAATGGCCGAATACGGCGTACCTGGTCTGAGCTTCATGACCCGTTACGTGAAAGGTTGGGACATCGACGGTACCAACACTCCAGCGGGCAGCGCCTACACCGGCTTCTACGGTGAAGATGGCAAGCACCACGAAACCAACGTTGAAGCCAAGTACGTCGTTCAAACTGGCCCAGCTAAAGATCTGTCCTTCCGTATTCGTCAAGCATGGCACCGCGCCAACCATGACGACGCGTTCGAAGGTAGCGTTGACGAGTTCCGTCTGATCGTCGACTACCCGCTGTCGGTTCTGTAATTGCCGAAAGTTAGTACGTTGCGATAAAAAAAGGCCCATCTTCGGATGGGCCTTTTTTGTTGCTTACTGCACCGCGGATTCCTGAACCACGCGAATAACCCGCTGTGGGAACGGGACATCAACACCAGCTGTTTTCAAACGATCACGGGATTGTTCGTTGAACATGAACATCACATCCCAATAATCCGCCGTCTTCACCCACACTCGAAGCGAAAGAGTGATCGAACTGTCACCCAGCGTAGAAACCACCGCTTGAGGTGCCGGATCGGCCAATACACGTGGATCCTTGGCCAACTCCAACAACACTTCACGGGCCTTCTGCAAGTCCGCCTCGTAATCGACGCCTACATCAAACACCACCTTGCGAGTCGGCTGACGGTTGGTGTTGGTGATGATGCCGTTCGACAGGTTACCGTTTGGCACGATGATGGTTTTGTTATCGCCGGTGCGCAGTACGGTGTGGAAGATCTGGATACTGTCGACAGTGCCGGCAACACCCTGGGCTTCGATCCAGTCACCGATACGGAAAGGGCGGAACAGCAGAATCAGCACGCCACCGGCGAAGTTCGCCAGGCTGCCCTGCAAGGCCAGGCCAATGGCCAGACCCGCCGCACCGATTGCCGCCACGAACGAAGTGGTTTCCACGCCAATCATCGACGCCACGCTGACGATCAGCAGGATCTTCAGAATGATGTTCGCCAGGCTGCTGATAAACCCTTGCAGCGCCAGGTCGGCGTTACGCAGCGCGATCAGGCCACCGAGCTTTTGCGTGACCTTGTTGATCAGCCACCAGCCGATGCCCAGGGTGATCACTGCCAGCAGCACCCGGCTGCCGTATTCCATGATCATCGGGATCCAGGCCTGGGACACCCTGACCAGGTTATCTACTTCTGCATTCAAATCCATCTACGTTCTCCTGATTTCCGGCCATCCGGCACGCGAAAAATAAACGGTAGAAAAGATCGAGCCCTTATCGCGGGGTCAACCGTTTCTACCGTTGCTTGGGCCTCGGACGCCGAAAACGCCGAGAGGTTCCACGTCAGTCGCGGAAGTTGTTGAACTGAAGCGGCATGCCGAATTCCTTGGCCCGCAGTGCCGCAATGGCTTCCTGCAGATCGTCACGCTTCTTGCCGGTGACGCGCACTTGCTCACCCTGAATGGCGGCCTGGACCTTGAGCTTGGCGTCTTTGATGTGAGCGACGATTTTCTTGGCCAGCTCTTTGTCGATACCTTCCTTGAGCACGGCTTCCTGCTTCATCAGCTTGCCCGAAGCAAAAGCGTCCTTGACCTCAAGGCACTGCACATCGATCTTGCGCTTGACCAGGCAGAGCTTGAGGATCTCAATCATCGCTTCAAGCTGGAAATCGGCTTCAGCGGTCAGGTTGACGGTCAGGTCCTTTTCCTTGAACTCGAAGCTGCCTTTGCCTTTCAGGTCATAGCGACGATCGAGTTCCTTGACGGCGTTCTCGACCGCGTTGGTGACTTCGTGTTTGTCCAGTTCGGATACCACGTCGAACGACGGCATGTAATCTCTCCAAATAAAAGGCGCACCAATGGAGCACGCCTGGCTTGCGGTAAAAATCCGCGCTGATTATAACGGGTCTTTCCCATCATTCACTGCGAGCCGTCCATGCGCGCGTTAAACAGAGCAAAAAGCTGATGGCCATCACCTGGCATATCCTGGGCGCCGGCAGTCTCGGCACATTGTGGGCCACCCGCCTGGCCCGGGCCGGAGTGCCGGTGCGACTGATCGTGCGCGATGCCATGCGCTTGCAGGCGTATGAGGCGGTTGGCGGCCTGACGCTGGTCGAACACGGCGAAGCACAGCATTATCCGGTGCCTGCCGAAACAGCCGACAGCCAAGCGCCCATCCAGCGCCTGCTGGTCGCCTGCAAAGCCTACGACGCCGAACACGCCGTGGCGCAATTGGCACCCCGCCTGGCCCCCGGCGCGGAACTGATTCTGTTGCAGAACGGTCTCGGCAGTCAGGACGCCGTGGCGGCGCAGGTACCCCAGGCGCGCTGCATGTATGCCTCCAGCACCGAAGGTGCCTTTCGCGATGGCGACTGGCGGGTGGTGTTTGCCGGCCACGGGTTCACCTGGCTGGGGGACGCCAGCCATCCCGTCGCCCCGATCTGGCTGGATGACCTGGACGCTGCCGGCATTCCCCATGAGTGGACCACCGATATCCTGACCCGACTATGGCGCAAACTGGCGCTCAATTGCGCGATCAATCCGTTAACGGTGCTGCACGATTGTCGCAATGGCGGTTTGCAGGAACATCATTGTGAAGTCGCCACCCTCTGCGGCGAACTGACCGAACTGCTTGAACGTTGTGGCCAGCCTGCTGCCGCCGAGAACCTGCAACAGGAAGTCGAACGGGTGATCCATGCGACCGCCGCCAACTACTCGTCGATGTACCAGGATGTCAGCCACCGGCGCCGCACCGAAATCAGCTACCTGCTGGGCCATGCCTGCAAAGTCGCCGCTCGCCATCAATTGAACCTGCCGCACCTCACTCAGCTTGAGTCCAGGTTGATCGCCCGCCTGCACAGCCTTGGATTGCCCAGCGACTGAGCAGCGGCTACGCTGGCCACTTGTTCCTTTGTAGCGATAAACCTGATGCCATTGCGCCAGCGTCTTGAAAACCTTCCTGTCGGCCAGAAACTGCTGGCCGCCCTGTTGGTGCTGTTGACCACCGTCCTGCTGGTCGCCAACCTGACTTTTATCAGTGCCGCGTATTACATCTCCCAGGAAAGCATGGCGCCCCAGGCCCTGCAAACCATCGGCCGGCTGGTCTCCAATCCGGGCCTGATCTCCGAAGCCCTGGCATCGCCACAAAGCGCCCAGCGCCTGCTCGATGAACTCAACAGCTATTCGCCGCTGCGTGCCGCCGCCCTGTATGACGGCAAGGGCGATCGCCTGGCGCAATTGCAACATGGCGATCATCTGAACCTGCCGGAGCGTTACCGGCACATGGAAGCCTGGCAAGCCACCGAGTTTCGCAGCAATCAGGTGATCACCCTGCCCCGTCCGGGCGCCGCCTCCGGGCATCTTTTGCTGGTGGCCAGCAGCGAACTGCCCATGGCGTTCTATACCGGGACCCTGACCGCCAGTCTCGGCATCCTGATCTTCAGCGTGCTGTTGTGGCTGGTGATCGCCCGGCAGATCAAACGTCTGATCACAAGGCCGATCCATCAACTCGAAGAGCTGTCCCGGCAAGTGACCCGGGAAGAAAACTATGCCCTGCGCGCCTCCCGCGGCAACCACGATGAGATCGGCAGCCTCGCCGAAGCCTTCAACACCATGCTCTCACGCATCGAAGCCCGGGAGCAGCAACTCAAACGGGCGCGGGACGACTCCCAGGCCGCTTTTGACCAGGCACAGGGCCTGGCCGAAGAAACCCGCCACACCAATCGCAAACTGGAACTCGAAGTCCAGGTGCGCAGCAAGATCGAGAAAAAACTCACCGGGTTCCAGAATTACCTCAACAGCATCATCGACTCCATGCCGTCCGCGCTGATCGCCCTCGACGAACAGCTGTACGTGACGCAATGGAACCAGGAAGCCAGCGCCCTCTCCGGCACTCGGCTGGACGAAGCCCTGAATCAACCGATTTTCCTCGCCTTCGAGCCGCTCAAGCCGTTTCTTCCGCAACTGAAGCAAACTGTCGAGCAGCACACGGTGGCCAAGATCGAGCGTGTCACCTGGGTCAAGGACGATGACCCCCGGCATTACGCCCTGACTTTCTACCCACTGATGGGCGGTGCCGGGCGTGGCGTGGTGATCCGGATCGACGACATCACCCAGCGACTGTCCCTGGAAGAGATGATGGTGCAGTCGGAGAAAATGCTCTCGGTCGGCGGCCTCGCCGCCGGCATGGCCCACGAGATCAACAACCCGTTGGGGGCGATCCTGCACAACGTGCAAAACATTCGCCGCCGGCTGTCCCCCGATCTGCCGAAGAACCTCGAACAGGCCGAACAGGTCGGCGTCGAACTGTCGACGGTCAACGACTACCTGCAAGCACGGGAGGTGCCGCAATTGCTCGATGGCATTCAACAGGCTGGCGCCCGGGCGGCAAAAATCGTTACCCACATGCTCAGTTTCAGTCGCCGCAGCACCCGGCAAATGGCCCCGTGCGACTTGCCGGCGCTGATCGATCAAGCGGTGGAAATCGCCAGCAACGACTTCGACCTGGCGATCGGTTTCGACTTCAAGGGCCAGGCCATCATTCGCCAGTTCGATCCTGCATTGGGCCCGGTGCCCGGCACAGCCAACGAACTGGAACAGGTGCTGCTCAACCTGCTGAAAAACGCCGCCCAAGCCATTCACCAGCGTGAAGACGACCGCGAACCCGGGCGAATCATTCTGCGCACCCGACTCAATCCGCCCTGGGCAGAAATCCAGGTGGAGGACAACGGCATCGGCATGAGCGAAAGCGTGCGCAAGCGTACGTTCGAACCGTTTTTCACCACCAAGGAAATTGGCCAGGGCACCGGATTGGGCCTGTCGGTGTCGTACTTCATCATCACCAACAACCATAAGGGTCAGATGGAAGTGCAATCGACCCTGGGTCAAGGCACCTGCTTCACCTTGCGCCTGCCCCTGGCGGGCACCCCGCTCGTCTCTCAAGAACTCAACCAGCTATCGAGGTAATCCATGGGCTTTCGCTTGTCGAAGATATACACCCGCACCGGCGACAAAGGCGAAACCGGCCTGGGCGACGGTCGCCGCGTGCCCAAGGATCACCCGCGGATCGAGGCCATCGGCGAGGTCGATACGCTGAACAGTCAGGTGGGTGTGCTGCTGGCCGGACTGGCGGCAGAAAGCGTCGCGCATCCGGGGCTGAGGGAAGTGATCGATGTATTGGCACCTTGTCAGCATCGGCTGTTCGACCTCGGCGGCGAACTGGCGATGCCGGAATATCAGGCATTGAACACCGCAGAGATCGAACGCCTGGAAACAGCGATCGATGTGTGGAATGAAGAACTGGGCCCACTGGAGAATTTCATTCTGCCGGGCGGTTCGCCGCTGATTGCCCAGGCTCACGTCTGCCGCAGCCTGGCCCGTAGCGCCGAACGCCGCTGCCAGCATCTGAATGCGCTGGAGCCGTTGGCCGGAGTGGGTTTGGCGTACATCAATCGGTTGTCGGATTTGTTGTTTGTCGTGGCACGGGTGATTGCCCGGCGCCAGGGGGTTGCGGAGATTTTGTGGCAGCCTGCTGCGAAACCTGAGGTTTAGTCGGCGCCTGCCAAGCCGCCTTCGCGAGCAGGCTCGCTCCCACATTTAATCGCTGTTTTTCTGAAAAAACGCGGTCCACTGTGGGAGCGAGCCTGCTCGCGAAAGGATCACTAGCTACACCAAAGAATCAGGCCAAAACGCCCGAATCCCCGCCACACCCTGGGCACCTGCCGCCCAAGCCTTCTGAACTTCCGCAGGGCCAACGCCACCGAGCAGAAACACCGGTTTGCTGAACCCCTCGATCAAAGTCGAAGCCTGCTCCCAACCCAATGGCTGAGCCCCCGGATGCGTCAGGGTCGGCTGAACCGGCGACAAGGTCACGAAGTCCACGCCCATCTCCTCGGCCAGCGCCAGTTCCTCGGCGTCATGACAGGACGCTGCCAACCAGCGCGATGCGGGCAACGGCCGACCGGCGGCCGCGTATTTGCGCAACTGTGCCGAGGTGATGTGCCAGCCCGCGGACGGGAAATCACCCAGCCACTCGAACGGCCCCTTGATCATCAGCTGCGCCTTGCCGGCACACAGGCCCACTGCATCCACCGCCAGATCGCGATACTTGGGGTCGTAACCGTTCGGCGCGCGCAGCTGGATCAACTTGATACCGCCGGCGATGGCTTTCTGAATCCCCTTCAGCAACGCCGGGGTTTCCAGGTCTTCGGGAGTGATCAGGTACTGCTCAGGCAAGCGTGCAGCCGCGACAATTGGCCGGTTGGCCTCGGGGAATTCATAACCCGACAGGTCACGCGCCGACACCCAAGCCAATGGCTGGCCTTCGGCGCCGTGAGGCTCGCCAGTAAACGCCGAGACTTCCCAGACATCCAGCAACACCTGCTTGTCCGGGTAATCGTGGCGGACCTTGATCAACGGGCGCGCGGCACTGACCGTAATACCCAGTTCTTCCTGCAGTTCCCGGGTCAGTGCGTTTTCTACCGATTCATCGGTCTCGACCTTGCCACCGGGAAATTCCCACAGACCACCCTGGTGCTGTGTGTCGGCACGGCGGGCGATGAGAATCTTGCCGCTGTTGTCACGGATAACGGCAGCCGCTACGTGTACTCGTTTCACCGCTCGATTTCCTCCAGTCCGGCCTTCTGCCAGGCCTTGAATGCCGGCCATTGGTAGAGGGTTTCAATATAGGCTTCGTCGATCGCGGGCAACTTCACCTGATAGGTACGCAGACGCACGGCAATCGGTGCAAAGAAGACGTCGGCCAGCGATACACGACCGAACAGATACGGACCGGTTTCGGTGGCTGCGGCGCGGCACTCGGCCCACAACGCCGACATACGCTCGATATCGACCTGAACATCCGCCGGGACCGACACCAGTGGTGCGTCGTGGCTCAGGTCGAACGGCATGTTGCCGCGCATGGCGAAAAAGCCGCTGTGCATCTGCGCACACGCCGAACGCGCCTGGGCACGGGCCGCGATGTCCTTGGGCCACAGCTGTGCGTCGGGAAATTGTTCCGCCAGGTACTCGGCAATCGCCAAAGAGTCGGCGATGGTGCCGTGTTCTGTCTTCAACAGTGGGACTTTGCCGGTCGGCGAATGCTTGAGCAGGCGATCGCGGGTATCCGGCTGGTTCAGCTTGATCAGTTCTTCGGTATAGGCAGCGCCGGTCAGATCGAGGGCCAGGGCGCCACGCAGGGACCAGGAGGAAAGCAGTTTGTCGCCGATGATCAGGTGCAAGGACATGTTCGGGACCTTTAAATATAGGGACAAGCCAGTCTAGCGGGTGACTGACAAATCGCCATCGCGAGCAGGCTCGCTCCCACAGTGGTTTGAGGTGTATGCAAATCCGGTGTGGGAGCGAGCCTGCTCGCGAATGGGTCAACTCGGTCTTAGGTACGGTACTCGGCGTTGATCTTCACGTATTCGTGGGACAGGTCGGTGGTCCAGATGGTTTCGCTGCAATCGCCGCGGCCCAGTTCGATACGGATGGTGATTTCTTCCTGTTGCATCACGGCCGCGCCCTGGGCTTCGGTGTAAGTCGCGGCGCGGGCGCCACGGCTGGCGATGCACACTTCGCCGAGGAACACGTCGATCTTGCTCACGTCCAGGTTCGGTACGCCGGCACGGCCAACGGCGGCCAGGATGCGGCCCCAGTTCGGGTCGGAAGCGAACAGCGCAGTCTTGATCAGCGGCGAATGGGCCACGGTGTAACCAACGTCCAGGCACTCCTGGTGATTGCCGCCGCCATTGACTTCAACGGTGACGAACTTGGTCGCGCCTTCGCCATCGCGAACGATGGCCTGGGCCACGTCCATGCACACCTCGAACACCGCTTGCTTGAGCTTGGCGAACAGCTCGCCTTCGGCACGGGTGATTTCCGGCAGGGCAGCCTGACCGGTGGCGATCAGCATGCAGCAGTCGTTGGTCGAGGTGTCGCCGTCAATGGTGATGCGGTTGAACGACTTGTTGGCGCCGTCCAGCAACAGGTTTTGCAGCACGTCGCGGGAGACTTTGGCATCGGTGGCGATGTAGCCGAGCATGGTCGCCATGTTCGGACGGATCATGCCCGCGCCCTTGCTGATACCGGTGACGGTGATGGTCACGCCGTCATGCTGGAACTGGCGGCTGGCGCCCTTGGGCAGGGTGTCGGTGGTCATGATGCCAGTGGCGGCCGCTTCCCAGTTGTTGACCGACAGGTCGTCGAGGGCCGCTTGCAGCGCGCCTTCGATTTTCTCGACCGGCAGCGGTTCGCCAATTACACCCGTGGAGTACGGCAGCACCAGGCTGGCGTCCACGCCGGTCAGCTCAGCCAGTTTGGCGCAGGTGCGCTCGGCGGCGGCCAGGCCTGGCTCGCCGGTACCGGCATTGGCATTGCCGGTGTTGGTCAGCAGGTAACGCACCGGGCCTTGCACACGCTGCTTGGCCAGGATCACGGGAGCGGCGCAAAAGGCGTTCAGGGTGAACACGCCAGCCACTGTGGAACCTTCGGCGCAGCGCATGACCACGACATCCTTGCGCCCCGGGCGCTTGATACCGGCCGAGGCGATACCGAGTTCAAAACCGGCAACCGGGTGCAACGTTGGCAAAGGACCAAGACCAACAGCCATGAATGCGCTCCTTTATAGATGATGTCTGCACCGCTTCAGCAAGAGCGGTGGTTTGAATGGTAAAACGCCGCGACGGCAGGAGCCGGTCGCGGCGCGGGTATTTCAGCGTATGAAACGGGTTTTACTGGATCTGCCCGTGGCAATGCTTGAACTTCTTGCCCGAACCGCAGTAGCACAGCTCGTTGCGGCCCAGCTTCTGCTCATTGCGAACCGGAGCGGTGGCGAGGGCCACATCGACCTCTTCACCCAATGCTTCCGGCTGCTCCAGGCCAGGGGCTTCTTCGTGCAGGAACTGCATGCGCGCGGCCAGTGCTTCGGCTTCCTGGCGCAGGCGTGCCTCTTCTTCGGCCGGATCTTCGCGGCGCACCTGAACGTGCGACAGCACACGGATCGAGTCGCGCTTGATCGAATCCAGCAACTCGGAGAACAGCGTGAACGACTCGCGCTTGTATTCCTGCTTCGGGTTCTTCTGGGCATAGCCGCGCAAGTGGATGCCGTGACGCAGGTGGTCCATGGTCGACAGGTGGTCTTTCCACAGGTCGTCCAGAACGCGCAGAACGATTTGCTTCTCGAAGGTGCGCAGCGCTTCGGCGCCCGCCTGGTCTTCTTTCTCGTTGTACGCCGCCACGAGCTCCTTCATCAGCTTCTCGCGCAGGGTTTCCTCGTACAGGTGATCGTCTTCGTCGAGCCATTGCTGGATCGGCAGCGCCACACCGAAGTCGCTCTGCAATGCGGCTTCCAGACCGGCCACGTCCCACTGCTCAGGCAGCGATTGCGGCGGAATGTGCGCACTGACGGTCGCGTTGAGCACGTCCTGACGGAAGTCGGCGATGGTTTCACCGATGTTGTCGGCAGCCAGCAACGTGTTACGCATGTGATAGATCACTTTACGCTGTTCGTTGTTGACGTCGTCGAACTCGAGCAGTTGCTTACGAATGTCGAAGTTGCGGCCTTCAACCTTGCGCTGAGCCTTTTCGATGGCGTTGGTCACCATGCGGTGCTCGATCGCTTCGCCAGGCTGCATGCCCAGGGCCTTCATGAAGTTCTTCACCCGGTCAGAGGCGAAAATGCGCATCAGGCTGTCTTCCAGCGACAGGTAGAAACGGCTGGAACCGGCGTCACCCTGGCGACCGGCACGACCACGCAACTGGTTGTCGATACGGCGCGATTCGTGACGCTCGGAAGCGATCACCTGCAAACCGCCCGATTCGAGCACTTGCTGGTGACGTTTCTGCCAGTCGGCCTTGATCTGGGCAATCTGCTCGGGGGTCGGGTTTTCCAGCGAAGCGACTTCCACTTCCCAGTTACCGCCCAACAGGATGTCCGTACCGCGACCGGCCATGTTGGTAGCGATGGTCAGCGCACCCGGACGACCGGCCTGGGCAATGATCTCGGCTTCTTTTTCGTGGAACTTGGCGTTCAGAACCTTGTGTTCGATGCCTTCCTTCACGAGCAGGCTGGACATGTGCTCGGACGTTTCGATGGTGGCAGTACCCACCAGTACCGGGCGACCAGCGGCCATGCTTTCCTTGATGTCATTGACGATCGCCGCGTATTTCTCTTCGGCGGTCAGGAACACCAGGTCGTTGTAGTCTTTACGGGCCAGCGGTTTGTTGGTCGGGATAACGATGACCGGCAAGCCGTAGATCTGATGGAATTCGAACGCTTCGGTGTCAGCCGTACCGGTCATGCCGGAAAGCTTTTCGTACAGGCGGAAGTAGTTCTGGAACGTGGTCGATGCCAGGGTCTGGCTTTCGGCCTGGATGTTCAGGTGTTCCTTGGCTTCGATGGCCTGGTGCAGCCCCTCGGACAAACGACGGCCCGGCATGGTACGACCGGTGTGTTCGTCGACCAGTACGACCTGACCGTCCTGCACGATGTACTCGACGTTGCGATGGAACAGCTTGTGCGCGCGCAGGCCGGCGTAAACGTGAGTCAGCAGGCTCAGGTTGTGTGCCGAGTACAAGCTCTCGCCTTCAGCCAGCAGGCCGAGACGGGTCAGCGCGTCTTCGACGAACTGGTGACCGGCTTCGTTGAGTTCGACCTGGCGGGTCTTCTCGTCGACGGTGTAGTGGCCGGCCTTAGTGACTTCGCCTTCCACTTCTTCGACGTGCAACTCCAGCTGCGGGATCAGCTTGTTGATCTCGATGTACAGCTTGGAGCTGTCCTCGGCCTGACCGGAAATGATCAGCGGAGTACGGGCTTCGTCGATGAGGATGGAGTCGACTTCGTCGATCACGGCAAAATTGAGTTCGCGCTGGAATTTTTCTTCCATGCTGAACGCCATGTTGTCGCGCAGGTAGTCGAAACCGAATTCGTTGTTGGTGCCGTAGGTGATATCGGCAGCGTAGGCTGCACGCTTCTCTTCCGGCGGCTGGAAGGGTGTGACCACGCCAACCGTCAGGCCGAGGAACTCGTAAAGCGGACGCATCCAGTTGGCGTCACGGCGGGCCAGGTAGTCGTTCACCGTGACCACGTGCACGCCCTTGCCGGACAGCGCGTTGAGGTAAACGCCCAGTGTTCCCACCAGGGTCTTGCCTTCACCGGTACGCATTTCGGCGATGCGGCCTTCATGCAAGGTCATGCCACCGATCAACTGGACATCGAAGTGGCGCATACCCATGACGCGCTTGCCCGCTTCACGGGCGACCGCAAAGGCTTCCGGCAGGAGCTTGTCGAGGCTTTCCCCTTTGGCGATGCGGGCCTTGAACTCATCTGTCTTGGCACGCAATTGATCGTCCGAAAGGGCCACCATTTGCTCTTCGAAGGCATTGACGAGTTGCACCGTCTTGAGCATGCGTTTGACTTCACGCTCGTTCTTGCTTCCAAAAAGTTTCTTTAACAAAGGCGCAAACATATCGGCAGGATCTTCCACACTAAAGGGATGGAGGGCGGCCCCGTGAGTCGCCCGAGCAGCCCTCATGGCCGCATGCGAACGAGCATTCTACCCGGAAACGATGGTGAGGAAAGTGGCGTTATTCCACGATGCTGGCACAGCGCTTTGACGGGGCTCACTTAAAATAGGGGCAAATTGCTGAACTTCAAGCCATACAAGGCAGAAGCTACTCGTTGATTTAATGGGTAAAGCGCGCGCAAAGCAATGGGTCGGGCGCATCCGGTGCTTTCTGCTACCATGGCGGCTCTGTTACTTCAGGTGTCTGATCATGGCATTTCGCCCTCTTACGGCCAGAGCACCCGCCGTCCTGCTTCGTGAAGCCAAGCCGCTCAAAGCCATACTCGGGCATGCCCAACGCCTGGGCCATCTGCAACGCCTGCTGGAAAGCCAATTGCAGCCCGCCGCCCGCGAACACTGCCATGTGGCGTCGTGGCGCGAAGGCAGTTTATTACTGATTGTCACCGACGGTCATTGGGCCACCCGCCTGCGCTACCAGCAAAAGCGCCTGCAACGGCAACTGCAAATGTTCGACGAGTTCACCAACCTCACGCGAATCCTGTTCAAAGTGCAGCCGCCCACCGTTCGGCAAGGCGCGGCCGGGCATACCATGGATTTGTCCAACGATGCGGCGGCGACCATTCAGGCCACGGCCGACGGAATAACCGATCCGAATCTGCGGGCGGCGCTGGAGCGGTTGGCGGCCCATGCCAGACCCAAGGCCTGACACAGCCCCCCTGTGGGAGCGAGCCGGCTCCGGGCGGTGTTCCGACGAAAGCGGACTATCAGTCAACATATTCGTTGAATAGCAGACCGCCATCGCGAGCAGGCTCGCTCCCACAGTTTTTACGCTAGCGGCGTTTGCTGCCGCCTAATAATGACCCCATCAACCCGCGCACCAACTGTCGCCCCAATTGATTCGCTGCCTGGCGCATCGCCGATTTAAGTGCCTGCCCCGCCGCCGTACCGAGAAACTCCCCGGCCTGCTCGGTGAAACTCGGCTCTTGCGGTGCCGGTTTGCCTGGCGCCGCGTCGGGCTCCGGCGCCAGCCCCTTGCGCCCCATCAGCACTTCGTATGCCGACTCACGATCGATCGGTTTGTCATATCGCCCCTTGAACGGCGAACCGGCGATCAGCACCGTGCGTTCGGTCTCGGTCAACGGCCCGATCCGTGATTGCGGTGGTGCCACCAACACCCGCTGGACCATCTCCGGCGTGCCCTTGTCCTGCAAGGTGCCGACCAATGCTTCACCGATACCGAGTTCAGTCAGAACCGACAAGGTATCGAACGCCGGGTTCGGCCGAAAGCCGTCAGCCACCGCCCGAAGGGATTTCTGTTCCTTGGCGGTGAACGCGCGCAAACCATGCTGGATCCGCAACCCGAGCTGTGCCAGCACGTCATCCGGCAAATCACCCGGCGATTGGGTGACGAAATACACGCCCACGCCTTTCGAGCGGATCAATCGCACCACCTGCTCCAGACGATCCTGCAACGCCTTGGGGGTGCCGGTGAATAACAAATGCGCTTCGTCGAAAAACAGCGCCAGCAGCGGTTTATCCGCGTCACCACGTTCCGGCAACTGCTCGAACAGCTCGGCCAACAGCCACAGCAGAAAGGTCGCGTAGACTTTCGGCGCCTCATGCACCAGACGACTGGCGTCGAGCAAATGAATGCGCCCCCGCCCCTCGGCGGTCGGTTGCAGAATATCTTCGAGTTGCAGCGCCGGTTCGCCGAACAGTGCCTCGGCGCCCTGCTGCTCAAGGGTCGCCAGGCGCCGCAACAGGGCCTGGCTGGAGCCGGTGGTCATCAGCGCGGCATCGTCCCCCAGCAGTAGCGGGTTGTCCTTGAGGTGGTTGAGCAGTGCCTTGAGGTCCTTGAGGTCCAGCAGCAACAGGCCTTCGCGGTCCGCGACCTTGAAGGCGGCGTACAGCGCCGACTGCTGACTGTCGGTCAGTTCCAGAAGGCTGCCCAGCAGCAATGGCCCCATTTCGCTCAAGGTGGTGCGCAACGGATGACCGGACTGACCGTGTATGTCCCACAACGTCACCGGATACGCCGCCGGCTTGTGGTTCAGCCACGGCATACCGGCGATCCGCTCGGCGATCTTGCCCTGCGGGTTTCCCGCGGCGCCCAGACCACACAGGTCACCCTTGATATCGGCGGCGAACACCGCCACGCCGGCATCGCTGAAGGCTTCGGCCATACGTTGCAAGGTGACCGTCTTGCCGGTCCCCGTAGCGCCTGCGATCAAACCGTGACGGTTGGCCAGGCGCATGGCCTGGGCAATCGGCTGCCCTGAAAGGTCGGCGCCGATAACAAGTTGCGATAAATCAGGCATTTGGTCACCCATGGTTAATCTTTGGTGCTGCACGGCCGATAGGAATGAGTACAAAGCAGACAGACACAACCTGGTCGGACATTTCCCTTAAGGAGCGATGGAAATATCACTTGCTTTCAACCTTGCTCATATTGCGTCCCTTTATAAAAGCACGCGATGGGCATTAAGACCTTAGCGGAACCCCAAGCCATGAACAAAAATCTACGTTTCAGCCATAAAATCCTGCTTGCCGCCGCCCTCATCGTCATTGCCGCCTTTGCCTCGTTCACGCTGTACAACGACTATTTGCAGCGCAACGCCATTCGCGAAAACCTGGACAATTATCTGCAGGAAATGGGCAGAGTCACTGCCAACAATATCCAGACCTGGCTCAACGGGCGCAGCTTGCTGATTGAAAACCTTTCACAATCCGTTGCCCTGAATTCCGACGCCGACAACGTTTCCAAATTGCTGGTACAAAAAGCCGTGACCTCATCGTTCATGGGCGCCTACCTGGGCAGCAAGGACGGTTCGTTCATCATTCGCCCGGACAGCAAGATGCCCGACGGCTACGACCCCCGTGCTCGCCCTTGGTACAAGAGCGCGCAAGGCACCAGCGGTTCGGCCTTGACTGAACCCTATCTGGATCTGGCTTCCGGCCAACTGGTGATTTCCATCGTCAACAGTGTCATCAAGGACGGACAAAACATCGGTGTCGTCGGCGGCGACCTGAGTTTGCAAGTGATCGCCGACAGCCTCAACGCACTGGACTTCGACGGCATGGGTTATGCCTTCCTGGTCAGCTCGGACGGCAAGATCCTGGTGCACCCCGACAAAGCACTGGCGATGAAAACGCTCAAGGACGTCTACCCACAGGACACGCCTGCCATCAGCAGCGAAATGAGCGAAATCCAGGTTGACGGTAAAACCCGTATCGTGACTTTCACCCCGATCAAGGGGCTGTCGTCGGTCAACTGGTACATCGGTCTGTCTGTCGATAAGGAAAAAGCTTTCTCGATGCTCAGCGACTTCCGCACCTCGGCAGTCATTGCGACCATTATTGCCGTGGCGATCATCATCGCCCTGCTGGGCATGCTGATCCGCATCCTGATCCAGCCCCTGAACATCATGACCCGCGCCATGGCTGACATTGCCGATGGTGAAGGCGACCTGACGAAACGCCTGACCATCGTGAACAACGATGAGTTCGGCATCCTCGCCACCGCGTTCAACCGCTTCGTCGACCGCATCCACGGCTCGATACGCGAGGTGTCTTCCGCCACCGGGCAAGTCAACGAAGTGGCATTGCGCGTAGTGGCCGCTTCCAACTCGTCGATGTTCAACTCCGACCAACAGGCCTCGCGCACCAGCAGCGTGGCTGCGGCGATCAACCAGCTCGGCGCTGCCGCCCAGGAAATCGCCCGCAACGCCGCGCAAGCCTCGAATCAGGCCAGCGATGCCCGCAGCCTTGCAGAAGATGGCCAACAAGTGGTGGATCGCAGCATTGTCGCGATGAATCAGTTGTCGACCATGCTCAGCGCTTCCAGCAGCAACATTGAATCGCTCAACAGCAAAACCGTGAATATCGGGCAGATTCTGGAAGTGATCACCAGCATCTCCCAACAAACCAACCTGCTGGCCCTCAACGCCGCCATTGAAGCGGCCCGGGCGGGCGAAGCCGGGCGTGGATTTGCGGTGGTGGCCGATGAGGTGCGTAACCTGGCACATCGCACGCAAGAGTCGGCGCAACAGGTGCAGACCATGATCGAGGAGCTGCAAATCGGTGCCCGCGAATCCGTCAGCACCATGAGCGATAGCCAGCGCCACAGTCAGGACAGTGTGGAAATCGCCAATCTTGCCGGGGAGCGCCTGAGCAGCGTGACGCTGCGCATCGGCGAAATCGACGGCATGAACCAGTCGGTGGCCACGGCGACCGAGGAACAGACGGCTGTGGTGGAGTCGATCAATGTCGACATTACCGAAATCAACACATTGAACCAGGAGGGCGTGGAAAACTTGCAGTCGACCCTGCGTGCCTGTGCCGACCTTGAGCAGCAGGCGGCGCGCCTCAAACAATTGGTAGGCAGTTTCCGTATCTAGCGCCTGAACTGGCCCCTTCGCGAGCAAGCCCGCTCCCACATTTAATCGCGGTTCTACTGGAAGAACTCGGTCAAATGTGGGAGCGAGCCTGCTCGCGAAGGCGGTCTGTAAAACCCCGCAAAACCTTCCTGACACCCCACCCGCAAAACCCCAGCCGAACATCTATTCTTCATTAAGGTCAACCAAGGAGATCAACGGACCGGAGGGATGTTCATCGTGCATATCGCGGACATAACCATGTTCTACGCCCCTGCCAGCGGTGGCGTGCGCACGTATCTGGACGCCAAACATCATCGCCTGTGCACAAGGCCGGGCATTCGCCATAGTTTGCTGGTTCCCGGGCCATCCTTCGGCGAACAGGATGGCATCTACACCGTTCCTGCTCCCGCCCTGCCCTTCGGCAAAGGTTATCGCTTTCCGTTGCGTCTCGCGCCCTGGCGCAATGTCCTTCACGATCTGCAACCTGACCTGATCGAGGTCGGCGACCCTTACCTCACGGCCTGGGCCGCCCTGGATGCGCGCCGGCAACTGGATGTGCCGGTGATTGGCTTTTATCACTCGGATCTGCCGCTGCTGGTCAGCAACCGCATGGGCAACTGGGTTACCCCCAACGTCGAAGCCTATGTCAGCAAACTCTACGGCAACTTCGACCGGGTGCTGGCGCCGAGCCGGGTCATGGCTGACAAGCTGACCGGACTGGGGGTCAAGAATGTTTTCGTGCAACCCCTGGGCGTCGACTTGCAGATGTTCCATCCCGATGCTCGCGATACCGGCCTGCGGGCCGAACTGGGACTCGACGAAAACACTCACCTGCTGATTTTCGCCGGGCGCGGTTCCAAGGAAAAAAACCTGCCGGTCCTGCTCGCCTGCATGAAACGCCTGGGCCGCCGCTATCACCTGTTGCTGGTGGGCTCGTCGATGCCGACCACCGTGCCGGGCAATGTCACCGTCATCGATGAGTTCTGTCCCGCCACGCAGATTGCCCGTCTGATGGCCAGTGCCGATGCGCTATTGCACGCCGGCGATCAGGAAACCTTTGGCCTGGTGGTCCTCGAAGCCATGGCCTGCGGCATCCCGGTGGTGGCCGTGGCAGCTGGCGCGTTCGAGGAAATCATCACCGATCGATGTGGCGTGTTGTGTGCCCCTAACGATCCGCTGGCCATGGCCAATGCCGTGCGCGAACTGTTCAGCCAGGGCAGTGCAGCCCTCGGCCAGCAAGCGCGACACCATGTCGAGCGGCACTACGCCTGGGATACCGTGGTCAACAGTTTGCTCGGCCACTATCACGCCGTACTCGGCAATCAATGGCCGCGGGCGGCCAATGGTTGAGCCCATGAATGCACCCAGCCTGTTACTGGTGCTGCACGATGTCGCGCCGCCAACCTGGGTCGATTACCAGCCCTTTGTCGAAGCCGTCGACGCACTCGGCACTGTGCCGATCACCTGGCTGGTGGTGCCGGATTTCCACAAGTGCAACGCCCTGCAAGCCCACCCGGAATTTCGCCACCGGCTCGACAAACGGCTAGCCTGCGGCGATGAACTGGCGTTGCACGGCTATTTTCATTGCGATGACGGACCCATGGCGAGCAATCCCCGAGACTGGTTCATGCGCCGGATCTACACCCACGAAGGTGAGTTCTACAGCCTGTCCCGGGAGGCCGCACTCACCCGTCTGCGCGCCGGTATCGAAATGTTCCACCGTTATCAGTGGCCGCTGCAGGGCTTCGTCGCTCCGGCCTGGCTGATGAGCGAAGGCACGCGCCAGGCCTTGCGCCAACTTCCCCTGGCTTACACCAGTGATGCACAACATCTCTACCGCCTGCCGGACTTCTCAACCGTCGATGCACCCGGCTTGGTCTGGAGTGCGCGCAGTGCGTGGCGCCGGGGCTTGTCGAAACTGGTCAGCGATCAACTTGAACAACGCTGGCAGCAGGCACCGGTCATTCGCCTTGGCTTGCACCCGGTGGATATGCGACACGAATTTTCACGTACTTATTGGCTCAATACCCTCAGGCGCCTGCTCGATGAGGGCCGGGTGCCGATGACCAAGGCGCACTGGCTGGCACTGCAAGGCGACCGCCGGGATCGTGCCGCATGAGCCGCGGGATTCTATTGCTGATCGGCCTGTTCGCCGCAGTGCTGATTCCCTGGTTATTGGGTGGCAGCGAAACCTGGTCGCGACTGAACGCTTTTCCACTGAGTTGGCTGCTGGTCATGTTCGCCATGATCCTGCTGTGCTGGGTGGTGAATACCCTGCGCCTGCGCCTGTTGCTGGGAGACCAGCGCACAAAGGTAAGCCCGGTCAAAAGTCTCGGTGTGGTGATGGCCGCCGAATTTGCCTACTGCGCCACCCCCGGCGGCAGCGGCGGACCACTGACCATCATGGCATTGCTGGCGCGCAACGGCGTGCGTCCGGCCAGAGGCAGTGCCGTGTTCGCCATGGATCAGTTGAGCGATCTGTTGTTTTTCCTTTGCGCGCTTGGCGCGATCCTGATTTATGCGCTGTTCCAGCACCTGAGCCAGCGCATGGAGTGGCTGCTGATCGTCAGCGCCATCTCGATGTTCGGCGGCCTGGTCTGTTGCGTCGTGGTGGCCCGCTATCACCGCTTGCTGATTCGGCTGAGCGGCCGATTGCTCAATCGCTTCAACGTCCAATCCACCACGCGTATGCGCTGGGCACGAAAACTGCTGCACTTTCTGGCGGCGTTTGCCGACACCCTGAAGCTGCCCTTCCAGACATTGATCACGGTGTTTGCCTTGACCTGCCTGCATTGGATCTTGCGTTACAGCGTGCTGTATCTGGCATTGCGAGGGCTTGGCGCGGATTTGCAGTGGGCCTGGAGCTTTCTGATCCAGATGCTGTCACTGAGTGCAGGCCAATTCAGCCTGTTACCGGGTGGGGCCGGGGCGGCAGAACTGACGTCAGCGGCGCTGTTGGCACCCATGGTGGGAAAATCCACGGCGGCCGCGGCGATCCTGATCTGGCGGGCGGTGACCTATTACTTCTATCTATTAGTGGGCGGGCCGGTGTTTTTGTTGATGCTGGGCCGACCGCTGCTCAAGAAGCTGTTGAAACTCAAGCAGGCCTGATCGTCCCCCCCTGGTAGGAGCTGGCTTGCCAGCGAAGGCGGTCGAAGATCAATGCAAGGCTCAGAAACCCCTTCGCCGGCAAGCCGGCTCCTACAGGTCGGCATCCTTGGACTTATCGTCGGACTCTTGCTGCAACTGCTCCCACAACTCGGCGGCACCCGGAAACTCCGTGCCATCTTCCGCACTCATGTCATCCGGGTCGTACCGGCTCAAACAGCCCTCGCCCAATGTGGCGGGCGCTTTGGAAGTCGCTTTATCCAGTGGGTCGGCCATGATGATTTCCTCAGTGCAGAAACGGCGAAGGGCCTGCAGCGATTGAACGCCCAGGCCCTTCGAATTTCAACCGTGTCGTGACGGGATCAGAACACCACGGTTTTGTTACCGTGCACCAGCACCCGGTCTTCCAGGTGATAGCGCAGGCCGCGGGCCAGTACCATCTTCTCGACGTCGCGACCGAAACGCACCATATCTTCAATGCTGTCGCTGTGGCTGACGCGCACCACGTCTTGCTCGATGATCGGACCGGCGTCCAGTTCTTCGGTCACGTAGTGGCAAGTGGCACCGATCAACTTCACACCGCGCATGGACGCCTGGTGGTACGGCTTGGCGCCGACGAACGACGGCAGGAAGCTGTGGTGAATGTTGATGACCTTGTGCGCGTATTCGCTGCACAGCTCAGGCGGCAGGATTTGCATGTAACGAGCCAGTACGACCACTTCGGCATCGTGCTGTTTGACCAGGCGCGAGACTTCGGCGAATGCAGGCTCCTTGTCTTGCGGATTGACCGGCACGTGGTAATACGGAATGCCGTGCCATTCGACCATGCTGCGCAGGTCGTCGTGGTTGGAGATCACGCAGGCGATTTCACAGTCCAGTTCATCGCTGTGCCAGCGATGCAACAAGTCCGCGAGGCAGTGGGATTCGCGACTGGCCATCAGCACCACGCGTTTTTTCTGCGCGGTATCGGTGATGCGCCAGTCCATCGAGAACTCTTCGGCAATGGGCGCAAACGCTTCGCGAAAGGCTTCGATACCAAAGGGCAGCGAGTCGGCGCGAATTTCGTGACGCATGAAGAACCAGCCGCTGAGATTGTCCGAGTGATGGCTCGCTTCAGTGATCCAGCCGTTATGTGACGCCAGAAAGTTACTGACTTTAGCAACGATGCCGACGCGGTCCGGGCAAGAGATCACCAGCCGAAAGGTGCGCATGAGGGGGAAACTCCAGAACTTCGCAAAGGCCGCCATTCTAGCGATTGCGCAGCAAAACTGCAGTATCGAATCATGCCAGGCCTTGCCCGACGGCCGGCGGCCAGGTTCTTTCAGCCCTCAAGGCGCTAGCCTTGGCAGTGTTGTTAACCCTCAAGCAGCATTCAATTGTGAATATTTGCAGCGCAAGCTTCGAAGTATTTAACTGCTCATCCAATGTAGACCGAACTCATCGTACTTAAATTAAATAAACTCCGGTTTAATGTTTACTTGATGAAATACCCTGACTATTATTGCCGCACTGTCCCTGCCATCCTGTTTCCTGCATAAGGTAGTAATCATGTCCTTGATCAACGAATATCGCGCCACCGAAGAAGCTATCAAAGAGCTGCAAGCCCGTTTGAAGAACCTGTCCCAAGACGACAAACTGCAAACCGAGCTGGAGTTCGAAGGCAAACTGCGTACCCTGATGGGCGAATACTCCAAGTCCCTGCGTGACATCATCGCGTTGCTGGATCCGGAATCCAAAACCAAGGCACCACGCGGCGGCGCAGTAAAAACTACCGGCACCAAGCGTGCTCGCAAAGTTAAACAATACAAAAACCCGCACAACGGCGAAGTCATCGAAACCAAAGGTGGCAACCACAAGACTCTGAAAGAGTGGAAAGCCAAGTGGGGCGGTGACGTGGTTGAAGGCTGGGCTACCCTGCTGGGCTAAGCCACAGTGCTTGTTGCAGATAAATCTGCGACAAAAAATAACGCCAGCATTGCGCTGGCGTTTTTTTATGCCCGGAGTTTAGCCTCCGTTCGTTTTCGATTTCAAAGATTCAAACGTTTGCGCAAGTCCTGGATATACACCTGCCATTGCTCAAGCACCTGTTGCTGAAACGATGTCGCAGTAAGGGTCAATTGGGCTGCGGCCTCTATGAAACTTTCCAGGGTATTGGGCGCTCCCCACTCAGGGGCTGACAAACGTTTCTGACAGAATATTCGCCAACGCTCTTGCTCGTCGAAACTCAACGTATTGGGAAAGTTGCGTGCGCGATATCGAAACAATAATTCAGGCAAACGTTCGTCATCGAAAGGCCAATGCGCTTGCGCTAATTGCTGCGGGTCGGCCGTTCGGACTTGTTCGCATAGCCGTCGATCGCGGTCGCCGATAAAACCATCGTATAACTGCTGTTCAGGGTCCTCGCTGGAGGCAAACTCCTCGCGGGCGTAAATTCCCTGAACTTTATCTTGCCAGACTGTTGGCGCGTCACTTAGCCGCAGTGCACGCTGCTGATACAGCGCCATATCCAGCCCCAGACGCTGCTGATCTTGCGGGCGAAGTACGGACAACGGTGCCACTACCGGACATTTATTGATGTGAATGAGTTTGAGCGGCACCGGTAATTCACCCTCGGCCAGCTTATCGCGACGGGTGTACAAGCGCTGGCGCAGGGCTTCGGCGTCCAGGTCCAGCAGGCCCTGCGGATCGAGGTGCAGGTCACAGACAATCAAGGCGTTCTTGTTCTTCGGGTGCCATGCCAAAGGCAGAACCACGCCGACGTAATGACGCGCCGCGGAAAAACGCCCGGACACATGCACCATGGGTTGCAGCAGGCGGATCTGATCCAGCACCTTTTGTTTGCTGCGCAACTGAAACAGCCAGTCATACAACTTCGGCTGTTTTTCCCGAATCAACCGCGCCAGGGCGATGGTAGCGCGAACATCCGACAGCGCTTCGTGGGCATTGCCGTGATCGATACCGTTGGCGGCCGTCAGGCGTTCAAGCTTGAGCGTCACCCGCCCCTCGTCATCCGTTGGCCAGGTAATTCCGTCAGGGCGCAAGGCATACGCGGCACGCACCACATCGATCAGGTCCCAGCGACTGTTGCCGCCCTGCCATTCCCGCGCATAGGGATCGAAAAAGTTGCGGTACAGGCTGTAGCGGGTCATCTCGTCGTCGAAACGCAAGGTGTTATATCCCGCGCCGCAGGTGCCCGGAGCCGCCAGTTGGGCATGTACCCGGGTCATGAAATCGGCTTCGCTCAAGCCTTGCTCAGACAAGCGGACAGGTGTAATGCCGGTAATCGCACAGGCCGCCGGGTGCGGCAGGATGTCGTCACTGGGCTGGCAATAGAGGTTGACCGGCTCGTCTATTTCATTGAGATCGAAGTCAGTACGCAGCCCCGCCATTTGCAGTGGGCGATCGCAACGGGGGTTGATGCCCGTCGTTTCATAGTCGTACCAGAAGATGGAGGTCACGGGCTAATCCTGAACTGAAGATCGGCGAAGTCTAGGCGTTCATGTCCTGCTCCGGCCAGCAATCTTGTCATTCAATCGCCCCTGCCTTATTACCGCGCAATACAGAGTTATGTCGTTTTCCCCGGCGAGACTGCTAGCATCGAGAGACAAGACAATCCCGATCAGGCCACATCATCAGGTTGCCCATGCTCGAGACCACAGCACTGCCACGGAAAGCGACGCTGTTCCCGCCACTGGATACGCGGTATCAGGTCGAAACGCCGGAAGGCATCGATTTGCCTCTGCGCCCGGCCGGGCTGATGGTTCGTGCGTTGGCGTTTTCCATTGATCTGGCGATGCGTGGCTTGATCCTCGGCGTGCTGTTCATCGTCCTGGCGATGCTGGGAAAACTCGGTGCGGGACTCGGCTCGCTGCTGATCTTCGTCGTGAGCTGGTGGTACATGGTGCTGTTCGAGGTCCTTAACCAGGGGCGCTCACCGGGCAAGCAATGGATGGGCCTGCGCGTGGTGCAGGACGATGGCACCCCCATTGGCTGGTCTGCGTCACTGTTGCGCAACCTGTTGCGCTTTGTCGACCTGCTGCCCTTCGGTTACTTCCTCGGGGCCATCAGTTGCCTGCAACACTCCAATTTCAAGCGCCTCGGCGACATCGCCGCCGGCACCCTGGTGATTTACCGCGAACAACCACTCACCCGACCGCAACTCCCACCCGCCCAGCCTCGTCGCCCGGCCTTTACCCCGACACTGGCCGAGCAACGGGCCATCCTCGGTTTTGCCGAACGCCAGGCTGAGCTCTCCGATGCCAGGGTCTATGAGCTGGCATCGATCCTCGCGCAGCCGCTACAGGTTCCCGCGCCGCAGGCCGTGGCGGAACTCAACGGCATCGCCCATGGCCTGTTGGGTCCGGCATGAAGCAAAGTTTTTTCGAACATCGGCACATGGCCCAATGGGAGCAATTCGACGGCCTGCTGGAACGCCTGGAGCGCAACAGGAACGCCACCGGGGTCGAGGGTTTTCCCGGCGATTATCGGCGTGTCTGTCAACACCTGGCACTGGCGCGGGAACGCGGTTACAGCAGCTTTCTCATCGACTCGTTGCAGCAACGGGTCCTGCGCGGGCATCAACAGCTGTATCGCCATCGCAGCAGACCGGGCGCCCATTTGCTGGCGTTCGTCCTCGCGGACTTCCCCCGGCTGGTGCGCGAACAGTGGCGCTTCGTGGTTGCCGCCAGCCTGATGTTCTTCGGCAGCCTGATCGGTATCGCGCTGCTGGTTTATCTGTTTCCGGACCTGGTCTACAACCTGATCCCGGCCGAACAGGTCAGCGACATGCAAAGCATGTACGACCCCGACGCCGGTCACCTGGGGCGCTCGGCAGAACGGGCGGCCAGCGAAGACTGGGTGATGTTCGGCTACTACATCATGCACAACATCGGCATCGCCTTTCAGACCTTCGCCAGCGGTTTGCTGTTTGGCCTGGGCAGTGCGTTTTTCCTGTTTTTCAACGGCATGACCATTGGTGCGGTGGCCGGGCATCTGACACAGATCGGTTACGGGCACACCTTCTGGTCTTTCGTGATCGGCCATGGTGCCTTCGAACTGACCGCCATTGCCCTGGCCGGAGCCGCCGGCCTGCAACTGGGCTGGGCATTGATTGCGCCAGGACGCCTGCCACGTGGCGAGGCCTTGCGTCTGGCGGCGCGCAAGAGTGTTTTGCTGATTTGCGGGGTCATGCTGTTTCTGCTGATTGCGGCGTTCATCGAGGCGTACTGGTCGTCGCTGACGACACCGGCACCCATGACCAAATACCTGGTCGGAACGGCGCTCTGGCTGTCGGTCGCGGTTTATCTGCTGTTTGCGGGGCGGGTTCGTCATGCGCCTGAGTGACGCCAGTGTGGTGATCCGCCCGCGCCCCACCTGGGAAGCCATGGACCTTGGAGTGCTGCTGAGCCAGCGCCACCGGCGCCTGCTGATGACCAGTTGGGCCATGGTGACCTTGCCGGTCTTTGCGCTACTGACCTGGCTGCTGTGGGAGTCACCCTCCCTCGCCGTGTTCATTTTCTGGTGGCTGAAACCGGCCTTCGAACGCCTGCCGCTGTATATCCTGTCCAAGGCCCTGTTCGGTGAAACGCCCACATTGAAACAGGCGCTTTACCAATGGCCGCGACTGCTCCAGCCGCAGCTGCTGGCCAGTCTGACCTGGCGACGGCTGAGCCTTTGTCGCAGCTTCCTGCTGCCGGTGGTGCAGCTCGAAGGTCTGTCGGGTGAGGCTCGGCAACAGCGATTGCAGGTGCTGTTGCAGCGCGACGCCAGCGCGGCTCGATGGCTGACGCTGATAGGTGTGCACCTGGAAACCGCCCTGTGGATCGGGCTGATGGTGCTGTTCTATCTGCTCCTGCCGCAACAGGTGGCCCTCGACTGGAACTGGCAGTCGCTGATGAGCGCCGCCACCCAGGACTGGCGCTGGCTGGAACACCTGACCAATGCCTTCTATGCGTTGGTACTGGTGATTTGGGAACCGATCTACGTGGCCTGCGGCTTCAGCCTTTATCTGAACCGGCGCACAGTGCTGGAAGCCTGGGACATCGAACTGGTGTTCCGTCGCCTGCGCCAACGCCTGAGCAGCGCAGCCGTCGCGTTATTGCTGGCGGTGATCCTGCTGATGCCGCCCGCACAAAGCGTCTGGGCCACCGAGCCGGCCATTACACCCGACAGCCCGCGGTTGCTGGAGCAGCCACTGACCAGTCAGGCCTCCCGGGACAGCATTAAGGCAATCCTCGATCAGCCGCCGTTTAAAAACAGGGAGACGGTCACCCGTTACCGCTTTGGTACGGACAATGCCACGACCGAAACCCCGGAAGATGGCAACACACCGCAATGGCTCAGGGCGTTGTTCGAGCTGTTTGGCAGCCAGCGCTTCGGTGCCGTGGCCACGCTGATCGAGGCTTTGCTGTGGGGCACCGTAATCGCAGCCGCCGGTCTGTTGATCTGGCATTACCGCGACTGGCTACAGGCTTACGTCAGTCGTCGGCCAAGCCCTGGAAAACAAGCCGCGCGACCGGTGCCGCAACAGGCATTCGGCCTGGATATCGACCGCGAAACCTTGCCCACCGACATTGCCACCAGCGCCGAAAACCTCTGGCAAACTCACCCCCGGGAAGCGCTTGGGTTGCTCTATCGCGCCCTGCTCAGCCACTTGCTGCACGACTTCGACATCGCACTGAAAGCCGCCGACACCGAAGGCCAGGTATTGGAACGCGTCGAAGAATTGCAACAACCGGCCTTGCTGGCTTTCAGCCAAAACCTGACCCGTCACTGGCAGAACATGGCCTACGGGCACCGACTGCCCCCCGCGCATTTGCAGCAGGAACTGTGTGACGGCTGGCGTGCCTTGTTCGGCCCGGGGACAAGCCGTTGAATCGGCGCGCCTGGCCAGTGATGCTCGGCGCTTTGATCGCCGTGTTGCTGGGTACGCTGAGTGTCTGGCTGTATCTCAAGGCTACGCCCTATCCGGTGGAAATCGATCACGGCCCCTCGCCGCAAGCCCAGGCTAATCCCTACCTGGCCGCCGAACACTTCCTGCGCAAGCAAGGCCTGAACGTCAACCATGCCGACAGCCTCGACATACTGCCCAGCCTGGAGCCGCATCGGCACAGCCTGTTGTTGCTGGGGGACCGCTACAACATGACGCCACGGCAAATTGATCAAGTGATGAACTGGGCTCGAGCCGGTGGGCGGCTGCTGTTCGTCGCCCAGTCGTTGTGGGATGAAAAGACCGGGCAAAGCAATGACCGGCTGCTCGACCGGGTACAGCTGCACCAATTCTTGAGCAAGGATCTGAAGGAGCCACCGCCGGACAATGAAAGCGATCCCTATCCGAATCTCACCAAGCTGTACCTGGAAAACGAAGACGCGCCGGCCTACGCCAGCTTCGATCCTGCGTTCCATCTGGAAGACCCGAAAAACCTGGCCCAGGCTTGGGCCAACAGCGGCAAGGCCACGCACATGATGCAACTCAACCATGGGCTCGGTTCGATCATCGTGGTGACCGATGCCGACCTGTGGAAAACCCCGGCCATCGACCAGTACGACAACGCGTGGTTGCTCTGGTACCTGACGGCGGACACGAGCGTGACCCTGCTATATGACACCGAACACGACAGTCTGTGGACACTGCTGTTGCGCAATTTCCCCCAGGCACTGGTCGCCTTGCTGGCCCTGATCGGCCTGGGCTTCTGGCATGCCGGGGTGCGCCACGGGCCAATGCAGCAACCGGTACCGACAGCACGTCGGCAGTTGCAGGAGCACCTACGTGCCAGCGCCGACTTCATGTTGCGCCGCAGCGGTCAGCACAGCCTGCTGCAAGGGTTGCAGCAAGACATTCTGCGCCGTGTCCGTCGTCGCCATCCCGGTTATGACCAACTCGGCGTCGCCGAACAATGGCGGGTGCTTTCGCGCCTGACCGGCCAACCCACACTCGCCATCAGCCAGGCCATGGGCCCGCGACCGAAGCAGCGACTGTCCAGCGCCGAATTCAGTCGCCAGGTCGCCCATCTGCAAACCTTGAGGAACGCCTTATGATCTGGCACTTGGAAGGCGTTGGATTGCTGTGATTAGAAACAGTCACTTAGAAGCTCATGCGCTTTAGGGGCGAATTCATGCCCTAACGGGTCAGCGCAGTCAACGTGAATGGGATTGGGTTCGAAGCGTTCCTGGCCCAGTACCGGACGCGCACTGTACGATTTCCATACATCTGCACGTTCTATGAATACGCGCTGAAGGAGGGGTGGGTGGAGCGTCTGCCCTTCCCCCATGAAGAGCGCACCGTCAAGCGCGAAGCGGACTTCCTTGTGCATGTGGATGCCAGTGGCGGCAAGGCCATGGCAAGGGGAGCGCTATTGATCGCTCCTTTTGGTTCAGGGCCAATTGATTTTTATCAACCGCAGGCTCAACAGAGCCCCTTTCAATCTGGTGGCGGTAATGGTTTGACGATCATCAAACTGCACGGTGCCCGGTTCAACACGCTCTCAGCGGTACTGCCGATAAACCGGTTATGTTCGTGAGGATAAACCGTGCCCAGCACCACCATGTCAAAGGCATTCTGTTGAGCGAAAAGCCCGATGACTTTGTGGGGGATGCCCGTCAGTGAATGCCGGCGTGTATTCTTGATGCAATAGCGCTCGGCAAGCGCATCCATGGCCTCTTGCTGGGCATCCTCAATCGCGTCTCTCAAACTGTCATCCAGACTGCCTGTCGGCACGCTCATCGGCGTATCGCTCATCACAGACCAACGACTGACGTTGAGCATGTGCAGTACAGCACCGCAGCCCGCCGCTAGCGTAGAGGCCAGATCGAGTACCCGGTCGTTCAATCCCCGGGTCATCTCTTCCAGATGGGATAGATCGATCGCAGCAAGAATTTTCAATGGTTTAGGGTTGGCAGCACTGGTCACCAGGTGTAAGTGGGCCGGACACTCGCGCAGCAAGTGCCAGTCCAAAGGTCGGTGAAAGGCCCGGTCGAGTGCCGGCACGTAATGGGTATCCTTGATCACCAGATCCGGAAGAAAGTCATTCACATACTCCAGCAGGTGCGCCAGGCTCGACCGGGCCCAGACCACTTCAGTGGTCACCTGCATGCCGGTGCATCGTTGAAACCGGGCTTGCTGCTCCAGCCAATGCCGGTGTACCTGGAGATAACCTTCCCGTGCCTGGGCCATCGCATCGTGGTCAAGCAGACCGGCCACCGCAAGCGCCGGAACATAATCGAACGCGACGATGTGCAGCAACGCACCGGTTGCACAAGCCAAGGCACGCGCACGCTCAAACGCCGGAGTCAGGGTCATTTCGCTAGGGGCTATCAATAGAATGCGTTTGAGTTTGAGCATCACACACCGCCCCCTGAAACCATTGACCTGTCTGCTTGCAAGCCCGACTTTCTTTCATTGGGCCCGAGGCAACCCTTGCTACTTGCGATTCGCCTTCTCCAGCATCCGCCTGGCACGTTCGTTCGCCTCATCGGCGGTGCTTTGCGCCTGTGCGGCCGCTGCCGTTGCCTGCTCCGCCTTTATGAATGCCTCATCGGCCCTGAGTCGTGCCGTTGCAGCATTGTTTTCGGCGGACTCCAGACGTGCGTCGATCTCCTGGGCGTACTTGTGACTGCAACCGACAGTCGTCGCCAGCAGAATGCCCAGCAATGTAATGGACAAACTCTTGCTCATGATCTTCACCCTCGGACTATCGCAACTGGAAACCTGTGGTTCGAGTATCTTGCGTAATCCGGCGGGAACACTGATTTTTATCAATTAAATCGTTGGCTATTGCTGGCAATACCGCTTCCTTTCGGCTCATGAAACCATTGTTGATTTACCTCAACGACTTTCCCGTTCTCAGGCGTAGAAAACACAGACCGGCAATGACAGTTCGCCATAACCCTCGGACCTTACAGTGGAGGTCATCATGAGCGACTTGAGCCTGCGTAAAACCAGTCTGGAATAGCTTGAATTCCAGCCCGACACCGCTGGAGATCCGCCATGCTGGCAGTCACGCTGATCAATACGCTCGTGGTCATCATCGTCGTAGTGATCCATTACGAATGTCTGCTGCGCCTGAATGATTGGCTGCCCCGACTCAAGCTGTGGAGCCGTTTTAGAATTGTCGTTGGGGTATTCGGCGCACTGCTGGCCCACGCCACAGAGGTCTGGTGTTTCGCATTGGTCTACTACCTGATGGTGCACTCCGGTCGTTGGGGTAGCCTGACGGGCAACTTCGACGGTTCGCTGATGGACTGCGTTTACTTTTCCTTCACGACGTACACGACGATCGGCTTCGGTGATATTTCGCCGGTGGGCAACCTCAAATACTTGACCGGCCTGCAAGCACTGACCGGGTTGGTACTCATCACGTGGACCGCATCCTTTCTGTTTCTGGAAATGCAGAAGTACTGGAAACGAAAATAATCCCTTTTCAATCCATATCAGATTCAACTGTCGGCCGCTAAGAGCAGGCTATCGACAAATTGTCGAGCTGACGGTGTGACATCAAGCCCCGTACCGATTCGATCTATACCGCCAGGACGCAGCATGGCACCTGATACAAGATATGCTCGGTCGTGCTGCCCACAAGCTTGTGCACCCCATGGGACTGGACCCTGCCCATCACGATCACATCCACGTGGTGTTGATTAGCGAACTCGCTCAGCGCCGAGACCGGATGCCCCAGAATGAAATGTCGACGATCAGAGGGCACGCCGAAGTGGAAGGCCAACCTCAGGAAGGACTTTTCCAAGTCCCTGCGTAGCGCTTTGGTAAGGTCAGCGAGCTTCAGGCCACCCATGTCCGCCAGATAATCTGCCGCAACATCGCAGGCGTACAATAAATGCAACTCGGCTTCACACTGCATGGCAAGGCTGGAGGCCTGCTTGATAATCCGCTCATTCAGTTCGTTGTCGGCTGACTCATTGTCTGACACCTCAACCGCCGCCACCACTTTGCGCGGCAACACAAAGCCGCTGCCACCCACCAGAAAAATCGGTACCGGACAATGGCGCAGCAGATGCCAGTCCAAAGGTGTGAAAAAGGCCCGTTTGAGCGCCGACTCATGCTGAATCTCCTTGATCAACAGGTCGGGTTGCAGCTCCACAACGTGGTCAAGAATGTCCTGTTTCATATCCTCGGCCCAAACCACCTCGGTGGTCACGTCAATATCTCTATCCCGCAGGCTTTTTGCCTGCGTCTTGAGCCAGTCGCGATGGTCCTGAAGGTAGCGCTCCCGAGCCGGTTCTCGATCACCTTCTTCAAGCAGCGATAACCATTTGAAAGAGGGGATTAGCGCCGCGATATGCAAACTCGCGCCGCTGGCCTTGGCCAGCGCTGCCGCATGGTTCATGGCTGAGGAATAGCGCAGGACAGGGTTAAGAATGAGTAACAACCGTTGATACTGGCTCATGATGGGACTCCAGTCAGATCATCATTTCAAGCAAGCTGCGATCCTGAACGTCGGCAAATCATCGCTCGATGCTGCCTGCCAGATCGAGATCCCGGCGCCTGATGAGGCTTAGCCGGAACATTGGCATCGAAGCTTTCCTCGATTCTGAGAGCCTGAAGCGTTCATGACTTAATTTACATCAACTCTCAAAGATTGCGTTTAAGTTGAATGGCGCTGGCGTCCAAGGAGCATTTTGCCAACGGAACGGCGCTCCGACCCGTTCGTCTATTACATCCACATTAAGTTGGATCTAATGAAAAGCTGGGCAATTAGAGCACCTATGCTTATTCCAATTACCCGGGGCATGCAGATTATGTCGGACGCCAAGCCGTCTCAAAGTCACTACCTCAAGTCTGCATGCTCCAATTGCAGTGTGTTGGAATTGTGTCTACCACTAGGCCTGACCGGTGTGGAAATCGAGCGTCTGGACACACTGATCATGCAACGACTTAAGGTCAAAAGAGGCGCAGCACTCTACCGTGCAGGCGATCCGTTGCGCTCGCTCTATGCCGTCCGAATCGGTTCGTTCAAAACCAGCGTGCTTTCAATCGATGGTCGCGAGCAAGTCACTGGGTTCCAGATTTCTGGTGAAATACTCGGTCTGGACGCCATCAGCACCGATCTACATGCCTGCGACGCGGTAGCTCTGGAGGACAGCGAGGTCTGCCCCATCCATTTTGCTCACCTGGAAAAACTTGCCCGAGAACTGCCTTCATTGCAGCACAACCTGAACAAAATCCTCAGCCGTGAAATCGTTCGCGATCACGATATGCTGATGATGCTGGGCAACATGAACTCGGATGAACGCCTGGCCGCTTTTTTGCTGAATATGTCACAACGCTTGAATACGCGGGGTTATTCGTCCAGCAGCTTTGTGCTGAAAATGCGTCGGGAGGAAATAGGCTCCTACCTGGGCCTGCGCCTCGAAACCATCTGTCGGGGCATCGCGCACCTGCGTGACCAAGGACTGGTGGCAATAACCGGACGCGACGTCAACATCATGGACCTGGACGGGCTCAAGCAACTGATCGTGGGCTGCCAACGTCACCTGAAGTGACGCCTGGAGAATCTTCATGCGCGCCATGGTCCTGCATCGTCCCGGCCAGCCGTTACAACCGCAAGAGCGCCCTATTCCAACGCTTGGCTCACGGCAACTATTGATCAACGTCCTGGCCTGCGCGGCACACTTGGCCATCCAGATCGCCCGTGGACGCGGACAGTAAACTGCGGCATCACCCGTCTTTCCCTGAACGATGCCAATCCGGCGCTGGAACGGTTACGGACCGGCCAGTTCAACGGCGCAATCGTGCTCACTCCCTGACGTGCTGCCTGACCGCCAGAATGCTCCCCGGCACAGAATACAGCGCCCGCTCTGTATTGCTGCCAATCAGCCGGTCGATTCCCACCCGATGCACAGTGCCCATCACCACCACATCGGCCAAAAATTCCTCGACGAATCCACTGATCACCGGCACCGGCAGCCCCATGACGAAATGGCGTCGTTCAGGCGGCACGCCGTAACGCTGCGCCAGTGTAATAAACGCCTGGTGCAAGGATTGACGCATCTCCTCGATGAAGTCCACACCCCAACCTCCCCCGGCCAGTGGCGCGTCGCTGTTGAAGAGGGGCGACAAGTCATAGGCGAACAACAGGTGTAACGGCGCATCACATTGCAGTGCCAGGGCATTGGCGGTCTGGATGATGGTGTCATTCAAACCGCTGATTTGAGTTGCCGGATCGAACGGGTCCACTGCCGCCACGATCCGGTGGGGCAAGCTGTACTGGACGTGGTTGACCAGGTGCACGGCGACCGGGCACTCACGCAACAAGTGACAATCGAGCGGGGTAATAAACACCCGCTTGAGCACAGGTTCAAGGGTTACATCCTTGATCAACAGGTCGGGCTTGAGGTCTTCGACCGTCCTCAAAATATCCAGCAGCGGATGGGTGGTGAAGACGGCTTTGACCGTCACCTCCAGATCCAGGTCGCTGAGCCGATCGAACTCTTCGGCCTCCCAGCGGCGGTAGCGACGCAAATAGCGCTGCTGCTCTGCATCGTCGACTTTTTCCTCCCACAAATGCACCACCGGCGTCGGCTCTACAAAGGCCCGCACGTCCAGAACTGCCCCGGCGGCCTTGGCCAGCGCGACGGCACGCTGCACCGCCGGGGACTGCTGAAGGCTTTGATCGACGATCAGCAGCAACCTTTGATATTGACTCATCACACACCTCCGTTCGACCCGGTCATCACCTGCCGGCATGCTTCCACACTGCGCTCTGATACTTCGAGCAGGTTGATTTACATCAAACCGGCACGAATTGACGCCCCAGACACCCGTCTCTGATCCAGATCAAATTCCAGCGCAGACAGCGGCGTAAAAAAGGAATCAATCGCGGCGTTTTGCCGCCCGATCACCTTTTAAACCGCACTGGAGGAATACCCCATGCTCACCGTCAAAGACCACAATGATCGGGCAGCGGCCGTCTACGCTGCGGTCAACGGCCAATACTGGATCGAAGCGCTCAGGGACGGCCGCCACGTGCTGATCCGGCCGCTGACGGAAAAGGATCGCGACCGTGAATATGCCTTCATCAAACGGCTTTCGCCCGAATCCCGGCACATGCGCTTTCTCGCGCAGTTCAGCGAACCCAGCGATGCGATGCTCAATCAATTGATGGATACCGACGACAGTCTGCGCCTAGCCTACATCGCCCTGGTTCACGACAACGGTGAACTGGTCGAGATAGGCGTCAGCCGCTATGCGGCGATTGGCGACCATGTTTGTGAATGCGCTGTTACGGTCGCCGACGAATGGACGCACCTGGGGCTAGGCACATTACTGATGCACCATTTGATCAAGGCAGCCCGGAAAAACGGCTTTCGCCAGATGTATTCGGTGGACGCCTCCAGTAATTTGCCAATGCGCGACTTGGCCAAGGCACTGGGTTTCGAGACGCACAATGATCCCGACGACACCCGTCAGGTCATCCATAGTCTTTACCTGTAAAAATTGCCCCGCGATGTTCCGGCCAACGGTCCATCGCGGGGCAATTCCCGCCCTCAGGATTGCAGCATTCGTCCCGGCTTGATCGCCAGCACACTGCACGGCGCCCGATGCAAGAGCTGCTCGGCCGTGGTACCTAAAAGTTTGCTCAACCCCTTGTGCTGCACCGTGCCCATGACGATGACATCCGTGCCGTGCTCGGCGGCGAATTCACAAATACTCGCCACGGGGGCACCTTCCTTGAAGTGACAATGTTCCACAGGCACGCCGTGGCGTGCAGCGATGGCCGCGAACGCCTCGTGTTGGGCCGTCCCCAACACTTCATTGATCTCGGAGGCTAGCGCAAACGAGGCAAAGCCCATCTCCTGCACGTATGCAGCTGTCCAGTCATACACGTGCAGCAATTCAAGGTTGGCATCAAAGACCGCGGCCAGTTTCGCCCCTGAGTCGATAATCTGGTCGTTGAACACACGGTCCTGCTCCTCATCGCGCAACACATCAATGATGGCCAGTACGTTACGTGGCCGGGGATTCAGGGAATTGGTCACCAGATGCACCGGCACTGGACAGTCGCGCAGCAACTGCCAATCCAGCGGCGTGAAAAACACGCGCTTTAACGCCAACTCTTCCTGCGCGTCCTTGATGATCAGCGTCAGCGGCATTTCATTAATGAACGCCAGGATTTCCTCGTACGCCTGCTGAACCCACACCACCTCGCTGGTGACTTCCACGCCATGCTTGCTCATCAAACCGGCCTGATCCGCGAGCCATTGCCGATGGGTTTGCAGATAGCCGTCCCGGGCCAGGCTGAACTGTTCCGGGGCGAACATCCCGGCTACCGCCAAGGCCTGTGAATAGTCGAACGCCACGATGTGCAACGGCAAATGCATCGCCAGCGCCAACGCCGCGGCCCGGTCGAATGCCGGGGTACGAGTCATGGCTGAAGGGGCGATCAAGAGTAAACGCTGAGTCTGCGACATGGGACACCTCCGCACGCGTTCATTTCAATCCGGTAGTAGAGCCATAGATTAATTGTTACCTGTTCTGACCACTTGATTTTTGTCAGTTACGCGTGCGATGTCCGTCAGCCCCCCCACATCGCCGGCGTTAGCAACATCTGGTCCGCAACCGAACCATCACCCAGCGCTGACCCACGCCACCACAGATTGGCTGATGGAATAGCTGCTGATCGCAATCAGCAAACCCGTGCGGCTCCCGTGCTGGCCCAAAGGGTTACACCACGAGGTCGGCCCGAGCCCCAGGGCCAGGCATCCGTCTGGTGAACGCTACCGGGGAAGGAGGAGTTGGCCAGACATGCGGCGCTTCGATGCGTGCCTTGAGTTGGCCAACGAAAGCCTGTGCTTCTCCCAGGCTATTGAAGTTCACTTGCAGGGCATCCATGCGCACGACCCAACAATGGCATGTCGGTTTCTCCGTGATATCAATGATCATAAATACCTCCGTTCGACATCTAGATTCGCCCTGCATACCCTCACGGCGTAATCGCGACCTTCATCACACCGTCCCGTTGGTGAGCAAACAACTCATAAGCCGCCTCGATATCATCAAGTTTGAAACGGTGAGTCACCAGCGGCGACAGGTCCACGCCACCGCTCTGGACCACCGCCATCAAGCGGCGCATGCGTTCCTTGCCGCCGGGACATAGGGTGGTGACGATGCTGTAGTCGCCCAACCCTGCGGCAAAGGCATCGAGGGGAATTTGCAAATCGCTGGAGTAAACACCCAGGCTGGATAGTCGACCACCCGGGCGCAATACCCGCAGCGCGGATTCGAACGTCCCCTGGGTTCCCAGTGCCTCGATGGACACATCGACACCCCGACCATCGGTCAGGGCCATGATCTGCTCGACCACGTTACCGTCCTTGAAGTTGACGACATGGGTCGCGCCCAACCGTCGTGCGACGCTCATCCGTTCAGCCACGGCATCGACACCAATGATCGTCGTCGCGCCTTTGAGTCGTGCACCCGCCACCGCACAGAGGCCTATTGGCCCTAAGGCAAACACGGCTACCGTATCGCCGATGGTCACTTCACCCCGCTCTGCCCCGGAAAACCCGGTGGACATGATGTCCGGGCACATCAACACCTGCTCGTCACTGAGTCCGTCGGGAATCGGACACAAATTGGCGATGGCATCCGGTACCAGCACGTACTCGGCCTGGCAGCCGTCGATAATGTTGCCGAACTTCCAGCCCCCGATGGCACGGAAACCATGGCGGGTATCTGGTCCATCCTGTGACCCGCAACCACACAGGCAGGCATAACTTTGCCCGCTGGGCGTGATGGCACCAGCAATCACCCGCTGTCCTTCGACAAAGCCGCGCACCTGCGAACCGAGACGCTCAATGATGCCCACCGGCTCGTGGCCCACGGTCAGGCCCTTGGCCACTGGATATTCACCGCGCAAGATGTGCACGTCGGTGCCGCAAATGGTCGTGGTGGTGATACGGATCAATGCATCCTGCGGCCCGACTTCCGGGATGGGTTTGTCTTCCAGCACGATCCGGTTCTGTTCAACGAAAACAGCCGCTTTCATGGTTGCCATGGTGATCCCTCCTTTGCCTGCGCAAGCCAACGTTCAGCACGCGCCTAAAGACTGCGCCGGGGCGACGGACGAAAAATTGATAATGGTCAACAATTTCGTCACTGGACGAGGCCCGGGCAACCGCACGTCGGGCCACATCATCCGTCCCCATTCCATTTGACAAATGTCAACCTTCTGTCCCCAGTCGAAAGCAGGATAAGTGCAAGGCTTCATTGCCCAGTACCGCAGCCATTGCGGCAAGCCATTGCGCGTTTACCTACTGGAGACCTCCCATGTCTGATCAATCACGTTTCATGCTGGTTGTCTCGCCGTTGATGGAAAACAGCCCTGCCTTCGACCGGGCTGCCGCACTGGCCAAGGCTTCGGACGCGGCACTGCACATCGTAGCGTTCGATTACCTCGAAGGGCTGGCGACTGCCGGGATGGTCAACGAACAAGCGCGGGAACAGATGCGGCTGGGCTATGTCGAGCGCCATCGTCAATGGCTTGAGGACCAGGCTAGACCGTTGCGCAAAATCGGGGTTCACGTCACCACTGAAGTGGTCTGGGTGGAGAACCCCTTGCAGGAAATCCTCATTCATCTCAAAGAACAGCCGATGGCCGTATTGATCAAGGCGCTGGAACACGAATCCCTGCTGTCACGCCTGATGTTTACCCCATTGGATATCCATCTGCTGCGCGAATGCCCGGTGCCGCTGCATTTTGTCAGTCATATGCACCATGCATTGCCGCGCAAAATCGTCGCCGCAGTGGACCCTTTTCATCGTGATGACCAATACGAAGGTTTCAACGACAGGATTCTGCGCGAGGCGTCCAAACTGGCCGCCACCTGCAACGCCGAGCTCGATGTGATCTACGCCCATGACCTTTCATCCATCAGCGCAGATGAATTCGGTTTCAGTAATGGCTCCGCATTCTTTTCTTCGAGCAAAGCCAAGACCCTGTTCGACGCTCAAGCTGAAGCGTTCGGCGAGCTTTCGGAGCGCAACGGGATTGCGCCGGAGCACCAGCACATGATTATGGGCAATCCGGCCAAGGTGCTTTCCAGCTATGCCGGGGCTTATGACACTGACGTCATTGTCATGGGTCGCATAGGTCACCGCGCCATGGAGCGGTTAGTGGGCAGCACCGTGGAACATCTGCTGTACAAGATGCCCTGCAGCGTGTGGGTGGTATCGCCAGAAATAATTTGAATGATGGTTCACCACCTATCAAAAGAAATACGAGACGGGAGAATGAGAAATGAGCGCTCAACCGATCAAAGCCGCCAACCTGCTTCTTGTCTGCCTACTTTCCCTGGTACCCGTAGTCGCGGGAGCCGACACGCTTGAACGGGTGCGCAACAGTCATTCAGTGGTTCTGGGGTATGTGCCTGACTTCGCACCGTTCAGTAACCAGGCGGGTGACAAGGTCAGCGGATATGCGATCGACCTCTGTCAGGACATCTTCAACTCAATAAAAACCGAGTTGAACCTGCCCTCATTGCAAGTTCGTTATCAGCCAGTTCAGTTGGGCGAAGAAACCAGCGCCGTCAGTACTGGAAAAGTCGACATTCTGTGCACGCCGACGCCAGTAACTCTGGAGCGTCGTAAAACAGTCAGCTACTCAATTCCTGTCTACACGGCCGGCCTCTCGGCTGTAGTCAACAAAAAAGCGCCTAACTCGCTACTTATTGCCCTGAAAGGTGAAGTGGCCAAAACCGGCCCGACCTGGCGCACAGACATCAATCGCGCACTGGCCAACATGACTTATGCCACGATCGCGGGCGGTGTCACCGAGCAGTGGATCAATCAACAAATGCGATCCTTGGGGGTGGTCGCCACGCTCGTCACGGTGCAAGACACTGGCGCTGGTCTCAAACGCGTTGCCGAAGGCAAGGCAGATGTCTTCTTCGCCGAACGCACGATGCTTAAACATGAACTCGCCGACAACAACGCCACCGGGAATCTTGTGCTGCTCGATCGCATTTTCGAGTACGCAACGACCTCAATGATGGTCAATCGAGACGATGAAAACTTCCGTCTGCTGGTCGATCGCGCCCTAAGCGAAATGTACCGTACTGGAGCGATTGAACGGGCATACGACAAGCATTTGGGAGGCGTCAACGATACATCCCGGATGCTGTTCAAGCTCTATGCCCTACCTTGATGACGATAGGAGGCCAGGATAGAAACCACCAAGGACGGTTTAGACCCAGGAGCATCTCTGCCGTGTGCCCCCAGCGGCAAAGCGTTGACTTAGCATTCCAATCCCGCTGGGTGGCGTCCGAACACATGTTCCCCCCATAGGCGGGGGAGCCTCATTTTTTTGGGGGGGAACTCGGGGACAGTTTTCGTCTGAAAGCAGTCGCCTGGAACGCCGCGCTACAGGTCCAAGGCTTGCATCCAGGCAGCCTTCACTTAAATGGCTTAATTATTGCGTTAGGACTCCTACGAGCTCTTGAGTTTCGAAGCTCCCAAAATGTTGCCAAACCCTAAAATAAAAGAACGGTAATGGGAGTCTAGTGTCATGTGGATTCACATCTTGATGCGTACGATTGTCTTCCTGACGATCATCTTCAGCATCGGTTTGTTGTTTACCATTGCCATCCTTTATTTGCTTTGAACCATCGACAAAAAAGAGGGTGACCGAATCTTCAAAGGTGCATCTACTGGGGCCAGCAGCGATAGATCTACATCCCATGATGTTTATCCACCTCATCCATGAATCGGGCCAGATGTTGTTGAGCCTGGTCTAGTGAGCGAAGGAACTTGCCCGATAGCAGGTTCCTCATTGAAGGTGCTCAGTTACGCTGGCCCTTGGCCTCCACCTCCTTCTCCACTTCCTGAATGTACGCTTCTACCGATCGCACCTTTTCCAAGAGCTCTTTGCAAGCGTCTGAATAACGGTGCGATTGGACTTCTGCACCGTTCATGATCGCGCAGTGATACTTATTGTCGAATCTGATATCGATCCCAGTGGTTTCAGCGCCAACCCCCCCTCGGCTTTCGTCACGTTGGCCAGCACTTTGTAATCGATCTGGATAGGGTTTCCGGGGATGTCGGTCCGCACGAGCTGGCAGGTGCGAGCCAGCAAAGCCCTGAGCAATCTGGGGTTCACATTCTTCAGTGCTTCGTTTGCTCCGAAGGCTGAATAGACCCAGCTGAATCATTGTCCGTCGTAGACTAACCTCCACCTCTGACGAACGCTTAAGTGAGGGGTTGCCATGAGATTGCAATGAGGCAGATTGGCAGTCGTTCACCCGTTCCACGCGTAAAAAATAAGTTAAAAAAGTCAGATTAGGTAAGTGACTGATTTATGGAAGATAAAACACATGTAACTGTTAGCAGGGTTCCGGAAGTTATGAGTGAACCGATCAAGCCCGACGCCGCCAGTCACGCCGCGGCGCAACGACAACGCGCCAGCCAGTTGGCGCAAGCCATACGCGGTGAACTGCAAAAAGCCGTGATCGGCCAGATCAATGTGATCGACGATGTGCTCACGGCATTGATTGCCGGCGGCCATGTGTTGCTCGAAGGTGTCCCGGGGCTGGGCAAGACCCTGTTGGTGCGGGCACTGGCGCGCTGCTTCGGCGGCGAATTCGCACGCATCCAGTTCACCCCGGACCTGATGCCCAGCGACGTCACCGGGCACGCGGTGTACGACTTGCAGACCGAGCAATTCAAACTGCGCAAGGGTCCGCTGTTCACCAACCTGTTGCTGGCCGACGAGATCAACCGTGCCCCGGCGAAAACCCAGGCCGCGTTGCTCGAAGCCATGCAGGAGCGGCAAATCACCCTGGAAGGTCGCGCCCTGCCCATCGCGCAACCCTTCATGGTGCTGGCCACACAAAACCCCATCGAACAGGAAGGCACTTACCCGTTGCCGGAAGCCGAGCTGGATCGCTTCATGCTCAAGGTGCGCATGGACTATCCCGACGCCGGGCAGGAGTTGGACATGGTGCGCCAGGTCAGCCGCTCGACCCGCGCCGACATGCTCGACGTGCAGCCGCTGCGCACAGTGTTGCAGGCCAAGGATGTGCTGGCCTTGCAGCGCATCGCCAGTGACTTGCCGATGGATGAACAGGTGCTCGATTACGCCGTGCGCCTGGCCCGCACCACCCGGAGCTGGCCAGGCCTGACCCTCGGTGCCGGGCCCCGGGCCTCGATTGCACTGGTCCGTTGCGCAAGGGCGCGGGCCTTGTTGCGCGGTGGCGAGTTCGTGATTCCGGATGACATAAAAGGTTGTGCGCTGTCGGTGCTGCGCCATCGCGTGCGCATCGCACCGGATCTGGACATCGAGGGGCTGGAGGTGGATCAGGTGCTGCGGCAATTGCTCGATCAAGTGCCGGCGCCGCGCCAGTGAAACCATCGCGCCTGCTGCTGCTCTGGCTGGCCCTGCTGTTGGTCATCGGCATCGTGCTGGGCGCCTTGCAGGCACTGGATTTTGCGCTGCCGTCTTACCTGTCGCGGATCAATTGGGGTCTGCTGTTGGCGCTTCTCGCGCTAGCGCTAATCGATGCCATCCGCCTCAAACGCTTGCCCTCACCCCGCGTGCGACGGCACATGCCCGGCAGCCTGTCGCTGGGACGCTGGGGGGAAGTACGACTGGAGCTTGAACATGACTTCGTTCAGCCGCTGGACCTGAAACTCTTCGACCATGTACCGGACGGCCTGGGCTTCGAAAACCTGCCGCTGACGCTGTCATTGCAACCCGGCCAACGCTGCCTGAGCGGTTATCGCCTGCGCCCGCTCAAACGCGGTCACTTCCGTTTCGAACACTGTGAAGTCAACCTGCCTGGTCCGTTGGGTCTGTGGTCCGACAAACGCTTGCTGCAGGTACCGGACCAAACGCGCGTCTATCCCGACTTCGCCCGCCTGTATGGCGGCCAACTGTCGGCGGTGGACCACTGGCTCAACCAACTTGGCGTACGCCAACGCCAGCGCCGCGGACAGGGGCTGGAATTTCATCAACTGCGCGAGTTTCGCGAGGGCGACAGCCTGCGGCAAATCGACTGGAAAGCCACCGCCCGCCAACGTACGCCGATTGCCCGGGAGTATCAGGATGAACGCGACCAGCAGATCATTTTCATGCTCGATTGCGGCCGCCGCATGCGCAGTCAGGACGATGAGCTGGCGCATTTCGATCATGCGCTCAATGCCTGCCTGCTGCTGAGTTACATCGCGCTGCGCCAGGGCGATGCGGTGGGCCTGAGCACTTTTGCCAGCGATCAACCGCGCTACCTCGCCCCGGTGAAGGGCAGTGGCCAACTCAACGTCCTGCTCAACACCGTCTACGACCTCAGCAGCAGCCAGCGCAGCGCCGACTATCAAGCGGCCATCACCCAATTGCTCGCCCGACAAAAACGCCGGGCGCTGGTGGTGCTGGTGACCAACCTGCGCGATGAGGACGATGAAGAGCTGCTCACGGCCGTCAAACGATTGGGCAAGCATCATCGGGTACTGGTCGCCAGTTTGCGCGAAAACGTGCTCGACCACCTTCGGGAATCACCGGTGCAGACCTTGCCCGAGGCGTTGGCCTATTGCGGCACGGTGGATTACCTCAATGCACGGGTTGAACTGCATGAGCGGTTAAGTGCACATGGGGTGCCGGTGCTGGATGCGCGGCCCGGAGAGTTGGGTACGAAACTGGTGTCGCAGTATTTGAGCTGGAAGCGTAGTGGGAGTGTTTGATCTGCCTGCTGGATGCCCATCGTCTGCACTGGCGCCTTCGCGAGCAAGCCCGCTCCCACATGGGATCTTCAGTGAACATGGTATTTGCGAACACATAGATCAACTGTGGGAGCGGGCTTGCTCGCGAAGCTCATTCAGGCCGAAGCCGGCAATGTCTGAAAACTGAAGTACTGCTTCAACGCCCCCACCAATTGTGCATATTCCGGCGGCGCCTGTTGCAGGCTGAACCCGGCGTCATAGTGGCGGGGGGTGGCGTCTTCATGGCACCACAGGCAGCACGCCCGCAGGTCAATAACCTGTTGGCAGCCATCGCTGGCCGGGATCTTCAGGCGCAAATCGAAGTCCGCGCCGATCATCATTGGCAACTGGCTGATCAGCATCAGCCCGTCTTCGGAGACATTGCCCAGATAGCCGATGGGTTTGTCGGTGATGCTGTTGAACACTTTCAGAAAATACGGCAGTTGATGCCGCTCGATCCGGCGGTCGGTGAACATGCTGAATTCGCTACGCAAGGCCCTTAAGCAGGACCGCACTAATGCTTCGGAACAGGCCAGCCTACTGATACCCAGGCATAAACCGCCCGCTCTCCCCGTTCCCGGTGCGACAGTCCATCAACCGCTGCCGCTTACGCCTGCCGATCACAGGTGTTACGTCAGTTTAGAAACTAGGCTCTAAACTGGTCTATTCGACTATAGCTCACCGCCGCCGGTCGGCCAGCTATTGAAGGGCAACCCGAATCAAAACTGCGTCGGGCGCACCGCTGCGGCACTGCGGGTGGGGTAGTGACCCAGGCTCTGCAAGGTTTCCAGACGGGCGCGGGCGCGGTAGGCGTATTCGCTTTGTGGATAGGAAGCGATGATGAATTGATAGGTCTGGGCGGCGTCGATGAACATTTTCTGCCGCTCCAGGCACTGACCGCGCATCATCGACACTTCCGGCCAGACATAAGGCCGTGCACGGCTGTCACGCTCGACCTTGGACAACTCGAGCATCACCTGCTCGCAATTGCCACGGTCGTAGGCGCTGTAGGCATTGTTCAAATGATGGTTCATGGCAAAACGGGTGCAGCCCGTGACGCTTGCAACACTAAGGGCAAGGGCAGCAATGTGTACGAATCGCATGGGAAATCTCCTGTCTTGAACGCTGTATCGACCCGAGGGCGCAAATCTTCAGGCCACCTGGCACAAAGTTGCGCGTTCAATAAAGAAAGAAAAAAGTAGTGCAAACGAACAATGACTACACCCCGAGACCATAGTAGCCTCACTCAGCGCTTGAACTCAGGAGTCTTTGCATGTCCGTCCGTCGTACCAAAATCGTCGCTACCCTTGGCCCGGCCAGTAACTCGCCGGAAGTTCTCGAACAGCTGATTCTGGCTGGCCTGGACGTCGCCCGCCTGAACTTCTCCCACGGCACCCCCGACGAGCACAAGGCTCGCGCGAAGCTGGTGCGTGACCTGGCCGCCAAGCACGGCCGCTTCGTCGCCCTGCTGGGTGACCTGCAAGGTCCGAAAATCCGTATCGCCAAATTCGCCAACAAGCGCATCGAGCTGAAGATCGGTGATCAATTCACCTTCTCCACCAGCCATCCGCTGACCGAAGGCAACCAGCAAGTAGTCGGCATCGACTACCCGGACCTGGTCAAGGACTGTGGTGTAGGCGACGAGCTGCTGCTCGACGACGGTCGCGTCGTAATGCGCGTCGACACCGCCACCGCCACCGAATTGAACTGCACCGTGACCATCGGCGGCCCGCTGTCGGACCACAAAGGCATCAACCGTCGCGGCGGCGGCCTGACGGCACCGGCCCTGACTGAAAAAGACAAGGCCGACATCAAGCTCGCCGCGGAAATGCAGGTCGACTATCTGGCCGTGTCTTTCCCGCGTGACGCAGCCGATATGGAATACGCGCGCAAACTGCGCGACGAGGCTGGCGGCACCGCCTGGCTGGTGGCGAAGATCGAACGCGCCGAAGCCGTGGCTGACGACGAAACCCTCGATGGCCTGATCAACGCATCCGACGCCGTGATGGTGGCCCGTGGTGACCTGGGCGTGGAAATCGGCGACGCCGAGCTGGTGGGCATCCAGAAGAAAATCATTCTGCACGCACGTCGCCACAACAAGGCGGTGATCGTGGCGACCCAGATGATGGAGTCGATGATCCAGAACCCGATGCCGACCCGCGCCGAAGTGTCCGACGTAGCCAACGCCGTGCTCGACTACACCGACGCCGTGATGCTCTCGGCCGAAAGTGCCGCTGGTCTGTACCCGCTGGAAGCCGTACAGGCGATGGCACGCATCTGCGTCGGCGCTGAAAAGCACCCGACCAGCAAGACCTCCAGCCACCGCATCGGCAAGGAATTCCAGCGCTGCGACGAAAGCATCGCCCTGGCCACCATGTACACGGCCAACCACTTCCCGGGCGTGAAGGCGATCATCGCGTTGACCGAAAGCGGCTACACCCCGCTGATCATGTCGCGCATCCGTTCCTCGGTGCCGATCTATGCGTTCACTCCGCATCGCGAAGCCCAGGCCCGCGCGGCGATGTTCCGTGGCGTGTACACCGTTCCATTCGACCCGGCCTCGCTGGCACCCAATGAAGTCAGCCAGAAAGCCATCGACGAGCTGGTCAAGCGCGGCGTGGTAGAGAAAGGCGACTGGGTCATCCTGACCAAGGGCGACAGCTACCACACCACCGGCGGTACCAACGGCATGAAAATCCTGCATGTCGGCGACCCGATGGTCTGAGTGACCGGTTGCTGAAAGACAAAAGCCCCGCCATGTGAATGGCGGGGCTTTTTGCTTTCTGATCCTGGTGCTGTGTTGCCTGGGCTGACGCTTTCACGAGCAGGCTCGCTCCCACAATGGTACGGCGTAGCCTGCTCGCGAAGAGGGAGGCCCAGTCACCATAGACTTCAATGCCTGTTGATAAACCCGGACAACGCCGCCATCGCCTCCGGCGAACGCAATCGCTGGGTAAACAACGCCCCCTCCTCTTCTATTACCTTGCGCAACAATTCCCGATCCGGGGCTTTCATCAACTGCTTGCTGATCCGCACCGCCTCAGGTGGCAAAGACTCAAAGCGCAGGGCCATCTCCCGAGCCTTGGCCAACGCCTCTTCGCCACTGCCCAAGGCTTCGGACGCAATGCCCCATACCGCAGCCTGTTCACCGTTGAATCCTTCGCCCAGCAGCAACAATTCCGCCGCTTTGGCCTGCCCAAGCAGACGCGGCAGGAGCAGGCTGGAGCCGAATTCCGGGCACAGGCCAAGGTTGACGAACGGCATGCGTAATCGCGCATCCCGGCTGACGTATACCAGATCGCAGTGCAGAAGCAGCGTCGTGCCAATCCCCACGGCAGCGCCCGCCACGGCGGCGATCACCGGTTTGCGGCATTCAAGCAGGTTGAGCATGAAGCGGAACACGGGGCTGTCGAGGTTGTTCGGTGGTTGCTGGATGAAGTCTGCAATGTCGTTGCCGGCGGTGAAGCACTCGCTGGAGCCCGTGATCAGCACGGCGTTGATTTCAGGGTCGCTATCGGCCTGCTTCAGCGCTTCGGCCAGATGGTTGTACATCGCACGGGTCAGGGCGTTTTTCTTTTCCGGGCGATTGAGGCGCAGCGTCAGCAGGCCGCGTTCGCGTTCAATCTGGATGGCATCGGTCATGGTCGGTCTCGCGTCTGGAATTCAGCGCTCAACCACGGGGCAGGAAGACATCGGCCAGCAGTTGATTGCGCGGCAGTCCCGCCAGATACAGGCGCCGGGCAAAGGCGTCAACGCTGTCGGGGGCTCCGCAGAGTAGGGCCAGGGTTTGCCGGGAGACAAGGCGCAGTTGCGCCAAAACCGCTGGCAACTCGGCCGCGGTCCATAGCTCGATACTCAGGTTCGCACGGCTGGCAGCCATGGCTTGCAACGGCTTGGCCAGATAATGCTCATTGCCATCATGGGCCAGGTGAATGACGCGAATTGCGCCCCGGTGATCATGGCGCAACGCTTCGCGCAGCACACCGAACAGTGGCCCCAGCCCCGTGCCGGAGGCCATCAGCCACAACGGTCGATCATGCCAGTCCGGGTCATAGTGCAAGGCCCCGCCGCGCAATTCGCCAAGGCGGATCGGATCGCCGATGTTCAGCTGACGCGCGGCATCACTGAATTCACCCGGCAGGCGACAATCGAGGTGAAACTCCAGGAAGCGGTCGTCTTCCGGCAGGCTGGCCAGGGAATACGGTCGCGCCACATTACCCACCCACAACACCAGATGCTGGCCGGCGCTGTAGCGCAAAGGACGTTGTGGGGTCAGGCGCAAACGTAACACGCTGTCGCTCAACCAATCGACGGCCGCGACCTCGGCCGGGCGGCCGTCCTGTTGCGGGTCGAAAGTGTGCACCTGCAAGTCCTCGACCACCTGGCACTGGCACGCCAGGCGCCAGCCTTGCTGGCGTTGCTCCGGACTCAAGGCATCGGGGCGGCTGTCGCTCGGCAGCCCTTGTACGCACTGCACCAGGCACGCATGACAACTGCCGGCGCGACAGCTGTAGGGCACTGCCACACCGTTCTGATTCAGGGCATCGAGCAAATTGCTGCCCACCGCCACCGACCAATGGCGCTCGCCGACACGCAGCTCAGGCATCGACGTTTTCCCACGCTGCCGCGCAACGGTTGCGCCCGTCACGCTTGGCGCGATACAGCGCCTGATCGGCCCGCTGCAAGGCTTCGTCGAGATCCTCGCCCGGCTCCAGCAGGGTCATGCCCGCGGACAGGCTGAGATTGCGTACGTTCAGACCGATCAACTCGACATCGGTGAACGCGATGCGCAACCGCTCGCAGCACAAGGTCAAACTGTCGGCATCGCAGTCGGGCAGCAGCACCACGAACTCTTCGCCGCCGTAGCGGGCCAGGACGTCACCTTCGCGCAAGCAAGCGGTGGCCACGCCGGCAAAGGCTTGCAGCACTTGATCGCCAGCGGCATGACCGTGCAGGTCGTTGATGCGTTTGAAATGGTCGAGATCGATCAGCGCCAGGCCATGCATAACGCCGGTCTCCATGGCATTGAGCTCGCGGGAGGCCAGGCGCAGGAAATGCCGGCGATTGAACAGGCCGGTCAACTCGTCGGTGGCCACGAGGTCTTCGAGCTGGCGCATCATCCCGCGCAATGTGTCCTGGTGAGCCTGCAAGGCAAAACGGCGCTGGCGCATGCGGTGGCGCGAGGCCTGGACATAACCGGCATAGAGCACCAGCCAGACCAGCACGATCAACAGCACGCACACCTGCAACGCCGCCAGGGCCGGGTCGGGCAGCTGGAAGTGATAGCCCTCCCACAGCGTGATCGCGCTGAAACTGAAAAACACCAGTAAGGCGCATCGCAGGAATGAGCGACGGGACAGGTGGAACAACCCGAACAGCAGGATCAATACATAAAAAACCAGGAATGCCCCGCGCGCATCGTTCAGATGGGCAATCAGCCAGGTTTGCCAACCCAGCCCCAGCAACACCTGGGTTTCGGTCAGGCTGGGGTCGGCGAAGCGCAGGTTGCAGCCGGAATAGAATATTGCGAACAGCGTTGCCTGGCTGATCACCACCAGCGCGCTGCCAATGGCCACGCCCGATAGCGTGTCCTGAAAGTGACCGGTAAAAAACGCCAGCCACAGCAACAGCAGAGCCAAGGCATAGGTGCCGGCCGCAAGGGCAAAACGTTTGAGCAACAGTCGCTGGATGGCGTTATGGGTCAATCGTTGACTCACCGAATGAAAGGAGACTGACAGAGCGTCCTACTCTACAGACCGTATGTCACTTTAGTGGCGTGGCCGATAAATGACCATCGATTTTCTGGCCCCCACGTCCTTGTAGGTGCTGGCTTGCCAGCGAAGACGGCGTGTCAGACGACAACTGTATCGCCTGTCAGGTCGCTTTCGCTGGCAAGCCAGCTCCTACAAGAGGTTATGCGTATCTATGCGACCAACGATTGACTACCGGCGCGTGTGCCCTTGAGCGAGGCGCGGTATACTGCCGCGCCTTTTTAGCGTCGCGCCAGCATGCCCGGCGTGCCTTGAAAGGTGCTTGCAACCGACCGATGCACCCAAGCTGCAAGCACCTTATTGAATGTTCCCGTCTTTTAGAGGAGCGCGACTCATGACCGTGATCAAGCAAGACGACCTGATTCAGAGCGTTGCCGACGCCCTGCAGTTCATTTCCTATTACCACCCCGTGGATTTCATCCAGGCGATGCACGAGGCCTACCTGCGTGAAGAATCGCCGGCAGCCCGCGACTCCATGGCGCAGATCCTGATCAACTCGCGCATGTGCGCCACCGGCCACCGCCCGATCTGCCAGGACACCGGCATCGTGACCGTGTTTGTCCGCGTGGGCATGGACGTGCGCTGGGATGGCGCGACCATGGGCCTGGACGACATGATCAACGAAGGCGTGCGTCGCGCCTACAACCTGCCGGAAAACGTCCTGCGTGCTTCGATCCTCGCCGACCCGGCGGGTGCTCGCAAGAACACCAAGGACAACACCCCGGCCGTTATCCACTACTCCATCGTTCCGGGTAACACCGTGGAAGTGGACGTGGCGGCCAAGGGCGGCGGTTCCGAGAACAAGTCGAAGATGGCCATGCTCAACCCGTCCGACTCGATCGTCGACTGGGTTCTGAAGACCGTTCCGACCATGGGCGCCGGCTGGTGCCCACCGGGCATGCTCGGCATCGGCATCGGCGGTACTGCCGAGAAAGCCGCGGTAATGGCCAAGGAAGTGTTGATGGAATCCATCGACATCCACGAGCTGAAAGCCCGCGGCCCGCAGAACCGCATTGAAGAAATGCGCCTGGAGCTGTTCGAGAAGGTCAACCAGTTGGGCATTGGCGCCCAGGGCCTCGGTGGCCTGACCACCGTGCTCGACGTGAAGATCATGGACTACCCGACCCACGCCGCTTCGTTGCCGGTGTGCATGATCCCGAACTGCGCCGCCACCCGTCACGCGCACTTCGTGCTCGACGGTTCCGGCCCGGCCTCGCTGGAAGCGCCACCGCTGGACGCCTACCCGGAAATCGTCTGGGAAGCCGGTCCTTCGGCCCGTCGCGTCAACCTCGACACCCTGACCCCGGAAGAAGTGCAGAGCTGGAAGCCGGGCGAAACCGTCCTGCTCAACGGCAAGATGCTCACCGGTCGCGACGCCGCGCACAAGCGCATGGTCGAGATGCTGAACAAGGGTGAAACCCTGCCGGTGGATCTGAAAGGTCGTTTCATCTATTACGTCGGCCCGGTTGATCCGGTTCGCGAAGAAGTGGTTGGCCCTGCCGGCCCGACCACCGCTACGCGGATGGACAAATTCACCCGTCAGATCCTTGAGCAAACCGGCCTGCTGGGCATGATCGGCAAATCCGAGCGCGGCCCGACCGCCATCGACGCGATCAAGGACCACAAAGCCGTTTACCTGATGGCAGTGGGCGGCGCGGCTTACCTGGTGGCGCAAGCGATCAAGAAATCCCGCGTCGTGGCGTTTGCCGAACTGGGCATGGAAGCGATCTACGAGTTCGACGTCAAAGACATGCCAGTGACTGTTGCAGTCGACAGCAAGGGCGAGTCGGTACACATCACCGGTCCTGCCATCTGGCAGAAAAAGATCAGTGAAAGTTTGGCGGTGGAAGTGCAGTAAGCACCTCGACTGAACAAGCAAAGGCGACAGGGCTACCCCTGTCGCCTTTTTTATTGCCCACCCTTCCCCCTTCCCTGTAGGAGCGAGGCTTGCCCGCGAAGAGTCCCTCGAGGGAGCCAAAAGCTTCGCGGGCAAGCCTCGCTCCTACAGGGAAGGGGGAAGCTCATGTTATCGTGCGGCCCCTCCGTATTCCTTGTGTAAGCCCTGCATGTTCTTGTCTTCCCGCTCCCTGCGCCTGACGCTGTATACCGTGTTGATCATCGCCGGTGCCGCCCTCGCGGCCACCCTGGCCATGCGTCATACCGTGCGCCAATCCATGGTCGAAGACGCGGCCCGGGCCAACCAGCAACTGGCGCTGTACGCCACATCGCTGCACACCCTCATCGAACGCTACCGCGCCCTGCCCTCGGTGCTGGCGCTGGATCCGCAATTGCGCGATGCGCTCAAAGGCCCGGTCAGCCCCGAGCAACAGGAGCTGCTGAACCGAAAACTGGAAAAGATCAACGGCGCCGCCGAATCCTCGACCCTGGAATTGCTCGACCGCACCGGTCTCGCCGTGGCCGCGAGCAACTGGCGTTTGCCCAGCAGCTACGTCGGCCACAATTATGGCTTCCGTCCCTATTTCAATCAGACCCGCACCCAAGGCACCGGGCGCTTTTATGCCGTAGGCGTGACCAGTGGAATTCCGGGTTACTTCCTGTCCAGCGCCGTGACCGATGACGACGGACAGTTTCTCGGCGCCATGGTGGTGAAACTGGAGTTTCCGGAACTGGAACGCGAGTGGCGCCAGGGCAACGACACGCTGCTGGTCAGCGACGCCCGCGGGATCATCTTCATCGCCAATCAGCCGGGTTGGCGCTATCGCCACTTGAAACCGCTGAGCGAAAGCGATCACGCCGAACTCAAGACCACCCGCCAATACGACAAGCAACCGTTGACGCCGCTTGAATTCCAATCGTTGCGCCGCTTTGACGACAACAGCGAACTGGCACGGGTCGAGGGTCCGGACGGCAATGCCGACTATCTATGGGAATCTTTGCCGCTGGCCGCCGAAGGCTGGACCCTGCACCTGCTCCGGCGTCCCCAGGTTGCCTTCGAAGACAGCCGCAACGCGGCACTCGCGGCAGCCGGGTTGTGGCTGGCCCTGGTGTTTCTGTTGTTGTTTCTCAACCAGCGCTGGCGCCTGGCCAAACTGCGCCAGCGCAGTCGCGAGGAGCTTGAGCAACTGGTGGAAGAGCGTACCCGTGACCTGCGCACGGCCCAGGACGGACTGGTGCAATCGGCCAAACTCGCCGCCCTCGGGCAGATGTCGGCCGCCTTGGCCCACGAGATCAATCAACCGCTGACAGCCCAGCGCATGCAGCTGGCGACCTTGAGGCTGCTGCTCGATCACGGCCGGGTCGATGATGCCTACAAGGCGCTCAAACCCGTGGACGAGATGCTCACACGCATGGCCGCCCTCACCGGCCACCTGAAAACCTTTGCCCGCAAAAGCCCCAGCGGCTTGCGCGAACGCCTGGACCTGGCGGCGGTGGTGGACCAGTCGCTGCAATTGCTCGACACGCGACTGCGCGACGAGCAGGTCAGCACAGTGCTGCATCTGACGCGTCCGGCCTGGGTACGCGGCGATGCGATTCGCCTGGAGCAGGTGCTGATCAACCTGTTGCGCAACGCGCTGGATGCGATGCAGGACAAACCCTGCAAGCGCCTGGAAATCCGCCTCGAAGCCGAGGAACAACTGTGGCGGTTGAGCGTCATCGACAACGGCAGCGGCATCTCGGAAGAGAATCTGCCCAAGGTGTTCGATCCATTCTTCACTACCAAACCCGTGGGCGATGGCCTGGGTATCGGCCTGGCGGTTTCTTTCGCTATCGTTCACGAATCGGGCGGGCGCCTGACGGCCGACAATCACGCCAACGGTGCAGTGTTCACCCTGACCTTGCCCATCGATCTGGAGGCCCATGGCTCATGCTCAATTCAGTGATGGTGGTCGACGATGAAAGCAGCATCCGCAGCGCCGTCGAGCAATGGCTGAGCCTGTCGGGTTTCGAAGTGCAGTTGTTCAGTCGTGCCGATGAGTGCCTGGCACAACTGCCGAAGCATTTTGCCGGGGTGATTCTCAGCGATGTGCGCATGCCGGGCATGACCGGGCTGGAGCTGTTGGCTGAAGTGCAACGGCGCGATGCCGACCTGCCGGTGATCCTGCTGACCGGTCACGGCGATGTCCCCATGGCCGTCGACGCCATGCGCGAGGGTGCTTACGATTTTCTGGAAAAACCCTTCAGCCCCGAAACCCTGCTCGGAAGCCTGCGCCGGGCCATGGACAAGCGCCGGCTGGTCCTGGAAAACCGTGCCCTGCACGAACAGGCCGACAACCGCGCCAAGCTCGATGCCACGCTGCTCGGCGTATCCCGAAGCCTGCAAACCTTGCGCGGGCAAGTGCTGGACCTGGCGGCGCTGCCAGTCAACGTACTGATCCGTGGCGAAACCGGCAGCGGCAAGGAATTGGTTGCCCGCTGCCTGCACGACTTCGGGCCGCGCGCCGACAAACCCTTTGTCGCATTAAACTGCGCGGCCATTCCCGAGCAACTGTTTGAAGCCGAGCTGTTCGGTCACGAAAGCGGCGCGTTCACCGGGGCTCAGGGCAAGCGCATCGGTAAACTGGAATACGCCGATGGCGGCACCTTGTTTCTCGACGAAATCGAGAGCATGCCCCTGGCCCAGCAGGTGAAATTGCTGCGGGTGTTGCAGGAGCAGAAGCTGGAACGCCTGGGTTCGAACCAGAGTATTCGCGTGGATCTGCGGATCATCGCCGCGACCAAACCGGACCTGCTCGACGAAGCACGGGCCGGACGTTTTCGCGAGGATCTGGCTTATCGCCTGAACGTCGCCGAACTGCGCCTGCCGCCGTTGCGCGACCGTCGCGAAGACATTCCCCTGTTGTACGAGTCTTTCGCCCGACAGGCCGCCGAGCGCCTGGGTCGTTCCTTTTCACCGTTGAGCGGGCCGCAATTGAGCCATCTGCTGAGCCACGACTGGCCAGGCAATGTGCGGGAACTGGCAAACGCGGCCGAGCGCCAGGTGCTGGGGCTGGGTGAACCTGTCCCTGCGGGTATCGAACCCGGGCAGTCACTGGCGGCGCAGCAGGAAGCCTTTGAAGCGCAATGTCTGCGCGCGGCGTTGGCCCGGCACAAGGGCGACGTCAAGGCGGTGCTGGAAGAACTGCAACTGCCGCGTCGCACCTTCAATGAAAAGATGCAGCGGCATGGGCTTACACGGGAGATGTTTCTGTAGCGTCTGGACGGACCTCTTCGCGAGCAGGCTCGCTCCTGCAGTGGATCGGTGTACGCCTTACCATTGTGGGAGCGAGCCTGCTCGCGATGGGGCCCGCACATCCAACAAAACTCCCGAGCCGAATGAGCGACTTTCCGCTCACACCCAATCCTGAATAAGCGGATTTCCGCTCACCAGAACGTCCTACCCCCTCTAAACCGGCCCTCTCCCTCTTGGCACAGCTCCTGCTATAGCCCCCGCAGGCTGCGTTTAACCGCGCTCCACAAAAACAATTAAACGAAGGATCCTTCAATGGATAACTCCAACGCCCTGCCCCTTGGGTCGGCTGCCGTGACGGCCAAACCAAGAACCACTGCCAGCCGCATCAAATCGATTTTCAGCGGCTCTGTCGGCAACATGGTCGAGTGGTATGACTGGTACGTCTATGCCGCCTTCTCCCTGTACTTTGCCAAGACCTTTTTCCCCGCCGGTTCCTCCACTGCGCAACTGATGAACACCGCTGCGATCTTCGCCGTGGGCTTTTTGATGCGCCCGATCGGTGGCTGGCTGATGGGCCTGTATGCCGACAAAGTCGGACGCAAAAAGGCGCTGATGGCCTCGGTATACCTGATGTGCTTTGGCTCGCTGCTGATCGCGCTGAGCCCTGGCTATGAAACCATCGGCATCGGCGCGCCGATCCTCCTGGTGTTCGCCCGACTGCTGCAAGGCCTGTCGGTCGGCGGCGAGTACGGCACCTCCGCCACCTACCTGTCGGAGATGGCGACCAAGGAACGTCGCGGCTTCTTCTCCAGCTTCCAGTACGTGACACTGATCTCCGGCCAACTCATCGCGCTGGGGGTACTGATCCTTCTGCAACAAACCCTGACCACCGAACAGCTGTATGCGTGGGGCTGGCGTATCCCGTTCGCCATCGGCGCGCTGTGTGCCGTGGTCGCGCTCTACCTGCGTCGCGGCATGGAAGAAACCGAGTCGTTCACCAAGAAGGAAAAGGCCAAGGAAAGCGCGATGCGCACGTTGCTGCGTCATCCGAAGGAACTGATGACCGTGGTCGGCCTGACCATGGGCGGTACCCTGGCGTTCTACACCTACACCACCTACATGCAGAAATACCTGGTGAACACCGTCGGCATGAGCATTTCCGACTCCACCACTATCTCTGCGGCCACGCTGTTCCTGTTCATGTGCCTGCAACCGATTATCGGCGGCCTGTCGGACAAGATCGGCCGACGCCCGATCCTGATCGCCTTCGGCGTGCTGGGCACGATTTTCACTGTGCCGATCCTGATGACCCTGCACACCATCCAGACCTGGTGGGGCGCGTTCTTCCTGATCATGGCGGCGCTGATCATCGTCAGCGGCTACACCTCCATCAACGCGGTGGTCAAAGCCGAACTGTTCCCGACCGAAATCCGCGCCCTGGGCGTCGGCCTGCCCTACGCACTGACCGTATCGATCTTCGGCGGCACCGCTGAATACATCGCCCTGTGGTTCAAGAGCATCGGCATGGAAACCGGCTACTACTGGTATGTCACCGCGTGTATTGCCGTGTCGTTGCTGGTGTACGTCACCATGAAAGACACCCGCAAGCATTCGCGGATTGTGACGGACTAATAGTCACATTTGAGGGTGGCTGTACTGGCCTCATCGCGGACAAGCCCGCTCCCACAGTATTCGGCGTTGGTCACAAATGTTGTGCACGCCACAGAAACCTGTGGGAGCGGGCTTGCCCGCGATGGGTTCACCTCGGTATCAAGTCAACTCGGCAGTCGCCTGTTTCCCGAACCTGTTCTGCACGTACGAAGCCCCCGCAATCATCACCACCAGAACCCCCGCCAACACCAGCGACGAACCGATAGTGCCGAAATCCAGGCCGCCTTTTGCATGGGGTTTGGTCAGGAAATCGCCCAAGGTTGCACCGAACGGTCGTGTCAGCACAAACGCCACCCAGAACAACAGCACCGACGAAATCTTCGTGAAGTATTTGAGCAGCACCACCAGCGCAATGGTCGAGCCGATCAGCAATGCGCCACCGGCAAAACCAAGCCCCGAATCATCGGCCAGGTAGTCCCCAAGGGCAGTACCCAGCGTGTTGGAAAACAGAATGGCCGTCCAATAGAACATCTCGCCACGGAAGGTCTGGACCTTGGTCACGTTCAGCGAATCCCCACTGAGGCGCCAGGCCGCGAAAATCCCCAGCAAGATCGCAATCAGGATCATCGAGCCGGTGGCATAGCCCAGTTCAAGGGTGCGATCCATGAAGTCGGACATGGTGGTGCCCGCCGTGCTGGTCGACAGAATCACCAGCCAGTACAGCACCGGCTTGTAGGTTTTCGACATCAGTTGCGTGATCAATGTCAGCACGAACACGCTGATCAACAGCAGCGAACTGACGGCGTAACCGACATTGAGGGTCATCGACAGCAGGTCCCCGGCGGTCTCACCCAAGGTGGTCGCACAGATTTTCATCACCCAGAACGCCAGGGTGATTTGAGGAAGTTTATTCATCGGGCAATAGAGCTCCAGTGGTCATGACAAGCATTTTCTTCGGCTTATGCCGCGGGGGCGCAGACTGGAGCAGAGGCAGTGAAAAATGGGTAAGCGCTTTATGAAAATTCTGTCACACAGGCAAAAGAGCGGATTAATCACGAGTGCGGTGGTTATGCCCACGGGTGGAAATCAGCGGCGCGTCCTTGCACTATGGCTCCCCTCCGATTCAAGCCTTCAGGAAGACTGGCCATGCCCGACGACATCCACTACTACGAACCCGCCAATGGCCACGGCCTGCCCCACGATCCGTTCAACGCGATCGTCGGCCCGCGTCCCATTGGCTGGATTTCTTCACAGGATGCCAACGGCCGCTTGAATCTGGCGCCCTACAGTTTCTTCAACGCCTTCAACTACATTCCGCCGATCATCGGTTTTTCCAGCGTCGGACGTAAAGACAGCCTGAACAACATCGAACAGACCGGTGAGTTCGCCTGGAACCTGGCCACACGGCCATTGGCCGGGCAGATGAACCAGAGCAGCGCCATGGTCGGGTCAGAGGTGGACGAATTCGAGCTGTCCGGACTGACCCCGGCTGCCTCGAAAATCATTGCGGTGCCACGGGTTGCCGAAAGCCCGGTGTCCTTCGAGTGCAAGGTCACGCAGATCATCCAGCTGCAGCGCGCGGACGGGAATGTGGTGCCGAGCTGGCTGATTCTCGGCGAAGTGGTCGCCGTGCATATCGCCAAGTGGCTGTTGAAGGACGGGGTGTACGACACCGCCGCGGCAGAACCGATTCTGCGCGGCGGCGGACCGGCGGACTATTTCCAGCTGGGGCCTGAGGCGTTGTTCAAGATGTATCGCCCGGGGGCGGTCAAATGATCACCAGAGCAGGTCGGCATCTTCCTTGACGTTCTTGAGACGGGTCAGCTCTTTGGCGGCCGCCAGATCGGCATCATGGGCGGTCTTGAAAATCTGGCCTTCCAGCACCTTGTGAAAACGCGGGGCGCCGGAGCCACCCAACGCTTTGACGGCAATGGCGGCATGGTAACCACCCTCGCCGGGTACTACGGCCGATACGGCTTCGAAGGTTTCAAAGGCTTTGCGTGCCATGTTGAGCATCCTGGCTGGTTGAGAATGCTGCCATTAAACCCTCAACCGGCCAGTTTGTGTACCGCTACCCCGGACTGGCCGAGGGCCTGCGCCGCCGACACCTCCTTGAATGTGTGGAAATCCAGGCTGTTGACCACCAGTTCCTGCACCAGCTCGGCAAAAATCTCCATGGCCGGGGTACTGAAGTAGGCGGTCATGGCTGTTTGATTGACCCAGAAGCCGGACACCAGCCACAGCTCTGGATCGCACTGCGACTGCTGCAAGGCAAAGTTCAGGCAACCTGGCGCCGCGCGGGACGGTTCGATCAGCGCGCTCAGGCGCACACCCAGCTCTTGCGAACGCCCGGCACGCGCTCGGACAAAGGCCATATGACTGACGGGGATTTGCTTTGACATGTTCAACCCTCCCGGGGAGTCGCGTGGCAGCCTGGGACGGGCTGCGACAGGATCAAAGGTTAAGGGCCGATACGCCTGTGTCGTTAGTCGATTCCTGCCGGTGCGTTGCACAATCCTGCGAGACTGCAGTGTGCGGCTGTAACAAGGTGTAAAACGCTGTCACGGTACTGTCATACGAGTTTCAAGCAAGTTTTCCCGCCTGCTCTCTGCCTTGTCAGGGTGAAAAAACAACCCCGTGCAGAATCAGGCAAGCATTCGACAGGATGTGTCTACCGCTGCCGCTTGCACAAACATATGCTCTGCCCCATCACTTCTGCCCTTGCGAGGATGCCTTGCATGTCGTCATTCGATCACTTTTCTCAACAGCAGCCAGACCCGCTGGATGCCGAGATGGAAAAGCAGCGCGCTGAACTGGCGGCAATCATTCGTCGCAACACCGGCGAAGATGGCAGTTATGCCACCGCCGTCGATTCGCTGTTCATGTCGCGCCACAGCCAAAACCACGATTTCGCCCCGGTGCTGGCGCAACCCGCGCTGTGCATCATGGCTCAGGGACGCAAGGAAGTTCGGCTGGTTGACGAGTATTTCAATTACGACCCGCTGAATTACCTGGTGGTATCGGTCTCGATGCCTCTTAGCGGTCGGGTGGTGAATGTCACGTCCGAGGAACCGATCCTGGCGGTGCGGCTGGATATCGATCCGGCGGAAATCACCGCGCTGATCGCCGATGCCGGCCCCATCGGCGTGCCGACCCGACCCGCCGGGCGCGGCCTGTATGTGGAACGCATCGACACCGCGATGCTCGACGCGGTGCTGCGTCTGGCGCGGTTGCTCGACACACCGAAAGACATCGCCATGCTCGCGCCGCTGATTCGACGGGAAATTCTCTATCGGTTGCTGCGCAGCCCGCAGGGCCATCGGCTGTACGAAATCGCCATCGCCAACAGTCAGAGCCATCGCATCAGCCAGGCGATCAAATGGCTCAATGGCAACTTTGAGCAACCGCTGCGCATCGATGATCTGGCGAAGGAAGTGAACCTGAGCGTCTCGACGCTGCATCACCGTTTCAAGGCGATGACGGCGATGAGTCCATTGCAATATCAGAAGCAGCTGCGCCTGCAGGAGGCTCGGCGCTTGATGCTGGCGGAAGGGCTGGAGGCTTCGGCGGCGGGTTACCGGGTCGGCTATGAAAGCCCCTCGCAGTTCAGCCGGGAATACAGCCGGTTGTTCGGGGCGCCGCCGTTGCGGGATTTGGCGCGGTTGCGACTGTCGGTCTAGCAAAGTTTTGTGTTGTTTGTACCGGCCTCATCGCTGGCAAGCCAGCTCCCACAGGGGCTGTGGGTGATCACAAAATTGTGTGAACACCGACGAACCCTGTAGGAGCTGGCTTGCCAGCGAAGAGGCCAGCAAAACCACCATCAAATCCGATCAGGCGCCGAGAACGCGGCACGCCTCCGCCGGCAAGGTCACCGACACCGGATGCCCGATGCTCAAGCCAATCCCCTGGCACGGCGTGCTCAGCGCGGTAAACGAAACCCCGGAACACTCAACCGTGGTCTCGATAGTTGCGCCGATATCACGCACGAACGTCACCTTGCCCAGCAAGCGGTTGCCCGCCGTTGCCTGCGCGGGCGACAGTTGCAGGTCTTCAGGGCGAATCAGCATCTTCACCTTCTCCCCTGCCGCAATACTCGTGCAGATCGGCACTTGCAGCGCATCGCCACCCGGCAGGCTGACCTTGCCGTTGCCCAGCGCGGTGGCCGGGAAGATGTTGCCGGAGCCGATGAAGTCGGCGACGAATTCGTTGGCCGGATGCCGATAGATCTCGATCGGCGTGCCCACCTGCTGTACCCGATGTTCACCCAATACGACGACGATATCGGCCATGGTCATGGCCTCGCGCTGATCGTGAGTCACCATGATGGTGGTGATGTTCAGGCGCTGTTGCAGCTGGCGTATTTCCACCTGCATCGACTCGCGCAGCTTGGCGTCCAGCGCCGACAGCGGTTCGTCGAGCAGGAGGATTTTCGGGTTGTTGGCGATCGCACGGGCAATCGCCACGCGCTGGCGCTGGCCGCCGGAGAGTTTTGCCACCGGGCGATCGATCATCGCTTGCAGCTGGATCAGTTCCAGCAACTCCACCACTCGCGCCCGCTGATCAGCCTTGCTGACCCCGCGCAGTTTCAGCGGATAGGCAATGTTCTCGCCCACGGTCATGTGCGGGAACAGCGCCAAAGACTGGAACACCATGCCAAAGTTGCGCAGGTGCGCCGGGGTGTTGCCGATGTCCTCGCCATCCAGGCGGATCTCACCGCCGGTCAGGGTTTCAAGACCAGCAATCATGCGCAGCAACGTGGTTTTGCCACAGCCCGAAGGGCCGAGGAAACACACCAGTTTGCCCTCGGGCAAATGCAGGTTTACATCCGTTACCGCGCAGGCCGAGCCGTAATGTTTCTCGACGTTTTCCAGAATCAGACCAGACATGTGAATCACCTCAAGAAATCAGAACGAAACGCCGCCTTCACCCACCAACTTCTCCAGCGCCCAAATGAGCACGAAGTCGATCAGCACGATGAGCACGGCAAACGAGAATACGGTGGGGTCAAGCGAGGACACGGTGCGGCTGTACATCCAGATCGGCACGGTCATCACGTCGATGGTGTAGAGGAAATAGGTCACGGTGAACTCGTTGAACGAGACGATGAACGCCAGCAGCATTCCCGCCAGGATCCCCGACTTCATCAACGGCACCACCACGTCGACAATCGCCCGCAGCGGTGAAGCACCAAGCATCTGCGCGGCCTCTTCGACTTCGCTGCCGATGGAGAGCATCGCCGCCGTGCAGTTTTTCACCACGAACGGCAACGCGAGGATCACGTGGGCAATCACCAGCCGCGAAGTGGTCATCTGGAACGGCAGGCTGTCGAACACCAGCAGCAAGGCCAGGCCCAGCACCACCATCGGGAACACCAGGGGCAGCGACATCAATTGCAGCGCCACGGCCTTGCCACGGAACTCACAACGGGTCAGCGCATAGGCCGCCGGCACCGCGATCAGTGTGGCGAAGATCATGGTCAGGCACGACACCATCAGGCTGGTGGTCATGGCCTTGCCCAGGCTCAGCACATCGCTGGCATCCGGCGACACGAAGGTGTGCCAGGCCGCCTTGTACCATTGCAGGCTGTAGCTGCTTGGCGGGAAGTCGAGGTTCGACGAGCCGCTGAAGGACATGACGATCATGGTCAGGATCGGCAACACCGCCAGCAACAGGATGAAGCCGGAGAGGATGCCGGCGAACTTGCCGGTTTCACCCGGCAGCAGCGACTGGCGCTTCTTGGTCAGGGAACTCATTGCGAAGCCTCCAGCATGCGCCGACGACGGCCTGTGATGTATTCGGACAAGGTCATGATGGCGAGCGTGGTCACGATCAGCACCACACCGGCAGCGGATGCGGCGGGCCAGTTCATCAGCGGGGCGATCTGGTCATGCACCATCACCGCCAGCATCGGTACGCGACGGCCACCGAGCAGCAGCGGCACGACGAAGCTGCTGGCGTTGTAGGCGAATACCAGGGTCGCACCGGTGATGATCCCCGGCAGGCTCATCGGCAACACCACCTGGCGAAACACCTGCAGGCGACTGGCGCCCAGGGTCGCGGCGGCTTCTTCGTAACTGCGGGCGACACCGCGCATGGCGCTGGCAATCGGCAGCACCGCCAGTGGGAAAGCGGTTTGCACCAGGCCCATCAACACGCCATTCTGGTTGTAGAGGAGCATGATCGGACGCTTGATCAGGCCCAGGCCCATCAACGTCTGGTTGAGCATCCCGCCCGGGCCGAGGATCACCAGCCAGCCGTAGCTTTGCAGCAACAGGTTGACCAGCAACGGCAGCAGCACCGCGGCCAGGAAGATCCGGCGTACGAACGGCGAAGTCAGGCGCGACATGGTGTAGGCCACCGGGATTGCCAGCAGCACCGCGATCACCGCACTGATCAGCGCCAGGCGCAGGGTCAGGATCAGCGATTTGAGGTAATAGGGTTCCAGCAATTGGGCATAACTGGCCAGGCTGAACCCGGACCATTCCGCGCCTTTGGTGCCCACGCTCATGCGCAGTACCAACAGGCTGGCGGCAATCAGCACGCCGAGAAACAGCATCGACGGCGAAAGGAAAAACCAGGCGCGCGCCGTGGGCGAAACACCCCGATTAGCGCGCACGGGGGCGACACTCACCGGATGGGTCAGAGGTTGGTGTTCCATAGCAAAGGGTCTCGTCAATGGAAAGCAGCTGACAAACACAACCTTGAAAACCACCACAAACCCTGTGGGAGTGGCGGTGCGACGATTCGACTTGCCCGCGAAAGCGATCTGTCATTTATCTTTGCCGACACGAAGACCGTCATCGCGGGCAAGTCGAATCGTCGCACCGCCGCCCCACAGAGTGTTGCGGTGTTCTAAAAGCCTGTGTACGTCACTCAATCAGGAAGAAAAGATTTCCGTGTAACGACGAATCCATTGGTCATGCACGGTGGCCAGGAAGGCGTTGTCGTGCATGATCGCTTTCTCGGCAATCTGTTCCGGCGTGAGGATGTACGGGCTCTTGCGCGCTTCGGCGGAGATGATCGCCTTGGCGTTGACCGGACCGTTGTAGATGTCCTCGGCCATTTTGCCCTGCACCAGCGGATCCAGAGAGTGGTTGATGAAGGCGTAGGCCATGTCGGTGTCGCCAGGACGGTTCTTCGGCATCACCGAGAGCATCAGGTCGGTGTAGAAACCTTCCTTCATGCCGAAGGTGGCGCCCAGGCCGTAGTTCGGATCACGGATCTGTTTCGGGAAGAATGCGGGTGCGTACAGGCCGCCCATGTCCAGGGAGCCGGTGCGGAACAGTTCGGCGATCTGGTTCGGGTTTTCACCCAGGGTCACCACGCGATCTTTCAACTCGGCGAGTTTCTTGAAGCCCGGCTCGATGTTGTGCTCGTCACCACCGGCCAGCTTGGCGGCGATGATGATCAGGTCCATGGCCTCGGTCCAGTTCGGCGGCGGCAGGAAGATGTTCGGGGCCAGTTCCGGGTCCCACAGGGCCGCGTAGCTGTCCGGTGCTTGTTTCTGGGTGCGGGTGCTGTAGACCAGGCTGTTGCACCACAGCAGGTAACCGATACCGTGGCCATTGGCGCCGGTGCGGTATTTCTCCGGTACGTCGACCAGGTTGGGAATGCGGTTGAGGTCGGGTTTTTCCAGCAGGTTTGCGGCGGCCAGACCTTCGGCGCCGACGCCTGCCAGGGTGATGATGTCGTACTGCGGACGATCACCGCCGGCCTTCAGTTTGGCGACCATTTCCGAGGTACTGCCGGTGCGGTCGGCGACGACCTTGCAACCGTACTTGTCTTCGAAGGTCGCAGCGATGTTGCGCAACGCCGCCAGGCCGGTGTCATCGGACCAGGTCAGCAGTTTCAGGGTCTTGCCGGCAAAACGTGTATCGCTGGCATTGGCCTTGATGAACGGCATGCTCATGGCCGCCGCGGCAACCGAGGCTACGCCCACGGTCTTGATGAATTGACGTCTATTCAGATCGTGCTCGCCCATTACGGACTCCCTTTGTTTTTGTAGGTATGAGGCTGGTCGAAACTGTTGCATCCGCGCGGCCGGATCTGCTTGGAACCCCTTATTTACGGGGTGTTAACTGAGCCGACGGGTTCATCCTGAGGTTGTGTAAAACACCTGACTATCGATAAAAACTCATTGAAGCCATGACCTGAGTGCATGCCTCAACACGAGGCATGCGCTCACCTTTTTCGTGCCTTCAGACAGCCCGGATCACGTGCTTGATTTCCTGGAAAGCCTGCAAGCCCCACGGCCCCAATTCGCGGCCGATGCTGCTCTGTTTGTAGCCACCCCAGGCGGTCTGCGGGAAGATCACCTGCGGCGCGTTGATCCACACAAGCCCCGCCTGCAAAGCGTTGGCGACGCGATCCGCCGTTTCGGCACTGGTACTGACCACGCTGGCCACCAGGCCGAACTGGCTGTCGTTGGCCAGGGCAATCGCCTCGGATTCGGAGCTGAAGCGACGCACGCAGATCACCGGGCCGAAGATCTCTTCACACCACAGCGCACTGTCCAGGGGCACGTCGGTGAACACCGTCGGCTGCAAAAAATATCCGCGTGGCAAGTCGGCGGGACGATTACCACCGCAAATCAGCGTGGCACCGGCACTGAGGCCGCGATCGATGTGACCGAGCACGCGCTGGTATTGCGCCTGATTGACCAGTGCGCCCATTTCCACGTTCGGGTCGAACGGGTCGGCCACGCGAATGGCTTCGGCGCGGGCCTTCAAGCGGCTCAGGAAATCGTCGAACAACTCATCGGCGACCAGCACGCGGCTGGTGGCGGAACACATTTGCCCGGCGTTGAAGAAACCGCCACCGCAGGCCACGTCCACCGCCAGTTCGATATCGGCATCGGCCAACACCAGCAGCGAAGATTTGCCGCCCAGTTCCAGGCTCACGCCTTTGACGGTTTCCGCCGCCCGTTGCATGACCTGCACCCCCACCGCGTTGCTGCCGGTGAAGGAAATCTTGGCAATGCGCGGGTCCGCCGACAGCGGCGCGCCAACGGCCAGGCCCGTACCGCAGACCACGTTCAACACACCGGCAGGCAAGCCGGCGTTCGCGATGATTGCCGCCAGTTCCAGTTCCGGCAGCGGCGTCACTTCCGAAGGTTTGAGCACCACGCAGCAACCCGCGGCCAGGGCCGGGGCGAGCTTCCACGCGGTGGTGACCATCGGGAAGTTCCACGGCACGATCAGGCCGACCACACCGCAGGGTTCGCGGCGCAGGCGGGCGCTGAAGTCATCGCTCGGCAGTTCGACGGCGCTGTCCTGTTTCGCGTCCAGGCCTTCGGCCAGTCCCGCGTAGTACTCAAAGGTGGCGATCACGTCATCGACGTCGATGGCCGCTTCGAACTGTGGCTTGCCGTTGTTGCTCGACTGCAAATGCATCAGGTGGTCACGACCGGCCTGCACGCCCGCAGCGATTTTGCGCAGGATCGCACCGCGCTCGGCGCCGGTGGTTTTCGACCAGTCGGCAAACGCGCGGGTCGCCGCGCTGACAGCCTGGTCGACCGCTTGCTCATCACCGCCCACGACCGTGGTCAGCAGCGCTTCGGTAGCCGGGTTGATCACGCGCAGGTGTTCGGTGCCGGCGGACCATTGACCGTCGATGAACAGCCCGTCGAGCGTGGTTGGCAACGTCAAAGAGAAGCTCATTTCGACACCGCCTTGGTCCACGCCGTCTGATCGATTTCAATCAGGGTCGGGCCCTGGCGATCGGCGGCCACGCGCAGGGCGCGGCGCAGATGTTCGACGTCACTGACCGCTTCGGCGGCGCAGCCCAGGGCCTTGGCGACACCGATGAAGTCCGGGGTGTAGATGTCCACGCCAACCGGCTCGATGGCGCGGTTGACCATGTATTTCTTGATTTCTTCGTAGCCCTGGTTGTTCCACAGCAGCACGATCACCGGGGTGCGCGCTTCAACGGCGCTGGCCAGTTCCGGCAAGGTGAATTGCAGGCCGCCGTCACCGATCAGGCACACCACCGGTGGACGCGTACCGCTTTCCACGCTGCCACCGAGCCAGGCGCCAATTGCGGCCGGCAAGGCGTAACCGAGGGTGCCGTAGCCGGTGGACGAGTTGAACCAGCGGCGCGGGCGCTCAGGGTTGAACGTCAGGTTGCCGGTGTACACCGGTTGGGTCGAATCGCCGACGAATACGGCGTCCGGCAATTCGTGCAACACGGTTTCCAGGAAGCGGGTCTGGGCCAGGGTCGGCGCATCCCAGGTGGCGGCCAACTCTTCGCGCAGGCGGGCGGCACGCACCTGGCCCCAATCGTTGCTGCGCTCGGCCAGCGACTTGTGGGATATCGCACTGAGCAAAGCCTGGGCGGCGTTGCGTGAGTCGGCCACCAACGCCACGTGCGGCGGGTAGTTGCGCACGGTCTGGTCCGGGTCGATGTCAACGCGCAGCAGTTGGCCCGGAATCTCGAAGCCACCGGCGAAGGTAACGTCGTAGTCGGTCTCGGCCAGCTCGGTACCGATGGCCAGCACCACGTCAGCCTCGGCGACCAGTGCACGGGTCGCGACCAGGCTCTGGGTCGAACCGATCAACAACGGGTGGCCGGACTCGAGCATGCCTTTGGCATTGATGGTCAGGGCGACAGGGGCGTCCAGCAGTTCAGCCAGTTCGGTCAACTCGGCAGCAGCATCGATGGCACCGCCACCGGCAAGAATCAGCGGACGCTTGGCGCCGGCCAGCAACTCGGTCATGCGGCTCACGGCGGCCGGAGCAGCACCGGCACGGTCGATGTTTACCGGAACGCTGGCGAGCAGGTCATCGGCGTTTTCAACCAGCACGTCCAACGGAATCTCGATGTGCACCGGACGCGGACGACCCGCCTGGAACAGCGCAAAGGCGCGGGCCAGAACGCCCGGCAATTCCGACGCCGACATCAGGGTGTGGGAGAACGCCGCGACACCGGCACACAGTGCGCCCTGGTTCGGCAGCTCATGCAGCTTGCCGCGACCGCCGCCCAACTGGCTGCGCGATTGCACGCTGGAGATCACCAGCATCGGGATCGAATCGGCGTAGGCCTGACCCATCGCGGTGGTGATGTTGGTCATGCCAGGGCCGGTGATGATGAAGCACACGCCCGGTTTGCCGCTGGTGCGGGCATAGCCGTCGGCCATGAAGCCGGCGCCCTGTTCGTGACGCGGCGTGACGTGGTTGATGCTCGAACGGGCCAGCCCGCGATACAGCTCCACGGTATGAACCCCGGGAATGCCGAACACCTGCTCGACCCCGTAACCTTCGAGTAACTTGACCAATACTTCGCCGCACGTCGCCATGTCATTGCCCTTCTTGTTCGATTGAGACGCCGGACCTGTGCAATGTTTATGATGGATTCGCAGGTCCAGGGATGGCCTCATTGGAACGGGCGACACGTAGCCGCAACAATGGATAAAAAGTCATACTAGCCATGTCTTCACGTCATACCTTGGATCCCAATGAAACGACTGCCTCCCCTGCCGGCGCTGCACACTTTTCTGATTACCGCGCAGTGCTGCAATTTCACCCGGGCCGCCGAGCAACTGCACATCACCCAAGGCGCAGTGAGCCGACAGATCGCCGGGCTGGAAGATCATCTGGGTTATGAACTGTTCATCCGCCAGGCCCGAGGGCTGGACCTGACCGCCGAAGGGCGGGAGTGGCTGCCGCGGGTCCAGCAGATTTTCGGCCTGATCGACGAAGCGGTGGAACAGATCGGCGAGAAGCGCGAAACCTTGCAGCTCAAGGCACCGAGCTGTGTCATGCGCTGGCTGTTACCGCGGCTGTTGCAGTGGCAAAAGGAACGACCGGACGTGCCGGTGGAACTGACGACCACGGTCAAGCACGGCGTGGATTTTCATCGCGAACAATTCGATGCGGCAGTGATGTACGGTGCGCCACCGGACAGTGCCCTGGTGTCGTGCCTGCTGTTTGATGAACAACTGACACCCGTGTGTTCGCGGCCAATGCTGGAAGGATCGTTGGCCCTGCAGACGCCGGCCGACCTGCAACAACACTTGTTGTTGCACCCCACCCGCGATGAACGGGACTGGAAAACCTGGCTGAAAGCCGCGGATGTGCACTTGACCAATGTCGGCAAGGGTCAGCATTTCGAAACGCTGGACCTGGCCATGTCGATGGCCTCCCAAGGAACAGGCGTGGCGATTGGCGACTGGTCGTTGATCGGCGATGACCTGAATGCCGGGCGGTTGGTTATGCCTTTTGAATTGAAGGTGAAAACCGGGCTGTCGTATTACCTGGTGTTCCCGGAAAAACCTGCACCTTCGCCGAAGTTGCGCGAATTGACGGGGTGGTTGGTGGAGCAGGCGCAGTCACGGTGATTCCGAAGGCTGGCTTGCAACCCTGTGGGAGCGAGCCTGCTCGCGAAAGCGGTCTGACAGTCGACATCTCTGTTGAATGTAAATCCGCCTTCGCGAGCAGGCTCGCTCCCACAGGTGAACTGTGTTCTCAGTAGCCGACAGTAAATCGCTGCCGTGAATGCTTCGGCGCTTCGACTTCATCCAGCATCGCAATCGCATAATCGGCAAACGTGATCCAGCTGCGCCCTTCGCTGCTTACCAGCAAGTCGTCCTTGCCGATCCGGAATTTCCCGCTGCGCTCGCCTTCGACAAACTCCGCCGACGGCGACAAGAAGGTCCAGTCCAGCACCTTTTCCTGACGCAGGTTTTCAAGAAACAAGGCACCGGCGCCGGCCTCTGCCTTGTACGCCTCTGGGAAGCCTGCGCTGTCGATCACCCGGGTGCCGTCCGGCAACAACAGCGAACCGGCACCGCCCACCACCAGCAGGCGTTTGACCCCGGCCTGCTTCACCGGCCCGATCACGGCGGCGGCAGGCAGCGTCGAGAAATGCGCCGCGCTGATCACCACCTCATGACCGGCAATTGCCGCTTGCAACGCGGCGGCATCCAGCGCATCGACAGCCTGGCTCACCACACCGCTACGCGGAACGATCTTCGACGTGTCGCGGGCGATGGCGGTGACGCTGTGACCGCGACGCAGGGCTTCTTCCAGCAGTTGGCTACCGGCACGACCGGTGGCACCGATGATTGCGATTTTGCTCATGACGTTCTCCAGTTGTGGATGACTCGATAACTTTCCTGTGGCGAGCGAGCTTGTTCGCGCTGGGCTGCGCAGCGGCCCCAAAAATCCTGCGACTGCTACGCACTCGAACGGGAGCAAGCTCCCTCGCCACAAAAGCTTCTTCAGTGTCAGATATGGCGGCTTACCACTTCATCTCGCCCTTGGCGACTTTGGCGCTCAGCTCAAGGGAGCTTTCTTCGCCCAATGCCGGGAAGCGTTTTTTCATTGCAGCAATCAACGCCGCGGAATCCTTGGCCTTGGCGGTTTCTTCGTCGAAGGCCTTGATGTAATCCGCGGTGAACTGCACCGCCGCCAGGGACCGGGTGCTCTCGCCGAGGTAGTGTCCCGGCACGATGGTTTTCGGATGCAGCGTTTCAATCGAATGCAGCGTAGCCAACCAATCGACATGGGACTGCGGGGTCTGGGTGTCGGCCATCCACACGTGGATGTTTTCAGCGACGACCACACCCCCCACCACAGCCTTGATCGATGGAATCCAGACGAAGCTGCGATCAGGTTGCTTGCCCGCCAGGCCCACCACCTGCAACTTCTGCCCTTCGAGGATCAGGCTGTCGCCCTTGAGCACGTCCGGCACGATGGTCTTGGCCGGTGCGTCAGCCCCCAACTTCGGTCCCCAGAACGCCCGTTTGCCCTCGACGGTCTGCTTGATGTGATCAACGGTTGGTTGCGAGGCGAGCACCTTGGCGTTGGGGAATGCAGCGGTCAGGGTGTCGAGGCCGAAGTAATAATCCGGATCGCCGTGACTGATGTAGATGGTGGTCAGTTGCTTGCCGCTGGCGCGGATTTTTTCCACCACCTGTTCGGCCTGGGACTTGCCGAATTGCGCGTCCACCAGGATCGCGTCTTTTTCACCGCTGACCAGCACCGAGGTCACCGGGAAAATGGCCTTGTCGCCGGGATTGTAGACGTCCAGCGTCAGCGTCGAAGCGCTGGCATGGGCGGCAAACCCGAGGGCGGTGGCGAGGAAAACACGTTTGAGTGAGGTGAAGCCGATCATTTTTTACACCGTTATCGGAATGAAAAAACCGCCCCTTGTGGGAGCGAGCCTGCTCGCGATGGTCGCAAGGGCAACGCGTTCAACCCTGTCTGCACGCGTTATCGTTGACGACCTTCGCGAGCAGGCTCGCTCCCACAGTTGGACAGAAGTACATGGAAGCAGAGCTTAGTTGCATGGGTCAGTACAAAAAATGCGATGCTTGAACATAGTTTGTTTCTGAAAGCGGGCAAATCATGGATCGTCTACAAGCAATGAGGGTGTTCGTCACGGTGGTCGACCTCGGCAGCCAATCGGCCGCCGCCGATCATCTTGAGCTGTCGCGGCCGGTGGTTTCCCGGTACCTGGCGGAACTGGAAGACTGGGTCGGCGCGCGCCTGATGCACCGCACCACCCGCAAGTTGAGCCTGACCGCCGCCGGCAGCGAAACCCTGCCCCGGTGCCGACAGATGCTGGAACTGTGCAACGACCTGCAAGCCGCCGTCAGCGAGCCGGACGAGGCACCCCGTGGCCTGTTGCGCATCAGCGTCAGCACCTCGTTCGGCCAGGCGCAACTGGCCGATGCCATGGCGGCGTACGTCAAGCGCTACCCCGGCGTCAGCATCGACATGCAGATGCTCGACCGCACGGTAAACCTGGTGGATGAGCGCATCGACCTGGCGATCCGCACCAGTAACGACCTGGACCCCAACCTGATTGCCCGCCGGCTGACGGTCTGTCGCTCGGTGATCTGCGCCTCCCCCGCTTACCTGCGCGAACATCCAGCGCCGCAGCGGGTCGAGGATTTGAGCCAGCACAATTGCCTGACCCACTCCTACTTCGGCAAGAGCCTCTGGCATTTCGAACAGGACGGCGAACAGATCTCGGTGCCCGTGCAAGGGAACATCAGCGCCAACGAAGCCAGCACACTGCTGCGCGCAGCCATGGCCGGTGCCGGGGTGGCGATGTTGCCCACGTATCAGGCCGGGGTGCATATCCACAATGGCGAACTGGTCCGCCTGCTGCCCCGGGCGGAACCGCGGCGGATGAACGTGTACGCGGTGTACGCCTCGCGCAAACACATGCCGGCGGCGTTGCGCAGCTTGCTGGATTTTCTGGTGGAGAGGTTTCCTGAAGAACCCGCGTGGGACGCTGGCCTGTAAACACCGCCCCTGTACGAGCTGGCTTGCCAGCGAAGGGGCCCTGAAAAATGGTGCAAGATTCGAGGCCGCCTTCGCTGGCACGCCAGCTCCTACAAGGGTGATCAGTGCTGGCAACTCACTGACGCTGACCTATGCTCAAGGTAGTACCCAAGGGTATTCGTTCAGAGGTCTGCGCCATGAGCATCAAAACAAGAAGGTACCTCGCCATTTTCATCACCTGCGCGGTGACGCTCGGGTTGTATGGCGCGGCAGCCTGGCGTGTGGAGCAGTTGCGCAACCTGCCCCGTGATTACGCCAGCTGCAATTTCGAACGTTGCATCCCCCACAACGCCACCCTCAACGCCCTGCGCTGACGAATGCCGTTGGGGGATAGCTGATCAGGCCTGATTGTCCTGGTCGGCCTTCAAGCGGTCGCGAAAAGCCTTGGGCGAAATCCCCACCCGGCGTCGGAACAGGCGCGTGAAGTTGGTCGGATCCGAGAACCCCAATACGTCGGACATTTCATAAATGGTCATGCTGGTGTAGGTCAGCAAGCGCTTGGCCTCCAGCAGTTGCCGTTCGTGCATGATCTGCAACGCCGGTTGCCCCGCCAGCTCGCGGCAGGTGCCGTTGAGGTGGGACACGGAAATGCCCAGCCGATGGGCCAGATCCTCGACCTTGACGTGCTGGCGATAGGTCTCTTCCACCAGTTGAATGAAACCGTTGAGGTATTCCCGGGCACGCTGTGGCCGTTGTGAGGCTGAACGTCGCTGGATCACCTGACGGCTGACCCACACCATAATCACGCTGACCAGCGAATGCATGAGCATTTCCCGCGCCGGTTGGTGACCTGTGTATTCGGTTTGCAAGGCAGCAAACAGGCTGTTGAGGTACTCACTGTCCTTGCCGGCCGGGTAACTTTCGGCCTGGGCCAGGGCATTCACCGAGTTACCCAATTGCGCTTGCAGATGGGCGACGAGTGGCGCGGCCAGGGTCACGACGAACCCTTCGACGTCTTCGGAAAAACGATAGCCATGAATCGACAACGGTGGCATGACCAGAATCGACGGTTCATCCAGTTGCGTACGTTTGCCTTCGATTTCAAGCTCTGCCTGACCTTTGAATACGAAGAGCAACTGGCATAAATCGGCATGACGGTGGGGTTTGATTTCCCATTGATGTTCGCGGCTGCGTTTGGAGATGGTTTCACAGTGCAGCAAGTCCGGGGTGGGCCAATCCAGGCTTTCACCGTAGAGCTTGAACACCGGAATCGAAGGCACGTCAGGCTTGTTCATCACTTCAATCCAGGCCTCGGAATAGATGACGGGCGATAATCGCACCGATTGGCAGAATGTACAGGTATCGGCTCAGTTTTCACCTTCAATTGACAGACCCGCAAGGGAAAAATGCAAGCACTCGATCCATAAAAATCATTCACCGACCCTGGTCGCGTGGAGCTTGCGAGTCCTAAAAACAATGAAAATGCTGATAACCCAAGTCGCCATTATCGGTGCCGGTCCCTCCGGCCTTTTGCTCGGTCAGTTGCTGCATAAAGCCGGTATCGACACCCTGATTCTCGAACGCCAGACCCCGGATTATGTACTCGGGCGCATCCGTGCCGGCGTCCTTGAACAAGGCATGGTAGAGCTGTTGCGCCAGGCCGGTGTGGGGCAGCGCATGGATGCCGAAGGCCTGGTCCACGGCGGTTTCGAACTGGCCCTCGACGGGCGCCAGGTGCACATCGATCTGCAAGCCCTCACGGGCGGTAAAACCGTGATGATCTATGGCCAGACCGAGGTCACACGCGACTTGATGGCCGCTCGTCGGGAGGCCGGCGCGCAGACGATTTACCAGGCTGGCAATGTCGTTCCCCATGGCATGAAAACCGACGAAACCTTCGTCACATTTGAGAAGGACGGTGAGCAGTATCGCCTCGATTGCGACTACATCGCCGGCTGCGACGGCTTCCATGGGGTGGCGCGGCAGTCGATTCCCGCCGAGTGCCTGAAGGTGTTCGAGCGGGTCTACCCGTTTGGCTGGCTGGGAATACTGGCCGACACCCCGCCGGTTCACGAAGAGCTGGTCTATGCCCGCCACGCGCGCGGTTTCGCCCTGTGCAGCATGCGTTCGGCGACCCGCACCCGTTATTACCTGCAAGTGCCGGCCGATGAAAACGTCGAGGATTGGTCCGATCAGCGCTTCTGGGATGAGCTCAAGACTCGCCTGCCGGAGAAACTGGCTGAAAACCTGGTGACCGGGCCGTCCATCGAAAAAAGCATCGCGCCACTGCGCAGCTTCGTGGTGGAACCCATGCAGTACGGGCGGATGTTCCTGGTCGGCGACGCCGCGCACATTGTCCCGCCCACCGGGGCCAAGGGCTTGAACCTGGCGGCGAGCGACGTCAGTACCTTGTTCAATATCCTGCTGAAGGTGTATCGCGAAGGCCGTGTCGATTTGCTGGAGAAATACTCGGAGGTCTGCCTGCGCCGGGTATGGAAAGCCGAGCGTTTTTCCTGGTGGATGACCTCGATGCTGCACCGTTTCGAGGAGCACGATGCCTTCAGCCAGCGTATTGCCGAATCGGAGCTGGAGTACTTCATCGATTCCGAGGCTGGCCGGAAAACCATTGCAGAAAATTACGTCGGGCTTCCTTATGAGGCTATCGAATAGCTGCCTACCGACTTACACTGGCGAGCATCCCCGCTCGCCCATGCCCCTTGCGGGACCCTCACTGCCCGCAGGTTCTCCCGTGACCAATCTCAACCATCCCGAAACGTCCAAACCGGCCATTCGCAGCGTACTGGTCGCCTTGATGATGGCGATCTTTCTTGGCGCGCTGGACCAGACCATTGTCGCCGTGTCGATGCCGGCCATTTCCGCGCAATTCAAGGACGTCAGCCTGCTGGCCTGGGTGATTTCCGGCTACATGGTGGCCATGACAGTGGCGGTGCCGATCTACGGCAAACTGGGCGATCTGTACGGGCGGCGCAAGTTGATGCTGTTCGGCATGGGCGTGTTCACCCTGGCGTCGCTGTTCTGCGGCATGGCCCAGAGCATGGAGCAATTGGTGCTGGCGCGGATCCTTCAGGGGATCGGCGCGGGCGGAATGATTTCGGTCAGCCAGGCGATCATTGGCGATATCGTGCCGCCGCGCGAGCGCGGTCGCTATCAGGGCTATTTCAGCAGCATGTACGCAGTGGCCAGCGTGGCCGGTCCGGTACTCGGCGGCTACATGACCGAATACCTGTCCTGGCGCTGGGTGTTCCTGATCAACCTGCCCCTGGGGCTGGGCGCGTGGCTGGTGGCAAACCGCAATCTGGTGGGGCTGCCGATTCCGCAACGCAAACCGGTCATCGACTACCTTGGCACACTGCTGATGATTATCGGACTGACTGCGCTGTTGCTCGGGATCACTCAGGTCGGCCAGGGACATTCATGGCGCAGCCGCGAAGTGCTCGGTCTGTTCGCTTGCGCGGTGATGGTGCTGGCGGTGTTCGTCTGGCATGAACGTCGCGCGCGGGAGCCATTGCTGCCGATGCACCTGTTCGCCAACCGCAACGCCCTGCTGTGCTGGTGCACGATTTTCTTCACCAGTTTCCAGGCCATTTCGCTGATCGTACTGATGCCGTTGCGCTTTCAGAGCGTCACCGGCGCCGGGGCCGACAGCGCTGCGCTGCATTTGCTGCCGCTGGCCATGGGGCTGCCGATTGGCGCTTATTTCGCCGGCCGTCGCACCTCGGTGACCGGTCGCTACAAACCGCAGATTCTCACCGGCGCGATCCTGATGCCGATTTCGATTCTCGGCATGGCCTTCAGCCCACCCAACGCCACCTTACTGAGCAGCCTGTTCATGCTACTGAGCGGCATCGCCGGCGGCATGCAGTTCCCGACTTCGCTGGTGGGGACGCAGAACTCGGTGGAACAGCGCGACATCGGCGTCGCCACCAGCACCACCAACCTGTTCCGTTCGCTGGGTGGTGCAGTGGGGGTGGCATTGATGTCGGCACTCTTGCTGGCGTTGTTGCAGGACTCCAGCTTCGCGCACCTGGCGGGCTCGTCGCTGATCAACGAAGGGCATTCGGGCAATGTCCTGCTGGACGGCCTCAACGCCGTACCGGGGGATGCGCAGAACGCCTTGCGCGCCGAACTGCTGTTGACCTTCCGGCATTTGCTGATGGTCAGCACGGCGGTGTCGCTGCTGGGACTGGCCGCGGCGATTGCGATGCCGAACAGGTTGCTGCGGGGGCGGGAGGACAAAGTTCGGTAGCCAGACCGCGTCGCCTGCATCGCGGGCAAGCCCGCTCCCACAGGATTTGCACGGTCCTTGTGGGAGCGGGCTTGCCCGCGATGGACTAAAGAGCGCCGCGCTTATCCTGTAACCCCGCGTTTTCGTTGACGACCATCGCGAGCAAGCTCGCTCCTACAAATACCCTCGGTTTTACTGACGGGCGCGCAGTTGCTGTTGCAGGTTCTGGATTTGCGCCTGAAGGGTATTGATGTTTCGGGTGACCTGGCCACGGAAGGCGTCGAACTCCGCGATGTTGGCCGAGCTTTGGGAGGTCGCCGGGCGATTGTCCTGCTGGCTCTTGAGGATGACGACTTCCTGTTCCAGACGATCGATGGCGGCGGTCGGGTTGCCTTGTTTCTTCAAGGCGGTGATGTCGGCGCCGAGGCTTTTCAGCTGGGCGTCGAATTTTTCCGTGTCCGCCGGGGCGCTTTTCAGCGTGGCCACATCACTGTTCAAGACTTTGACCTGAGCCTGCAATTGAATGGTGGCCGTCTGTTGCTCAGTGTTCTGGGCCGTGATCTGCGCCAGATGCTTGTCCAGTTCGGTGGTTTGCGCGGTCATCTGCGCCAGGCGCTTGTCCAGGTCCGAAGCCTGACCGGCCACGCCTTGCTGCTGTTTGCCCTGATCCTGCAGCTTGCTTTCCAGCTGCTTGATTTGCAGCTTCAAGGCTTCGCTGTCGCTGGTGACGTTGGTCTGGCTGGCCACAACCTTGCCGGAAATGTCCTGCAGGCGCCCCGCCGCTTCCTCACTGATGCGCGCGAAACTTTCCTGGGTCGCCACCAGTTGCTGCTCCATCAGCGAAATCTGCTGGAAGCTCCACCAGGCCAGGCCTGCAAACGCAAAGAACAACGCGCCCACCAGCGCCCACAACGGCCCGGTGCTCGGGCTCTTGACCTTGACCACAGGTGTGGTGCGCGAATGCACGGTGGTACGCGCGGTGGGTACATAGTCATCGTCGTCGAGGCTGTCGGCACGCAGGCTCGGTACATCATCGAAGTCGTCGTTGGCATCGTTACGCATGGACATTGAGTCAACCTTTGTGAAACGGTGATGGCTTGATGCGGCGAGTATAACCCCCACAGTCGCACCGATTGACCCTCAACCCCGGAGTCGGTTCAGTGTGGGCTGTTCAGCGAATAGCCTGGGCCTTCCACCAGCCGCAGAACTCATCGAGGGCGGTCCACAGGCTCACCTTCGGGTCGTAATCCAGATAATGCCGGGCGCGGCTGATGTCCAGGGTGAAATTTTTGTTCATGACCTGCATGCCCAGTCGCGACAGGGTCGGCTCCGGGCGACCCGGCCACAGCTTGCACGCGCCTTCGTTGAGGGCGGCGACGCTGTAGGCCAAACCGTAGGAACGGTAGCGCGTAACTTGTGGGACTTCCATGTTGCGCATGACGTAATTGACCACATCCCACAACGGGATCGGCGTTCCGTTACTGATGTTGTAAGCCTTGCCCAGGGCTGAACCATTGGCCAGCAAACTGCTGAGCAACGCTTCATTGAGGTTTTGCACACTGGTGAAATCGACTTTATTCAGGCCGTTGCCGATGATTGCCAGTCGGCCCTTGCGCTGCATGTTGAGCAGACGCGGGAAAATGCTCATGTCGCCGGCACCGGTGACGAAACGCGGACGCAGTGCCAGGGTTTCGAGGCCGAATTCCTGGGCGCCGAACACCTTTTGCTCGGCCAGGTATTTGGTCGCGGCGTAGGGATGCTTGAAGCGTTTGGGCACCTGTTCTTCGGTCAGGCCCAAGTGATCGCGGCCATCGAAGTAGATCGACGGCGAGGACAAATGCACCAGGCGCCGAACCCGCTGTTTCAAACAGGCCTCGACCACGTTTTCGGTGACCTGGACGTTGCCTTGGTGAAAATCCTGATAACGCCCCCATAGGCCGACGGCGCCGGCACAATGCACCACGGCCTCGACATCGGAACACAGCTCGCGGGTGAATTGCGGGTCGCTCAAGTCGCCCTGGATAAACTCGGCGCCACGCCGCACCAGATGCTCCACCCCCTCGGCCCGGCGACCGTTGACCCGCACGTCCAGGCCTTGCTCCAGGGCGAAACGCGCAAAGCGCCCGCCGATGAAACCGCTTGCGCCGGTGACCAGAATTTTCATGTATTGCTCCGAATATTTCTTTTTGCGTATTGCGTGAGGTCTTGACGCTGCCCGTCAGTCCAACGGCACCAGCCATTGCTTCGACGCGCGTACCAACTGATCGGTGAGCAGACCCAGCAACTGACCGCCATTGCGCCAATGATGCCAGTACAGCGGCACATCGATCGGTTTATCTGGCAAAAGCTCCAGCAAAGTGCCGCGTTCCAGTTGTTCGCGTACCTGTAGTTCCGGCACCAGCCCCCAGCCGAGCCCAGCTTCGGTGAGTCGGATGAAGCCTTCTGACGACGGACATAAATGGTGTTCGAATCCGCCATCGACGCCCAGGGATGCCAGGTAGCGATGCTGCAGGAAGTCATCCGGGCCGAATACCAGGGCCGGCGTTCGGGCCAACTGCCCGGCATGTACGCCTTGGGGGAAATGTCGGGCAATAAAGGCCGGGCTGGCCAATGCCCGGTAGCGCATCGCCCCCAGCAACACGCTGCGGGCGCCGGCCACCGGCCGCTCGCTGGCACACAGGCAGGCCGCCACTTCCCCTGCGCGCATACGTTTGAGGCCGACGGTCTGGTCTTCGACGATCAGGTCCAGCAATACATGCTGATCCGCGCAAAAATCCCCCACGGCCTGCGCCCACCAGGTCGCCAGACTGTCGGCGTTCAACGCGATGCGCAGGCGTTCCGGCACACCTTCTTCGTCCAGCGCAGGCACCAGGCTCTGCAAGTCACGCTCAAGCAAGCGCACCTGCTGCACATGGTTGAGCAGACGCCGGCCAATCTCGGTTGGAGACGGGGGCGTACCTCGTACCAGCACCGGCTGGCCAACCCGCGCTTCGAGCAATTTGATGCGCTGGGAAATTGCCGATTGCGACAAACCCAGGACCTGCGCAGCCCGTTCGAAACCCGCCTGCTCGACCACCGCGGCCAAGGCAGAAAGCAATTTATAGTCGAACATCAGTTTTCCTAATGAGCGATCAGCATTATTGGTTTTTCTTATACAGCGATGTACCAGAGAATGGCCAGCAAGAACTCTTGAACAGGAAACACCGACATGGCTGGCGAAACATCTTTGGCAACGCTGCTGCGCAGCATGAGCCCGCAACTCAATGCCGGCGAATACGTGTTCTGCACTCTGCGCGACGGGCAATTGCCGCAAGGCCTGGACATCGTCGGCAGCTTCCGTGAGCAGGAAGGCCTGACGGTCATTCTTGAACGGTCCCACGCTGAACGGGCCGGTTTCAGTTTCGACTACGTCGCGGCCTGGATCACTTTGAACGTGCACTCGGCCCTCGAGGCCGTCGGCCTGACCGCCGCGTTCGCCACGGCGCTGGGCCGGGCGGGCATCAGCTGCAATGTGATCGCGGGCTATTACCACGACCATTTGTTCGTCGGCCAGGCCGACGCCGAACGCGCGATGCAAGTGCTGCGCGACCTGGCAGCGAACGCGGAGTAACCCTCATGTGGCAAAGCTACGTAAATGGCCTGTTGGTGGCCTTCGGCCTGATCATGGCGATCGGCACGCAAAACGCGTTTGTGCTGGCGCAAAGCCTGCGACGTGAGCATCACCTGCCGGTGGCGGCACTGTGCGTGATGTGCGATGCGATTCTGGTGGCCGCTGGTGTGTTCGGCCTGGCCACGGTGCTGGCGCAGAACCCGACCCTGTTGGCGGTCGCCCGCTGGGGGGGCGCGGTGTTTTTGATCTGGTATGGCAGTCAGGCGTTGCGCCGGGCGTTTTCAAAACAAAGCCTGCAACAGGGGGAAAATCAGACCGTTCGTTCGTTGCGGGCAGTGATGCTCAGTGCGTTGGCCGTGACCCTGCTCAACCCCCATGTGTATCTGGACACCGTTTTGCTGATCGGCTCCCTTGGCGCGCAACAAACCGAGCCCGGCGCTTATGTGGTCGGTGCGGCCAGTGCCTCGTTGCTGTGGTTTTTCACGCTGGCACTGGGTGCCGCATGGCTGGCTCCGTGGCTGGCTCGGCCAAGTACCTGGCGAATCCTCGATCTGCTGGTGGCTGTCATGATGTTCGCTGTAGCGCTGCAACTGATCATGGCTGGCTGATTTATTCCAAAAGGCTCTGGAACCTCTATTCCACACAGTTGTTGCGTGGTTATGCCGCACCCCCGGTGCTATGATCCGACACCTGCGCCGCAAAGAGTATAAAACTCCCCGGCGCTTGTCTGGCCGCCCGTGATCGGCCTTGCGCCCACCGCAACTGACCTGATTAGGAGATCCACCATGGCTTTCGAATTGCCGCCACTGCCTTACGCACACGATGCACTGCAGCCGCACATTTCCAAGGAAACTCTGGAATACCACCACGACAAGCACCACAACACCTACGTCGTGAACCTGAACAACCTGGTGCCAGGCACCGAGTTCGAAGGCAAGACCCTGGAACAGATCGTCAAGACTTCCTCGGGTGGTATCTTCAACAACGCCGCTCAGGTCTGGAACCACACTTTCTACTGGAACTGCCTGGCGCCAAACGCTGGCGGTCAACCAACCGGCAAACTGGCTGAAGCCATCAACGCTGCGTTCGGTTCGTTCGACAAGTTCAAGGAAGAGTTCAGCAAGACCTCCATCGGCACCTTCGGCTCCGGCTGGGGCTGGCTGGTGAAAAAAGCTGACGGTTCCCTGGGCCTGGCCAGCACCATCGGCGCCGGCAACCCGCTGACCAACGGCGACACCCCGCTGCTGACCTGCGACGTCTGGGAACACGCCTACTACATCGACTACCGCAACCTGCGTCCTAAGTACGTTGAAGCGTTCTGGAACCTGGTCAACTGGAAGTTCGTGGCTGAGCAGTTCGAAGGCAAGACCTTCACCGCTTAAGCTCGATGCCAGTCAAAAAACCCGGCTTTTATGCCGGGTTTTTTATGGGCCGGGTAATGAGCGAAGAGTTGTGGCGCTTGGTCGGCCGTCATCGCTGCGATTCGGCGACCCGACAAGCCAGCTCCCACGGGGAGTCGGTACATCCACGAAAATCAGGTCGACTGTTCGGCCGTCATCGCTGCGATGCGGCGACCCGACAAGCCAGCGCCTACAGGGGAACGGGTACATCCGAGAAAGCCAGGTCGGCTATAAGGCCGCCTCGCGTTGCTTTGGCTTTTGATCTTCTTGCCACCTCGAGAGGCCGAGTGGAGGTTCTGCGCAGTGGGCAACCCGGCATGGATGCCGGGTTAGCCGCGCCCGGCCAGGGATGGCCGATCGCGGCGGGCCCACGGAGCAGGACCGGAACGAGGGTATGCCGAGCATTAGCGAGGCACCGAACGAAAGGGGCAAGAGCCCTTGGTTACTTGGGGCTTTTCCAAGTGACTCGCCGTAAGGGCGAAACCGCAAGTGGCCGTTACCGCAGCAACGGATATGTACTCAGTCAACAAGGTCAGGTCGGCTGTTTGGCCGTCTTCGCTGGCAAGCCAGCTCCTACAGGAAAATCGCGCCAATACACAAAGCGGGTCCATTCCCCAGGATGAAACGAGCCTTCACCCCCTTGCCCCCCCGCCACAGCCGTCTAAGATCAACCAGAAGGAAAATATCTCCACCTCCCCCCTCAAGTTGAAGGACTCGACAACCGACACAGTACTAATCGGACAATTACCCCAGTCAAGACCCTATCGGCCAAGCTGCAGGCAAAATCCCGCAAGGATGATTGTCCCTTTGACTGCCATCACGGGATTGCCAATACTCATGGCAACTTGATGCTACCCGCACGGAACAAGGAATAGCCTTTTGAAGCTGGAACTCAAGAACAGCTTGTCGGTGAAGTTGCTCCGGGTCGTGCTCCTGTCGGCATTGATCGTCGGCGTGGTCTTGAGCTGCGCGCAGATCGTTTTCGATGCCTATAAAACACGCCAGGCCGTCGCCGGCGATGCCGAACGCATTCTGGACATGTTTCGTGACCCCTCGACCCAGGCCGTCTACAGCCTGGACCGGGAAATGGGCATGCAGGTTATCGAAGGCCTGTTTCAGGACGACGCCGTACGCCAGGCTTCCATCGGCCATCCCAATGAAGCCATGCTCGCGCAAAAATCCCGCGAATTGCAGCAGTCCAACAGTCGCTGGCTGACCGACCTGATCCTAGGGCAGGAACGCACGTTCACCACCCAGTTGGTGGGTCGCGGCCCGTACAGCGAGTATTACGGTGACTTGAGCATCACCCTCGACACGGCCACCTACGGACAAGGCTTTATCGTCAGTTCGGTGATCATCTTCATTTCCGGCGTGCTGCGCGCCCTGGCGATGGGGCTGGTGCTGTATCTGGTTTATCACTGGCTGTTGACCAAACCCCTGTCGCGGATCATCGAGCACCTGACCGAAATCAATCCGGATCGTCCCAGCGAACACAAGATTCCGCTGCTCAAGGGCCACGAGAAAAACGAACTGGGGATCTGGATCAACACCGCCAACCAATTGCTGGAGTCCATCGAACGCAATACCCATCTGCGCCACGAAGCGGAAAACAGCCTGTTGCGCATGGCCCAGTACGATTTCCTCACCGGCCTGCCGAACCGCCAACAATTGCAAACGCAACTGGACAAGATTCTGGTCGATGCCGGCAAACTGCAACGCCGGGTTGCCGTACTGTGCGTCGGCCTCGACGACTTCAAGGGCATCAACGAACAATTCAGCTACCAGACCGGCGACCAGTTGCTGCTGGCCCTGGCCGATCGCCTGCGGGCGCATAGCGGACGCCTCGGCGCCCTTGCACGCCTCGGCGGCGACCAGTTCGCCCTGGTCCAGGCCGATATCGAGCAGCCCTACGAAGCCGCCGAACTGGCCCAAAGCATTCTCGATGACCTGGAAGCGGCGTTTGCCCTCGATCATCAGGAAATCCGCCTGCGCGCCACCATCGGCATCACCTTGTTCCCCGAAGACGGCGACAGCACCGAGAAGCTGCTGCAAAAAGCCGAGCAGACCATGACCCTGGCCAAGACCCGCTCGCGCAATCGCTATCAGTTCTATATCGCCAGCGTCGATACCGAAATGCGCCGCCGTCGCGAGCTGGAAAAAGACCTGCGCGACGCCCTGGCCCGCGAGCAGTTCTACCTCGTCTACCAACCGCAGATCAGCTACCGCGATCACCGGGTAGTCGGCGTCGAGGCATTGATTCGCTGGCAGCACCCGGAACACGGGCTGGTTCCACCGGACCTGTTCATCCCGCTGGCCGAGCAGAACGGCACCATTATCGCCATCGGCGAGTGGGTACTGGATCAGGCCTGCAAGCAGTTGCGCGACTGGCACGACCAGGGCTTCAGCGACCTGCGCATGGCGGTGAACCTGTCTACCGTGCAACTGCACCACGCCGAGTTGCCAAGGGTGGTCAACAACCTGCTGCAAATGTATCGCCTGCCACCGCGCAGCCTGGAGCTGGAGGTCACCGAAACCGGCCTGATGGAAGACATCAGCACCGCCGCCCAGCATTTGCTCAGCCTGCGTCGTTCCGGCGCGCTGATCGCGATCGACGATTTCGGTACGGGGTATTCCTCGCTGAGCTATCTGAAAAGCCTGCCGCTGGACAAGATCAAGATCGACAAGAGCTTCGTTCAGGACCTGCTCGATGACGACGACGATGCGACCATCGTTCGCGCCATCATCCAGCTGGGCAAGAGCCTGGGCATGCAGGTGATCGCCGAAGGCGTGGAAACCGCCGAACAGGAGGCTTACATCATCTCCGAAGGCTGCCATGAAGGTCAGGGCTATCACTACAGCAAACCACTGCCCGCAAGGGAGCTGGGCGCTTATCTGAAGCAGGCCCAGCGCAGCAACGCCGCGATTATGTAAAGACTGCCGCCGCGTTTGCCCCCCTGTAGGAGCGAGCTTGCTCGCGATGAATTTGAAGGTGACGCGTTTTTCCAGAAAGCCCGCGTCATCGTTCACGCCCATCGCGAGCAAGCTCGCTCCTACAGAGGGCAAAGACGGCGGCGTTTTTTTTATCCGCGCTATCCGTCCCGCGAATAAGAAATATTTCCAAGAACAACTCTTTACACATAATGCGAAAGATTTGCATTATGTGGCACTTTGCGCGCCGGGCGCGCCATTCAACCCCTCTCGAAGCAGGATGTTCGCCATGATTCGTATGCCTCTGGCTACCGCCAGTCTGTTGGCCATCGCAATTTCTCTCGCCGGTTGCGGTGAAGGCAAAGACAAGGAAAAAGCTGCCGTACCTGCGCCGGCTGCCAGCACCGCTGCGGCCCCGGCTGCACCTGCCGCGGCCGGTAAAGTCGATGAAGCCGCTGCCAAAGCCGTTGTCGCCCACTATGCCGACATGGTTTTCGCGGTTTACAGCGACGCCGAATCCACCGCGAAAACCCTGCAAACCGCCGTCGATGCCTTCCTCGCCAAGCCGAATGCCGACACCCTGAAAGCCGCCAAGGCGGCCTGGATCGCGGCCCGCGTTCCTTACCTGCAAAGTGAAGCGTTCCGCTTCGGCAACACCATCATCGACGACTGGGAAGGACAGGTGAACTCCTGGCCACTGGACGAAGGCCTGATCGACTACGTCGACAAATCCTACGAGCACGCGCTGGGTAACCCGGGCGCCACCGCTAACATCATCGCCAATACCCAAATCCAGATCGGCGAAGACAAGGTCGACGTGAAGGACATCACCCCGGAAAAACTCGCCAGCCTGAACGAGTTGGGCGGTTCCGAGGCCAACGTCGCCACGGGCTACCACGCCATCGAATTCCTGCTCTGGGGCCAGGACCTGAACGGCACCGGCCCAGGCGCCGGCAACCGTCCAGCTTCGGACTACCTGGAAGGCAAAGGTGCCACCGGCGGCCACAACGATCGTCGTCGCGCTTACCTGAAAGCCGTGACCCAACTGCTGGTCAGCGACCTGGAAGAAATGGTCGGCAACTGGAAGCCGAACGTGGCCGACAACTACCGCGCCACCCTGGAAGCCGAACCGGCTGAAAGCGGCCTGCGCAAAATGCTGTTCGGCATGGGTAGCTTGTCCCTGGGCGAACTGGCAGGCGAGCGCATGAAGGTTTCCCTGGAAGCCAACTCCCCTGAAGACGAGCAGGATTGCTTCAGCGACAACACCCACAACTCGCACTTCTACGATGCCAAGGGCATTCGCAATGTGTACCTGGGCGAGTACACCCGCACCGACGGCAGCAAAATGACCGGCGCCAGCCTGTCGTCGCTGGTGGCCAAGGCCGACCCGGCGGCCGACACCGCGCTGAAAGCCGACCTGGCCGCGACTGAAGCCAAGTTGCAGGTCATCGTCGATCACGCCAACAAGGGTGAGCACTACGACCAACTGATCGCCGCGGGCAACACCGCTGGTAACCAGATCGTCCGTGATGCCATTGCTTCGCTGGTCAAGCAGACCGGTTCGATCGAAGCCGCTGCTGGCAAACTGGGGATCGCCGACCTGAACCCGGACAACGCTGATCACGAATTCTGATCAACGCGGGCTGAGTGAACAAGAAAGGCGACCTCCGGGTCGCCTTTTTCATGCCTGATATTTGCGGTGATGCTGATGGCCTCATCGCGGGCAAGCCCGCTCCCACAGTATCCGTGCTGATCACATCATCTGTGAGCACCTTCAATCCCTGTGGGAGCGTGGCTTGCCCGCGATGGCCGCGACACGATCTCAAACCCTGCCCCACATCAAGCAAACGATAATTCCTCTTATTCAAATTCCCATCCCCTGTTAGACTTTGCGCCCCCGTTTTACTCGTCTTGCAGGATGTCTGATGCCCCCGCTGCTTCTTCGCTTGTCCGCACTGTTTCTGGCCCTGGGCCTGAGTGCCTGCGATGACGCCCCGCGTTTTACCAAGGCAGAACCCGGTGAAGCCCGCTCCGGGGGCGGTACGACCGTGCGCAAGACTGACCAGAACGCTTTCTCGCTGCCATCAGCCAACCTGCCGCCATCGCGGCGCGTGGATTTCAGTGTCGGCAACAGCTTCTTTCGCAGCCCCTGGGTGATCGCCCCGTCGACCACCACCGCCCGTGACGGCCTCGGCCCGTTGTTCAACACCAATGCCTGCCAGGGCTGCCATATCAAGGACGGCCGCGGTCACCCGCCGGCGCCGGGTGCACAAAACGCCGTGTCGATGCTGGTGCGCCTGTCGATCCCCGATACCCCGGCCTACGCCAGAATCATCGAGCAGCAGGGCGTGGTGCCCGAACCGGTCTACGGCGGGCAATTCCAGGACATGGCCGTGCCCGGCGTCGCCCCGGAAGGCAAGGTGCGGGTCGATTACACACCGGTGCCGGTTCGCTTTAAGGACGGTACCGAAGTCGAGCTGCGCAAGCCGACCTTGAACATCACCCAGCTAGGCTACGGCCCGATGCACCCCGACACACGTTTCTCGGCGCGGGTTGCACCACCCATGATCGGCCTGGGCTTGCTGGAAGCCATCCCTGAAGAGGCCATTCTGGCGAACGCCCAGGCCCAGGCGAACGAGAAAAACGGCATCACCGGACGCCCGAACCGGGTCTGGGATGACGCCCAGCAGAAAACCGTCCTCGGGCGATTTGGCTGGAAAGCCGGGCAACCCAATCTCAATCAACAGAATGTTCACGCGTTTTCCGGGGATATGGGCCTCACGACCCGCCTCAGACCCTTTGATGACTGCACCGATGCACAAACCGCCTGTAAACAGGCACCCAGCGGCGCCGGTCCCGATGGCGAGCCGGAAGTCAGCGACAACATCCTGCGTCTGGTGCTGTTCTACACCCGCAACCTTGCCGTACCGGCGCGCCGCAATGTCAACGCGCCTGAAGTGCTGGCCGGCAAGAACCTGTTTTACCAGGCCGGTTGCCAGTCCTGTCACACACCGAAATACACCACCGCCGCCAACGCCGCCGAACCTGAACTGGCCAATCAAGTGATTCGGCCGTACAGCGATCTGCTGCTGCACGACATGGGCGACGGTCTGGCCGACAACCGCAGCGAATTCCAGGCCGGTGGCCGCGACTGGCGTACCCCGCCGTTGTGGGGCATCGGGTTGACGCAAGCGGTCAGTGGTCACACCCAGTTTTTGCACGATGGCCGCGCCCGCAACCTGCTCGAGGCCGTGCTTTGGCATGGCGGCGAAGCTGCGGCTGCGCGTCAACAGGTTTTGTCTTTCGATGCCGGGCAGCGCGCTGCGTTGCTGGCGTTTTTGAATTCCCTTTAATTCGCACTCCAGCGGGAGCCCGACATGTTCCGTCCCAAATTATTGTTCACCAGCCTTGCCGCGCTCGCCCTGGGCGCCTGCTCGCCGCAAGACCCGCAGGCCGTCACTTCGGCGGCCATCGCCAAGTCGGTGATTCTGCCGACCTATACCCGCTGGGTTGAGGCCGATCGCCAACTGGCCGTCAGCGCCCTCGCCTATTGCGAAGGCAAGGAAACCCTGGAAACCGCCCGCGCCGATTTCCTGCACGCGCAGAAAGCCTGGGCCGAGCTGCAACCGCTACTGATCGGGCCACTGGCCGAAGGCAACCGTTCGTGGCAGGTACAATTCTGGCCAGACAAGAAAAACCTTGTCGGCCGTCAGGTCGAACAACTGGTTGCCGCGCAGCCACAGATCGACGCCGCCGCGCTGGCCAAGTCCAGCGTTGTGGTTCAGGGCCTGTCGGCCTACGAATACATTCTGTTCGACAGCAAGCCTGATGTGACCAACGCCGAGCAGAAGGCCAAGTACTGCCCGCTGCTGATCGCCATCGGCGAGCGTCAGAAACAATTGGCCGAAGAGATTCTGCAAACCTGGAACAACACCGACGGCATGCTCGCGCAGTTGAGCAAATTCCCGAACCAGCGCTATGCCGACTCCCACGAAGCGATCGCCGATCTGCTGCGTGTGCAGGTCACTGCCCTCGACAGTTTGAAGAAAAAACTCGGCACGCCGATGGGCCGTCAGACCAAGGGTGTGCCGCAACCGTTCCAGGCCGACGCGTGGCGCAGCCAATCGTCCCTGACGGGCATGGAAGCCAGTCTCGCCGCCGCCAGAACAGTGTGGGAAGGTGTCGACAATAAAGGTCTGCGCGGTCTGTTGCCGAGCGACCAGAAACCACTGGCCGACAAGATCGACGCCGCTTATGCCGCATCGTTGAAACTGTTTGCCAGCAACCAGCGCTCGTTGACCGAAATGCTCAATGACGACGCCGGTCGCCAGCAACTCAACGATCTTTACGACAGCCTTAACGTCGTCCACCGCCTGCACGAAAGCGATCTGGCCAAGGCGCTGGGCATCCAACTGGGCTTCAACGCCAATGACGGTGACTGATGAGGGCGACTTCCATGCTGCGACGTCAGGCTCTGACTTTAGGTAGTTTGCTGCTGGGAGCAGTGACACTGGGCGGCTGGACGCTGTTCAAGCGCAAGGATCAAAGCCCGTTGCTGCTGTCAGCGCGGGACGATACCGACGGCAAGCACTATGCCGTCGGTTATCGGCTGGATGGCACCCGGGTATTTGCCACCCGGGTCGGCCAGCGCTGCCACGACATCATCAACCACCCGACGCTGCCGATCGCGCTGTTCGTCGCCCGGCGACCGGGCACCGAGAGCTACCTGATCGACCTGCGTGACGGTACGTTGCTGCAAACCGTGACGTCGCAGCCGAACCGGCACTTCTACGGTCACGCGGTGGTTCACCACAGCGGCGACTGGCTGTACGCCACCGAAAACGACACGACAGATCCGGGTCGCGGCCTGCTCGGCGTATACAAATTCGAAGGCGAACGCCTGGTCCACAGTGGAGAGATTTCCACCCACGGCATCGGCCCGCATCAGGTGTCGTGGATGCCCGATGGCGAAACCCTGGTGGTGGCCAACGGCGGGATTCGTACCGAGGCTGAAAGCCGTGTCGAGATGAACCTCGACGCCATGGAGCCGAGCCTGGTCCTGATGCAACGCGACGGAACATTGCTGAGCAAGGAAACCCTCGCCCAACAGATGAACAGCGTGCGTCACCTGGGCATTGCCAGCGACGGCACCATCGTCGCCGGCCAGCAATTCATGGGGGCATCGCACGAGCGCTCGGAGCTGCTGGCCATCAAGCGTCCCGGTCAGCCCTTCGTGGCGTTCCCGGTGCCCGAGCATCAGTTGCAGGCCATGGGGCACTACACCGCGAGCGTCGCCGTGCACAGCGACTTGCGCCTGGTGGCGTTGACCGCGCCACGGGGCAACCGCTTTTTCATTTGGGATATGGACAGCGGTGAAGTGCGCCTGGACGCGCCACTTCCCGATTGCGCCGGCGTGGGCGCGGTGGCCGACGGTTTTGTCGTGACCTCGGGACAGGGACGCTGCCGGTACTACGATTGCCGCCAGACAAATCTGGTTGCAAAACCGTTGGAACTGCCGGCGGGGCTCTGGGACAACCATTTGCACCTGATCTGAACAACTCGCTCTTTGTAGGAGCAACGCTTGCTCGCGATGGCGGCCGCACATTCAACATCGTGTTGACTGAAATACCGCTATCGCGAGCAATCGAGCGTCGACCGGCTGCTCCTACAGATTTGGCATCTGCCTGTAATAAGTGCCAGTTGGATTCCCCTTCCCAGTCGCGGTAATGTGCCCCTCTGTCTCACCTGATTTACTCCAAGGAACTGGAAATATGCTGCGTCGCCGCATGCTGATCATGTTGGGGGTAGTTCTGCTGATCGTGCTGGTGCTGGCCGGGTACAAAGCCTTCTCCATCTACACGATGATCCAAGGCTTCTCCAAGCCGAAACCACCGATCAGTGTCGCCGTGGCCACGGCCACCGAACAGCCGTGGCAGGCGCGCCTGCCTACGGTTGGCACCCTCAAGGCACTGCAAGGTGTGGATCTGAGCCTGGAGACCGATGGCACCGTCGTCGATGTGCAGTTCGAGTCGGGACAGAAGGTCAAGGCCGGCCAACCCATCGTCCGGCTCGACAGCGCCGTGGAAAGTGCCCTGCTCGAAACCGCCCTCGCCGACCTCGGGCTGGCCCAGGTGGACTACACCCGCGGCAGTCAACTGGTGGGCAGCCAGGCCATTTCCAAAGGCGAGTTCGACCGACTCTCGGCGGTATTGAAAAAGAGCAAGGCCACCGTCAACCAGCTCAAGGCTGCGCTTGGCAAAAAAAGCATCCTCGCGCCCTTCAGCGGGACCATCGGCATTCGCCAGGTCGATGTCGGCGACTACGTGGCCACCGGCACCATGATCGCTACCCTGCAAGACCTCAGCAGCCTCTACGTCGATTTTTTCGTGCCCGAGCAATCGGTGCCGAAGATCGCCGTTGGCCAGCCGGTGCAGATCATCGTCGCGGCGTTTCCGACGGAGGAATTCCCCGGCACCATCAGTGCGATCAACCCGAAAGTCGAGAACAGCACGCGCAACGTGCAGGTCCGCGCAACCCTGGCCAACCCCGATGGCAAATTGCTCCCCGGGATGTTCGCCAGCCTGCAGGTGATTTTGCCCGACCCGCAGCGGCGCATCGTCGTGCCTGAAAGCGCGATCACCTACACGCTCTACGGCAACTCGGTCTATGTCGCCGTCCAAAAGAAAGCCGAAGACGGTAGCGTGGAAAAAGACGACAAGGGCCAACCTGTCCTGATCGCCGAGCGACGTTTCGTCGAAACCGGCGAGCGCCGCACGGGCGTGGTGATGATCACCAAAGGCCTGCAGAACGGCGAAACGGTGGTGACTGCCGGCCAGATCAAACTGGACAACGGTGCGCACATCGCCATCAGCGACGACAAGACGCTGTCCGAAAAGAACAGCCGGCCACGCGCTGACTGATCAAGGAACCCCCAATGGCCTTTACCGACCCGTTCATCCGTCGCCCGGTGCTCGCCACCGTGGTCAGCCTGCTGATCGTGCTGCTGGGCTTCCAGGCCTGGAGCAAGTTACCGTTGCGCCAATACCCGCAAATGGAAAACGCCCTGATCACGGTGACCACCGCCTACCCCGGGGCCAACGCCGAAACCATCCAGGGCTATATTACCCAGCCGATGCAACAGAGCCTGGCCAGCGCCGAGGGCATCGACTACATGACCTCGGTCAGCCGCCAGAACTTTTCGGTGATCTCGATCTACGCACGCATCGGCGCCAATAGCGACCGATTGTTTACCGAACTCCTGGCCAAGGCCAACGAGGTCAAGAACCAGTTGCCCCAGGACGCCGAAGACCCGGTCCTGAAGAAGGAAGCCGCCGACGCCTCGGCGCTGATGTACATCAGCTTTTTCAGTGAGGAATTGAGCAACCCGCAGATCACCGACTACCTGTCGCGGGTGATCCAGCCGAAACTGGCAACCCTGCCGGGCATGGCCGAAGCCGAAATTCTCGGCAACCAGGTGTTTGCGATGCGCCTGTGGCTGGACCCGGTGAAACTCGCCGGTTTCGGCCTGAGTGCCAGCGACGTGACCAATGCGGTGCGCCAGTACAACTTCCTCTCCGCTGCCGGCGAAGTGAAGGGCGAGTACGTGGTCACGAGTATCAACGCCAGTACCGAACTCAAATCCGCCGAAGCTTTCGCGGCGATCCCGCTCAAGGTCGAGGGCGACAGTCGTGTGCTGTTGCGTGACGTCGCGCGGGTTGAGATGGGGGCGGAAAACTACGACACCATCAGTTCCTTCGGCGGTACGCCCTCGGTGTATATCGGCATCAAGGCCACACCCGGTGCCAACCCGCTGGACGTGATCAGGGAGGTGCGCAAGATCATGCCCGATCTTGAGGCCCAGCTGCCGCCGAACCTCAAGGGTGAAATTGCCTATGACGCCACGCTGTTCATCCAGGCTTCGATCGACGAAGTGGTGAAAACCCTCTTCGAGGCCGTGCTGATCGTGATCGTGGTCGTGTTCCTGTTCCTGGGTGCACTGCGGTCGGTGGTGATCCCGGTGGTCACCATCCCGCTGTCGATGATCGGCGTGATGTTCTTCATGCAGATGATGGGGTATTCGATCAACCTGCTGACTCTGCTGGCGATGGTGCTGGCCATCGGGCTGGTGGTGGACGACGCCATTGTGGTGGTGGAAAACATCCACCGTCATATCGAGGAAGGCAAGACACCGCTGGACGCGGCCATTGAAGGTGCCCGGGAAATCGCCATGCCGGTGGTATCGATGACCATCACCCTGGCGGCCGTTTATGCCCCGATCGGTTTCCTGACAGGGCTGACCGGGGCACTGTTCAAGGAGTTCGCCCTGACCCTGGCCGGGGCCGTGGTGATCTCGGGTATCGTTGCCCTGACGCTGTCGCCGATGATGTGCGCCTTCCTGCTGCGTCACGATGAAAACCCGACCGGCCTGGCCCACCGCCTCGACCTGATTTTCGAAGGCCTCAAGCACCGTTACCAACAGCTGCTGCACGGCACCCTGAACACCCGACCGGTGGTGTTGGTGTTTGCCGTCATCGTGCTGTGCCTGATTCCGGTACTGCTCAAGTTCACCAAATCGGAACTGGCGCCGGATGAGGACCAGGGCGTCATTTTCATGATGGCCAACGCCCCGCAACCGACCAACCTCGATTACCTGAACACCTACACCGACAAGTTCGTCTCGATCTTCAAGACGTTTCCCGAATACTACTCATCGTTCCAGATCAACGGTTTCAACGGTGTGCAATCAGGTATCGGCGGTTTCCTGCTCAAGCCCTGGAACGAACGCAGCCGGACCCAGATGCAGATCCTGCCCGATGTTCAAGCCAAGCTGGAAAGCATCGCGGGGTTGCAGATTTTCGGCTTCAACCTGCCTTCGTTGCCGGGTACCGGCGAGGGCCTGCCCTTTCAGTTCGTGGTCAATACCGCCAACGATTACGAGTTGCTGTTGCAAGTGGTGGACCGGGTGAAAAAACGCGCGCTGGAGTCCGGCAAATTCGCGTTCATCGATGTCGACCTGGCCTTCGACAAACCCGAAGTGGTGGTGGATATCGATCGAGCCAAGGCGGCACAGATGGGCGTATCGATGCAGGACCTGGGCGGAACGCTGGCAACCTTGCTGGGTGAGGCGGAGATCAACCGCTTCACCATCGAAGGCCGCAGTTACAAAGTCATTGCGCAGGTTGAACGGCCCTATCGTGATAACCCTGACTGGCTGAACAATTACTATGTCAGGAACACCAAGGGTGAACTGCTGGCCCTGTCGACCCTGATTACAGTGACCGACCGGGCCCGGCCGCGGCAATTGAACCAGTTCCAGCAACTCAACTCGGCGATTCTTTCCGGGGTGCCGCTGGTCAGCATGGGGGAAGCCATCGACACCGTGCGCCAGATCGCCCGGGAAGAAGCGCCGGTGGGATTTGCCTTCGACTACGCCGGCGCGTCGCGCCAATACGTGCAGGAAGGCAGCGCGTTGTGGGTCACCTTTGCCCTGGCATTGGCAATCATTTTCCTGGTGCTGGCTGCCCAGTTCGAAAGCTTCCGCGACCCGCTGGTGATTCTGGTAACCGTACCGCTGTCGATCTGCGGCGCATTGCTTCCGCTGTTTCTCGGCTGGTCAAGCATGAACATCTACACCCAGGTCGGATTGGTGACACTCATCGGGCTGATCAGCAAGCACGGGATCCTGATCGTCCAGTTTGCCAACCAGTTGCGCAAAGACAAAGGCCTGTCACCGCGCGAGGCTGTGGAGGAAGCCGCGTCCATCCGTCTGCGTCCGGTGTTGATGACAACCGCCGCGATGGTGTTCGGCATGGTGCCGTTGATCATCGCCACGGGCGCTGGTGCGGTCAGTCGGTTCGATATCGGCACGGTAATCGCGACGGGGATGTCGATTGGTACGCTGTTTACGTTGTTTGTGTTGCCGTGTGTGTACACCCAGCTGGCAAACCCGATAAGACCAAACAACACTGATCAACCTTGTGGGAGATTCTATGTTGCAGGCTCGCCCCTAAAGTGATTTGTGCAAGATTCCAGTTAGCGGCAACAAAAAAGGCCTCGCATCAGCGAGGCCTTTTATTTGGGCTTCAATTTTTTCAACTTTGCGGCCTCAATCCTTGCGACATTCCGAAAATGAACAGCAATAAATCATGATCGGGTTGAGTAGCCACCGAAGCCTTGGCGACCCGTGGTAATGGGCAATGATCGCCATGCTCTGAACTAAGAACTTGTGTGCGGGGTTGCTCCCACGCAGCCACCGCCAGTGAAGCAACAGCCAAGGCTCCTACAAGAAACAAACCTCGCGCAACTTCGAGTTTCATTGCTTTAAACCTTTGATAGCGCTGCCAAACGCCGTCCTATAAAAGTAGTCGAGTTTTCCCCGGTTCGTCGGGCGGAACGACGAGTGGCGAAACACTGGCGTTATGTCATGGACTGCCATTTGTCTGGCGCTCAAGCGCTGACGGTATGTCTCCAGATCGACCATCCTGTTACCTCTTGCGTAATACATAAACCCGCGACATGGCATAGAGCGGGAAAAAGTCCAAACGTTCCTGAATATGGAAACCCGCCTCCTCAAACTCCTGCTCTACCGTAGCAGCCGGTAACACAAATCGATTTTGGTAACCTTCCTGCTCACGGGTTTTCTCCAGGCGCTTGCGTTTCCAGGCCTTGAAATTGCCATCCACCCACAGTGAAAGGATCACGCTGTCACGGGTAACGCGCTCGAATTCGCGCAGAATGGTCATTCGATGCTCGGCTTCACCGATGTGCTGAAGCAAGCGCATGCAAAAAATGCTGTCGACCGCGTTATCAGGCAGGGCAATGTCGAATGCAGATGTCTGCAAGGGTTGTACCCGTTTTACCACGTCAGCGGGCTGCGCCTGCATGGCGATCTTCAACATCGACTCGCCGTTGTCGGCGCCGATGATCACCCGGTTGAGTTTTTCCGCCAGCACCGGCCAGAAGCGTCCCGCACCGCATGGCAGATCAAGCACCAGGCCTGGCTCGCCAGCCAGCATCAGTGCTTTTCGCGCCAGTTGCTCGTAACGCCAATGGGATAGTTTTCGACTGACGCCATCCTGATGTTCAAGCAGGCATGGTTGCGTGTGCACATCGGCGTACTTTTCGGAAAAATCAAGCTTGATCGGGTCAGGCTTCATCGAGGCCTCCTGCACTTCTGATAACGACCACCTTAGGTAGCGCCATGTGAGTGTCAGGTTATGCCCTTGTGAAAAAAACGTGATGCAAAACCTGGAATGGTTTCGAGGCATCAAGGATTGCAACGAGCGCCGAAATGCCCGATTTCAGGCCGCTCAGCGACCCTTGGATGTCTGCAATTCCACCTCAAAACGACAGCCATTGGGTTCCATGTTGGTCAGGCTGACGCACCACCCCTGGTTCTCACAGATTCGTTGCACCAGCGACAATCCCAGGCCCAGGCCCTCTCCGCGTTTTTCGTTGCCGCGCACGAAAGGCTCGAACATCGCTTCGCGCTTATCCTCAGGTATGCCGACACCACTGTCCTCGACCACGAATCCGTTGGCAGACAAGGTCAGGCGGATAAAGCCTTGTTCGGTGTAATGCAGTGCGTTTCGCAGGAGATTACCCATGACCGCGTGCAGGAACGTTGCGTTGTACCGGGTACTTTCTGGTTTGCCTGGCTCAAAAATCAACTTCAGCCCCTTTTCCTCGATCGGTGTGCGCCACAGCCCGAGCAGCCCGCCGGCCGCTTCACTCAGCGTCTGTTGCGGCGACATGCTGGCGTCTTCACGCTGAGCGCGGGCCAGCATCAGGAAGGTTTGCACCAGTTCGCGCATTTCTTCACTGGCGCGGGCGATTCGCTCTACCTGAGCACGGCCGCGCTGATCGATACCCGGGTTTTCCAACAGCAACTCGCAGGAACTGGCGAGCACCATCAAGGGTGTACGCAATTCGTGGCTGACGTCACTGGTGAACAAACGCTCCCGGGTCAATGCCTGACGCAGGCGCCCCAGGGTCGCGTCGAAGGCCACCGCCAGTTCGCCCACTTCATCGGCAGCGTAATCCGGCGCCAGAGGCGGTGCCAGACCCAGCAACTGATCGCGATGACGCACCTGGCGGGCCAGCCGTACAACCGGTGCCATCACCTTGCGCGCCAGGACCCAACCGAGGAAAACCGCCAACGCGAGGCTCAGTACGAAGCCCACCAGCACCACGGCGAACAGCACCCGTTCACGCTCTTCGAAATCGCTTTGATCCTGCAACAGCACATAGCGCCGTCCGTCGACGATTTCGACAATGGCGTGGTACGACAGATTTTCGCGAAATACCTCGTGAAAACCCGCATCAAGGTTCCGCAAATCCTTGGGCAGCTCAAAATCCCCCCGCCCCCCGCTGAAATAGAATAACTGGTCCGGTTCAGGGCGATGGCTCCAGTCCGAGACGTTATCCATCAGCAACAGTCGCTGCAAATCACCGCCCAGACCTGCGGAAATGAGCTTTTCTTCCACCAGGTGCACGGTCGCCACAATGCCCATGGCAAAGGCGCCCGCCACCAGTGCGCTCATCAGCGCAAAGGCAATGATGATCCGTTGAGCAAGGCTCTGTTTAAACTCCATTGCGCCCCTCGGCCAGGCGATAACCCACACCGTGGACGGTGTGCAGCAGCGGTTTGGCGAACGGTTTGTCGATCACCTGGCGCAACTGATGGACGTGGCTGCGCAGGCTGTCACTGTCCGGGCAGTCATCACCCCACAGCGCCTCTTCGAGTATTTCGCGGCGCAATACATGGGGACTTTTCTGCATCAGTACCGCCAGCAGCTTCAGGCCCACCGGGTTGAGCTTGAGCAATTTGCCTTCGCGGGTGACTTCCAGCGTGTCGAGGTCATAGTTCAGGTCGCCGACTTGCAAGGTGCGGCGTCCGCCACCCTGGGTCCGGCGCATGACTGCCTCGACCCGAGCCGCCAGTTCAGACAGGGCGAAGGGTTTGATCAGGTAATCGTCGGCACCGGACTTGAAACCCTGTAGCCTGTCATCCAGCTGATCGCGAGCGGTAAGCATGATCACCGGCGTGTCACGCCGGGCATCTTCGCGCAGGCGCTTGCACAGGGTGTAGCCGTCGATGCCGGGCAGCATGATGTCGAGCACGATCAAATCGTAATGCTCGGTGGCCGCCAGGTGCAGGCCCGACAAACCGTCCTGCGCACAATCCACGGTGTAACCTTTGAGCCCCAGGTAATCGGCCAGGTTGGCCAGGATATCGCGGTTGTCTTCAACCAATAAAATTCGCATGGGCATCTGCTCCGTATACAGTAACGGCCGTCATGGCCCGCGCAGCTTAAGGCCAAGTGTGGCTCACGGCTAGGGGAAGGCCACGCGGAGATCAATCCGCTCTACCAACGGCCCGGTTTTACAAGCTTTTCACTATCGAATCACACCCTGATTACAGCGGTCAGTCGAGACTGACACGCGATTGCTATAAGGAATGTCGACAATGGACTATTTGAAGACGGCGCCAATGCGCTTTTTGCTGTTGGTAACCGGCTCATGGCTGGTTATCTTTCTTCTTACACGAACGGTTTTACTCCTGACTCATCTGGATGAGGCCGGCAGTGGTTTCCTGTCTGTCTTCGGCATTGGTGTGCTCTACGACCTGGGCTTCCTTGCCTACGCGGCGCTCCCCATGGGGCTCTATCTGTTGCTTTGCCCACCGGCCCTCTGGCGTCGTCGCGGGCATCGCTGGTTTCTTCAGGGACTGCTGACGGTCAGCCTGTTTGCAATGCTGTTCACCTCGGTGGCCGAATGGCTTTTCTGGGATGAGTTCGGCGTGCGCTTCAACTTTATCGCCGTCGACTACCTGGTGTATTCCGACGAAGTATTGAACAACCTGCTCGAGTCGTACCCGATCGGCACGCTGCTGACGATTCTCGCCGTGCTGGCCGTGGTGCTGAGTTTCGCGTTGCGCAAACCCTTCAATGCCGCGCTCGATGCACCGTTGCCACCCTTGCGCGGGCGTCTGTTGAATGCGCTGGTCCTGTTGATCGCCGCCGGCCTGAGCCTGCAGTTGCTCAGCCAGGATGCGCCACGCAGCCAGGGCGGCAATGCTTACCAGAATGAATTGGCGAGCAATGGCCCGTATCAATTTTTCGCCGCCTTTCGTAACAATGAACTGGACTACCCGCAGTTCTACAGCACCCTGCCATCGGCCGTTGTCGCAAAACAGATTCGTGCCGAGCTGAACGAACCCAATGCCCGCTTTATCGGCGAAGACCCGCAAGACATCCGTCGCCAAATCGACAATCCGGGCCAGCCACGCAAGCCCAACATTGTTCTGGTCACCATTGAAAGCTTCAGCGCCAAGTACATGGGCAGCAACGGTGACGAGCGCAACCTGACACCGAATCTGGATGCCTTGCGCAAGCAGAGCCTGTACTTCAACAATTTCTACGCCACCGGTACCCGTACTGATCGGGGTCTGGAAGCCATAACCCTGGCCATACCGCCCACGCCGGGACGTTCGATCGTCAAGCGTGTGGGCCGCGAAAGTGGTTTTGCCAGCCTTGGCCAGCAACTCAACGCCGTGGGTTACGACAGCGTGTTTGTCTATGGCGGGCGCGGTTACTTCGACAATATGAACGCCTTCTTCAGCGGCAACGGTTACCGCGTGGTAGACCAGAGCAGTGTCGAAGAGTCAGAGATTCATTTCAAAAATGCCTGGGGCATGGCTGATGAGGATCTCTACAACCAGACACTCAAGCTGGCCGACGCCGACCATGCAAAGCAACAACCCTTTTTATTGCAATTGATGACCACGTCCAACCACCGTCCTTATACCTACCCGGACAATCGGATCGATATCAAGTCCGGCAACGGGCGTGACGGTGCGGTGAAATACACCGACTACGCCATTGGTCAGTTCCTCGCCCAGGCGCGTCAGAAACCGTGGTTCGATAATACTATTTTCGTGTTTGTCGCTGACCACACCGCCGGCAGTGCGGGCAAGGAAGACCTGCCAATCAGCAACTACCAGATTCCACTGTTCATCTATGCACCGAAGTTGATTGAAGCCCGCGAGACTGCACAGCTGGCCAGCCAGATCGACCTCGCGCCAACCCTGTTGGGCCTGCTGAACCTGGATTACCAGTCGACGTTCTTTGGGCGTAACCTGTTGCAGGACAACCCGCTGCCTCCACGAGTGGTCGTTGGTAATTATCAGCACCTGGGGTTGTTCGATGGCAAAGACCTTGCGATCCTGAGCCCCCGCCAGGGCTTGCGTCGTCACGATGATGCCTTGACCGAAAGTCGTGAGTACCGCTCCGACTCCAGTGACCCGTTGATCGCCCGCGCGATCACGTACTACCAAACAGCCAGTTATGGCTTCAAGCAACAGCTGCTTGGCTGGAAAGTGCCCATGGAGGGCACAGCCAAAGTCAGCGAATGAAAACCGAATCGCCCCGGGCTGATGCCCCGGGGCGTTTTCCTTTGTTCAGGATCCACCATGTCATCAACCGTTGTCCGCCCTGCCCCGCGCCCACTCAACTTCTGGGTGTTCCTGGGCGTACCCGCCGCTGTGGCGATTATTCTCGTACTGCTCGAACTGACCTCACTGGATATGGACCTGGCCAAACTGTTCTACGACCCGGCCGCTGGAGGCTTTATCGGGCGGCACAGTTACTTCCTCGAAACCGTCCTGCATACCCGCGCCAAGCAAGTGGTCATCGCCTTCTCGGTGTTTGCCATCCTCGGTTTTGTCAGCTCCTTCTTCATGGCCAGGCTCAAGCCATTCAAACGGGAACTGGGCTGCCTGGTGCTGTCCCTGGGCCTGGCGACGTCTTTTGTCACCCCCATGAAAGCGGTAACGGCGGTGCAGTGTCCGTGGAGCCTGGAGCAATTCGGCGGCCATGAGACCTACAGTGAATTGCTGAGCCATCGACCGCACTCTGACAAACCGGGCCGCTGCTGGCCAGGCGGCCATGCCGCGACCGGCTTCACCCTGTTTGCGCTGTTTTTCGTGCTGCGCGATCGTCGCCCACGACTGGCCAGGGCGGCGCTCGTCTTCGCCTTTACCCTGGGTTCGGTGTTCTCCATCGGCCGGATGATGCAAGGCGCACACTTCTTCTCGCACAACGTGTGGACGGCGGTGTTTTGCTGGCTGATTTGCCTGGGGTCGTATTACTGGATTTTGTACCGCCCCGCTTCCAGAGCCGAAGCAATGGCCAAAGCACAGCCGGTCAACGCCTGAAACACAGGTCAAAAATGTGGGAGCGGGCTGGCTCCGGGCGGCGTTCCGACGAAGGCGGTTTAACATTCATCGCATAGGTTGATAGGCACTCCGCTTTCGCGAGCAGGCTCGCTCCTACTCTGGGATCGAGGCGCCCGCGGAATACGGGCAATAAAAAACCCCGCCTGCTTTCGCAGGCGGGGTTTTTACGTACGGGATAAGGCTGGCTTACATCATGCCGCCCATGCCGCCCATACCGCCCATGTCTGGCATGCCGCCGCCAGCTGGTGCGTCTTCCTTGATCTCGGCGATCATGGCTTCGGTGGTGATCATCAGGCTGGCAATCGACGAAGCCGCTTGCAGAGCCGAACGGGTCACTTTGGCCGGGTCCAGGATACCCATTTCGATCATGTCGCCGTATTCGCCAGTCGCAGCGTTGTAACCGAAGTTACCCGCGCCTTGCTTGACCTTGTCGACAACAACGCTTGGCTCGTCGCCGGAGTTGGCAACGATCTGGCGCAGTGGAGCTTCAACAGCGCGACGCAGCAACTGGATGCCCACGTTCTGGTCATCGTTGTCGCCTTTCAGCTCGCTGATGGCTTGCAGGGCACGAACCAGTGCCACGCCGCCGCCAGGTACCACGCCTTCTTCAACGGCTGCACGGGTAGCGTGCAGGGCGTCTTCAACGCGGGCTTTCTTCTCTTTCATTTCAACTTCGGAACCAGCGCCAACCTTGATCACTGCAACGCCACCGGACAGCTTGGCCAGGCGCTCTTGCAGTTTTTCACGGTCGTAGTCCGAGGAAGTCTCGGCAACCTGGGCACGGATCTGACCGATGCGTGCTTCGATGTCGCCCTGTACGCCAGCACCGTCAACGATGATGGTGTTTTCCTTGGACAGGGTGACGCGCTTGGCGTTGCCCAGGTGCTCCAGGGTGGTGCTTTCCAGGCTCAGGCCGATCTCTTCGGAGATAACGGTACCGCCGGTCAGAACGGCGATGTCCTGCAGCATGGCCTTGCGACGATCGCCGAAGCCCGGAGCCTTGACGGCTGCGACTTTAACGATGCCACGCATGTTGTTCACAACCAGAGTCGCCAGGGCTTCGCCTTCAACGTCTTCGGCCACGATCAGCAGTGGACGACCGGCTTTGGCAACGGCTTCCAGTACTGGCAGCATTTCGCGGATGTTCGAGATCTTCTTGTCGACCAGCAGGATCAGCGGACCGTCCAGCTCGGCAGTCATGGTCTCTGGCTTGTTGACGAAGTAAGGGGACAGGTAGCCACGGTCGAACTGCATGCCTTCAACAACCGACAGTTCGTTTTCCAGGCCCGAGCCTTCTTCAACGGTGATCACGCCTTCTTTACCGACTTTTTCCATGGCTTCGGCAATGATGTCGCCGATGGAGTTGTCGGAGTTGGCGGAGATGGTGCCGACCTGAGCGATGGCCTTGGTGTCAGCGCATGGCTTGGACAGGGCTTTCAACTCTTTGACGATGGCGATGGTCGCCTTGTCGATACCGCGTTTCAGGTCCATCGGGTTCATGCCGGCAGCGACGGCTTTCAGGCCTTCGTTGACGATCGACTGAGCCAGAACGGTAGCGGTGGTGGTACCGTCGCCTGCGTCATCGTTGGCACGGGAGGCAACGTCTTTGACCAGCTGCGCGCCCATGTTTTCGAAACGGTCTTTCAGCTCGATTTCCTTGGCTACGGAAACGCCGTCCTTGGTGATGGTCGGAGCGCCGAAGCTCTTCTCGATGATCACGTTACGGCCTTTCGGGCCCAGGGTCGCTTTTACCGCGTCAGCCAGGACGTTGACACCGGTGAGCATTTTCTTGCGGGCGGAATCGCCGAATTTAACTTCTTTAGCAGCCATGATCGATATTCCTTAAATACTTTGTAGTAACGGGAAAATGAGCGGGGAATCAGCCTTCGATAACAGCGAGGATTTCGTTCTCGCTCATTACCAGCAGATCTTCGCCGTCGACTTTCACAGTGTTGCTGCCGGAGTAAGGACCGAACACAACCTTGTCGCCCACTTTGACGGACAGTGCACGCACTTCACCGTTTTCCAGTACGCGGCCGGTGCCTACAGCGAGGATTTCGCCGCTGTTGGCTTTTTCAGCAGCCGAACCTGGCAGGACGATACCGCCAGCGGTTTTCTTTTCTTCTTCGCTGCGACGGATGACGACGCGGTCATGCAGAGGACGAAGCTTCATTGTCGATCTCTCCTAATTGTGGTTTTCATCGGCCGGTGTAGTCCCGGCGGGTTTAACAAAGTCCGGCGGTGCCGGGTGCGGCTCGACGAGCGAGACGCGGAAGTCTGTCTGGCGTGATCGCCAGAAACCTTGCGGTGACCGTTACATAAGGGCGCATAAGCTTATTACAAGAGCGGGGATCGAAAATTTTTCATCCCGATGCCCCCCAAACGAACACGGCACCCGAAGGTGCCGTGTGGTCATGGTGTTACTTGGTATCGCGATGTTCGAACTCGCCTTCGATCACATTGGGCTCACGACCCAGGGGTTCACGCGGCGCGGGGCCGCCACGGGACTGAAGGTCATCGGCGAACGCACGCTGGCGGATCGCTTGTTCCTCGGCGCGCTGGCGCATTTTATTGGCCAGCAGACGGCGGCTGATCGGCAGCAGCATGATCAGGCCGATCACGTCGCTGATGAAACCCGGAAGGATCAGCAGGCCACCGGCCAATGCCAGCATCAGGCCTTCGAGCATGGTCTGGGCGGGCAACTCGCCGCGGTTCAGGCTTTCACGGGCACGCAACGCGGTGGCCAGGCCGGCGATCCGCAGCACGAACACACCGAACATCGAGCCGAGAATGATCAGCAGCAGGGCCGGGAAAAACCCGATAGCCCCTGCCACCTTGACGAATACGAACAGCTCCAACACCGGAAACAGCAGAAAGAGCAACAAAAAAGGGCGCATCAAATGGTTCCTCAACGCAAGAAAGCCTTGCCAGTTCACCTTAGATGACGTCGCCGTTTCGTGAATTCAAGCGCCGGCCCCTGCATTTTTCGGCCAATGTTCGGCGTGGGCCAGGAAAACCAAGGCCTCGCGAACTTGTGTCGGCGTATTACACGGGGCTTGGAAAGGTAGCCAGTAGATCCCCTGACCAATGCGCAAATGCATGCCTTCGGAGTCGATCCCGACCATTTGTGCTGGTGTGGTGTTCGGCAGTCCCGCCAGGTCGACGTAGTGCGCAATGGCCTTGGTGTGATCGGCATTCATGTGTTCGACCATGCTCACTTCTGCCTTGCCGGCGAAGGGGTTGGCCAGGTTCAGGTCGTTGACCCAATGAATCGCGCCAAAACCGCCGATGTAGCGGTGGCGTACAGGCTTGAGCACCCAGAAGTCGAAATCGTGGGCCTGGTGATAGCCCTGCGACTCCGGGAAGTAGCGGTAGTACCGTTCGCAAGCGCTTTCGATGGCGGCTTCGTCTTCAAGCTGCTGCGCTTCGGCCAGATAGGTCAGTCGACCAACGGCCTGGACATCTTCCGCCCCACGCTCGCCCACGAACAGCGAGCATTTCGGGTCTTTCTGCAAATTGTGGGTGTGCTGGGCGATGCGGCTGATCAGGATCAGCGGCCGGCCCAGCTCGTCCAGACAGTACGGAACCACGGAGCCGAACGGGAATCCTGGCATCGATTTGGAGTGCGTCGAGAGCACTCCACGGTATTCCTTGAGAAGCAATTCTCGTGCATGCTTAGCTGCTTCAACGCTCAATTTATGACTCCTTAAATAGAATCCGTCAAAAAAACGGACGGGCTGCTGGTGATAGTTCCAGCATGCCATCGGGGCAGTTCTCATGTGCAGCCAAGCCACATCTGGTGCAGATCGAGAGGCTCTCTTCAAGGAAACCACTCAGACCTGCTACCGGGGGCATGCGAATGCAACTCACTGACAAAGTAATCATTATCACGGGCGGTTGCCAGGGTTTGGGCCGTTCCATGGCCGAGTATTTCGCCGCCAGGGGCGCGAAGCTGGCGCTGGTGGACCTCAATCAGGAAAAGCTCGATGACACCGTGGCAGCCTGCCAGGCCAAGGGCGCAGAAGCCCGTGCTTACCTGTGCAACGTGGCCGATGAAGAGCAAGTGACCCACATGGTCGCCCGGGTCGCTGAAGACTTCGGCGCGATCCATGGCCTGATCAACAATGCCGGCATCCTGCGCGACGGGCTGTTGCTCAAGGTCAAGGACGGCGAAATGACCAAAATGAGCCTGGCTCAGTGGCAGGCGGTCATCGACGTCAACCTGACCGGCGTGTTCCTGTGCACCCGTGAAGTCGCTGCAAAAATGGTTGAGCTGAAGAACAGCGGCGCGATCATCAATATCTCGTCGATTTCCCGCGCCGGCAACGTCGGCCAGACCAACTACTCCGCCGCGAAGGCCGGTGTCGCCGCCGCGACCGTGACCTGGGCCAAGGAACTGGCGCGCTATGGCATCCGCGTGGCGGGCATTGCACCGGGCTTCATCGAAACCGAGATGACGCTGGGCATGAAGCCTGAGGCGCTGGAGAAGATGACGTCCGGGATTCCGCTCAAGCGCATGGGCAAGCCGGAAGAGATTGCCCATTCGGCGGCGTACATTTTCGAGAACGACTATTACACCGGCCGGATTCTGGAAATGGATGGCGGGTTGCGCATTTAAGGCCCGGCACAAAACCAATGTGGGAGCGAGCCTGCTCGCGAAGAGGCCCGGTCAGCCACCACCGATGGTGACTGATATACCGCTTTCGCGACCAGGCTCGCTCCCACAATGGATCGCATTTCAGACCATCAATCGTCGCTGATGGTGATGTTCGGCATCGCCGGCGTTGCCGCTTCCTGCAACACGATCCGCGCGCCGACATGACGGGCGAGTTCCTGGTAAACCATCGCAATCGGGCTGTCTGGCTCGGCGATCACCGTTGGCTTGCCGCCATCGGCCTGCTCGCGGATGACCATCGACAGCGGCAACGAGGCCAGCAACTCGACACCGTACTGGCTGGCCAGTTTCACCCCGCCGCCCTCACCGAACAGATGCTCGGCATGTCCGCAATTGGAGCAGATGTGCACGGCCATGTTTTCCACCACGCCCAGCACCGGGATGTTGACCTTGCGGAACATCTCCACGCCCTTGCGCGCGTCGAGCAAGGCCAGGTCCTGTGGCGTAGTGACGATGACAGCGCCGGCCACCGGGACTTTCTGCGCCAGGGTCAGCTGGATGTCACCGGTGCCTGGCGGCATGTCGATCACCAGGTAATCCAGGTCGCCCCACGCCGTTTGGGTGACCAGTTGCAACAGGGCACCGGAGACCATCGGCCCGCGCCAGACCATCGGTGTGTTGTCGTCGGTCAGAAACGCCATCGACATCACTTCCACGCCATGGGACTTGAGCGGAACGAACCATTTCTGGTCCTTGACTTCTGGCCGGGTGCGTTCGGGGATACCGAACATGATGCCCTGGCTCGGACCGTAGATATCGGCGTCGAGAATGCCGACCTTGGCGCCTTCGCGGGCCAGGGCCAACGCCAGGTTGGCGGCGGTGGTGGATTTGCCCACACCGCCCTTGCCCGATGCCACGGCCACCACGTTCTTGACGTTGGCCAGGCCCGGAATCTGCGCCTGGGCCTTGTGCGCGGCAATCACGCTGGTGATGTCGACGCGGGCAGATGTCACGCCGTCCAGGCCTTCGATGGCCATTTGCAGCATTTGTGCCCAGCCGCTCTTGAACAGACCGGCGGCATAGCCCAGTTCGAGCTGAACGCTGACGCGCTCGCACTGAATATCGATGTTGCGTACGCACCCGGCGCTGACCGGGTCCTGGTTCAGATAAGGGTCGGTGTATTGGCGAAGGACGGCTTCCACCGCTGCGCGATTGACGGCGCTCATGGGCAACTCCGAAAACAGGTCTTGGAATGATGGCGGATATCGTACCTGTTATGAGCGTTCGGCGGGATGCTCAAAAAATGGCGATCAGCCGTTACTCATCCAATGAAACAGGCTCACAGGGTGAAAAATATGTGCCGGCGCTTTATAGTGGCCGACCTCCGTTTCATCAAGTAGCCGAGCCCCATGTCCGAGCCACGCAAGATCCTCGTCACCAGCGCCCTGCCCTATGCCAATGGTTCGATTCACCTCGGCCATATGCTGGAATACATCCAGACCGATATGTGGGTGCGCTTCCAGAAGCACCGCGGCAACCAATGCATTTATGTCTGCGCCGACGACGCCCACGGCTCGGCGATCATGCTGCGCGCGGAAAAGGAAGGCATCACCCCGGAACAACTGATCGCCAACGTCCAGGCTGAACACAGCGCCGACTTTGCCGAGTTCCTGGTGGACTTCGATAATTTCCACTCCACTCACGCCGAAGAAAACCGTGAGCTGTCGAGCCAGATCTACCTGAAGCTGCGCGACGCCGGGCACATCGCCACGCGCTCGATCACGCAGTATTTCGACCCGGAAAAGAAAATGTTCCTGGCCGACCGCTTCATCAAGGGCACTTGCCCGAAATGCGGCACTGAGGATCAGTACGGCGACAACTGCGAAAAATGCGGCGCGACCTACGCACCGACCGACCTGAAGGATCCGAAATCGGCGATCTCCGGCGCCACCCCGGTGCTCAAGGACTCCCAGCATTTCTTCTTCAAGTTGCCGGACTTCCAGGAAATGCTGCAAGCCTGGACCCGCAGCGGCACCCTGCAGGACGCCGTCGCCAACAAGATCGCCGAATGGCTGGACGCCGGCCTGCAACAGTGGGACATCTCCCGCGATGCGCCGTACTTCGGTTTTGAAATCCCCGATGAGCCGGGCAAATACTTCTACGTGTGGCTGGATGCGCCGATCGGCTACATGGCGAGCTTCAAGAACCTGTGCAACCGTACGCCGGAGCTGGACTTCGACGCGTTCTGGGGCAAGGATTCCACCGCCGAGCTGTACCACTTCATCGGCAAGGACATCGTCAACTTCCACGCCCTGTTCTGGCCAGCGATGCTCGAAGGCGCGGGTTACCGCAAGCCGACCGGCATCAACGTGCACGGCTACCTGACCGTCAACGGCCAGAAAATGTCCAAGTCCCGCGGCACCTTCATCAAGGCCCGGACCTACCTGGATCACCTGTCGCCGGAATACCTGCGCTACTACTACGCGGCCAAGCTGAGCCGTGGCGTCGACGACCTCGACCTGAACCTCGAAGACTTCGTGCAGAAGGTCAATTCCGACCTGGTGGGCAAAGTCGTCAACATCGCCAGCCGTTGCGCCGGCTTCATCCATAAGGGCAACGCCGGTGTGATGGTCGACACCAACGCCGCGCCGGAGCTGACCGAAGCCTTCCTGGCCGCCGCGCCTGGCATCGCCGACGCCTATGAAGCCCGCGACTTCGCCCGCGCCATGCGCGAGATCATGGCCCTCGCCGACCGCGCCAACGCCTGGATCGCCGACAAGGCACCGTGGTCGTTGAACAAACAGGAAGGCAAGCAGGATGAAGTCCAGGCCATCTGCGCCACCGGCGTCAATCTGTTCCGCCAGTTGGTAATCTTCCTCAAGCCGGTGCTTCCACTGCTGGCTGCCGATGCCGAAGCGTTCCTGAACGTCGCGCCATTGACCTGGAACGACAACACCCTCTGGCTCGCCAACCATCAGCTGAACGAGTTCAAGCCGCTGATGACCCGGATCGACCCGGTCAAGGTGCAGGCCATGACCGACGCTTCGAAAGAAGACCTGACTGCGAGCCAGACCGACACCGGCGAAGCGGCACCTGCCGGCAATGGCGAACTGGCCAAGGATCCGTTGTCCCCGGAAATCGAGTTCGACACCTTCGCAGCAGTCGATTTGCGCGTCGCGCTGATCGTCAAGGCCGAACACGTGGAAGGCGCCGACAAGCTGCTGCGCCTGACCCTGGACATTGGTGACGAGCAACGCAACGTCTTCTCCGGGATCAAGAGCGCTTATCCGGACCCGTCCAAGCTCAATGGTCGGCTGACCATGATGATCGCCAACCTCAAGCCTCGCAAAATGAAATTCGGTATCTCCGAGGGCATGGTGATGGCGGCCGGTCCTGGCGGTGAAGAGATCTACCTGTTGAGCCCGGACAGCGGCGCCAAGCCTGGTCAGCGGATCAAGTAAGGCACGGCGGCAAACCGATCCCACAGTCGTGCCTGACGCGACTGTGGGATTTTCATGTCTGGCCCACCCTCCGCCCTTGCCGGATAATGCCTAAGCTTTTTTGAACGCAGCGCTCTTGGGTTCATCGCGAGCAAGCTCGCTCCTACAAAAGTCGGCTCGATCATGACCGAAACACTGCTTACGCTTATCAGCACCGCCCTGATCAACAACCTCGTGTTGCATTGGCCGCTGGGTGTCGATCCGCTGCTGGGCACCGAGCGTCGGCAAGTCCATGCCCTGGGCATAGCGACAACCTGCCTGATGCTGATCGTCGGCCTGCTGGGCTACACGCTCTATCATTGGTTGCTCATCCCGCTGGAACTGACGTCGCTGCGCCTGTTCGTGTTCCTTCCCCTGAGCGTGCTGCTGATCGCCCCGCTGCTGAACGGTTTGTCACGGGTGTTTTCGACGCTGTGCTTTGAAGGACTCTGGCCACTGTTGTTGGGCAACGCGGGTGTGCTCGGCGTGGCGCTTCTCAATATTCAGGGCGACAACGGATTCTTTGCTGCCGCAGCCCTGAGCCTGGGGGCCGGGCTGGGTTTCTGGCTGGTGCTGGGTCTGTTCAATGACCTGCGCCAGCGCACACGTGATAACGATGTTCCCCTGCCCTTTCGCGGCTTGCCGATCGACCTGATCGGCGCCGGTCTGATCGCAGTGGCCTTTCTCGGATTCAGTGGACTGATCAAAACATGAGTCTGATTCAACGCATCGACGCCCTCTTGCCGCAGACCCAATGCGGCAAGTGTGGTCACCCCGGATGCAAGCCCTACGCTGAAGGCATCGCCAACGGCGAGCCGATCAACAAGTGCCCGCCGGGCGGCAATGAAACCATTAACGCCCTGGCTGAGCTGCTGAAGGTGCCAGTGCTGGAGCTGGATGTCAGCCGAGGCTCGGCTCCGGCGCAGATCGCCTACATCCGCGAGGCCGAGTGCATCGGTTGCACCAAATGCATCCAGGCCTGCCCGGTAGACGCCATCGTCGGCGCGGCCAAGCTGATGCACACGGTGATCATCGACGAATGCACCGGTTGCGACCTCTGCGTGGCGCCTTGCCCTGTGGACTGCATCGAAATGCATCCCTTGCCGATAGCCACGGTGCTGCCAATTGTCGGCGGTATGGCGTTCAGCCTTGAAGAGCAACGGGCCCGTGCCGCCAAACGCAATCATGCACGGCGCCGTTTCGAGCAACGCAACGCCCGCTTGCAGCGCGAAGAGCAACAAAAAGCCGCCGAGCGCCAGGCCCGTGCGCAACGCGCTGCCAAGCCCGGTGAAGGGACGCTCGACCCGGTGCAGGCGGCCCTCGAACGCGTCCGCGCACAAAAAGCCGCCAACGCCGATGCGGCGTTGAAAAAAGCCAAAATCGATCTGGCGATGAGCCGGGCGCAACTGACCAAATCACTCAAGGCGTTTGGCCATCCGCCGACCTTCGAACAGCAGTCGCAATTGATTGTCCTGCAACAGCAGTACGAAGCCGCCGAGCAAGCCTTGGCACAGCTGGAAAATTCGGTGCCGTCCGTCCCGGTGCCGGCGCCCGTTGCTGCGCCGGCGAAAAATGCCGACCTGAATCGGGCGAAGATCCAGTTGGCCATGCGCCGCGCCGAACTCAAAAAAGCCCAGACCGCCGAAGCGCCCGCCGAGCAGATCGAAGCCCTGGAGCGCGCACTGAGCGAAGCCGAACGCCAGGTAAATGCCTATGCCGCCCCTTGAATCGGTCGATGAGCGCCTGCAGCAGGCCATGAAATGGGTTCTGTTGGCGACGTTGCCAGGAATGCTGGCGTTGTTCTGGTTCTACGGTTGGGGGGTGTTGATCAACCTGATGCTGGCAGGCGCCAGTGCGCTGGGCGTTGAAGCGGCGGTGCTGCAATTGCGCAAGCGCCCCCTCAAGCCAACCTTGAGCGACTGCAGCGCCCTGGTCAGTGCAACCCTGTTGGCCCTGGCCCTGCCGCCCTATTGCCCGTGGTGGCTGACGGTCAGTGCTGCTGCGTCCGCCATGTTGTTCGGCAAGCATCTTTATGGCGGTGTCGGCAGCAATCCGTTCAATCCGGCGATGCTCGGTTTCGCCCTGGTGATGGTGACGTTTCCACAACAGATGACCCACTGGCCGGCATCCCACGGCATGGATCTGTCGGGTGGCGTACAGCAAGTATTCGGTTTCGGTTCAAATCCGGATGCCTGGGTCCGCGCCACAGCACTGGACAGCCTGCGGATCAATAAAAGCCTGACCATGGACGAACTGTTCTCGACCAATCCGGCGTTTGGCCATTTCGGCGGTCGCGGCGTGGAATGGGCGAACCTGGCCTTTCTCGCGGGCGGCGTGTTTCTGCTGCAACGACGGGTATTCAGCTGGCATGCACCGGTGGGCATGCTTGCCAGCTTGTTCGTCATCAGCCTGTTGTGCTGGAACGGTACGGGCTCCGACTCCCATGGCTCACCGTTGTTTCATCTGCTCACCGGTGCCAGCATGCTGGGAGCGTTCTTCATCGTGACGGAGCCGGTATCCGGCGCCAAAAGCCCCGGCGCAAAGCTGCTGTTCGGCGTGGGTGTCGGGCTGCTGACCTATCTGATTCGTACTTGGGGCGGCTATCCGGACGGTCTGGCGTTTGCCGTGCTGTTGATGAACCTCTGTGTACCGGCGCTGGAGCGATTTGTCGCGGCCAGACAAAAGCGAGTTGCATCATGAAGCGCGCCTCCAGCGTCGCCATCCTGGCACTACTGGCCAGTCTCGGAACCGGCTTGACCTGGCTCGTGCAGCACAGCAGCGCGCCACGGATCGCGACTGAGCAGCGCCTGATCGACAGTCGAAAGCTACTGGACCTGCTACCGCCCGACAGCTACGACAATCAGCCGCTGGAACAACCGCTCACGCTTGAAAACACGGCACTGGGCAACAGCACACTGCTGGCAGGTTACCGGGCGACCAAGGCCGGCAATGCTTATGCCGTGCTACTGCGCAGCCAGACCCTGGGCTACGAGGGCGCCATCGACTTGATGATCGCCATCGACCTCAACGGCAGGCTGATTGGCGTCAAAACCCTCAAGCAGGCGGAAACCCCGGGGCTTGGCGGGCGAATTGCCGATTGGCCCAATGCCTGGCTTCAAATGTTTTCCGGCAAGTCCCGAACCGATCCGGACGACAAAGGCTGGGCCTTGAAAAAGGATCAGGGACAATTCGACCAGATCGCCGGAGCGACCATCACCTCAAGAGCCGTGATAAACGCTACCCACGATGCGCTGCGTTACTTCGACGAACACCGGCAACAACTGCTCGGGAGTCCTTCCCATGAGTAAACCACCGCTGTTACAGAACTCATTGATGCTCGCACCGCTCATCGGCGCCACCGGCTCACTGGTGACAGCCCTCGGCCTGTGGTTGATGTTCATCGTGGTGATCAGTGTATTTGGCCTGGGCATGAATGCATTGCGCTCACGCCTGTTCCCGGGGGCGCACCTACTGGCCAGCGTGCTGCTGGCCGCGACGCTGACCAGTTGCGCGGAACTCGGCCTGCAAGTCTGGTCACTGCAATGGCATCAACAGGCGGGAATCTATACAGCGTTGATCGCCTTGCAATGTGTCGTGCTTGAGCAGGCTGGGTTTTTCCAAAGGGCTTGGCGAGATCGCCTGCGCCTGTGTGGGCTGTTCGGCGCATTGATGGTGGGCCTGGGCTTGCTGCGCGAGCTCATGGGTAACGGGACACTCGGTAGTCATCTACCGTGGCTGCTGGCTGCGACGCAAGCGGACTGGCAGGGCTGGGTGCTGACCACCGACGGAGGCCTGCGCCTGGCCACACTGGCCCCGGGTGGTTTCATTCTCCTGGGATTGCTGGTCGCCGCATGGCAGGCCCGACAGCGCGCCCCCTCTACACACTGACAGTTTTCTAGGAAATGCATCGCCCATGAATGCCGCAAAACGTCTGGAAATTTTCCGCAGGCTGCATGAAGACAATCCGGAGCCCAAGACCGAACTGGCCTATTCCTCACCGTTTGAATTACTGATTGCGGTGATTCTTTCGGCGCAATCGACCGATGTCGGCGTCAACAAGGCCACCGCAAAACTGTTCCCGGTAGCCAATACCCCCGCGGCGATCCATGCCCTGGGGGTCGAGGGACTGTCGGAATACATCAAGACCATCGGTCTATACAACAGCAAAGCGAAGAATGTGATTGAGACCTGTCGCTTGCTGGTGGAGCGCCATGCAGGCGAAGTACCGCAAACTCGAGAGGAACTGGAGGCACTGCCCGGCGTTGGGCGCAAAACTGCCAACGTGGTGCTCAATACCGCATTTCGTCAATTGACCATGGCCGTGGACACCCATATTTTCCGGGTCAGTAATCGCACCGGCATTGCGCCCGGCAAGAATGTGGTCGAGGTCGAGAAAAAGCTGATGAAGTTCGTGCCCAAGGAGTTCCTGCTCGACTCCCATCACTGGTTGATACTGCACGGGCGCTACGTTTGCCTGGCCCGCAAGCCTCGCTGCGGCAGTTGCCGGATTGAAGACTTGTGCGAATACAAGCACAAGACGTCGGACGATTGAGGCACTATAGGATTTATTGATTCATCGATTGAAAAAATCTTTTTTACCCATCGGGAGATTGTCGATATAAGGAGCCCCAAAGGCCTTCTTAGCCTGGAGTAATTAAATGAGCACTGGCAAAGAGCAATTGGACGTAGAAGACGACTTCACCCCCGTTGAAGCTGATGATGCCGAACCTGTGGTTGAGGTAGCAAAAACCAACCTGAGCAAGCGCCGTACCATCGACAATCTTCTGGAGGAGCGCCGACTGCAAAAGCAATTGGCCGATTACGATTTTGATTTATGACACCTGAAAGCCTCCCGAAACGGAGGCTTTTTATTTTGTGCGAGCCGCGATGAATGCCCGTTCATCGCGCATCGTCACCCCGGATACAATCACACCAACCCATTGCGTTGAGCCAGCTCGATCAAATCGACCAGCGAGCGCGCATTGAGTTTCAGCAACAGGCGCGTCTTGTAAGTACTCACGGTTTTGTTGCTGAGAAACATCCCATCGGCAATCTCCTTGTTGGTCTTGCCTCTGGCCAGCTGTTGCAAGACCATCATTTCCCGTCCTGACAGTCGATCCACCATATCGGATTCACTGGCGTTCCCCAGACTGGCACGCACGGTATGCAAGGCTTGATTGGGAAAGTAGCTGTAACCGGACAACACTGCCTTTATTGCACTGAGCAATTCAGTGAGATCCTGTTGCTTGCAGACATACCCGGCGGCACCCGACTGCATGCAACGCATGGAAAAGTGCCCGGGAGCCTGAGAAGTCAATATCAGCACTTTCATGGGCAAGGCTGTCGAGGCAAGTCGAGCAATAACTTCCAGCCCATCAAGCTTCGGGATCCCGATATCCAGAATGACGATGTCCGGCATGTATTCGCGAGCAAGTTGCAATGCATCCACGCCATTATCTGTTTCAGCTACAACTTCGTAGCCATGACGTTCCATTAGCATACGTACCGCAAGACGAATGACGGGGTGATCATCCACGATCAGCACTTTATTCATGGGCAAGTCCAATTTTCGCTGTTCGAATTTTTAGAGCCCGCACAATAGCCTAGTCGTTTCACCCATGGCATGCCGCCCCCCCCAACGACCCGCACCGAGAGACATTCCCTACAAAAATCGCGGATTAGTCCTACAAAACATCCCCGAATACAGCCCATTAAAAATGGCACCCATGTGAACGCATTACGATGTGAAACATTTTTTTCGCCAACTTAAACTGCCAAATAAAATTTAATACTTATAAGAAACACCTCACTTCAGAGCATTCTCCGTTAAACGCAAGCGGCACCTTCCAATAAAAAATTCACGCCAGAAATATCACACACCGAGCATCCACTTGCTCTTACAGCAAAAAATTCCACATGCACAATCATTAACAGCATCAAACTAAAAAACGGCTCCACGAACACCGCAATCGAAAAAAACCAATAACCACAGCCTACATACAAACATCGAAATACAGGTATGGCGTAACATAACTTTCAACAAACGACACCAGCATCTCAACCCCAACGAGCAAAGATAAAATACGATGAGTAATACACATGATCAAACTAAAAAAAAGAATCACCAATCCCATGACAATAATCGCGATATTCGCAACACTGTCTGAGACATCAGCCGCCATTTCTCTGCCATTCCTGGACAACGATGAAAGAGAAATCTATGTCTGGTTCCTGATCAGCTTCCCTTTTTATTTGCTGTTCCTTTTCTTCGCCACACTCAACTTCAATTACCGATCGCTTTACTCGCCTTCGGACTTTGAAAAGGACGAGCACTTCCTGAAAGCCATGGACGATGATGATTCGCACCCAGCCGCCTCTCCCTCCGGGGCTCAGGCTCCTCCAGACGAGGTTGGCTTACGGCCTTCCCTTTCGGTTAAGCATCAGATTCGCTTACCCGAATTACTGAGGGATCTGTGCATCATCGATACACGCTGTATGAAAAACAAAATGGAACTCGGCACTCTGCTGGGGAAGATACAAAAACCACAGGAAAAACGGGCACACGTCTTTTTGTTTCTTACCGGGACAGAATCGGAAAAGCTACTGAAAGACAGCGTACTCAAATATTTCAAACAGACAAAGAAACGTGGCAGCGCCCATTCCTGGGTTGCTTACAATTTGAGTTCACAAGGGGTGACGGTCATGGATCAGCGTTGCCAACTGACACATGGCAATCAGCAGTGAGGAAGGTTTTATCAGTGAGAAACAGAAGGAAGGAAACAAACAGCTTAAATGTAAATCGCTATATCACAATCCCGGACCTGAAATGCCCTTTTCAAATGTGTGGCCCCGTCGAAGACGAGGCCACACATCCGTTACAGGTTCAAAGCGATCAGAACAGCTTGCGACCTTTGTTCGCGGCAATGCGCATGCGCAAGGCATTGAGCTTGATGAAGCCCGCCGCATCGGCCTGGTTGTAGGCGCCGCCATCTTCCTCGAAAGTCGCGATGTTGGCGTCGAACAACGACTCGTCGGACTTGCGGCCCGTGACAATCACATTGCCCTTGTACAGCTTCAGACGCACGACACCGTTCACGTGAGCCTGCGACGCATCGATCATCTGTTGCAGCATCAGACGCTCAGGACTCCACCAGTAGCCGGTGTAGATCAGGCTGGCGTACTTCGGCATCAGCTCGTCCTTGAGGTGAGCCACTTCGCGGTCCAGGGTGATCGATTCGATCGCACGGTGGGCGCGCAGCATGATGGTGCCGCCAGGTGTTTCGTAGCAGCCACGGGACTTCATGCCCACGTAACGGTTCTCGACGATGTCCAGACGACCGATACCGTGTTCGCCACCGATACGGTTCAGGGTCGCCAGCACGGTGGCCGGGGTCATTTCGACGCCGTCCAGTGCCACGATGTCGCCGTTGCGGTAGGTCAGTTCCAGGTACTGCGGCTTGTCGGGAGCGTTCTCCGGGGAGACGGTCCAACGCCACATGTCTTCTTCGTGCTCGGTCCAGGTGTCTTCCAGCACGCCGCCTTCATAGGAAATATGCAGCAGGTTGGCATCCATCGAGTACGGGGATTTTTTCTTGCCGTGACGCTCGATCGGGATCGCGTGCTTTTCAGCGTAATCCATCAGCTTCTCACGGGACAGCAGGTCCCATTCGCGCCACGGAGCGATCACTTTCACACCGGGTTTCAAGGCGTAGGCGCCCAGTTCGAAACGAACCTGGTCGTTGCCCTTGCCGGTGGCGCCATGGGAAATGGCGTCAGCGCCGGTTTCGTTGGCGATTTCGATCAGGCGTTTGGCGATCAACGGACGAGCGATGGAAGTACCCAGCAGGTACTCGCCTTCATAAACGGTGTTGGCGCGAAACATCGGGAAAACGAAATCGCGCACGAATTCTTCGCGCAAGTCGTCGATGTAGATCTCTTTCACGCCCATGGCCTGAGCCTTGGCGCGTGCCGGTTCGACCTCTTCGCCCTGACCCAGGTCAGCGGTGAAGGTCACCACTTCACAGTTATAAGTATCCTGCAGCCACTTGAGGATCACCGAAGTGTCCAGGCCGCCGGAATACGCCAGAACAACCTTGTTTACGTCCGCCATGCCATCACTCCACGGGGTTCTACGGAAAGCCGTGAAGTCTACCGCTCATGCAGGATAATTTACAGTGGCGCGACAGCTTATGACGACGAAGCGACAGATTCTGTCGAGGGCGCGACGATGACCAACACGTCATGTCGTTGCCGAGGTACCCGGCTTCGTGGCTTGGGGAGCCACTTGCTCCGGTGGCGCACCTCGTTCCAGACGCACCGCAACCCGGCGGTTCTTCGAACGGTTGGCGTTGTTGGTATTGGGCGCCAGCGGGTAACGCTCGCCATGGAAGCGCATCGTGATCTGCGACTCCTGGATGCCGTTGGCCTTGAAGAACTCCATGACCGCCAGGGCCCTGCGGCGTGACAGATCGCGGTTGGTCAGGCGATTGCCGCTGTTGTCGGAATGTCCGTCGAGCTCGATGTGATTGACCGTCGGATCGGCCTTCATGTACTCAAGCATCACCTGCAGCCTGGCTTTCGCGGCAGCATCCAGTTCGATACCCCCGCCGGGGAAGCCGACTTCCGACTGTTTCACCTGATCGAAATTCTGCGGCAACAGCTTGGCTACGCACCCCTGATAGTCGGCAAACGCCTTGTTAAACCTGACCGGTAACAGGCGCACTTCCGATACCCGGCCATCGCCCGAGGAATGGCGGACCACCGGACTGCGCCCATCCATCAAGCCGCTGATCAAACGACCGGCCTGGGCCTGTGAGCTGTTGAACAACACGTTGCCGCTGCCGATTCTCACCGTGCCCAGATTGATATCGCCCCGTCCCGGCTGCCAAGGCGCGGCGGCGGCCAGCAAGGTGGCCGAACCTCCGCCCATCATGGCGTTGTAGGCATTCAGACGAAACGTCGCCTGTTCGCCTGCACGACGCACGAACTGCCCTGAGCCGAAGTCGGTGATCGGCTGGGTCAGGCGGCACTCGAACTTGTCGCCTTCGACCGTCCACTCAATGCTCTCCAGACGGGTCTGGAAAGTGAGCGCCATTGCAGGAAGGCTGGCAAACACACTGAGCAAGGCTAAATAACGCTGGCGCACGGGAGGCTCCACTGGCTTCTACAACAAAAAGACCGACACACAGATGTTTACGGCATACCTGTTGGATATCGGAAGCTTGCCGCAAAACTTGATAGCGAGTGCCTGCAAGAGTCTTTTCCGGTAGCATTCCCCTCAGTTTGACCCGCCTGGAATCCCCTCATGTCCGACCGCCTGACCCTGCTGCGTCCCGACGACTGGCATATACATCTTCGCGATGGTGCTGTGTTGACCAATACCGTCGCGGATGTTGCGCGCACCTTTGGTCGCGCCATCATCATGCCCAACCTGGTACCTCCGGTCCGCAATGCGGCTGAGGCCGACGGCTATCGCCAGCGGATCCTCGCTGCCCGCCCGGCCGGCAGCCAGTTCGAACCGCTGATGGTCCTGTACCTGACCGACCGCACCCAGCCTGAAGAAATTCGCGAGGCCAAGGCCAGCGGTTTCATTCACGCCGCCAAGCTGTACCCGGCCGGCGCGACCACCAACTCGGATTCTGGCGTCACCAGCATCGACAAGATCTTCCCTGCCCTGGAAGCCATGGCCGAAGTCGGAATGCCCTTGTTGATCCACGGTGAAGTCACCCGCGGCGATGTCGACGTGTTCGACCGCGAAAAAATCTTCATCGATGAGCACATGCGTCGCGTGGTCGAGCGCTTCCCGACCCTCAAAGTGGTGTTCGAACACATCACCACCGCTGACGCCGTGCAGTTCGTCAATTCGGCCTCGGCCAACGTTGGCGCAACCATCACCGCGCATCACCTGCTGTACAACCGCAACCACATGCTGGTGGGCGGGATTCGGCCGCACTTCTATTGCCTGCCGATTCTCAAGCGCAACACGCACCAGGAGGCCCTGCTCGATGCCGCTACAAGCGGCAGTGAAAAGTTCTTTCTCGGCACGGACTCGGCGCCCCACGCCCAGCACGCCAAGGAAGCCGCTTGCGGCTGTGCCGGCTGCTACACCGCTTTTGCTGCGATCGAGATGTATGCCGAAGCCTTTGAACAGCGCAATGCGCTGGACAAGCTCGAAGCCTTCGCCAGCCTTAACGGGCCTCGGTTCTATGGCCTGCCGGCCAACACCGATCGCATCACCCTGGTCCGCGAAGAGTGGACCGCCCCAAGCAGCCTGCCGTTTGGCGAGCTGACCGTTATCCCGCTGCGCGCCGGTGAAAAACTGCGCTGGCGCCTGCTGGAGGAACACGCGTGAGTGAAGACCATTTCGACGACGAACAGGAAGGTCAAGGCGGCGGAGGCGGTTCCCGTCATCCAATGGCCGCCCGATTCCGTGGTTACCTGCCCGTTGTCGTCGACGTAGAAACCGGTGGCTTCAACTCGGCCACCGACGCCTTGCTGGAAATCGCCGCGACCACTATCGCCATGGATGAAAAGGGATTTGTTTACCCTGATCACACCTACTTCTTCCGGGTCGAGCCTTTCGAAGGCGCCAACGTCGAAGCGGCAGCCCTGGAGTTCACCGGGATCAAGCTCGATCACCCGCTGCGCATGGCCGTGAGTGAAGAGTCGGCCCTGAACGATATCTTCCGTGGCGTACGCAAGGCGCTCAAGGCCAATGGTTGCAAACGTGCGATTCTGGTCGGTCACAACAGCAGTTTCGACCTGGGCTTCCTGAACGCCGCCGTTGCGCGCCTGGACATGAAGCGCAATCCGTTCCACCCGTTCTCCAGCTTCGACACGGCCACCCTCGCCGGCCTGGCCTATGGCCAAACGGTGCTGGCCAAAGCCTGTCAGGCTGCCGATATCGATTTCGATGGTCGCGAGGCCCACTCGGCTCGTTACGACACCGAGAAGACCGCCGAGCTGTTCTGCGGCATCGTCAATCGCTGGAAACAGATGGGCGGCTGGGAAGACTTCGACGACTGAATGTTCTTTGTAGGAGCGAGCTCGCTCGCGATGGTCGTGAACGATAACGCGGGCAACCTGGTTTCCCGTGGTGTTATTGAATCCATCGCGAGCGAGCTCGCTCCTACAGAGGTTCAGAGTTCCAGGTTTATACCGCGCATAAAAAAACCGGCCTCGAGGGCCGGTTTTTTTGTACCTGGAGCGTGCCTTACAGCGCGGCAGCGTGCTCGGTCAGGTAAGCCGCAACGCCTTCTGGCGAAGCGTTCATGCCCTTGTCGCCTTTTTTCCAGTTGGCAGGGCAGACTTCGCCGTGCTCTTCGTGGAATTGCAGAGCGTCGACCAGGCGCAGCAACTCTTCCATGTTACGGCCCAGTGGCAGGTCGTTGATGATCTGCGAGCGAACAACGCCTTTGTCGTCGATCAGGAATGCGCCACGGAAAGCAACGCCGTCAGCGGACTGAACGTCGTAGGCCTTCATGATTTCCTGCTTGATGTCGGCAGCCATGGTGTAACGGACTTCGCCGATACCGCCATTGTTGACCGGGGTGTTACGCCAGGCGTTGTGGGTGAAGTGCGAGTCGATCGAAACAGCGACCACTTCAACGTTACGGGCCTTGAATTCCGACATGCGGTTGTCCAGAGCGATCAGCTCGGATGGGCAAACGAAGGTGAAGTCCAGTGGGTAGAAGAACACCAGGCCGTATTTGCCTTTGATAGCCGAGGACAGGGTGAAGCTGTCAACGATCTCGCCATTGCCGAGTACGGCCGGTACGGTGAAGTCAGGGGCTTGTTTGCCTACGAGTACGCTCATTGGATATCTCCTGGTGTAGAAACGTGAAAAACCGGGTTTGCGCCAGCCTGCCACCCTCAGGCGACAGCCCTGTGACACGAACCCGTTTCGCAAAGACCGGCCATCATACACTGCGTTTTTGGCCTGTCCTTAACGGTTTTTCCCGCAGAGGTAAAAATCCCCGAGCGGATTTCGTTTCTTGCCCTCACTGAAGAGTACCGTTCGTCAGCCCTCGGAAAAAGCCGCTTCAAAGCACTTTGACAATCATTCTCGTTAACATTAAGATCCATCGCATTCGAGACATAAACAAGCGACGGTCTTCACTTATGTATGTTTGCCTCTGCACTGGCGTCACCGACGGCCAAATCCGCGATGCGATCTATGAAGGATGCTGCAGCTACAAGGAAGTCCGCCAGGCCACCGGCGTTGCCAGTCAATGTGGTAAATGTGCCTGCCTCGCCAAGGAAGTGGTCCGCGAGACCCTGACCTCACTGCAGACAGCCCAGGCTGCGATTCCCTTTCCTGCAGAATTTACAGCGGCATAAAAAGATACTTATTCAAAGAACCGGACTGATGTCCGGTTTTTTTATGCCTGAAAATCAACTGCTTAGACTCTAGACGCGGAACACAAACATTCTTATTCCGATTAATTTTCATATATTATTCAATAACTTAAGTTTGACACCCTTAGTTGCGCGGCTCAAACTCTGCCTAATAGACGGCTAACAAAGGGCAGGACCCCATCATGAAAGGCGACGTTAAAGTCATCCAGCATCTCAACAAGATCCTTGCCAATGAGCTGGTCGCAATCAATCAATACTTCCTGCATGCACGCATGTATGAAGATTGGGGCCTGAACAAGCTCGGCAAGCACGAATACCACGAATCCATCGACGAGATGAAGCACGCGGACAAGCTGATCAAGCGAATCCTGTTCCTGGAAGGCCTACCGAACGTCCAGGACCTGGGCAAGCTGCACATCGGCGAGCACACCAAGGAAATGATTGAGTGCGACCTGCGTATCGAGAAAGCCGGCCACAAAGACCTTAAAGAGGCTATCGCCTTTTGCGAAACGGCTGGCGACTTCGGTAGCCGTGAACTGCTTGAAGATATCCTCGAGTCCGAGGAAGAACATATCGACTGGCTTGAAACCCAACTTGGCCTGATCGACAAGATCGGCATCGAGAACTACCTGCAATCGCAGATGGGCGAAGACGAATAACTTCTACGCCATTAATTTCGATGCAATAAAAAGCCCCGCTCTCTTTTGAAGAGGCGGGGCTTTTTGATTGCCCGGATTTCCGCATTGGCCGAAATCCCTGTGGGAGCGAGCCTGCTCGCGAAGACGTCGTGTCAGTCAACATCTATAGTGGCTGGCAGACTGCATTCGCGAGCAGGCTCGCTCCTACATAAGCAGATCAGGCTTCGGTTTTTGCAGCTGCAGCTTTTGCGGCAGCGTCTTTGATCAGCGCCTGCAACGAACCATCAGCCGACATCTCGGTCATGATGTCGCTACCGCCGACCAACTCACCAGCGACCCACAGTTGCGGGAAGGTTGGCCAGTTGGCGTATTTTGGCAGGTTGGCGCGGATTTCCGGGTTCTGCAGGATATCCACGTACGCAAACTTTTCACCACAAGCCATCACAGCCTGCGCAGCTTTCGCGGAGAAGCCGCACTGCGGGGCATTCGGCGAGCCTTTCATGTAAAGCAGAATGGTGTTGTTGGCAATCTGCTCTTTAATCGTTTCGATGATATCCATGGAGCACCTCGGCTGAACTTTCCGACTCATGGGTCGGCACGGTGGCGCATTGTAACGGAAAGCCGAGGGCCATGCTCGGTCTCTCCGTCAGATACGATCAAGCCGCCGCCACGGTTACCGGAACGCCATTCAACGCCGCATTCCCCGACAGTTCATCGAGCTGACATTCGTCTGTCAGGTCATTGGCACTGGATCCCGGCTGACCACTGGCAATGGTCATTTGCACACCCGGCCTCGCATGCCCCCAACCGTGCGGAAGGCTGACCACGCCTTTCATCATATTCAGGCTGCCCAACACTTCAACTTCGATCACCCCGACCCGCGAGCTCACCCGTACTCGCTGCCCATCGCTCAGCCCGCGACTGGCCAGGTCATCCGGGTGCATCAACAACTGATGACGCGGTTTACCTTTCACCAGACGGTGGTAGTTGTGCATCCACGAATTGTTGCTACGCACATGCCGGCGGCCGATCATCAACAACTCATCGGCAGCCGGTGCCCGCAATGCCGCGAACCGCGCCAGGTCGGCAAGGATGGCGGCGGGGGCAGCCTGGACATGCTGATTGGCGGTTTTCAGACGCCGCGCCAGGTTGGGCTTGAGCGGCCCGAGATCGACACCATGGGGATGGTCGAACAGCGTCGCCACCGACAGCTTGTGCTCCGAGGCATCGCCATACAGCCCCATGCGCAGGCCTCGGTCGATCATCTGTGCCGGGGCAATAGTCGGCTTCAGCTCCTTACCGGTCTTCGCGGCAAATGCCTTGGCCAACCCGACGAAAATTTCCCAGTCGTGCAGCGCGCCTTGGGGCTTGGCCAGAATTGCCCGGTTGAAACGACTGACGTTGCGCACCGCGAACATATTGAATGTCGTGTCGTAATGATCGTTTTCCAGCGCCGAGGTGGACGGCAGGATCAGGTCGGCGTATCGCGTGGTTTCGTTGATGTACAAATCGACACTGACCATGAATTCCAACCCGTCCAGTGCCTGTTCCAGCTGACGGCCGTTCGGCGTGGACAGCACCGGGTTGCCCGCCACGGTAATCAGTGCGCGTACCTGCCCTTCCCCTTCGGTCAGCATCTCTTCGGCCAGCGCCGACACCGGCAATTCGCCAGCGTATTCGGGGCGCCCGGACACCCGGCTCTGCCACAAATTGAAATGCCCACCCGACGTGGAGGCCACCAGATCCACCGCCGGCTCGGTGCACAATGCACCGCCCACGCGGTCAAGGTTACCGGTGACCAGGTTGATCAACTGCACCAGCCAATGGCACAGCGTACCGAATGCCTGGGTCGAGACGCCCATCCGGCCATAACACACCGCGCTCGGTGCAGCGGCGAAGTCCCGCGCCAATTGGCGGATCTGTTCGGCCGGCACCGCACACAACGGACTCATGGCCTCGGCAGTGAAATCCGCAACCGCCTCGCGCACCAGGTCCAGCCCCTCCACCGGCAAATGACCGTCGCGGGTCAATCCTTCAGCAAACAACGTGTTGAGCAGGCCAAACAACAATGCCGCATCGCCACCCGGGCGAACAAACAAATGCTGGTCGGCGATGGCCGCCGTTTCGCTGCGACGCGGGTCGACCACCACGACCTTGCCGCCCCGGCCCTGAATCGCTTTCAAGCGCTTTTCCACATCCGGCACGGTCATGATGCTGCCGTTGGACGCGAGCGGATTGCCGCCCAGGATCAACATGAAGTCGGTGTGATCGATGTCCGGGATCGGCAGCAACAAACCATGGCCGTACATCAAATGACTGGTCAGGTGATGGGGCAATTGATCGACCGACGTCGCGGAAAAACGGTTACGGGTTTTCAACAGACCGAGAAAATAATTGCTATGGGTCATCAGCCCATAGTTGTGCACGCTGGGATTGCCTTGATAGACCGCCACCGCGTTTTGCCCGTGACGCTGCTGAATCTCCGCCAGACGTTCGGCAACCAGGTTGAAGGCGTCTTCCCACTCGATGGGCTGCCATTCGTTGCCCACGCGCCGCATGGGTTGATGCAGGCGATCCGGATCATTCTGGATGTCTTGCAGGGCAACAGCCTTGGGGCAGATGTGCCCGCGACTGAAGGTATCCAGGGGATCACCCTTGATCGAAGTAATCTGCACATTGCCGGCTTCGACCTCGGTGGTTTCGATGGTCAGGCCGCAGATGGCTTCACACAGGTGGCAGGCACGGTGGTGGAGAGTCTTGGTCATGGCCAGTCTCTGTCTTGTTCTGGGCGGGCGATTTAGGCCGCGGGAACAAAACTATGGCGCCTGCCCCGATAGTGCGCCAGCGACGTTCGTCCTGTGAATTGGTGACCATCAGGCCAACCGATGGCTCCTCATGATCAGTTCGACGGCAGCCTGGGTGGCGCCTGCAGCTGGATCTCCTGGATGGTTTCGATCTGCTCGTGGGCGACATGGACGCCGGTCAGTTCGCCGATCAGCCGCCAGTGCTCGTCGAGCCCGGTGCTGATGGTGGCCATGCGATCGATCATGCGGCGACCGGCGTCCCGGGTCACCGGGTCGTTGCTGCGCAGCAGTTCAAACGACATCGACGTCATGGAGGCGGTCAGGTGTGTCAGGGAGCGAGCCGTGAGGCCGAGCAATTCCATTAGCTGCTGTTCTTTCGATTCCATTGTCGAAGCTTCCTGCGTCGCGGGTGATTTATTTATAACCCAGCACTTTGCATTAGCAAATGTTTCAGATGGAGCAGACCGCCTGCGAAGACCGCGAACGCCAGGTCAGGAACCGACCGTCAACGCGCCGCCACCGCCCCGCTCGATTGCCAAGCTGCGCGGGCACGGTGTACAAATGCTTGGCTGCCGTCAGGAAACAGGCTTCAAAAGCGCTACTGCGGATCTCCCGTAGCTCCTCTGAACTCCCCTAAAAACCGTAGCCCTATTGGTAAGACGCGACATTTAATTATAAGATCGCGCCTTCCCCTATTTCGTCGCCCCGTGCGGCTTACGCCGCAGGTCTCGCCCGTTGTTCCGTTAGACAAGGCTTTGAGCATCTGCGGTTTGTAGCAAAAAGGTAGTCAATGATGAGCGCAAGGCACTTTCTCTCCCTGATGGATTGCACGCCCGAAGAGCTGGTCAGCGTGATCCGTCGAGGCGTTGAGCTCAAGGACCTGCGTAACCGCGGCGTACTGTTCGAGCCCCTGAAAAACCGCGTGCTGGGGATGATTTTCGAGAAGTCCTCGACCCGCACCCGCATTTCGTTCGAAGCCGGCATGATCCAGCTCGGCGGCCAGGCGATCTTCCTGTCGCCGCGCGACACCCAGCTGGGCCGGGGCGAGCCGATCAGCGACGCTGCCGTCGTTATGTCGAGCATGCTCGATGTGGTGATGATCCGTACTTTTGCCCACAGCACATTGACCGAATTCGCCGCCAATTCGCGCGTCCCGCTGATCAACGGCCTGTCCGACGATCTGCACCCGTGCCAACTGCTGGCCGACATGCAGACCTACCTCGAACACCGCGGCTCCATCCAGGGCAAGACGGTGGCCTGGATCGGTGACGGCAACAACATGTGCAACAGCTATATAGAAGCGGCGATCCAGTTCGACTTCCAGTTGCGTATCGCTTGCCCTGAAGGCTACGAGCCGAACCCCAAGTTCCTGGCCCTGGCCGGTGATCGGGTGACCATCGTTCGCGATCCGAAAGATGCCGTTCGCGGCGCCCATCTGGTGAGTACCGACGTCTGGACCTCCATGGGCCAGGAAGAAGAAACCGCCAAGCGTCTGAAGCTGTTCGCCCCCTACCAGGTCAACCGCGCCCTGCTCGATCTGGGCGCCAGCGACGTGCTGTTCATGCATTGCCTGCCGGCTCACCGTGGCGAAGAGATCAGCGTCGACCTGCTCGACGACCCGCGTTCGGTCGCCTGGGATCAGGCCGAGAACCGCCTGCACGCGCAAAAAGCCCTGCTTGAGTTTCTCGTTCCGCCGGCGTATCACCACGCATGAGCCAGCCATTACTGCTTAACCTGCGCAACCTCGCCTGTGGCTATCAGGACCAGCGCGTGGTGCAGAACCTCAACCTGCATTTGAATGCCGGCGACATCGGTTGCCTGCTGGGTTCTTCCGGCTGCGGCAAGACCACCACCCTGCGCGCCATTGCCGGTTTCGAGCCGGTGCACGAAGGTGATATCCAGCTGGCGGGCGAGACGATCTCCAGCGCCGGTTTCACCCTTGCACCGGAGAAACGCCGGATCGGCATGGTGTTCCAGGACTACGCGCTGTTTCCGCATTTATCCGTGGCCGACAACATCGCTTTCGGTATCCGCAAGCATCCGCAAAAGGAGCGCGTTGTCGAAGAATTGCTGGAACTGGTCAACCTGAAAAACCTCGGCAAGCGTTTCCCCCATGAGCTTTCCGGTGGCCAGCAGCAACGTGTCGCCCTGGCTCGCGCCCTGGCGCCGGAACCGCAACTGCTGCTGCTTGACGAACCCTTCTCCAACCTCGATGGTGAGTTGCGCCGCAAGCTCAGCCACGAGGTGCGCGATATTCTCAAGGCCCGTGGCACCAGCGCGATTCTGGTCACCCACGATCAGGAAGAAGCCTTCGCGGTGAGCGATCACGTCGGCGTATTCAAGGAAGGCCGGCTGGAACAATGGGACACGCCCTACAACCTGTATCACGAACCGCTGACGCCTTATGTGGCCAGCTTCATCGGCCAGGGGTATTTCATCCGTGGCCAGTTGAGCAGCCCGGAGTCGGTGCAGACCGAACTGGGTGAATTGCGCGGCAACCGTGCCTACACCTGGCCGGTCGGTGGCGCAGTGGACGTGCTGCTGCGTCCGGACGATATCGTTTATGCGCCGGACAGTGCCTTGAGGGCGCGGATTGTCGGCAAGTCGTTCCAGGGTGCGTCCACGCTGTATCGCCTGCAAATGCCGACCGGCGCGCAGCTGGAGTCGATCTTCCCGAGTCATGTCGATCATCAGGTCGGTGCGCAGGTGGGTATTCGTGTCGCGGCGGAACACCTGGTGTTGTTCCAGGCTTCCGGCAGCACGGCGGCGCAGATTCCGGTCGTCGAATCCGGTGTCCGGCGTTACAGCACCGCCAACTGAAATCACGCCCCCTGTAGGAGCGAGCCTGCTCGCGATGGATTCAAGAACACCGCGGGAAATCAGAATGCCCGCGTTATCGTTAACGACCATCGCGAGCAAGCTCGCTCCTACAGGTGTTTTGCGTTAACTCAACATCAAAGTGCCGCTGGCCACCAGCGTTGCACTCCCGCCAATCTTCACCCGATCCCCTTCCAGCCGACAGAACAACTCCCCGCCCCGCGCCGAACACTGGTAGGCCGTCAGGCTCGATTTGCCCAGACGTTTCGACCAGTACGGAATCAGGCTGCAATGGGTCGATCCGGTCACCGGGTCTTCATTGATGCCAATGGCCGGCGCGAAGTAGCGCGACACGAAATCCTGCTTGCTGCCACGGGCGGTCACGATGGCGCCCAGCCATGGCAGCTTCGCCAGGGCAGCCATGTCTGGCTGACAGTCGAGCACGGCCTGCTCGGACTCCAGCACCACAAACAACTCATTCGAACCCAGCACATCGACGGCCTGAACACCGAGCGCGCGCTCGACGTCCAGGGTCACGCCCACTTCCGAGGCGACGATCGCCGGAAAATCCAGCCACAGACGTCCCCCCTCACGACTCACGCTCAGCGGGCCGGACTTGCAGGTGAACGCCAGGTGCTCGACCGGCTCCTTGTAGATTTCAAACAAAACGTAAGCGCTGGCCAGGGTCGCGTGACCGCACAACGGCACCTCGGTGGTCGGGGTAAACCAGCGGATGTGCCAGCCCTGCCCTTCACGCACCAGGAAGGCGGTTTCGGCGAGATTGTGCTCGGCGGCGATCTTTTGCATCAACTCATCGGCGAGCCAGGCATCCAGCTTATAGACCATCGCCGGGTTACCACTGAAAGGGCGATCGCTGAACGCGTCGACCTGATGAAACTCAAGTTGCATAACACTCTCCCTTTGTTTTTGTAGGAGCTAGCTTGCTCGCGATGGTCGTCAACGATAACGCGGGCATTCTGGTTCCCCGCGGTGTTCTTGAATCCATCGCGAGCAGGCTCGCTCCTACAATGTGTCTCCCTCAGGCTCGGCCGATATCGGCGAACTTCGCCTGGGTGTGTTCGGCCAGCACCGCCGGAGCTAATTCCACTTCCAGGCCGCGTCGCCCGGCGCTCACAAAAATGCTGGAGAAGGGTTGGGCAGAATTATCGATGAAGGTGCGCAGGCGTTTTTTCTGCCCCAACGGACTGATCCCGCCCAACAGGTATCCCGTCGAACGTTGCGCCGCAGCCGGGTCGGCCATTTCGGTTTTTTTCACTCCGGCCGCATGGGCCAGGGCCTTCAAATCCAGGGTTCCGCCCACCGGCACCACCGCCACCAGCAACTCGCCTTTTTCACTGGCCGCCAGCAACGTCTTGAACACCTGCGCCGGGTCCAGCCCCAGCTTTTCCGCCGCTTCCAACCCATAGGACGCGGCCTTCGGGTCATGTTCGTAACTGTGCACTCGGTGTTCGGCGCGAACCTTTTTCAGCAAATCCAATGCGGGTGTCATGACAGCTCCAGACTTGGCGGCAGTAAAAAATACTGCGCCGGATTCTAGGACATTGATCCGCAAAAGGCTCTATCGCACACCCGTTACAAAATGTCAGCCGCGTTCATTTGAGCCGATTTCGATTGCTCGGCAACGCGATCATTCATGGAACTAATAGTTTATTTGTGACCAACGGTTCACTTTCGACCTTTGACAGCAGTGTTTCTTGTCTATATTTTTTCGTTTCTGAAACTGTACGAAAAGTCTTACTGCAGTGCCCTGCTGTAAAACGGGACAGGATGGGGATTCTGTTCCGGTGAAAAACGCGCTTTGACCACACTGGAATGCAAGCGCCAGACAAGAAAAACAAAGAGGTTTCAATGACAACTGCTCTACAACAACCGTCGCTCTCGGGCCAATGCATGGCCGAGTTCCTGGGCACTGCACTACTGATCTTCTTTGGTACGGGTTGCGTTGCCGCGCTCAAGGTCGCGGGTGCCAGTTTTGGCCTGTGGGAAATCAGCATCATCTGGGGTGTTGGCGTCAGCATGGCGATCTACCTGACAGCCGGGATTTCGGGTGCTCATCTCAACCCTGCCGTCAGCATTGCACTGTGCATTTTCGCCGACTTCGAAAAGCGCAAACTGCCGTTCTATATTTGCGCCCAGGTGGCGGGGGCCTTTTGCGGTGCCTTGCTGGTGTACACGCTGTACAGCACTCTTTTCTTCGATTTCGAACAAACCCACCACATGGTTCGCGGCACCGAAGCCAGCCTTGAATTGGCGTCCGTGTTTTCCACCTTCCCCAACCCAAGCCTGTCCACGTCCCAGGCCTTTCTGGTCGAAGTCATCATCACCGCCATCCTGATGGGCGTGATCATGTCCCTGACGGACGACAACAATGGCTTGCCCAATGGCCCCCTGGCCCCGCTGTTGATCGGCCTGCTGATTGCGGTGATTGGCAGTTCGATGGGGCCGCTGACCGGTTTTGCGATGAATCCGGCCCGTGATTTCGGTCCTAAACTGATGACTTTTTTCGCCGGCTGGGGTGACATTTCCTTCACCGGCGGGCGCGATATTCCGTACTTCCTGATTCCGGTTTTTGCACCGATTGTCGGTGCCTGCCTCGGTGCCGCGGCGTACCGCGGGGTTATCGCCCGCCATCTGCCGAACGCCGCAGCGGCTACGCAGGACACAGCACCGGCCGTTGACGGCAAACCGCGAATTTCTTGATACCGTTGGCGCATGATCCTGCCAAATTGATCGCGCGCCAGACCTCACTCCCTTTTTTCGTCCAAGGCAATCGACATGACCGACACTCAGAATAAGAACTACATCATTGCCCTCGATCAGGGTACGACCAGTTCCCGCGCGATCATTTTCGACCGCGACGCGAACGTGGTCTGCACTGCACAGCGCGAGTTCGCGCAGCATTATCCGCAAGCCGGCTGGGTCGAACACGACCCGATGGAAATCTTCGCCACCCAGAGCGCCGTGATGGTCGAGGCCCTGGCGCAAGCCGGCCTGCACCACGACCAGGTCGCGGCCATCGGCATCACCAACCAGCGTGAAACCACCGTGGTCTGGGACAAGAACACCGGCCGGCCGATCTACAACGCAATCGTCTGGCAATGCCGACGCAGCACCGAGATCTGCCAGCAGCTCAAACGCGATGGCCACGAACAGTACATCAGCGAAACCACCGGCCTGGTCACCGACCCATACTTCTCCGGCACCAAGCTCAAGTGGATCCTCGACAACGTCGAAGGCAGTCGTGAACGCGCGCGCAACGGCGAGCTGTTGTTCGGCACCGTCGACAGCTGGCTGATCTGGAAATTCACCGGCGGCAAGGTGCACGTCACCGACTACACCAATGCCTCGCGCACCCTGCTCTTCAACATCCACACCCTGGAGTGGGACGCGAAGATGCTGGAGGTGCTGGATATCCCGCGGGAAATGCTGCCGCAGGTGAAATCCTCATCGGAAATCTACGGCCATACCAAAAGCGGCATCGCCATTGGCGGTATTGCCGGTGACCAGCAGGCGGCGCTCTTCGGCCAGATGTGCGTCGAAGCCGGTCAGGCAAAAAACACCTATGGCACTGGTTGCTTCCTGCTGATGAACACCGGCGACAAAGCCGTGAAATCCCAGCACGGCATGCTCACCACCATCGCGTGCGGCCCCCGTGGCGAAGTGGCCTATGCACTGGAAGGTGCGGTGTTCAACGGCGGCTCCACCGTGCAGTGGCTGCGCGACGAATTGAAGATCATCAATGACGCCCACGACACCGAGTACTTCGCCAACAAGGTCAAGGACAGCAACGGCGTGTACCTGGTCCCCGCCTTCACCGGCCTCGGCGCACCGTACTGGGACCCCTATGCCCGTGGCGCGCTGTTCGGCCTGACCCGTGGCGTGCGCGTGGACCACATCATCCGCGCCGCGCTGGAGTCGATTGCCTACCAGACCCGCGACGTGCTCGATGCCATGCAACAGGATGCGGGCGAACGCCTCAAGGCCCTGCGTGTGGATGGCGGCGCGGTCGCGAACAACTTCCTCATGCAGTTCCAGGCCGACATCCTCGGTACCCAGGTCGAGCGCCCGCAAATGCGCGAAACCACGGCGCTGGGCGCGGCTTACCTGGCAGGCCTGGCCTGCGGTTTCTGGGGCAGCCTGGAAGAGTTGCGCGGCAAGGCAGTGATCGAGCGCCGATTCGAACCGGCGCTGGACGAAACGGCGAAGGAAAAACTCTACGCCGGCTGGAAAAAAGCGGTCAGTCGCACACGCGATTGGGAGCCCCAGGAAGGCGCCGAGTAAGCCGACCTGCTTACTCGTATCTGTATGTAACTGGCAGGGAACAGGTTCCTGCGGCATCATGGGCAAATTTTGCACGGCAGCCCAAAGGACGCCCCATGAATCTGCCTCCCCGTCAGCAGCAAATCCTCGAACTGGTCCGCGAGCGCGGCTATGTCAGTATCGAGGAAATGGCCACGCTGTTCGTTGTTACTCCGCAGACCATCCGCCGCGATATCAATCAGTTGGCGGAAGCCAATCTGCTGCGTCGCTACCACGGCGGCGCGGCTTACGATTCCAGTGTCGAAAACACCGCCTATGCGATGCGCGCCGACCAGATGCGCGATGAGAAGCAACGCATTGGCGAAGCCATTGCGGCGCAGATCCCCGATCACGCCTCGCTGTTCATCAACATCGGCACCACCACCGAATCCATAGCCCGCGCGCTGCTCAATCACAATCACCTGAAGATCATCACCAACAACCTGCATGTGGCCTCGATGCTCAGCGCCAAGGACGATTTCGACGTGCTGCTGACCGGTGGCAACGTGCGACGTGACGGTGGGGTGGTCGGGCAGGCCAGTGTCGATTTCATCAATCAGTTCAAGGTCGACTTCGCCCTTGTCGGTATCAGCGGCATCGATGAAGACGGCAGCCTGTTGGATTTCGATTATCAGGAAGTGCGGGTATCCCAGGCGATCATCGCCAACGCCCGCAAAGTGATCCTCGCCGCCGACTCCAGCAAATTCGGGCGCAACGCCATGATCCGCCTGGGGCCGATCAGCCTGGTCGATTGCCTGGTCACCGATCAGCAACCTTCCCCGGCGCTGGCGCAGTTGCTCAATCAGCACAAGGTTCGGCTGGAGGTTGTTTAACCGTCGTAAATTTTCATCATTTGTACTGACGCCTTCGCGAGCAGGCTCGCTCCCACAAGGATCACACTGAACCTGTGGGAGCGAGCCTGCTCGCGAAAGCGATCTCAAAAACACTCCCCTTTGCGCCTCTACGCGCATCAGAATGTTCGAATATTTTCCTTTCACACCCCTTCGATGAGTTTTTTCAATCGTGGCCGGCTGGTCGTGCGCGTCTTTATGGGCTAAGATTTTCGCAAATGAACATTAATGTTCGAATTCAATATAAAAGAATTCCGAGGCCACAGCCAATGCCCACTTCTACCTTGCCTGCGCCCCCTCTTGCCGAGGTCTACGATATCGCCGTCATCGGTGGCGGGATCAATGGCGTGGGGATCGCAGCGGATGCAGCCGGCCGCGGCCTGTCGGTGTTCCTTTGCGAAAAGGATGATCTGGCCAGCCACACCTCGTCAGCCAGCAGCAAGCTGATCCACGGCGGCCTGCGCTACCTCGAACATTACGAATTCCGCCTGGTGCGCGAAGCCCTGGCCGAGCGCGAAGTGCTGCTGGCCAAGGCGCCGCACATCGTCAAGCAAATGCGCTTCGTGCTGCCTCATCGCCCGCACCTGCGGCCGGCCTGGATGATCCGCGCGGGCCTGTTCCTCTATGACAATCTCGGCAAACGCGAACAACTCAAAGGCTCCAAAAGCCTGAAGTTCGGTCCGGACAGCGCCCTGAAAAGCGAAATCACCAAAGGCTTCGAATACTCCGATTGCTGGGTCGACGATGCGCGACTGGTGGTGTTGAACGCCATGACGGCCCGGGAAAAAGGCGCTCACGTCCACACCCAGACCCGTTGCGTCAGTGCGCGTCGCAGCAAAGGCCTGTGGCACCTGAATCTGGAACGCGCCGATGGCAGCCTGTTTTCGATCCGCGCCAAGGCGCTGGTGAACGCGGCCGGCCCCTGGGTCGCCAAGTTCATTCGGGATGACCTGAAAATGGAATCGCCGTACGGCATCCGACTGATCCAGGGCAGTCACCTGATCGTGCCGAAGCTGTACGAAGGTGAACACGCGCACATTCTGCAAAACGAAGATCAGCGCATCGTGTTCACCATTCCCTACCTGAACCGCTTCACCCTGATCGGCACCACCGACCGCGAGTACACCGGCGATCCAGCAAAAGTGGCGATCACTGAAGGCGAAACCGATTACCTGTTGAACGTGGTCAACGCCCACTTCAAAAAGCAGATCAGCCGCGACGACATCCTGCACAGCTATTCCGGTGTGCGTCCGTTGTGCAACGACGAATCCGACAACCCGTCGGCCGTCACCCGCGATTACACCCTGGCACTGTCGGGCGGCAGTGAAGAAGCACCGCTGCTGTCGGTCTTCGGCGGCAAGCTGACCACCTACCGCAAGCTGGCTGAATCGGCACTGGCGCAACTGGCACCGTACTTCCCGCACATCAAGCCGAGCTGGACGGCCAATGAAACCCTGCCGGGCGGCGAAAACATGACCACGCCGCAAGCGCTGAGCTCGCAGATTCGCGACAAGTTTGACTGGATTCCCACCGAAATCTCCCGTCGCTGGGCCACTACCTACGGTAGTCGCACCTGGCGCATGCTCGAAGGCGTGCAAGCCCTGAGCGATCTGGGTGAACACATCGGCGGCGGCCTTTACACCCGCGAAGTCGATTACCTGTGCAGCGAAGAATGGGCCACCACCGCGCACGACATCCTGTGGCGCCGCAGCAAGCTCGGTTTGTTCACCACGGCCGCGGAACAGGACAAGCTCAAGGCTTATCTGCACAAGGTCGAGCAGAACCGCAGCAAGATCGAAGCGGCCTGATCGGATATCCGGAAAAATGAAAGCCCCTGAATCTCACGATTCAGGGGCTTTTTTACGGCGTTCAGTCGCGCAGGTCCGATTCATGAATGGGCTGTTCGCGATGGGTCGCCCGTTGATATTGCGCCGGCCAGACGGCCTTGTGGCCACCGAGATCGTCGTCCGCATGCAGCGGCCAATACGGATCGCGCAACAACTCTCGGGCCAGGAAAATGATGTCTGCCTGACAGGTACGCAAAATATGCTCAGCCTGTGCGGGCTCGGTAATCATGCCTACGGTGCCGGTGGCGATCTCCGCCTCTTTGCGCACACGCTCGGCAAAGCGAGTCTGGTAACCGGGCCCGGTAGGAATTTCCGCATTCACCGCCGTACCGCCCGACGAGACATCAATCAGGTCCACGCCCAGAGCTTTCAGACGCCGTGCCAGTTCAACCGTTTCATCGGGATTCCAACCATCCTCCACCCAATCGGTGGCCGAGACCCGGACAAACAGTGGCAACTCTTCAGGCCACACGGCGCGTACCGCTTCGGTAACCTGCATCACCAGACGGATGCGATTTTCGAATGAACCGCCGTACTGGTCACGCCGCTGATTACTCAGTGGCGAAAGAAACTGGTGCAGCAGATAGCCGTGGGCCGCGTGGACTTCGACCACCTTGAAACCCGCAATCAGCGCACGTTTGGCTGAGTCGACGAAGGCCTGAATGACAGCGGCGATTGCATCGTCGTCGAGTTGCGTGGGTTTAGTGTGCTCCGGGTCGAAAGCGATCGGTGACGGGCCCACCGGTAGCCAGCCGCCATCTGCAGGTTTCACACTGCCATGTTTGCCCAGCCATGGCCGATAAGTGCTGGCCTTGCGCCCTGCATGGGCCAATTGAATGCCCGCCACAGCGCCCTGAGCGGCAATGAAGCGAGTAATGCGTTGCAGGGGTTCGATCTGTTCGTCGTTCCACAAACCAAGGTCTTGCGCGGTAATGCGCCCATCAGCAGTGACGGCCGTGGCTTCGGTAAATACCAGCCCCGCCCCGCCGATGGCACGGCTGCCGAGGTGCACCAGATGCCAGTCATTGGCCAGGCCATCGACGCTGGAATACTGGCACATCGGCGATACCGCGATGCGGTTGAGCAGGGTCAATTGGCGAAGGGTATAGGGTTCAAGCAGCAGACTCATGGGGCACCTCTCGAATCAGTGGGCAGGCTCCAGGGTTCTGTTTGAAAGTCGACGAGTGACAGGAAAAAGGTACAGCACCCGCCCCCGCGGGCAAAAAATTCGACAAGACGTCACAAGGATTATCAAGCAGTGTTTAGAGCCTAGCCGACATCAAGGAACAGTGCAGGGTTCCGAAGGATTCGGTGCCTGGGAAATTGCATTCGCGAGCAGGCTCGCTCCCACAGGGTTCGCGTAAATCCTGTGGGAGCGAGCCTGCTCGCGAAGGGATCAACGCGGTTCGATGTGGGCAATCATCAGCTGGACAGTCTCGTTGCCGCGAAACTCGTTGACGTCGAGCTTGTAGGCCAACTCCACCCATTTGATGGTCGGATTCGGCCAGATATCGCGGTCGATACCAAAAGCGATGCCATCGAGCTTGACCGAGCCGCACTCGCTTCTGAGCACCACCTTCAGGTGCCGTTCGCCGACCACGCGCTGCTCGACCAGTTGAAACACCCCGTGAAACAGCGGTTCCGGGAAGTGCTGCCCCCAGGGGCCGGCATGGCGCAGTGCACGGGCCAGTTCCAGGTGAAACTCCTCGACCGCCAAAGTACCGTCCGAGAGCAGGCGCCCGGTCAGGTCTTCTTCGCGCATTTGGCGACGCACTTCGGCATCAAAGGCTTCGGCGAACAAGGGAAAGTTCGCTTCCGGCAGCGTCAGGCCGGCGGCCATGGCATGGCCACCGTACTTGGTGATCAGGTTCGGATGCTGCGCCGCCACCACGCTCAGGGCATCGCGAATATGAAAGCCCTGGACCGAGCGCCCGGAGCCCTTGAGCAGGCCGTCTCCGGCATCGGCAAAAGCGATGGTCGGACGGAAATAACGCTCTTTCATACGCGACGCCAGGATACCGATGACACCTTGGTGCCACTCGGGATCGAACAGGCACAAACCGAACGGCATCGATTCCACCGGCAAGTCCTTGAGCTGAGCGAGGGCTTCACGCTGCATGCCCTGCTCGATGGATTTGCGGTCCTGGTTCATGCCGTCCAGCTGCGCGGCCATTTCCCGGGCCAGGCCGGCATCTTCGGTGAGCAGGCATTCGATGCCCAGGCTCATGTCATCCAGACGCCCCGCCGCATTCAAGCGCGGGCCGACGATGAACCCCAGATCGGTCGAGGTGATGCGCGTATGGTCACGCTTGGCCACTTCGAGAATCGCCTTGATGCCAGGTCGGGCACGTCCGGCGCGAATTCGCTCCAGGCCCTGATGCACCAAAATACGGTTGTTGGCATCCAGTGGCACCACGTCGGCGACACTCCCCAGGGCCACGAGATCAAGTAATTCACCGATATTCGGCTGCGGCTTGCTTTCGTACCAACCCAGGCTGCGCAAGCGCGCGCGCAAGGCCATCAGTACATAGAAAATCACCCCGACACCGGCCAGCGCCTTGCTCGGAAATGCGCAACCGGGCTGGTTCGGATTGACGATGGCATCGGCCAAAGGCAGTTCATCACCGGGCAAGTGGTGATCGGTGACCAACACGTTGAGCCCGGCCTTTTTCGCCGCCGCTACGCCTTCGACGCTGGAAATGCCGTTATCCACGGTAATCAACAAGTGTGGCTGGCGCTCCAGCGCCACCGCGACGATTTCCGGCGTCAGGCCGTAGCCGTAGTCGAATCGGTTGGGCACCAGGTAGTCGACATGCGCAGCGCCCAGCAGGCGCAAGCCCAGCGTCCCCACGGTACTGGCCGTGGCGCCGTCGGCATCGAAATCGCCGACGATCAGGATTCGCTGCCGTTGCTCCAGCGCGATCACCAGCAAATCCACCGCGGCATCGATGCCCTTGAGCTGCTGGTACGGAATCAACCGCGCCAGGCTTTTGTCCAGTTCGGCTTCGGACTGCACGCCCCGCGCCGCGTACAGGCGGGTCAACAGAGGTGGAATATCACCGAGGAATGGCAGGGTATCGGGCAGCAGGCGAGGTTCGATGCGCATGGGGTGACAGGAGCTTCTCTTCAATACGTAGGATAAATCCGGATGACGCGGCCTGGCGGCGAATGATTAGCCGCGTTCGCCGGCCAGCCACTGCAACTGGACTTCGTGCTGACCACGGTCGTCGGTGACGAAAATCGTCCCTTCACTGATCATCACGTCCCACTTGATGACGCGGGGCATGTCTTTGGCCAGGGTTTCCAGGACTTCCTGGGGCACTGCGGCAATGTTGACGTTTTTCAGATTTTTCACCGCCGGGACCACTTTGCCTTCCCAGACACGCAGGCTGCCATAGGCCAGGAGGCTGGTGCGTTCGGTACGACGGGAACACCACGTCAGGCGCTCGGCATCCGGCTGGCCGACTTCGATCCAGTGCAGGACACGGTCATCCAGGCTTTTTTCCCACAAGGCTGGTTCATCCACTTCTGACAGGCCACGGCCAAAAGACAGCTGCTCGTTGTACCAGAGGGCGTAGGCCAGCAGGCGCACGGTCATACGCTCTTCGGTTTCCGAAGGGTGACGGGCGATGGTCTGCTTGACGCTCTCGTAGACGCTGCGGTCGAGGTCGGTGAGGTTCAGTTCAAACTTGTAGGTCGTGGACGGCTGGGCCATGAACGGGCTTCTTGATACGTGGAAAGGCGGCAAGTCTAACCGATGCGACAGGCAATCATCGAATTGATGGCGATCTACCGTGAGCGGCTGACAGTCGGCTATGTTAAAAGTCTGTAATCGCTCAACCTCTCTTCCTACAGGATCCCGTATGCCGTTCACTGCCAAACCGCTCTCAGGTCTGAAAGTCATTGAGTTGGGCACTTTGATTGCCGGCCCGTTCGCCTCGCGTATCTGCGCTGAATTCGGGGCCGAGGTGATCAAGATCGAATCCCCGGACGGTGGCGATCCGCTGCGCAAATGGCGCAAGTTGTATGAAGGCACTTCGCTTTGGTGGTTTGTGCAGGCGCGCAACAAAAAGTCCCTGACCCTGAACCTGAAGCATCCGGACGGCCTGGCGATTCTGAAACAACTGCTGAGTGAGGCGGATATCCTGATCGAGAATTTCCGCCCGGGCGTCCTGGAAAAACTCGGCCTGGGTTGGGATGTCTTGCATGCACTGAACCCGAAACTGGTGATGGTGCGGCTCTCGGGCTTCGGCCAGACCGGTCCGATGAAAGATCAGCCGGGGTTTGGCGCGGTCGGTGAATCCATGGGTGGCCTGCGCTACATCACCGGATTCGAAGACCGACCACCGGTGCGCACCGGCATTTCGATTGGCGATTCGATCGCCGCGCTCTGGGGTGTGATCGGTGCGTTGATGGCCCTGCGTCACCGCGAGGTCAATGGCGGCCAGGGGCAGATGGTGGACGTGGCGCTGTATGAAGCGATCTTCGCCATGATGGAAAGCATGGTCCCGGAGTTCGATGTATTCGGGTTCATCCGTGAACGCACCGGCAACATCATGCCCGGCATCACGCCTTCTTCGATCCACACCAGCGCCGACGGCAAACATGTGCAGATCGGCGCCAATGGCGATGCCATCTTCAAGCGCTTCATGCTGATCATTGGCCGCGAAGACCTGGCCAATGACCCGGTGCTGGCCAGCAATGATGGCCGTGACAGCCGTCGCGATGAGCTCTACGGGGTCATCGATCGCTGGGTCAACTCGCTGCCGCTGGACACGGTCCTTGAACACCTGAACAAGGCCGACGTGCCGGCCAGCCGGATCTTCAGTGCCGAAGACATGTTCAGCGATCCGCAATACCTCGCCCGGGAAATGTTCCTGCAGGCCAAACTCCCCGATGGCAAAGACTTCAAGATGCCGGGAATCGTGCCGAAACTCTCTGAGACACCCGGTGATTGTGAATGGGTCGGGCCGCAACTGGGTGAACACAACGCCCAGGTACTCCAGGGACTTGGCTATGACGCGTCGCAGATCACTCAGCTACGCAAAGACGGAGCCATCTGAGCTAAAGCGTCCGATGGCGCGATCCATCAAATGCTGCCTGTCAGGCAACGGACGGGCGCTGTGCACTTGGCTGGGTTTGTTTCTGATCTTCGCACTGGCGCCCCAGACGTGGGCGCACCCCAAGGACACGCTCATCTGGCTCAAGCGCGATCTGCCGCCGCTGTTCATTTTCGAAGGTCCGAAAAAGGGCCAGGGAGTCATCGATGAACTGTTGACGGAGCTGATCGCCGGCATGCCTCAGTACCAGCACAGTGTGATGAAGGTCAATCGTGCGCGCGGCTTGCAAATGCTCCATGAACCATCCCTCACCTGCGATGCGGCGCTGAACTGGAGCAAGGAACGCGAAACCTGGATCGCGTTCTCCATTCCGGTGTTTCGCGCCATGAGCAACGGCCTGGCCGTGCGGCGGGTCGATCGCGAAGTATTGGCGCCTTTCATCAAGGATGGAGAAGTGGACCTGGCGACCCTGCTGGCCACCGGTAGCGTGACGCTGGGAATCGTCGCCGAGCGCAACTATGGCGAGTACCTCGACACGCTGCTCACGCAGGCTTCCCCCAACACCCTGACACGCCACTATGGCAGCGATGCCTTGGGCAGCCTGTTGCAGATGCAACGGCTGGGGCGCTTGCAGTTGCTGCTGGGTTATCGCCCGGAAATCCGCTACCAGGCCCAGCAGCAAGGCATCGCGGAGGATGAATTGCGGTTCTACCCGATTCGCGGCACGGGCAAATACCTGTCCGGCTACATCGGCTGCACCGACACACCCCAAGGCCGGCAGGCAATCATCGAGATCAACCGGTTGCTGCGCACCCTGCCCCGCGATCACCTGAGCGAAGCCTATGCCGCCTGGCTCGATCCGGAAAGTCGAAGCGCGTACCTTGAGGCCTCCAGGGAGTTTTTCGAGCAGCAGGCCGGGAATTGACACATTCCAGGCAAAAAGAAACCCCGAGAAGTGGGGAGACGACTCGGGGTTAAACGTGGTCTACCTAAAGACCCGTAGCAGCAAGCTACAAGCACCGGAGCACAATGCTTGATCCTGCTGTTAAAGGGTCTGACTGATCTGGCTGCAGGAAGGTTCCCACAAATGACACTTCAATTTCGGCTGGCCAGTTGCTTGCCTTGCGCGGCATTGCGCAAGGCCGCGATGACACAGGGTTCCAGGCGTCCTTCCGCGATCAGCACGTCGCGATGCAAGCCATCGACCACATCGGTCAGCGAACGCTTGTCGGTCAACTGCGCCTGATTGAACTCCCGATCGACGACCACTACACCGGTCGCGTTCTTCAATGTCACCCGACATTCACCGTGAAGGCCTGACGGGGTCAATGTCACCTGGTACGGGCTCAGAGCCTCACCGAGCAAGAGACTGATACTTTCCATCTCGATCACCACTCAATAGTCCGAAAACGAAGTGCCTGGGGCGTGTCTACAGTAAATGACCGCCGGCCCGAGAAGAAAGTTCTGAAAGCTGCGTCTCTGGTTGATTGAGCATGCATGGCAAAGATGACAGGGAAAAAACAGTGGTGTCGCGTTTGTCGGGTTCGCTGAGCAGCCGCCCTTGTGGGAGCGAGCCTGCTCGCGAAGGCGGTGAATCAGTCAGCATCATTTTTGAATGAAAGACTGCTTTCGCGAGCAGGCTCGCTCCCACAGGGTTTGCAAGGCTGCTCGCGATGTTTAGCTATCGCAGCTTAAAGCGCTTTGCCGCGATTACCGTGCTGGCTGACGAAAGCCTGCACCGCTTTGAGGTCGTTCGGCAGCACAGTGCAACGCTCGTCGCGCTCGAACAGATCGGCAAGATGCACAGGGAGCTCCAGTGCTTTTCCTACACCGGCTTTCTCTACGGCATCCGGGAACTTGACCGGATGGGCCGTACCGAGGATCACCATCGGGATATCCAGGCTGCGGCGGCATTCGCGTGCGGCCTTGACGCCAATGGCGGTGTGCGGATCCAGCACTTCACCGGTCTGCTCGTAGACTTCGGCGATGGTCTCGCAGGTTTGCGCATCATCCACGGCCAGCGAGTCGAACAGCTTGCGTGCTTCGGTCCAGCGCTCCTGCTCGACGCTGAAGCCACCGCCCTGCTTGAAGCTGTCCATCAGACCGGCAATCGCCGCGCCATTGCGACCGTGCAGGTCGAACAGCAGGCGCTCGAAGTTCGACGACACCATGATGTCCATGGATGGCGACAGGGTGGCGTGCAGGGTTTCCTTGACGTACTGGTTGCCGCTCATGAAGCGGTGCAGGATGTCATTGCGGTTGGTGGCGACGATCAACTGGTTGATCGGCAGGCCCATGTTGCGCGCCAGGTAACCGGCGAAGATGTCGCCGAAGTTGCCGGTCGGCACCGAGAACGACACCGAACGCGCCGGGCCGCCCAGTTGCAGGGCCGCGTGGAAGTAATAAACGATCTGGGCCATGATCCGCGCCCAGTTGATCGAGTTCACCGCCACCAGGCGTGTGCCCTTGAGGAAACCCTGGTCGGCGAAGCTCGCCTTGACCATTTCCTGGCAGTCATCGAAGTTGCCTTCGATGGCGATGTTGTGGATGTTCTCACCGAAAATGGTGGTCATCTGCCGACGCTGCACTTCGGACACACGGTTGTGCGGATGCAGGATGAAGATGTCGACGTTTTCGCAGTGCTTGCAGCCTTCGATGGCGGCCGAACCGGTATCACCGGAGGTGGCGCCGACAATCACCACGCGCTCGCCGCGCTTTTCCAGCACGTAATCGAGCAGGCGACCGAGCAGTTGCAGGGCGAAGTCCTTGAACGCCAGGGTCGGGCCGTGGAACAGCTCCAGAACCCATTCGTTGCCGTTCAGCTGACGCAGCGGCGCGACGGCGCTGTGGGCGAACACACCGTAGGTTTCTTCAAGGATCTTTTTGAAATCGGCATCCGGAATGCTGCCGGTGACGAACGGGCGCATGACGCGGAAAGCCAGCTCGTGATACGGCAGGCCGGCCCAGGAAGCGATTTCTTCCTGGGTGAAACGTGGCAGGTTTTCCGGGACGTACAAACCGCCGTCGGTGGCAAGGCCAGCCAGCAGGACGTCTTCGAAATTCAGGGCCGGTGCCTGGCCGCGGGTACTGATGTAACGCATGACTGACTCCAATGGACAGTGTTCGTAAAGCCGGGCCCGCGCGCGGGCCCGGTGAACGATAACGGCTTAGTTCAGATGCTCGACGCGGATCCGTACAACCGGACCGACCACGCCCGCCAACGCTTCCAGGGCGGCGATTGCATCATTGATGCGCTGCTCCAGCACGCGATGGGTCAGCAGGATCATTGGCACCAGGCCGTCGTGTTCCTCGACTTCCTTCTGCATGATCGACTCGATGTTGATGCCACGCTCCGACAGGATGCTCGCCACCTGGGCCAGTACGCCCGGGTGATCCTTGGCCTGAATGCGCAGGTAGTAAGCGCTTTCGCAGGCTTCGATCGGCAGGATCGGATGGGCGGACAGCGAATCCGGCTGGAAGGCCAGGTGCGGTACGCGGTTTTCCGGGTCGGAAGTCATGGCGCGAACCACGTCCACCAGGTCGGCGATCACCGACGAAGCGGTCGGTTCCATGCCGGCGCCAGCGCCGTAGAACAGGGTCGAACCGGCGGCGTCGCCATTGACCATCACTGCGTTCATCACGCCGTTGACATTGGCGATCAGGCGATCGGCCGGAATCAGCGTCGGGTGTACGCGCAACTCGATACCGGTCGCGGTGCTGCGCGCCACGCCCAGGTGCTTGATGCGGTAGCCCAATGCTTCGGCGTAGTTCACGTCAGCGGTGGTCAGTTTGGTGATGCCTTCGGTGTAGGCCTTGTCGAACTGCAACGGAATACCGAACGCGATGGACGCCAGAATCGTCAGCTTGTGCGCCGCATCGATACCTTCGACGTCGAAGGTCGGATCGGCTTCGGCGTAACCCAGAGCCTGGGCTTCAGCCAGCACGTCTTCGAAGGTCCGGCCTTTCTCGCGCATTTCCGTGAGAATGAAGTTGCCAGTGCCGTTGATGATGCCGGCGACCCAGTTGATGCGGTTGGCTGACAGACCTTCACGGATCGCCTTGATCACCGGTATGCCACCGGCCACGGCCGCTTCGAACGCAACGATCACGCCCTTCTCGCGTGCCTTGGCAAAAATTTCATTACCGTGAACAGCGATGAGCGCCTTGTTCGCGGTGACCACATGCTTGCCATTCTCGATGGCCTTGAGTACCAGCTCGCGGGCAACGGTGTAGCCGCCCATCAGCTCTATGACGATGTCGATCTCAGGGTTCGTGGCCACTTCGAAGACATCGTTGGTAATCGCAATACCGGTCGTTTGGAACTGAGGCTTTGGCGTGCGAATGGCAATTTGTGCCACTTCGATTCCACGCCCGGCACGACGAGCAATTTCCTCGGCGTTGCGCTGAAGTACGTTGAAGGTACCGCCACCGACGGTCCCTAACCCACAGATGCCTACTTTGACCGGTTTCACTGTGAACTCCCCATAAAACGGCCGACTCGAGGCCGGCCGTGAAAACAGCCGCAGGTTCGCGGCTCTCTATTAATGGCCCGGCGATGTCGCTGCCGGACCATGATCGTCAAGGCTGGCCGTGACGATGCGAATTTACTTCGCGCCCAGCGCCAGTTTGGCGACTTGTGGCGCAGGCTGGTAGCCCGGAATGACCTGACCGTCAGCCAAAACGATGGCCGGTGTGCCGTTCACGCCAATCGACTGGCCGAGGGCAAACTGTTTGGAAACCGGGTTATCGCACTTGGCGGCCTTGATTTCCTTGCCGTCGACCATCTGGTCCATGGCCGCTTTCTTGTCTTTGGAGCACCACACCGCTTGCAGTTGCTCGTCACCCGGCGAGCCCAGGCCCTGACGCGGGAACGCCACGTAACGTACTTCGATGCCGCGCTTGTTCAGCTCGGGCACTTCGGCGTGCAACTTATGGCAGTACGGGCAGGTGGTGTCGGTGAACACCGTGATGTGCGATTTGGTTTCGCCAATGGCCGGATACACCACGGTTTCAGCGACCGGAATCTCGTTGATCAGTTTGGAGATGCCCAGGCGTTCGGTCTTCTCGGTCAGATTGACCGGTTTGCCGTCCTTGAGCTGGAACATATAGCCCTGAACCACGTACTGGCCGTCGGCACTGGCGTACAGCACCCGGCTGCCCTTGAGCTTGACTTCGTACAGGCCCGGCAGCGGGCTGGCGGTGATGGACTCTACCGGCACTTCGAGCTGGAGGTTTTCCAGGCTTTTACGAATGGCTTTGTCAGCCGCGTCATCGGCGACGGCAAAGGTGCTGACCAACGCAATGGCGGCGGCGGCGAAAATCTGGGTCAGACGCATGAGAACTCCTGAAGGCGGACAAATGGGACGATCAGAACGCCGACACCGGAACACCGGGTCATAACCGCCCATCGTGCAAACCGGCAAAGCCTACCACATAAGGCCCGTGGGGCCGAATGCCGGTGATACAAGGCACTTTGTGGTGCTTTTCTGTGGGAGCGAGCCTGCTCGCGAAGGCGATCTGACAGTCAACATCTGTTTTGGATGAAAGACCGCATTCGCGAGCAGGCTCGCTCCCATAAGGATCTCCATTCAACCGCGCGGGTGGTGTTTGGCGTGCAGATCCTGCAACCGCGCCCGGGCGACATGGGTGTAGATCTGGGTGGTCGACAGATCGCTGTGCCCCAGCAGCATCTGCACCACCCGCAAGTCGGCGCCGTGATTGAGCAGGTGCGTGGCGAAGGCATGGCGCAAGGTGTGCGGCGACAGCGACTTGCCGATCCCCGCGACCTTGGCCTGATGCTTGATCCGGTGCCAGAACGTCTGGCGGGTCATCTGCTCGCCGCGCTGGCTGGGAAACAGCACATCGCTGGGGCGTCCGCCGAGCAGCTCGCCACGGCCATCGCGCAGGTAACGCTCGACCCAGACAATCGCCTCCTCACCCATCGGCACCAGCCGCTCCTTGCTGCCCTTGCCCATCACTCGCAGCACGCCCTGGCGAAGGTTGACCTGCTCCAGTGTCAGGCTGATCAGCTCGGTCACCCGCAAACCGCAGGCGTACAACACCTCAAGCATGGCCCGATCACGCTGCCCGATCGCCTCGCTCAAATCCGGTGCCGCCAGCAAGGCCTCGACATCCGCTTCCGACAAGGACTTGGGCAACGGCCTGCCAAGCTGCGGCATATCAACGCGAAGGGTGGGATCGACAGCGATCAACTTTTCTCGCAACAAGTAGCGATAGAACCCCCGCACACCCGAGAGAAATCGCGCGGTTGAACGGGGTTTGTAGTTTTGCTCCACACGCCAGGCCAGGTGATCGAGGATCAACTCCCGACCCGCACTGGCCAGTTCCAGGCCTTTTTCCTGCAACCAACCGTGGAACAGCGCGAGGTCACTGCGATAGGCATCGCGGGTATTGTCGGAAAGACCTTTCTCCAGCCACAGGGCGTCAAGGAACTGGTCTATCAAAGGATGATCGATGGCAGGCATGGGCACTCAGGGCGCGCAGCTTTGATACTGCGCGCTAAAAATCAACGTGAACGGTAGAAACGGCCGCTAGTCTTTCATAGCCCGCTATTTCAAGGAACAGGGAACGGCAATGAGCGAACAGCAGATTTTGTTGGCGTTTGGCGGTATAGGTGCGGCAGCGCTGGGCTGCCAATGGCTGGCATGGCGCTTGAAGCTGCCGGCGATTCTGTTTCTGTTATTGACCGGCATTCTGGTGGGTCCCGTTTTGCACTGGCTCGATCCACAGGAAATGTTCGGTCCCTTGCTGATGCCACTGGTATCCCTGGCGGTGGCGCTGATTCTGTTCGAGGGCAGCCTGACCCTGCATTTGTCGGAATGGCGCGAGATTGGCAGCGTGGTTCGTCGCCTGGTCACCCTGGGCGCCCTCTCGACCTGGGTGGTCATCGCCCTGGCCACTCACTGGTTGCTGGGGTTCGACTGGATGCTGGCCACTTTGTTCGGCAGCCTGACCCTGGTCACCGGACCGACCGTCATCGTGCCAATGCTGCGAGTCGTGCGCCCGAAAGCATCGATTGCCAACATCCTGCGCTGGGAAGGCATTGTCATCGACCCGATCGGCGCCCTGCTGGCGGTGGTGGTCTACAGCTTCATCATTGCCAGCGCCGAGGGTAACGGCCTGACGCAAAGCCTGCTGACCTTTGGCGGGGTGATTCTGTGCGGCAGCCTGTTCGGCATTCTTGGCGGCTGGGTACTGGGCACTATCATTCGTCGGCATTGGCTGCCGGAGTATCTGCACAATCTGGCTTCGCTCGCGGCTGTACTGGGTATCTTTATTGCGGCCAGCGAAACGATGAATGAATCCGGCCTGCTGGCGGTGACTTTGATGGGCATGTGGCTGGCCAACATGAAAGGCGTGGACGTGCGGCATATCCTGCATTTCAAGGAAAACCTCAGCGTCCTGCTGATTTCCGGGTTGTTCATCTTGCTGGCAGCGCGTCTGGACCTGAATGCCTTGCTCGCTCTCGGGCCGCTTGTACTGATTCTGCTTCTGATCATTCAGTTCATTGCCCGCCCCCTCAACGTGTTGCTGTGCACGGCCGGCTCCAGCCTGGGCTGGCGCGAGCGGGCACTGCTGGCATGGATTGCGCCCCGCGGCATTGTCGCGGCTGCGGTATCGGCCATCTTCGCCATTCGCCTGGATGAGGCGGGGCACCAAGGGGCGCTGCTGCTGGTACCCCTGACCTTTGCAGTGATCATCGGCACGGTGGTATTGCAAAGCGCCACGGCGCGACCACTGGCGCGCCTGCTGAGCGTTGCCGAACCGGCGCCAAGCGGCTTTCTGATCATCGGCGCCAATGGCCCTGCACGGACACTGGGCAAGGCGTTGCAGCATTTGGGCATTCGGGTGCTGCTGACCGACTCGAGCTGGGAAAATATCCGGGCGGCGCGCATGGAAGGGTTGCCCACCTACTTTGGTAATCCGGCTTCACAACATGCCGACGCACATCTGGACCTGGTGGGGCTTGGCCATTTGCTGGCACTGTCTCCTTCAGGCGAAATGAACACCCTGGCATTGATGCGCTTTCGTCACGAATTTGGCCATCAACGAATGTTCGGTTTGGCCAGCGGCCAGGAAAGCCGTCGCTCGGACAAGCATCGAACCAGCCTGGAGCATCGCGGCAATCAACTGGGCAGCGAGGCGCTGAGCTACGGGAAATTCGCCAGCCAACTGAGTCAGGGTGCCGAGCTGTACAACACAACACTGAAGGAAGGCTTCGGTTGGGACGATTATCAGGCACTGCATGGTGTTCGCGCGACGTTGCTGTTCATGCGTGACAACAACGGCTGGGTGCATGTGGTGACGCCGGATAGCACGCACAAACCTGGGGCGGGATGGACGTTGCTGGCGTTGATTCAACCCCAGAACGGTGGTGCCTGACGGTACGCTCCTACAGGGGGCGGGACAAATCGCGGGCAACAAAAAAGCAGCCCGTAGGCTGCTTTTTTCTGCATCGGGAAGCTGGACTTAAGCCAGTTTTTCCTTGATGCGAGCTGCTTTACCAGACAGGTCACGCAGGTAGTACAGCTTGGCTTTACGTACGTCACCGCGACGTTTAACGGCCATGCTGTCGATTTGCGGGCTGTAGGTCTGGAAAGTACGTTCTACGCCAACACCGTTGGAGATTTTACGAACGGTGAATGCACTGTTTACGCCGCGGTTACGCTTGGCGATAACAACACCTTCGAACGCTTGCAGACGCGAACGGTCGCCTTCCTTCACTTTCACCTGAACGACAATGGTGTCGCCCGGGGCAAAGGTAGGGATCTCTTTGGTCATCTGCTCTGCTTCGAGTGCAAGGATGATTTTGTTAGTCATGCTGTGCTCCTAAGGTAAATCGTCGGATCTACCATCGATACGTTGTTAACTATCGTCCCGCTCGCGGATGTATTCCTCGAGCAGCTTCTTCTCTTCTCCAGAAAGCGAGCGGCTTTCCAGAAGATCGGCGCGTCGTTCATAGGTCCGACCAAGGGACTGCTGTAAACGCCAACGCCGGATGTGCGCGTGATTGCCACTTAGCAATACGTCGGGAACACGCTGATCCGCATACACCTCCGGTCGGGTGTAATGCGGGCAATCCAGCAAACCATCCGTAAAGGAATCTTCCTCGGCGGAGTCCGCATGCCCTAAAGCTCCAGGCAGCAGTCGTGTAACCGCATCGATCAGGACCATCGCCGGCAGCTCGCCGCCAGACAGTACATAGTCGCCAATCGACCACTCTTCATCGACATGAGCATCAATAAAACGCTCGTCAATGCCTTCATAGCGGCCGGCAATCAGGATCAATGCATCCAGATTCGCCAACTCGCGTACCGCCGACTGAGTCAGCTGGCGGCCTTGGGGCGACAGGTAAATCACCTTCGCGCCCTCCCCGGCGACTGCCTTGGCCTGAACCAGAGCATCTTCCAGGGGCTTGATCTTCATCACCATGCCCGGACCACCGCCAAATGGGCGATCATCCACAGTGTGATGTCGATCCGTCGTGTAGTCTCGCGGATTCCAACAGGTGAGCTGCAAGAGCCCCTGTTTCACCGCCCGACTGGTGATGCCGTACTCGCTGATGGCGGAGAACATCTCGGGAAACAAACTGATCACTTCTACGCGCAAGTTAGCCACGCTTAGAAGTCCGCATCCCAATCCACCTTCATCTCGCCTGCGACCAGGTCGACAGCCAACACGCATTGCTCCGTATAGGGCAACAGGCGTTCGCGATCATCCAGGCTGCCAGCGCAAGGCTTGACCACCATTACATCATTCGAGCCGGTCTCCAGCAGGTGATCGATCTTCCCGAACAGTTGCCCGAGGGTGTCGATGACCTTGAGACCTTCCAGCTGGTACCAGTAGTACTCGCCGTCGGTCAGTTCAGGGAACAGGTTGCGCGGCACGCAGATCTCATAACCGGCCAGAAGACGAGCTTCTTCGCGATCATCGAGACCCTTGAGCTTTGCGACCAGGAACTTGTCGTTCCCACGTCCGCTGACCAGCTCTACCTGCTTTACATTACCGTCACGCTTGAGCGTCCAGGTTTTGTAGTCCAGCAGGTTTTTAATCGGATCAGTAAAGGAATACACCTTCACTTCGCCGCGAACGCCGTGAACAGAGTAAATTTTGCCGATAACGATCAAATCATCAGCAACAGCTGGCGTCGCGTTCATATTGCTCAGGCCGCAGCCTTAGCAGATTCCTTCAACAACTGAGCAACGCGCTCAGAAGGTTGTGCACCAACGCTCAGCCAGTAGGCAACGCGCTCTTGGTTCACGGACAGACGGACTTCCTGACCACGAGCAACAGGGTTGAAGAAACCAACCTGTTCCTTGTGCGAACCGTCGCGCGGGTTGCGGCTGTCGGTTACGGTCAAGTGGTAAAACGGGCGCTTTTTGGAGCCGCCAAGGGCAAGACGGATTGTTAGCATGTGAACATCGTTCCTGTAGTCGGTGCTGCAAATCTAAAGGCACAGCGGGCATGGGTGCCCGAAAGGCCGCATATTCTAAGGAATATCCGGACTTTTGCAAATGACTTTTTCCGGCTGCCTTTCGGCGGCCATCCAGATTTGCTATAGAGCCGTCGGTAAAAACGGCCGGTCAGCTCCCGCCAAGTGCGGGTTTGCTGGAGATCCCGCTTCCTTGCGGGTCTGCGCCGGTACGATGACCGGCGCGGATTCTTTACATCTTGGGCATGCCACCGCCGGGCAACATACCGCCCATGCCGCGCATCATCTTGGCCATTCCGCCTTTGGCGGAGAATTTCTTCATCATCTTCTGCATCTGCTTGTGCTGCTTGATCAAGCGGCCGATGTCCTGCACCTGAGTGCCGGAACCCATGGCGATACGACGCTTGCGCGAACCGCTGATCAGCTCAGGGTCACGACGCTCGGCCGGGGTCATGGAGTTGATGATGGCTTCCATCTGCTTGAACTGCTTCTCTGCCGCACTCTGGGCATTGCCCATCTGCGCCAGGTTCACACCGCCCATGTTCGGCAGTTTGTCCATGAGGCCGCCGAGGCCACCCATGTTCTTCATCTGTTGCAGCTGATCGCGGAAGTCCTCGAGGTCGAAGCCCTTGCCCTTCTTCAGCTTCTTGGCCAGCTTGTCGGCCTTGTCCTTGTCGAGGGTCGCTTCCGCCTGTTCGATCAGGCTGAGCACGTCGCCCATGCCGAGAATGCGCGAAGCAATACGCTCAGGGTGGAACGGGTCGAGCGCTTCGCTCTTCTCGCCCATACCGATGAACTTGATCGGCTTGCCGGTAATGGCGCGAACCGACAGGGCGGCACCGCCGCGGGCATCGCCGTCGACCTTGGTCAGGATCACACCGGTCAATGGCAGTGCGTCACCGAAGGCCTTGGCCGTGTTGGCGGCGTCCTGGCCGGTCATGGCGTCGACCACGAACAGGGTTTCGACCGGGTTGATCGCGGCGTGCAGGGCCTTGATCTCGCCCATCATCTCTTCATCGATGTGCAGGCGACCGGCGGTATCGACGATGACCACGTCGATGAATTTGAGTTTTGCTTCCTTAATAGCTGCCTGGGCGATGTCGACCGGCTTCTGGCTCAGGTCGGACGGGAAGAATGTCACGCCGATGTCGCTGGCCAGGGTTTCCAGCTGCTTGATCGCCGCCGGACGGTACACGTCCGCGGACACGACCATGACCGACTTTTTCTTGCGCTCTTTAAGGAAGCGCGCAAGTTTGCCGGCGGTGGTGGTTTTACCGGCGCCCTGCAAACCGGCCATCAGGATGACGGCGGGTGGAACGGCACTCAGGTTCAGGTCTTCGTTGGCCGCGCCCATCAGGCTTTCGAGTTCGGCCTGGACGATCTTCACGAAGGCCTGGCCCGGCGTCAGGCTACGCGACACCTCGGTGCCGACGGCGCGCTCCTTGACCGAATTGACGAAGTCCTTCACCACCGGCAAGGCGACGTCGGCTTCGAGCAACGCCATACGCACTTCACGCAGGGTGTCTTTGATGTTGTCCTCGGTCAGCTTGGCCTTGCCGGTGACATGGCGCAGCGTCTGCGAGAGACGGTCGGTTAAGTTTTCAAACATTGCGCGATCCTTTCAGGCCCTGTGTAGACCGGGATAATGGCGGCCCGAACCGGACTAAACATGTGCTCGGCGAGCCTGCGGCGTGGGCAGGTCGCGGATTATAGCGAAGACTGCGTCTGGCGGACACCTCGCCGTCAGCTTGTCTGGTCTTTCGTGCCGCGTGGGTTCTATGCCAAACTCAGCGCCTTTCGGGCTTGCCTAACAGGACTTATGCTCCCCTTGTCACCGAGTTTGCTAACCACCCTCGCCGCCGCCTGTTTATATGCCGCTGCGACTTTCTATCAAGGCACGCGTCTGGCCGCCTGCGCCAAGGCGAACAAACGCCTGCTGGTCACGCTGGGCGTACTGGCCGTGCTGGCCCATGGCGCCAGCCTGGTCACCCACCTGATGACGCCGATCGGCCTGGGACTGGATTTCTTCAGTGCCGCCAGCCTGATTGCCGCTGCGGTCATCGCCCTGACCCTGCTGGCCTGCTCACGCATCCCGGTGGAAAACCTGCTGGTCCTGCTGTTCCCGCTTGGAGCCGCGACGGTGCTGCTGGCCCAATTCGCCCCTGCCGGTACCGTGCAGATCATTGACGAGGAGCCCGGCATCCTCGCCCACATCCTGCTGTCGATTCTCGCCTACGGCATGTTCACCATTGCGGTGTTCCAGGCCTTGCTGCTGCTGGTTCAGGACCATCAACTCAAGCACAAGCACCCTTCCGGGCTGATCAAGAACTTCCCGCCATTGCAAACCATGGAAAGCCTGCTGTTCGGTTTCCTCTGGGCCGGCTGGACCCTGCTGTCGATGTCGCTGATCTCGGGGTGGTTGTTCGTCGACAACCTGTTCGCCCAGCACCTGGTGCACAAAACCTTGCTGGCCTGCCTGGCCTGGGTCGTCTTCAGCGTGTTGCTCTGGGGGCGTAACCGTCTCGGCTGGCGCGGTCACAAAGCCATTCGCTGGACCCTTGCCGGTTTCTGCCTGCTGATGCTGGCGTATTTCGGCAGCAAGCTGGTCCGTGAATACATCCTGCACATCTGACGGGCGGCATTTATGGACGACTTGCCCTTAGGGCCGATGCTCGCTGTAGTGGTCTTGCTGATTTTGTGGTCGGGCCTGTTTTCCGCCATTGAATCCGCGCACCAGCATTTGCTGGCCAAACGCGTGGCTTCGCGATCCAGCGACAAGCCGCTGGCCCGATTGAGCTTCCCGCTCAATAGCCTGATCTTCTGCAATACCCTGTGCCGCACGCTGGTTGTCGTCCTGTGTACCTTGCTGGCGATTTTCACCTGGGCCGAAAATGGTCCGTGGGTTGCCTGTCTCGGTGCAGGTGCCATTGTGCTGGTGTTCGCCGACTACCTGCCCCGCGCCCTTGCCGTCCGCCACCCGGATGCGATCCTGGCCCTGGGCAACACCTTGCTTCCCGTGCCTTTGAAAATCATCTATCCGGCCGCCTGGCTGCTCAATGCCGTCAGCCAACTGCTGATGCGACCATTGGCCCGCAAAGTCAAAGTGGTGCAACAGAGCGAAGACGAAGCGCCGAAGGAACGGCAGGACGATCAGGAACCCGCCGTCTGCCGCCCGCACTCGCTGCCTGGCATCCATGCGCTGGACAACATCACGGTCAACGACATTCTGGTCCCGCGCAGTGAAGTCGACGGGATCAACCTCGACGACCCTATCGAAGAAATCATCGAGCAACTGCGCCATAACAAGCGCACACGGCTGCCGGTGTTCCACAGTGATATCAACCAGGTCGAAGCGGTGCTCAACACCCGGCAAATCGGCCATTTGCTCCCCGATGCCAGCCTGACCCTGGAAGCACTGGTCGAGGCCAGCCGCGAACCTTACTTCGTCCCCGAAAGCACTCCACTGCAACTGCAATTGCTGAACTTCCATAAACAGCAGCGACGCCTGGGCATGGTGGTCGACGAGTACGGCGAAGTGCTAGGCATCGTGACCCTGGAAGATATTCTCGAGGAAATCGTCGGCGAGTTCGAAAGCCAGCAAAGCCTGAACAACCCGCATATCCATCCACAGGCCGACGGGCGCCTGGTGATCGATGGCGCCGCGTCGATCCGCGACCTGAACAAGAGCCTCGGCTGGCATTTGCCAAGCGATGGGCCGAAAACCCTCAACGGCCTGGTGACCGAAGCGCTGGAAACCATTCCCGATAGCGCGGTCTGCCTGAAGATCGGCCGCTATCGACTGGAAATTCTTGAGACAGAAGAAAATCGTGTGACCCGGGTATTGATCTGGCATAACGCTACTGCAAAAACCGTCGCCTGAAATCGCCACCCTGCGGGAGCCAATGGTCGTGGCATAATCGAGCCGCTTACCCAGCCCCCCCCTCCCGTGCTACCCGCACTCCGCTTCAAACCCACATCCCTGGGTGTTCGACCATAATAATTCGCTCCACTGGGGCACATGACTGTCAGGGATAACCGCATGACGACCAGCACGACTTACAGCGATTCCACACCCGCACAACCGACCAACTCCGCCACCCGCGTGGCCACGGCGAGTTTCATCGGCACTGCGATCGAGTTCTACGATTTCTACGTCTACGCCACTGCCGCAGCGCTGGTCATCGGTCCGGTGTTCTTTCCGCAGACCTCCGGCACGGCGCAGATGCTTTCAGCCTTCCTCACCTTCGGCATCGCATTTCTCGCCCGCCCCCTGGGTTCGGCGCTGTTCGGTCACTTTGGCGACCGCATCGGCCGAAAATCGACGCTGGTGGCTTCCCTCTTGCTGATGGGCGTGTGCACTACGCTGATCGGTGTGCTGCCGGGCTATGACAGTATTGGAGCCTGGGCGCCGATCCTGCTCTGCGTGCTGCGTTTCGGCCAGGGCCTTGGCCTGGGCGGCGAATGGGGCGGCGCGGCGTTGCTGGCCACGGAGAATGCGCCCAAGGGCAAACGCGCCTGGTTCGGCATGTTCCCGCAGCTTGGCCCCTCCATCGGCTTTCTCGCGGCCAACGGCCTGTTCCTGACGCTGGCCATGACCTTGAACGACGAACAGTTTCGCTCCTGGGGCTGGCGCATTCCATTCCTGCTCAGCGCCGCACTGGTGATGGTCGGCCTGTACGTACGCCTCAAGCTTCACGAAACGCCGGTGTTCGCCAATGCCGTGGCTCGCGAGGAGCGAGTGAAGATCCCGCTGGTCGAGTTGTTCAGCCAATACTGGCTGCCCGTGTTGCTGGGGGCCGGTGCGATGGTCGTGTGTTACGCGCTGTTCTACATTTCCACCGTGTTCTCGCTCAGCTATGGCGTGGCGACGCTCGGCTACAGCCGTGAAACTTTCCTCGGCCTGCTGTGTTTCGCCGTACTGTTCATGGCCGCCGCCACGCCCCTGTCGGCCTGGGCCAGCGACCGCTTCGGGCGCAAACCGGTGTTGATCATTGGTGGCGCGCTGGCGGTTCTCTCCGGGTTCCTGATGGAACCGCTACTGACCCAGGGCTCGACCTGGAGCGTGGCGCTGTTCCTGTGCATCGAACTGTTTCTGATGGGCGTGACCTTCGCACCGATGGGCGCACTGTTGCCCGAGCTGTTTCCGACCCACGTGCGCTACACCGGCGCATCCGCGGCCTACAACCTGGGCGGGATTGTCGGCGCTTCGGCGGCACCGTTCTTCGCGCAGAAACTGGTGGCGATGGGGGGTTTGAGCTATGTGGGTGGGTATGTGTCCGGGGCGGCGGTGCTGAGCTTGATGGCGGTGCTGTGCTTGAAGGAAACGCGGCATAACGATTTGAATCGGGTTGCCTGATAGATAGCTATCGCGGGCAAGCCCGCTCCCACAGGATTGAGGTCGTATCACTATTTTGTGATCGACACGACCCCTGTGGGAGCGGGCTTGCCCGCGATGGCGTCTTGACCGGCAAAACACATCCCCGACCAGTCGCGAATTTTCCCCCATCCATTGGCCCCTCGCTCTACGCGTAACAACTTATCCCCGCTATACTCATCGGCTTTTCCTGAATAAATGCCAATAGGGTCCCGCCGCGCATGGATAAGACCTACCAGCCGCACGCCATTGAAACTTCCTGGTACAACACCTGGGAGTCCGAGAATTACTTCGCCCCGCAAGGCGCGGGCGAGTCCTACACCATCATGATCCCGCCGCCGAACGTCACCGGCAGCCTGCACATGGGTCACGGCTTCAACAACGCGATCATGGACGCCCTGATCCGTTTCCGCCGCATGCAGGGTCGCAACACCCTGTGGCAACCGGGCACCGACCACGCGGGTATCGCCACGCAAATGCTGGTGGAGCGTCAACTCGAAGCCCAGGGCCAGAATCGCCATGACCTGGGCCGCGACAAATTCCTCGAGAAAGTCTGGGAGTGGAAGGATCAGTCCGGCGGCAATATCAGCCGTCAGATCCGCCGCCTCGGCTCGTCCGTGGACTGGAGCCGCGAGCGCTTCACCATGGACGACGGCCTTTCCGAAGCTGTTAAAGAAGCCTTCGTACGCTTGCACGAAGACGGCTTGATCTATCGCGGCAAACGTCTGGTCAACTGGGACACCAAGCTGCACACGGCGATTTCCGACCTCGAAGTGGAAAACCACGACGAGAAGGGCTTCCTGTGGAACCTGAAATATCCGCTGGCCGACGGCGCCAAGACCGCTGAAGGCAACGATTACCTGATCGTCGCGACCACGCGTCCGGAAACCATGCTCGGCGACTCCGCCGTGGCCGTTAACCCGAACGACGAACGCTACAAAGCCCTGATCGGCAAGTTTGTCGAGCTGCCGCTGGTCGGCCGCCGCATCCCGATCATCGCCGACGACTACTGCGACCCTGAATTCGGCACCGGCTGCGTGAAAATCACCCCGGCCCACGATTTCAACGACTACGAAGTCGGCAAGCGCCACAACTTGCCGCTGCTGAACATCTTCGACAAGAACGCCAATGTCCTGCCGGCCGCCCAGGCGTTCAACCTCGACGGTACGCTGAACGAAAGCATCGACGGCAAGATCCCGGCCGAATACGCCGGCCTCGAGCGTTTCGAAGCGCGCAAGCAGATCGTCGCCGCGTTCGAGGCTGCCGGCCTGCTGGTCAGCGTCAACGATCACGCCCTGAAAGTGCCGAAAGGCGACCGTTCCGGCACCATCATCGAGCCGTGGCTGACCGACCAGTGGTACGTGTCCACCAAGCCATTGGCCGAGCCTGCGATTGCCGCCGTTGAAGATGGCCGTATCCAGTTCGTGCCGAAACAGTACGAAAACATGTACTTCTCCTGGATGCGCGACATCCAGGACTGGTGCATCAGCCGTCAGCTGTGGTGGGGCCACCGGATTCCGGCCTGGTACGACGAGTCGGGCAAAGTCTACGTGGGTCGCGACGAAGCCGAAGTACGTGCCAAGCACAACATCGGTCCGGACGTTGCGCTGCAGCAGGACAACGACGTACTCGACACCTGGTTCAGCTCGGGCTTGTGGACCTTCTCCACCCTGGGCTGGCCGGAAAAAACCGAGTTCCTGAAGAAATTCCACTCCACCGACGTACTGGTCACCGGCTTCGACATCATTTTCTTCTGGGTTGCCCGGATGATCATGCTGACGATGCACCTGATCAAAAACGAGGACGGCACCCCGCAAGTACCGTTCAAGACCGTTTACGTGCATGGTCTGGTGCGTGATGGCCAGGGCCAGAAGATGTCCAAGTCCAAGGGCAACGTCCTGGACCCGCTGGACATCATCGACGGGATCGAGCTCGAAACCCTGGTGCAGAAGCGCACCTCGGGCCTGATGCAGCCGAAATTGGCGAAGAAGATCGAGAAAGCGACCCGCGACGAGTTCGCCGAAGGTATCGCCAGCTACGGCACCGACGCCCTGCGCTTCACCTTCTGCTCGCTGGCGTCCACCGGTCGCGACATCAAGTTCGACATGGGCCGCGTCGAAGGCTATCGCAACTTTTGCAACAAGATCTGGAACGCCGCGCGCTACGTGCTGGACAAGGGCGAAGACTGCGGCCAGAACGGCGAAGCCTACGAGCTCTCGCTGGCCGACCGCTGGATCATTTCGCAACTGCAACGCACCGAAGCCGAAGTGACTCGTCAACTCGATCAGTTCCGCTTCGACCTGGCCGCGCAAGCCTTGTACGAGTTCATCTGGAACCAGTATTGCGACTGGTACCTGGAGCTCTCCAAGCCTGTGCTGTGGGATGAAAACGCGCCAATCGAACGTCAGCGCGGCACCCGTCGCACCCTGGTTCGCGTACTGGAAGTAGCCCTGCGCCTGGCGCACCCGTTCATGCCGTTCATCACCGAAGAAATCTGGCAGCGCATTGCGCCGCTGGCCGGTATCGAAGGCAAGACGATCATGCTGCAGCCTTGGCCAGTGGCCAACGAAGCGCGCATCGATCAGGCCGCCGAAGACGATATCGAATGGCTCAAGGGCCTGATGCTCGGCACGCGCAACATCCGTGGCGAAATGAACATCGGCCCGGGCAAACCACTGCCGCTGTTCCTGAAGAACGTCAGCGCCGAAGATCAGCGCCGCCTGACCGAAAACGAGGCATTGCTGAAGAAACTGGCACGCCTCGAATCGATCACAGTCCTGGCTGCCGGCGAAGAAGCACCGTTGTCCGCCACCGCACTGGTTGGTGAGATGGAAGTGCTGGTGCCGATGGCCGGCCTGATCGACAAAGGTGCGGAACTGGCGCGCCTGGACAAGGAAATCCAGCGTCTGCAAGGCGAAGTGCAGCGTGTGGGTGGCAAGTTGTCCAACGCCGGTTTCGTCGACAAGGCGCCGGCCGAAGTCATCGACAAGGAACGCGCCAAACTGGCCGAGGCCGAACAGGCTTTGGGCAAATTGGCCGAGCAACATGCGCGGATTGCCAGCCTGTAACGGCAAATCGCAATGAAAGAGGGAGGCCCAAGTGGCCTCCCTTTTTTGTGCCTGCCTCTATTGCCCTATCACCACAATTCCCTTGTGGGAGCGAGCCTGCTCGCGAAGAGGCCATGTCAGCCAACATCAATGTTGAATGACAAACCGCTTTCGCGAGCAGGCTCGCTCCCACAGTAGGTATGGGTCGTCCGCGGGATTGGGTTCACAACGGCAGGATGTGGGACAATGCCCGCCACTTTCAGCCATGCCCGAATCGACCACGCCCATGAACACCCCTCGTACACCCAAACCTGCGCGCAAGAAGCCTGACACCGCGACTCCGGCCAAAGCCGTGGAACCGCGTGAAAAGGCCAGCCTGCACCCGCGCAATCGCCATCAGGGTCGTTACGACTTCCCGGCGCTGATCAAAAGCACGCCGGAGTTGGCGACGTTCGTGATCATCAATCCGTATGGCAAGGAAAGTATCGACTTTGCCAGCCCGGATGCGGTGCGAGTGTTCAACCGGGCACTGCTCAAGTCGTTCTACGGCATCGCCCATTGGGACATTCCCGCCGACTACCTGTGCCCGCCGGTTCCGGGTCGGGCGGACTACGTACATTTCCTCGCCGACCTGCTGGCCAGCGGCAATGACGGCGTGATCCCCCGTGGGGCGGCAGTGAAGGTGCTGGACGTCGGCATGGGCGCCAACTGCGTGTATCCGCTGATCGGTCACAGCGACTACCGCTGGCAGTTCCTTGGCTCGGAAATCGACGCCACCGCCATTGCCGCAGCCAGGGCCATCATTCAGTCAAATGGCTTGAACAAGGCCATCCAGATTCGCCAGCAAGGCAACCGCAAACAGATCCTGCTGGGCTTGCTGGAGAGCACCGAACGCTTTGACCTGACAATGTGCAACCCACCGTTCCACTCGTCCCTGGAAGAAGCCACACGCGGCAGCAGCCGCAAATGGCGCGCGCTGGGCAAGGCCGATCCGAAACGAAAATTGCCGGTGCTGAATTTCGGCGGTCAGGCGGCCGAGTTGTGGTGCGAGGGTGGCGAGGCGCGATTCGTTACGCAATTGATCGGCGAGAGCGCTCAGGTAGGTCAGCAGGTGCTGTGGTTCAGTACCCTGGTGTCCAAAGCGTCGAATCTGCCGGCGATCCAGACGGCGCTGAAAAAGGCCGGCGCACTGCAAAGCCAGGTGGTGGAAATGTCCCAAGGCCAGAAGCAGAGCCGTTTCGTGGCGTGGACTTTCCAGACTCCAGCCCAGCAGCAGGCCTGGCGCGAGCGCTGGGCGCGCAAAACCGAGTAACCGACACAGATCCCCTGTGGGAGCGAGCCTGCTCGCGAAAGCGGTGGATCAGCCAACTTCTTCAGCGACTGACACACCGCCTTCGCGAGCAGGCTCGCTCCCACAATGGGATCAGGTGGCTTGCAGAATATCGCCAAATAGCAGGCACAAAAAAACCGTGCCCGGATTGCTCCGGCGCACGGTTTTTTTTCACTGCGTCTTACTTGTTCACAGCGTCGGTCAGGCCTTTGGCCACAACCAGCTTGATCACTTTCTTGGCAGGGATTTCGATGGCAGCGCCAGTCGAAGGGTTACGGCCGGTACGGGCAGGACGCTCAGTCACTTTCAGCTTGCCGATGCCTGGCAAAGTGATTTCGCCGCCGTTTTCCAGCTGATCGGCAACGATTTGGCCCAGTTGGTCCAGAGCGTTACGCGCGGTGGTTTTTGGCGCGTCGATAGCTTCAGCGATGTCGGCGATCAGTTGGTCTTTAGTAAGAGCCATTTAGTGTTCCTTCCCTATCAAATTCATATGGATTGCAGAGTGCAGTGTCAGCCATCGAGCCCGATCTTCTGGATCCGGCACCCTCGGCGATAACCGCGACGAGTCGGGTTATAGATGCCGAAATCAGGGTTTGGTTCGACCTGACATTTGCTGACTGCACGCTTAACGCAGTGACTTCGCGCAAGACCGGGCAAAACTAGCACAGAGACGGGGAAATATCCGCCTCTAGCTACCCATTTGGTCAGCTTTATTGCTCTAAATCGGCAAAAAAACGCATAAGCGCCGCCGGTCACTCGGGAATTGCCCTTCGTCCCGCGCCAAAACCAATGGTTGCGGTACACTGGGCGCTTTTTCGGGGAGCTCGCCCTGCTCTCTCCAATCAGCCGAGAAGCCCATGCCGATCCGTCATTGCATCGTCCACCTGATCGACAAAAAACCCGACGGCACACCCGCAGTTCTCCACGCTCGCGACTCTGAACTGACCGAGTCCGCCGCCATCGAGAACATGCTTGCCGACCTCAACGAAAGCTACAACGCCAAACAAGGTAAAGCCTGGGGTCTGTTTCATCCGGAGTCCGGCGCCTTTCCCTTCAGCGGCTGGTTGAAGGAATACCTCGATGGCGGACAGGACTTCACAGCGTTCAGCCGCGTGGCGGTGGAGCACCTGCAAAAGCTGATGGAAGAATCCAACCTTTCGGTCGGTGGTCACGTACTGTTCGCTCACTATCAGCAAGGCATGACCGACTACCTGGCCATCGCCCTGCTGCATCACAGCGAAGGCGTGGCGGTGACCGACGAGCTGGACGTGACCCCGTCCCGTCACCTGGACCTGGGCCAGCTGCACCTGGCGGCGCGGATCAACGTTTCCGAGTGGCAGAACAACAAGCAATCCAAGCAGTACATCTCGTTCATCAAAGGCAAGAACGGTAAAAAGGTTTCGGAGTATTTCCGCGACTTCATCGGCTGCCAGGAAGGCGTCGATGGCCCCGGCGAAACCCGCACTTTGCTCAAGGCCTTCAGTGACTTCGTCGAAAGCGAAGACCTGCCGGAAGAGTCTGCCCGGGAAAAAACCAAGACCCTGGTGGATTACGCCAGTAGCCAGGCCAAGCTCGGTGAGCCCATGGGCCTTGAGGAGCTGTCGGAACTGATCGACGAAGAACGCCCAAAAGCTTTCTACGATCATATCCGCAACAAGGACTACGGACTCTCGCCGGAAATCCCGGCCGATAAACGCACCCTGAACCAGTTCCGCCGCTTCACCGGCCGTGCCGAAGGCCTGTCGATCAGCTTCGAGGCGCACCTGCTGGGCTCGAAGATCGAGTACGACGAAGAAGCCGGTACCCTGATCATCAAAGGCCTGCCGACCTCGCTCACCGACCAGCTCAAGCGCCGCAATTGATGCTGGGTAACGTACTGAAGAAATGCCTGCTGATCCTGCTGGTGGTGGTGGTTTACCAGCACTGGGGCAAGATCGAGCGAGTGTTCAATCCCTCGCAAATGCTGTCCGAGCAGTCCCGGGCCACGGCCAATGTCGTGCTCTACAGCACCGAATGGTGTGGCTACTGCAAACTGAGCCGACGTTTTCTCGATCAGAAAGGCATTACGTACAAGGAATTCGATATCGAGAAAGACACCGAGGCGCGCAAGGCCTACGAAGCGTTGGGCGGCGGCGGGATCCCGTTCATCGATGTGAACGGGACGCTGATTCGCGGGTATGACCCGGATGCGATTCTGGCTGCGTTGAAATAATTAATCCGGTCACACCCTACCTGTGGGAGCAAGTCGGGTCGCCGCATCGCTTGCTCCCACAGTGTCAGCGGGCCTCGATACGAAAACCCAACCGCGGAAAGTGCACATGCACCACACCGCCGCGCGGATCTTCGCGGCGCAGGATCAGCTCTTCGCCACCGGCAAACATCAACGCCCCCGCCACCGGATCGACGCCATAGTCGGTCGCGGCGATCACTACTTGCTGACCAGCTTCGAATCCGTTCGGGTCGATAAATTGCTCATCCGGCAATGCAGCCGGCGTTGCGTTGCGCGCAATCGCCAATGCCTCTTCCGAGGTCATCTCGCTCGGCGCCCCATGGCCAAAACCCAGAACCCGCGCCAACCAGGCCGACACCGCCGGATAGTTATCCACAAGCGGTGATGTCACCGGCGTCGCCTTGAGGAACCACAGCGGATGCGCCATGGCGAAGTCGGCAATCGATGGCTCGCCGAACAGGTAATCACCTTCCTCGCGCTGCAGCTGTTGCTCCAGGCGCGCCATGATCGTCGGCCATTGGTGCCGCGCTTGCTCAGCGGTCAACTTTGTAGTGCTGCCGCCGCTGAACAATCCCGCACGGTCGGCCAGGAAAGCCTTGATCGCTTCCGGCGGCAAATTGCCGAAACGCACAGCGACCGATTCCGGCTGAAACACCAGGCTGACTGCATGCTGGAACACCACTGAATCGGCCCACGCGGCGAAGGTCGCGGCGATCATTTCCTGGCCTTCGGGGAAGAACGCCGGCAAGGCTTTTTCCTGCTCCAGGCGACGGGCGATGAGCGCCGTATCGCAATAGATATCCGCGCCGATCTGCAACACCGGCGTCTTGCGATAGCCCCCCGTCAGCGCCGTCAGGTCAGGTTTTGGCATCACCGGCGAGATCTTCACCGAGCGCCAGGACAAGCCCTTGAAGCCCAACAGCAATCGGGCCTTTTCGGCGAAGGGGGACGTCGGGTAATGATGAAGAATCAACTCGGACATGCTCGGCTCCGTCGCACTCAAAAGGTATCAGCAGCTTAGCGCGCAATCGATTGGCAGAATACGGATCTGCCTGATGGAAACCGATCAATCAGCTTGATAATGCCGGGGCAGCACTGGCCACCAGACATTCCTTGGCGCTCTTCCTGAGTTTTTTGATCAGCCGCTCCTGACGCAGCGCTTCGCTTTTGTCGCGGCATGCTTCGGTATAAACCAGTGCCACAGCCGGGCTGGAAAGGAAGAAACGCGCGCCTTTGCCGCTTTGGTGCTTGGCGAACCGGCGCACGGGGTCGTCGCTGATTCCGCAGTAGAGCGAACCATTGGCCGCGCGCACGAGGTAAACGAACCAGGGTTTGCTCAGCGCAGGGTCGGCGTCGGCAGGATTTTCGTTGTGGGGGCTCATGCAACGATCAAGACTTGAAAGGAAACAAGCCGCGATCTTATCAGCGACCTGCCTGAAAAGCCTTCAGCCCCTTCAGGGCCTGTGCGCGAACGGCATTGCGTACCAGCGGCGTCCAACCCAGCAGCAGCCCCTTGAAACCCAGCGCCTGACGCGACCAGGCCCACAGATCGAAGCTATCGTGGTGTTCGCAGATCTTGCCATCGCGGAAAACGAAGCGCGCCTGAATGTCGTTGACCACGATATTACCGGTCTGGCTGAACAGATAAGTCGCCACCCAATGGGCGCCCCCCGTGCGCTCGTCGCTGCGCACATGATCGAAGGTCAGGGAGAAATCCTTGGCCCGGGTGGTGAGCATGCGCCACATGTCGCCGGCATCACGGCCACGCAGTTCGCCGAACGCCGGATCGCTGAACACTACGTCGTCGGTGTAGCAGGCGCTCATGGCTTCGGCATCCAGCCGCTGGAACGCCTCGTAGAATCGGGTGATCACTGCGTTGTGGGCATCACTCATAAAAGCTCCCTGGGTTGCTCACTTTCTCTGAAGACTGCTTTCAAAAAATCATTTCGGCAGATTGCCAGCACGATAATCAACAAATGCCAGGAACACTACCGGCATTCGTGGCGGGAATACCCTCAGGCACACTGGAGCCTAATGCGCCATGCCGTTTTCACGGGCGTAAGCGAAGAGCCCCACATCCGTGGAAATTCCCAGCCGCTGCATGGCCATGTTTTTCTGTTTGCTGATCGTCGATACGCTGCGTTTGAAATAGCCGGCAATTTCACTGACCGTCATGCCATTGGCGAGCATTCTCACCACTTCATGTTCCTTGGCGGATAACACAGCAGGACCGGACGCTACCGCAGCGTTCGCCTGAAGCAGCGACGCACGTAAAGACTCGCTGGTGAAGCGCCGTCCTTCGCTCACTGATTTGATCGCCATGGGCAACTCCTTCGCCGACGCACCTTTGGCAATGATCGCCATCACCCCCTCAGCAAACGCCGCCTTCAGTGTCGGTGTGTTGGAGAACATCGTGACCAGAATGATCGGCAACGCCGGGTAGCAACGCCGCACTTTGCCCAGCATCTTCAGCCCGTCGGAGTGCTGATTGCCCGGCATGGAAAAGTCGGTGATCAAGAGGTCGCAAGGCGTGGTGGAAAGCAGGTTCAACAGGCTGTCCGGGCCATCGGCCTCACCCACGATGTGGCAGGTGCGGTTCAGGTCGATGAGCATTCGCAGGCCGATACGAACGACAGGATGGTCGTCAGCGATGATTACGCGCATTGTCGGATTTATCCTGTTTGATGAGTGGAATGTCCGAAAAATAGCGCTGTCCCGGTGCCACCACAACGACCAAAATCAAGCGCAAAACCGCACCGACCCACGCCTGCGGGCGCTTCGTATTTCTCCTATAAAACAAACAGAACAGTCCTACTCTTTTGAGCTACGCAGGTCACGCAGAAGGACTACAGACAACGTTACGAAAGATGATGATTCGCAAACGGTGATGCGCTTTCTTACATCAACCCGTTAGTTTTCGTATTAGTTGCATTTCACTTGGTTACTTCGATGGATAGATTGCGCCCTCGTCGTTAAGGGCTGCCCCAACAATCATCCTTCAAGGAAAGAAGCCAAGACATGAATAGACGTTTATCCCTTCTGACTGCTGCGTTGCTGCTGACTGGAACATCATCCACGTTCGCCGCGTCCAGCACCGACCTGACTGTCACAGGCACAATCACCCCCAGCGCCTGCGCGCCGACACTGTCGGACGGCGGTATCGTCGATCACGGCAAATTGACAGCCAAGGATCTGGACCCGCTACTGCCCACCAGACTGCCTGCCGGTGAAATGCAGCTGCAGGTTCACTGCGAAGGCGCCACCTTTTTCACCCTGACCACGGTGGACAACCGCGCAGGCACCTCGGCGATCAATCCGGCATTCCACGGTCTGGGCGTGGTCAACGACGACCAGAAGCTTGGCAGCGTGGCGTTCGGTGTGTTCGAGCCACAGGCCGACAGTGTTCCGGTGCTGACCATCATGTCCCGCGACGGTGGCGCCAGTTGGGCGCCCTCTTCGTACCTGGGCCACGCCGGGCTGACATCGTTTGCCGCCCCCGGCGATCCGCGCACCCCGATCGCCATCAAAGACCTGAATGCTCGCCTGCGGGCTTTCACCATCATTGCACCGGCCAGCGACCTGACCCTGCTCGATGAGTTGCCCATCGACGGCCACGCCACGATGCAACTCAAGTATTTGTAAATCAATCCACTTCCATACACAGGAGCTACACCATGAACAAGATGCTCACCCCCCTGCTGGGCGCCATGTTGCTGACCGGCAGTGCCAGCGTTTTCGCCGCTTCCAGCGTTGATCTGACCGTAACAGGGATCATTACGCCAAGCGCCTGCACCCCGACCCTGAGCAAGGGCGGGACGGTGGACTACGGCAAAATATCCGCGAAGGATCTGAAACCCGACCTGCCAACCTATCTGACAGCACAACAGGTTCAACTGAACGTCAATTGCGACGCAGCGACCTTGATGGCTCTGGAGTCCAAGGACAACCGCGCTGGCTCGGCCTTTGATGACGATACGTATAATTTTGGCTTGGGACTCATCAACGGTAGCGAAAAGCTCGGCGTTATGGAGTTGAAACTGCTATCCCCCCTGGCCGACGGCGTATCGGTCACAACCATCGCATCTGAAGACGGCGGTTCTACTTGGTACAACGAACGTTATCTGTTCCGCACCAACATTCTTTCAGTCGCCGACACCGGAACAGTGGTACCCAGACCCGTTCAGTCGTTTACCTCCGACCTGGTCGTTCAACCACGCATTGCACCTGCGAACCAGTTGACCCTGACCAACGAAGTCTCCATCGACGGCTCAGTCACCCTGACCGTGCGTTACCTCTGATTCACCGATAAACCGGAGAGCGGAAAGGCATGCAGCAACGACTGCGAGCCCTTTCCGCCCTCACCCGCACCGCGCTGAAAAGGACCTCAGGCCGAAATGAAGAAAACGACGCCACACCTCCTCGCCCTGCTTTGTCTGCTGAGCAGCAAGCCGGCGATGGCCGCTTCCGATGTCGAGCTCAATGTCGTGGGCAAGATCACTCCCAACGCCTGCGACGTACTGCTGTCGGACAACGGCATGGTCGACCACGGCAAGGTGCCGGCCCGCACGCTCAATCAATACGAGTTGAGCCCCTTGCCCGGCCGACAACTGGACCTGAGCGTGAGCTGTGACGAACCGCTGCTGTTTGTGCTGGTGGGCGTGGACAGCCGGGCAGAGTCGTCGCTGGGGCCGGGCTTTTATTATGGCCTGGGATGGAACGTCCATGCGCCGGACGAACGCCTGGGCACGATCAGCCTCGCCTTTCGCAACGCAGTGGCCGACGGTCAACCGGCGCTGGTGCTGGCTTCAAGCAATCAGGGCCTGACGTGGTTCCCGGAAGCCAATGCCTATCCGAATAACTACATGGGCTTTGCCAAGCCCGGCACCCTGCTGCCGGAACCCCATCGCCTGCTGGTTGCCACGCTGCAAATCAACACCTCAATCAACGCCGCGAGCTTCCTGACCCTGAATCAGGAAGTGCCGCTGGACGGCGCCATCGTGCTGGATCTGAGATACCTGTAGTCATGCTGATTTTTTCCTTTTCCATACAGGCCTTAACCATGACCCTTTCCAAAGGCGTTCGTCGCCTGATGTTTTGCCTGGGCACTTTGGCCCTTGTGCTGTGCGGTCGCGCGCAGGCCGACGGCATGGTACCCGACACATCGGTAGTGATCGTCAACGAAGCCGACGGCGAAGCCTCGGTGTCTGTGACCAATACCGACACGAGCCTCGCTTTGCTGCACGTCACCCTCGAAGACATTCCCGAAGACAAGGAACCGCTGTTGTTCGTCACGCCGCCGCTGGCCCGTGTCGAACCGTCCAAAAGCCAACTGGTGCGGTTCATCTTGCAATCGTCTACGCCCCTGACCACACAACGCCTGAAACGGGTGATTTTCGAAGGCATGCCCCAGGATCGCGTGGCGGCTCAGGCCGGGCATGCGCGGGTGGGTGTGACCGTGCGACAAAACCTTCCCGTGATCATTCATCCCAAAGGCCTGGCGCAAAACCGCACACCCTGGACAGGCCTGACCTGGCGCCTGGAACAAAATCAGTTGAGCGTGCATAACCCGACGCCATATGTGGTGCGTCTGGCCCAGGAACTGCTGTTGCTGCCAGGCAACGGTTCGGCGCTGTTGCCGCGCACTTACGTACTGCCCGGGGAAACCCTGAGCGTGACCACCAACGGCGCCGCCGCAACCACCGTGCGGCTGCAACCGGCCACGGTCTATGGTTTCGCGGTGCCGCATTACGAGGCGCCGATCAAATCCTGAACCCGACCCTGACAGCGCCGTGAAGGAACATTGAGCGCCAAAGTTTTCAGGCGACGGTCGTGCGACCGTTGCCACAGGCAAGTCTGACCCACAGCCCATCGGCCAGACGCCGGCATACCCCAAGTGAACCCCATGAACACAGTATCGATTTACCGTGATGGCGAAGCCGTGCCCGTCATTCGGACCGCTCGCCCCTGCTTGCTGCGTCGGCGCGCCACCCTGGTGTTGCTGCTGGCCAATACACTGCTGGTGCCTGACGCCCGTGGCGAGGCCCTGTTGCTGGCGGCGTTCGACAAAAACACGCTGCTGCAGCGCGGTATTGATCCGGCACTGGCGACCTCGCTGATGCAAGCACCGAGATTTACCGCGGGCAGGCACCCGGTGACGCTCTCCGTCAATGGCCAGCGCCGGGGCCGTGTGGATGTCGCGTTCAATCGCGAGGGCGCACTGTGTTTCGATCGCCCACTGCTCGACGCGGCCAACCTGAATGTGCCTGACCAGATGCTGGGCGATGGCCCGTGTCACGATTTTCTGGCCGCTTCGCCGCAAACCGTCATCGATCCGGATCCCTCCAATCTGGCTTTGTCGCTGATCGTTCCCACCGATGCGATACGTCCTGTCACCCGGGACTTTTCCGGCTATCAGACCGGGGGCATCGCCGGGATGCTCAACTACGACGTCACCGGTTTGCACAGCCAATATGGTGATCAGTCCAGCCGCTACGCCTCGGCCAACACCGAGCTGGGCTTCAATGCCGGCGACTGGATCGTGCGCAGCCGGCAGGTGCAAACCTGGCAGGACGACGTCTCACGCACGACGCACATCGCCGCCTACGCCCAACGCACCTTCGCCAGCGTTGAGGCGGTACTGCAGGCCGGCCAGATCAACCTCTACAACCCGGTGCTGGCCGGCACGCAAATCACTGGCGTGCAAGTACTCAATGAACAGGCACTGCAAATCGAAGGGCAAAGCGCGGTCATCGAAGGCATCGCCAACAGCCAGGCCCAGGTCGAGGTTCGGCAGAACGGCTCGCTGATCCACTCCACCGTGGTGCCCGCCGGCCCGTTTGCACTTACCAACGTGCGACGCCTCAACACCCGCTCCGACGTCGAAGTCACTATCAAGGAAGCCGATGGCAGCCAGCGCAGCTTCACCATTCCGGCGGCCATGCTCGGCATCGGTTTGCCAGCGCCCGGTTATTCGCTGGGGGCGGGTCGGGTGCGCAACATCGGTGATGAACAGGGCAGCGATCCATGGGTTATCAGCGCTGGCTGGAGCGGTGCGATCCATCCACAGGTGTTGTTCAGTGCGGGCATGACCGGTGCCGAAGACTATCGCGCGGCGGGTGCGGGACTGGGTTTTCTGCCATCGTCTGATACTCAGGTTCAATCCACGTTGACCGGCGCGGATGCCAGCGGCCGGCAATCGAGCCAGGGACTTCAGGCCGACCTGAGCCTGTCGCACCGTTTGAGCGAACGGTGGGCGTTCAATGCCGGCAGCTCCTACCGGACCCTGGGTTACCGCGAGCTGGAGGATGCGGTATTCGACAACACGACCGACGACAGTAAATCCCGTTACCGCGACCAGCAGAGCGCCGGGCTGTCCTGGTCCCACCCATGGCTGGGAGCCTTCAGCGGCGGCTTCAGCCAGTCCAATTCATTCGATGGCCAGAACAGCAGCCGCGCCCTCGCCTCCTGGGGCACCAACATTCGCGGCGTGTCGGTTTCCGCGACCGCCGAATGGCAGGTCAGCGGCGCGAACCGCAACGACGACAGCGTGTATGTAAACCTCAGCATTCCCCTGGGCGAGAACCGTCGGGCGCGTACCTGGGTGCGCAGTTCCGATGGCGATCACCGCAGCGGCGTGGGCTTGAGTGAGCAGATCAACGATCAATTGGCTTACCGGGTCGGCGTCGAGCACGACACCCGTGACAGGCAAGTGCAAACCACAGCCGGCGTTTCGATGCTGCCGCGCTACACCCAACTGGACCTGAACTACACCCGCTCCGATGCCGATCGGTCCAGCTATCAAGCCAGTGCCCGAGGCGGTGCGGTGCTGCATGGCGGCGGCCTGACGCTGTCGCCTTATCCGGTCAGCGACACCTTCGCTTTGCTTTCAGTCGGTGACATGGGCGCGATCAAAGTCTCGACCCCGAGCGGTCCGGTGTGGACTGACTGGCAAGGTCAGGCGGTGGTCCCGCAGGTATCGGCCTACGGTCGCAGCCCGGTGGAAGTCGACACCAAATCCCTGCCGCGCAATGCCGATATCAGCAACGGCCTGGCGGTGATTTCTGCCGGGCGCGGCGCCGTCGACAGGGTCGAGTTCGGCGTCACCATGACCCGTCGGGTGTTGCTCAAGGTCACCACCGCCAACGGTGCCCCGCTGCGGCGCGGAGCCTCCGTGAATACCGAGGATGGCGACTTCGTCACCCTGGTACAGGAAGGCGGCCTGGTGTTTCTGCCCAATGTGCTCGACACCCGCGCGTTGTGGATCAGCGCGCCGGGGCTGGAACGCTGCGAATTGCGTTTCGAACTGCCGGCGGACGCCGACACCAACGCCTATTACGAAACCGCCCCCGCCAAGTGCCGAGCCCTTTGAGGATGATTGCATGAACCTGTCCCGCTATTTGATGGTGACCCTCACTCCCTTGGTGCTGAGCGTATTCACGCCGTTCGCCTGGGCGTCGGCCGACGACTGTCAGTTCAACCTGAGCCAACCGGTGCTCGATTACGGGCTGATGAACCGCGCCATTCGCCCCGACTCGGTCCCGGAGCGAAACCTCGGCGAACGTCATCTGAGTCTGAACCTGAGTTGTTCAGCCCCCATCGACATGAGCCTGTTTTATCGCGCCATGGCGTCGACGGCCAATCGCTTCCACTTCGCCGAGCGCGGCACCTACCAAGTGCGGATTCGCGACGCAGTGCTCGACGGTCAGTCGGTGGAAATCGGCTTGATTGCCGGAGTCGGCCAAGCCCCTGCGCACACCGCATCGACCCTGATCTGGCGTCCGGATCACGGAATTGTTCCGGTAAAAGCGGGTGTGCCATCGCAGGGCCGCAGTTTCTCGGCGCAGCTGGAGGTGACGGCGTGGGTTCAGGAACAAGGGATGCAGGTGCGCGACGCGGTGACTTGGGAGGCGCTTGGTGTGTTCGACGCCGTCGCTGCCGGGCGCAGCCGCGAAGCAACATTGCGCGCCCGTTTCGCCCCCGCAGCGTGCGAGCCGGTGCTTTCCAACGGCGGCGTGGTCGATTTCGGCAGGCTGTCCAAAAGCGATTTGAATGCCGACAAGAGCACGCGCCTGCTAGCCCGATCCTTGACCTTAAGGGTCGGTTGCGATGCGCCCACGTCTTTCGCCTTGATCATGCACGACAACCGCTCGGGCTCGGCGACGGTCAACAGCGAGGTTTATTACGGCCTGGGCATGGACAGCCAAAACAACAAGATCGGCCTGTACTCGCTGAACTTCGATCCGGCGGATGCCAACGCCGACAACTTCGCGCGCCTCTATCGAACCGACTCCACCACCGGTGGCACGGCCTGGAGCACGTCCAGCGCCAGCCCGATTCCCATTGGTCAAAAGAGTTACCTGGGCTTTACCGCCAACGCCGGCAGCAGCGCCGGCCCGGTGATGATCCAGAACCTCAGTACCACCGTCACCGTCGACGCGGTTATCGCCCCCACCAACAGCCTGGACTTGAGTTCCGCCATCCACCTCAACGGCGCGGGGACGATCGAGATCATTTACCTGTAACACCTGAACCCTCTGCTGAACCCGGGGCGAAATGCCGTGGGCCAGGCTGGAAAACAACCATAGAAGTGAGTAAGAAAATGAAAAAGTACCTTGCAACAGTTTCTGTCACCGCTCTGATCAGTGTCGCGCCTTTCGCCATGGCGGCTTCGAGCACTGACCTGACTGTCACCGGCACCATCATTCCAAACGCCTGTTTACCGACCTTATCCGGTAACGGAGTGGTGGATTACGGCAAGATCTCGGCAAAAGACTTGAATCAAGACACAAATACCAGATTGGAAGATCGCACTGTGACCCTGTCGGTGAAATGCGACGCCACCACTACGTTCGCACTCAAGGGTATCGACAATCGCATCGGTTCGAGCAATCTGAATTCGATGTTCGGCTTGGGCAAAATCAACGGCACTCAAAACATCGGCAGATTCGCGGTGTTGATGATGAGTGCTGTTGCCGACGGAGTCGCCGCACAGCCCATCAAATCCAAGGACGGACAAACCGGCTGGCACGGTCATTTACTCTGGATGCCGGGAGACTACGCCTCGGTGGCAGCCCGGGATGATTTCAGCCAACCGATCAGCGTTCAGGACCTCACCCTGGAATTGGCACTCCAAACTTACATTTACAGGGCCGACGGGCTGGATTTGACCAACGAAGTCAAAATCGATGGGTCGGCAACACTTGAAATGAAGTACCTGTAAAGCCGAACGATGGTGCCCGGAATCATGCCCCGGGCAACGTCGGCAATCGACAAAGTAATCCCATGAAAAGGATTTACGCGATGAAAAATCACCTCGCCGTACTCGCGCCAATGCTATTGATCAGCGCCACGCCCAACGTCCTCGCCGCGTCCGTGGTGGATTTGAGCGTCAAAGGTCTCATCACCCCTGTCGCCTGCACACCCAGCCTGTCGAATAACGGCCTGGTCGACTACGGCAAAATCTCGCGGCAGGATCTGAGCGTCGACAAGCGCACGCAACTGCGCGACCAGACGCTGGACTTTAGCTTGCAGTGCAACGGTCCCGCGCGGTTCGCCCTGCTGATGCGCGACAACCGCGACGGCTCGGCCATCGTCAACAGCGAGATTTATTACGGCCTGAACCTCGACAACAGCGGCAACAAAATCGGCCTGTACTCGCTGAATTTCGACCCCGCCAGCACCGTGGTCGATGGGTGGTCGCAGGTGTATCGCACCGACTCCACCACCGGTGGCGTGGCCTGGAGTTCCTCGAGCGGCCGTTCCATTCCGATTGGTGCCAGAAGCTACCTGGGTTTCACCGACGTGGCCGGCAGCAGCGCCGGCCCGGTGGCCATCCAGAACCTTTCAAGCCGGGTCACCCTCGAAACTGTCATCGCACCCACATCCGAACTGGACCTGAGCGCCGACGTGCAACTCGACGGCTCGGCGACACTGGATGTTGTTTACCTGTAGTTCAGACTTTTTCGCTGAGCACCTGAACATACAGTGCCCGTCCGGCACCGAGTCCGGCGATGATCGCGCCCAGACCGATCACGCCGAAGATCCAGCCCACCGCGTTCCAGCCCCCAGTCCAGTCATGCACGATGCCGACCGCGAACGGCCCCATGGACGCCAGGGTATAGCCGAAGCCCTGGGCCATGCTCGACAGGTTGGCCGCGACGTGCGAGTCCCGCGAGCGCAAGACGATCAGGGTCAACGCCAGGCTGAAGGTGGCGCCCTGTCCCAGACCGAGCAGGATCGCCCAGCCCCACAGGCCTTCGATCGGTGCGTAGAGGCAACCGAAGAGACCGCCAAGGGTCATCACCATGACGATCACGATCGCCAGGCGCTGATCCTTGCCCCGGGTGGCCAGCCACGGTGCGGCCAGTGAACTTGCCAACTGCACAATGACCGAACCCGAGAGCACCAGACCGGCTTGGGTCGGCGTCAAGCCGCGACCGATCAGGATCGACGGCAACCAGCCAAACACGATGTACGCCAGGGACGATTGCAGCCCCATGTACAGCGTGACTTGCCACGCCAGTGGATCGCGCAACAAGCCCCGAACTTTGTAGGCAACGTTATGCGCGCCGTGTTTTTGGCCGACTTGTGGCAGCCAGAAAACCGCGGCGGCCAGTGCCGGAATCACCCAAAAGCCGAGACCCATTGCCCAGCTCTTATCGAAATGCTCACTCAATGGCACGGTCGCACCCGCCGCCATCGCCGCCCCCAGGCACAGGGCCATGGTGTAGACGCCGGTCATGGTGCCGGCCTGTTTGGCGAAGTCGCGCTTGACGATGCCCGGCAGCAGCACGCCAATTACACCGATGCTCGCGCCGGCCAGCACGCTGCCGGCGAACAGGCCGATTTCACCGAACGAACTGCGCAGGATTATTCCGCCAGCGAGTGTCAGCAGGATACCCAGCACCACCCGTTCGGCACCGAACCGTCGGGCCAGAACCGGCGCCAGTGGCGCAAACAACCCCAGGCACAGCACGGGCAGTGTCGTCAGCAAACCGGCCTGCGACGCCGACAACCCCAGGCTTTTCGACACTTCACTGAGCATCGGCGCCATGCTCGACAGCGCCGGACGCAAGTTCAGCGCCACCAGAATCAACCCCAACAGCAACAGCCATGGTCGCCGCAGGACCGGATGACTTTGCTGGACCTGTTCGTCGTCGGCTTCGGCATCGATCAGCAGCTCCTCGAGCTCCGCCTTGCGTTGGGCTTCGGTGATCTGGCGGTTACTGCTGGACATGGCGTTCTCGGTTTCAAGGTTCATTGATCAACTGCCTCGACAGGGCTTTGGCCCGTTCCGGGTCGCGTTGCTCGACGGCATCGAGCAGCTCGATATGCAGGTCGAACACTTCCTGGCGGCGCGGCGTGATGTTCAGGCAGTGACGCAACTGGGCACCAACGACACTGGAGAAATAGCGATACAACTCGCTGAGGGTCGGGTTGTGCGCGGCGTCCACCAAGCGGCGATGGAACACCAGATCGCAGGCGATGTAGGTGTCGAGATCGCCGTGATAGTGGCTGCCGCTGACACCCAGCGCCTCGCGCAAGGCCACCAGGTCTTCCTCGGTGCGGCGCGTTGCCGCCAGGCCGATCGCCTCGACCTCAAGGATGTGCCGGGTCTCGCGGGCCTGTTCAAGGGAGCACTGCGACAACACTTTCAAGGTGTCCAGCGGATCGACCACCGCTCGCAGGTAACTGCCGTCGCCCTGGCGGATCTCGATCAACCCGGAAAACGCCAGCACCCGCATGGCTTCGCGCACGGTATTGCGGCTGATGCCCAGTTCGGCGGACAGCTCGGGTTCGGTGGGCAAACGCTGGCCAACGACCCAGACGCCTTGATTGATGCGCTGACGCAACTGATCCAGGGCCTGATCGACCAGGGATCGTTTCACTAATGGAGAAATGTCTGACATTGAATTCGCCCTTTCATCCAATCATAGGATGAATTTTCTGACAGGTTAATCAGCTTCGTCTAGGACGGCAACCGCCTACGGTCAGGAGCGGGAAAAGGAGCGGTATTTTCGATTAGTCAAAATTACCCTTTAAGGGTAATTTCAGGGACAGGGTTAAGGGCTCTTATGGAAAAGAATACGCCCCATTACAACTTGGCGATGATCAAGACGGACGTCAGACGACTTGGAGACAAAGCATTCACCAGTACAGCAAAAGCATTCGGCAGGACTCTCGGCCTCAACCTCGAAGAAATGCGAGCGGTCATATACGAACTCCAGGCAAAGATGCTTTACAAGTCCATGACCACTTATGACGACCATCGCGTTTGGCAAGACGTGTATCACATCAAATCATGCGGTCTGGAGATTTACATCAAGGTGACCTATCGCCCATGCGGTGGCCCGCCCGTGATCTCCTTCAAGGAGAAATGCCAATGAACACCCAGCAATGTTTCAGCTGTGGAGCCAGAGAAGGAATGCGACATTTTGAAGGTCGCAGTGAAACCATGAGTGTCAACGGAATGCAACGACGCGTGGATGATTTATCCGGCTGGGAATGCCAGATGTGTGGGGAGGTCGAACTGGACGACTGTTGTTCAGACCGACATTCGCAGGCGGGTGACGAACTGGTCATGGCAGCAAGACGGATGATCGGCGAGGAAATGAAACGAATCCGCCGCAAACTGCATCTGACGCAAAAGGAAACAGTGCAACTGCTGTCCGGCGGTGGGCATAACGCATTTTCCCGTTACGAACGCGGAGAAGTACTTCCTCCGAAAACACTGGTGCTACTGATGCGCCTTCTGGATCGCTACCCGTATTTGTTGGCCGAGGCGAAGTCACTGGGTGAAGGGGCAGATTTGAGGGGATTCACGCATACGGTGCACAAAGAGCACGAAACAGTGACAAATATGTAGAAGCCTGCATGTCTCCGGGCGGCGTTCCGACGATGGTCGTCAACGATAACGCGGGTAACCTGATTCCCTGCGGCGCTCCCAGGTTCTTCGCGAGCAGGCTCGCTCCTACAGGGTTCGTGCGCTGGCATGAATCGCGGGCAAAAATAAACCCGGAACAGCGTCCGGGTTTATTTCATTGCCAAGTGCCGATCAATGCAGGATCTGGCTCAAGAACAACTTGGTGCGATCATTCTGCGGATTGTCGAAGAAATCGTTCGGTGCGGCCTGTTCGACGATTTCGCCCTTGTCCATGAAGATCACGCGGTTGGCCACGGTGCGGGCGAAGCCCATTTCGTGGGTCACGCAGAGCATGGTCATGCCGTCTTCAGCGAGGCCGATCATGGTGTCGAGCACTTCCTTCACCATCTCCGGGTCGAGCGCCGAAGTCGGTTCGTCGAACAGCATGATTTTCGGCTTCATGCACAACGCGCGGGCGATCGCCACACGCTGTTGCTGACCACCGGACAGTTGCCCCGGGTACTTGTGCGCCTGCTCCGGAATGCGTACGCGTTCCAGATAGTGCATGGCGATTTCCTCGGCCTTGCGCTTGGGCATCTTGCGCACCCACATCGGCGCCAGGGTGCAGTTCTGCAAGATGGTCAGGTGCGGGAACAGGTTGAAGTGCTGGAACACCATGCCGACTTCACGGCGGATCGCTTCGATCTGCTTGAGGTCGTTGGTCAGTTCCGTGCCATCGACCACGATGCGCCCCTGCTGGTGTTCTTCCAGACGGTTGAGGCAGCGGATGGTGGTGGACTTGCCGGAACCCGACGGGCCGCACAGAACGATACGCTCACCCTGCTTGACGTTCAGGTTGATGTCTTTCAACACGTGGAACTGGCCGTACCACTTGTTCACGCCCTGCATCTGAATAATGCCTTCAGGGCTCACAGGCTGTTTGATTGCTTCGCTCATCGGGAAACTTCCTAAATAGGTAGCGACTTAGCGCTTGTGGCCTGTGTCCAGCTTGCGTTCCAAATGCATGGAGTAGCGGGACATACCAAAACAGAAAATCCAGAACACCAGGGCAGCGAACACATAGCCTTCAGTGGCCATGCCCAGCCATTTCGGGTCGGCGGCGGCTTGCTTGACGCTGTTGAGCAGATCGAACAGGCCGATGATGATCACCAGGCTCGTGTCCTTGAACAGCGCAATGAAGGTGTTGACGATACCGGGGATCACCAGCTTCAGGGCTTGCGGCAGAATCACCAGGCCCATGCTGCGCCAGTAACCCAGGCCCATCGCCGCGGCCGCTTCGTATTGACCTTTAGGGATCGCTTGCAGACCGCCGCGCACCACTTCGGCCACGTAGGCCGACTGGAACAGGATCACGCCGATCAGTGCCCGCAGCAATTTGTCGAAGTTCATGCCTTCAGGCAGGAACAGCGGCAGCATCACCGAAGACATGAACAGCACCGTGATCAACGGTACGCCGCGCCAGAATTCGATGAAGGTCACGCAGACCACACGAATCGCCGGCATGTTCGAACGACGGCCCAGCGCCAGGATAATCCCCAGCGGCAGCGCACCGGCGATACCGACGGTGGCGATCACCAGGGTCAGCATCAGGCCGCCCCATTGGCTGGTCGCCACGTTGGTCAGGCCGAAGATGCCGCCATGCAACAGGAAGTAGGCAATGATCGGGTACAACACCAGGAAGCTCAGGCCATACACGGCTTTGTGGTGAAAGCGCGAGATGAACAGCGGGGCCACACCGATGACAGCCAGCCACACGGTCAGGTCCACGCGCCAGCGCAGTTCCGGCGGGTAATAGCCGTACATGAACTGGCCGAACCGCTGCTGGATGAACACCCAGCAGGCGCCGCTCTTGGTGCAGTCGGCGCGGGTGGTGCCGACCCAGTTGGCATCGATGATCGCCCAATGCAGGATTGGCGGCACCACCAGGTAGATGAGGTAGAACGCGAACAGGGTCAGCAGGGTATTGAGCCAGCTGGAGAACATGTTCGCGCGCATCCACGCCACCGGCCCGAAGACTTTGCTCGGTGGAGGCATGTCGGGTTTGAAGGTATGAGTACTCATGCGCTTTTCCTTACCGCTCGATCAGCGCAATGCGCTTGTTGTACCAGTTCATCAGCAGGGAAATGCTGATACTGATCGCCAGGTACACACTCATGGTGATGGCAATCACCTCGATCGCCTGCCCCGTCTGGTTCAGCACGGTCCCGGCGAACAACGACACCATTTCCGGATAACCGATACCGGCCGCCAGCGAGGAGTTTTTCGCGAGGTTCAGGTATTGGCTGGTCAGCGGCGGAATGATCACGCGCAGGGCTTGCGGGATGATCACCTTGCGCAGGGTCGGGCCGTTGCGCAGGCCGAGCGAGTGGGCCGCTTCGGTCTGGCCGTGGCTGACCGACTTGATGCCCGAACGCACGATCTCGGCGATGAACGCCGCGGTGTACACGGTCAGGGCCAGGGTCAACGCCAGCAGTTCCGGGATCAATACCCAGCCACCGACGAAGTTGAAACCTTGCAGTTTCGGCAACTCCCAGTGCAAAGGCGCGCCGAAGATCAGTGCGCATAACGCCGGGATCACCAGGAACAGCGCCAGGCCGGCCCAGAATTTATGGAACGGCACACCGGTCGCTTCGAAGCGTTTGGTCGCCCAGCGGCTCATCAGTACGATGGCGACGATGGCCACGACGATACTGACCACGAACGGCCAGAAGCCGTCGGCCATCTTCGCGGCGGGCATATTCAGGCCACGGGCGCTGACGAAAAAGGTGTCGCCGAAGTTGTGGCTGTTGCGTGGCCCCGGCATGGTCAGGAACACCGCGAAGTACCAGAACAGGATCTGCAGCAGCGGCGGGATGTTACGGAAAACCTCCACGTACACTGTCGCCAGCTTGGCGATGATCCAGTTCTTCGACAGCCGGGCCACACCAACGATGAAGCCGAGGATCGTCGCCAGGATCACGCCGATGAAGGTCACCAGCAAGGTGTTGAGCAAACCGATGACAAACACCCGGGCATAGCTGTCCGCTTCGGTGTAGTCGATCAGGTGTTGAGCGATGCCGAAACCGGCACTGCGCTCCAGAAAGCTGAAGCCCGAGGTAATGCCCCGGTGCTGAAGGTTGGTCTGCGTGTTATCGAACAGATACCAGCCCATCGAGACCACAGCGACAATGGTGATGATCTGGAAGAGCCACGCACGCACTTTTGGATCGCTGAGGCTGAGCCTCTGCTTTGGTGCGCCGATTGAATTTTGCATGAAGTGCCCCGGAAATAATGGAACAGAACATCACCCGGTGGTTGGCCCACCGGGTGACAGAACCATCAGCGCACTGGTGGTGCGTATTGAATGCCGCCAGCGTTCCACAAGGCGTTCAGCCCGCGGTCGATTTCCAGCGGAGTGCTCTTGCCGAGGTTTTTCTCGAACACTTCGCCATAGTTGCCGACCTGCTTGACGACCTGGACAACCCAGTCCTTCTTCACTTTCAGGTCTTTGCCGTATTCACCGTCGGTGCCCAGCAGACGAGCGACGTCCGGGTTCTTGGTGCCTTTGGCTTCGGCTTCGACGTTCTTCGAAGTGATACCGGCCTCTTCAGCGTTGAGCATGGCGTAGCCAACCCAGCGCACGATGGCCAGCCACTCGTCGTCGCCATTACGCACGACCGGGCCCAGTGGCTCCTTGGAAATGGTTTCCGGCAGAACCACGTAGTCCTTCGGCGAAGCCAGCTTGCTGCGCTGGGCGAACAGCTGGGACTTGTCGGAGGTCAGTACGTCGCAACGACCGGATTCCAGCGACTTGGCGCTTTCATCGGAGGTGTCGAAAGTGATCGGGGTGTATTTCAGACCGTTGCCGCGGAAGTAGTCGGAAACGTTCAGTTCGGTGGTGGTACCGGCCTGGATGCAGATGGTCGCGCCATCCAGCTCTTTGGCGCTCTTGACGCCCAGCTTGTTGTTTACCAGGAAGCCGATGCCATCGTAGTAGGTGATGAAGCCCGGGAACTTGAGGCCCATGCCGGCGTCACGCGAGCTGGTCATGGTGGTGTTGCGCGACAGGATGTCGATTTCGCCCGACTGCAGCGCGGTGAAGCGCTCCTTGGCGTTCAACTGACTGAACTTGACCTTGGTCGCGTCACCGAAGACGGCGGCGGCCACAGCGCGGCAGTAGTCCGCATCGATACCCACGATCTTGCCGGTGGAGTCCGGAACCGAGAAGCCTGGCAAGCCATCGCTGACGCCACACTGCACGAAACCTTTCTTCTGCACTGCATCCAGGGTTGCACCCGCCTGAGCGAACCCGCTGACACCGAGTACTGCGGCTGCAGTCACGATCGCCAGGGTGGATTTCAACATCTTCATTCAAACCTCCAGTTTTGCTCTTGTTGTGTCGGAGCGTGAGTCCTGCCGCACCCTTTTGAGGCGTTGTCGACCCGTGTTGGCTTGTTTTAGGGTCAACCGACGTAAAGACCGTAGCTATGAGTCTAGTAGGAGAAAATCCACATCATGGACAACTCACTTCTCACCAAATCGGCCGAACGGGCTGTAGCCCTTTCACGTTCGCGAAGCCCGTAGCGGCCACTGGCGAACATCCATCACCGGATTCTTTGCTATCCCACTGCCGACAATGGCCTGATAGTGTTACCGACAGACGTGGGATTTTCGTACGCGCTTCCCTATAGCAAAGCCCGTACCACACCGGCTGCTTAAGCGGTTAAGCGACAGGTCAATAGCAAAACTTGTAACCTTGCGACATCTTCGTAACTGATCAACCCGGCGCGCACTCGCACCTCGCACTCAATGAGCGCGCGCGCACACATTTGGAGCAGCCATGACCGAGCCCCTGATTCTAGAACCCGTCAAGCCCGCAGACGCCTGCGTCATCTGGCTGCACGGCCTCGGCGCCGATCGCTATGACTTCCTGCCGGTCGCCGAAGCCCTGCAGGAAACGTTGCTGACCACCCGCTTCGTTCTGCCACAGGCCCCGACCTGCGCCGTCACCATCAACGGTGGCTACGAGATGCCGAGCTGGTACGACATATTGGCCATGAGCCCGGCGCGCGCAATCAACCGCGACCAGCTGGAAGAGTCGGCGCAGCGGATCATTTCTTTGATCGACGTGCAGCGAGCCGTTGGAATAGACGCCTCGCGGATTTTCCTGGCCGGTTTTTCCCAAGGCGGTGCCGTGGTGCTACACACCGCGTTCCTGAAGTGGCAAGGACCGTTGGGTGGCGTACTTGCCCTCTCTACTTATGCACCGACCTTCAGCGATGAGCTTGAACTGTCCGCCAGCCAGCAGCGCATTCCGGTGTTGTCGCTGCATGGTCAATACGATGACGTGGTACAAAACTCGATGGGCCGTACCGCCTACGAGCATTTGAAACAACATGGTGTCACCGTGACATGGCAGGAGTACCCAATGGGCCACGAAGTGTTACCCGAGGAGATTCGCGACATCGGCACCTGGCTCGCCGAGCGTTTGCGTTAAACCTTTTGGGCGCCTGTTTTTGTTTAAAAGCGCCCTTTGATCCATCCCACTACGCCGCGCCCGTTTCTTGCATTACACTGGCCGGCGTACATTCCTTAACCAATTGATGAGATGACCGTGCTCAAAGCACTCAAGAAAATGTTCGGTAAAAGCGAGACTGAGCAACTCGCGCCAGTCACCAGCGCGCCGTCGCACTCCCACGGCCATCGCAGCGATGCCAGCCAGGCCGACCGCCCCGCTCCCGCAGCGGCACCGAAACACGAACCGCAACCTGTTCCTGCCGCAACCACCGTTGCCGAACCTGCCCGCGACGAAGCCCCAAAACCCGCCAGGCCGCGTCGCGAACCCAAGCCCAAGGCGCCGGTCATTCCCTGGAAACTCGAAGACTTCGTCGTCGAACCCCAGGAAGGCAAAACCCGTTTTCACGATTTCAAGCTCGCTCCGGAACTGATGCACGCCATCCAGGACCTGGGCTTCCCCTATTGCACGCCGATCCAGGCGCAGGTGCTGGGCTTCACCCTCGCCGGTAAAGACGCCATCGGCCGCGCCCAGACAGGCACCGGTAAAACCGCGGCGTTCCTGATTTCGATCATCACCCAGCTGCTGCAAACCCCGCCGCCGAAAGAGCGCTACATGGGTGAGCCCCGGGCCCTGATCATCGCCCCGACCCGCGAGCTGGTGGTGCAGATTGCCAAGGATGCGGCGGACCTGACCAAATACACCGGCCTCAACGTCATGACGTTTGTGGGCGGCATGGACTTCGACAAGCAGCTCAAGCATCTCGAAGCCCGTCACTGCGACATCCTCGTGGCCACCCCCGGCCGCCTGCTGGACTTCAACCAGCGCGGCGACGTGCACCTGGACATGGTTGAAGTCATGGTGCTGGACGAAGCCGACCGCATGCTCGACATGGGTTTCATCCCGCAAGTACGCCAGATCATTCGCCAGACGCCACCGAAGAATGAACGTCAGACGCTGCTGTTCTCCGCAACTTTCACCGATGACGTGATGAACCTGGCCAAGCAATGGACCACCGATCCGGCAATCGTCGAGATCGAGTCGCAGAACGTGGCCAGCGAAAACGTCGAGCAGCATATCTATGCCGTGGCCGGCGCCGACAAATACAAGCTGCTCTACAACCTGGTCAACGACAACGGCTGGGAGCGGGTCATTGTGTTTGCCAACCGCAAGGATGAAGTGCGGCGCATCGAAGAGCGCCTGGTGCGCGACGGCATCAACGCCGCGCAGCTGTCCGGCGATGTACCGCAGCACAAGCGCATCAAGACCCTCGAAGGCTTCCGCGAAGGCAAGATCCGCGTGCTGGTGGCCACCGATGTGGCCGGTCGCGGTATCCACATCGACGGCATCAGCCACGTGATCAACTTCACCCTGCCGGAAGTCCCGGACGATTACGTGCACCGTATCGGCCGTACCGGTCGCGCCGGTGCCGACGGCGTGTCCATCAGCTTTGCCGGGGAAGACGACTCCTACCAGCTACCGTCCATCGAGACGCTGCTGGGTCGCAAAATCAACTGTGAAACACCACCGACGCATCTACTGCGGGCGGTTGAGCGCAAACGTCCATAACGGACCATGTGCAGAAAGAGGCGCAGCCGGAAACGGACTGCGCTTTTTTTTCGCCTGTTTTTTCTCAGGAGCTTGCTCGACATATTTAAAAGTCCATAATGGACAAATTAGTTTATCTGCCACTCCCGGAGCCGACCATGTCCAGCACCCCCTACGTGATCACCCAATCCCAGGCCCGCGAGCTGCTGGCGCAGGTCGACGTGCCGCAGATCCTGCGCAAACTGTTCCGCGACCTGGCCGCCGGGCAAGCGGTGCAGCCGGCACAACAGCTGGTTGAGTTTCCACAGGGCGCCGGCGACTTCATCAATTACCTGGGCGTGCTGGCCGAAGATGGCGTGTACGGGGTCAAGACTTCACCGTACATCGTGCGCGAACAAGGGCCGCTGGTAACGGCCTGGACCTTGCTGATGTCCATGCAGACCGGCCAGCCACTGCTGCTTTGCGACGCCGGTGAACTGACCACGGCGCGCACTGCCGCGACCACGGCAGTGGCCGTCGATGCCCTGGCACCGTTGAAAGCGACTCGCCTGGCGATCATCGGCAGCGGTAAAGTGGCACAGGCCCACCTGCATTACGTGAAGAACCTGCGGGACTGGCAGAGCATCAGCCTGTATTCGCCGAGCCTGAGCGAAGATGCGCAAACCGTGAACCTGCTCAAAGGCATCGACCCGCGCCTGAACATCGTCGAAACCCGTGAAGCCGCCATCGCTGATGCCGATGTGATCATGCTCTGCACCTCGTCCGCCGGTCCCGTGATCGACCCGTCTCACTTGAGCAAGCCGGCGCTGATCACCTCCATCAGCACCAACGCCCCGCGCGCTCACGAAGTGCCGCCGCAGAGCCTCAATGACATGCAGGTGTTCTGCGACTACCGTCAGACTACTCCGGGTTCGGCCGGTGAAATGCTGATCGCCGGCGAAGCACATGGCTGGGACAAGAACGCGATCATCGGCGACCTGCCTGATCTGCTCAGCGACAAGGTGCAGCGCCCGGACTACGACCGCCACGTGTTCTTCCGCTCCATCGGCCTGGGCCTGGAAGACATCGCGCTGGCCAATGCCATCTACCGCCTGCAGCACTGACACCACACAACCCTGTAGGAGCAAAGCCTGCTCGCGATGGCGTACTGACATTCAACATTGATGTTGGCTGATACACCGCCATCGCGAGCAAGCTTTGCTCCTACAGTGGGACCTTTATTTTCGCTTGATCAGGAGACGTTCATGAGCCAGGCAGATTTCATCATCATCGGCGGCGGGATTGCCGGCGCTTCCACCGGGTTCTGGCTGTCGCAGCACGGGCGCGTGATTGTGCTCGAACGCGAATCCCATCCGGCCTATCACTCCACCGGGCGCTCGGCGGCACTGTTCACCGCCGCCTATGGCACGCCGCAGGTTCGTGCATTGACCCTGGCCAGTCGGGACTTTTTCGACACTCCACCCAGCGGTTTCTGCGAGCACCCGCTGCTGACCCCGCGCGGCGAGATGACCGTGGACTTCACCGGCGATCCGGCTGAGTTGAACAACCAATACCTGAGCGCAAAAGCCACGGTGCCAGAGATGCAATTGCTCAGCGCCGAAGAGGCCTGTGTGCGCGTGCCGATCCTGCGTCGGGAGAAAGTCCACGGTGCGATCTATGACCCGACGGCCAGCGACATCGATACCGACGCCCTGCATCAGGGCTACCTGCGGGGCATCCGTCGCAACAACGGCGAAGTGCACACCGACTGCGAAGTGCAAGGCCTGAGCCGTGATGCCAATGGTGTATGGCAGGTGCAGACCACCACCGGGACGTTCAGCGCACCCGTCGTCATCAATGCCGCCGGCGCCTGGGCCGACAAGATCGGCGAACTTGCCGGCGCCCGACCGTTGGGCCTGCAACCCAAGCGTCGCGCCGCCTTCATCTTCGCCGGCCCCGAAGGCGTGGACATCCACCATTGGCCGATGCTGGTCAGCCTCGACGAATCCTTCTACATGAAACCCGATGCCGGCATGTTCCTTGGCTCGCCGGCCAACGCCGACCCGGTGGAGCCCCACGACGTGCAGCCCGAAGAGCTGGACATCGCCATGGGCATCTACCAGATCGAAGAAGCCACCACCCTGACCATCCGCCGTCCGACCCGCACCTGGGCCGGCCTGCGCAGCTTCGTCAGCGACGGCGATTTGCTGTCCGGTTTCGATCCGCAGGTGCCAGGGCTGTTCTGGGTCGCGGCACAGGGCGGCTACGGCATCCAGACCTCGCCGGCCATGGGTCAGGCCAGCGCCGCCCTGGTGCGCGGAGAAACCCTGCCCGAGCAACTCACCCGCTTCGGCCTGAGTGCCGAGATGCTCTCCCCTGCCCGCCTGGGCTGATCGCTGCCCTCGCGTGACGTGCCCACTCGATTGCGGCACACTTTCAGAGCCCCGTTCCACGGGGCGCTGATGCTTCCCGGAGCCCCTTGTATGAATGCACCAGAAAAAGACCCGGCCCTGAACGATATGTCCCTGGATAACTTCCGGGCGATCGCTGATGCCATTGCCACGCTGTTCTTCCCCCACGCCGAGGTGGTGCTGCACGACCTGCGCACGCAAAAGGTCGACTACATCGCCAACAACCTGTCGAAACGGGAAATCGGCGATGACTCGTCGCTGGAAGACATGCTCAGCGATGATGTCAGCGAACGTAATATCGGGCCGTACGAAAAACTCAACTGGGATGGTCAGAACATTCGCAGCGTCAGCACCGTGCTGCGCGACAGCGAAGGTCATCCGCTGGGCGTGCTGTGCATCAATCTGAATATTTCGCTGTTCGAGAATGCCAAGGCCGCGCTGGACCTGTTCCTGTCGCCGACCAAACTGATCCCGCAGCCGGACTCACTGTTCCGTGATGACTGGCAGGAGCGGATCAACACGTTCCTTCATGCCTGGCTGCGCGAACGGCAGCTGAGCCTGAACCTGCTGACTCGTGACCACAAACGGGAATTGGTTTTAGCACTGCACGCCGAAGGGGCGTTCAAGGGCAAAAGCGCGTCGAACTATGTGGCCAATGTGCTGAACATGGGGCGGGCGACGGTGTACAAGCATTTGAAGGAATTGAAGGGCTGAAGATTTGCTGTGAGTGTTCCAGCCTCATCGCTGGCAAGCCAGCTCCCACAGTGTCCGGGTCGTACACAAGATATATGCACACCGCCGAACCTGTGGGAGCTGGCTTGCCAGCGATGGCGGACTGTCAGTCGCCGTAGATATCGGACTTGAAGTACTTCTCCGAGATCTTCTGATACTCGCCATTGGCGCGAATGCCGTCGATGGCCGTGTTCAACTGGCTGACCAATTCGGTATTGCCCTTGCGCACCGCAATCCCCGCGCCTTCGCCCACGTATTTCGGATCCTTCAATTCCGGCCCGACAAACGCATAGCCTTTGCCGCGCGGCATCGAGAGGAAGTCATTGAGCGGAATGGTGTCGGCAAAAATGGCGTCCAGGCGACCGGCCGCCAGGTCCATGTAGATCTCTTCATTGTTGCCGTAACGCTTGACGTTGATGCCCTTGGGCTCGAACACCTCGGTGGCGTAGCGGTCGGTAGTGGTCGCACGCTGCACGCCAATGGTCTTGCCCTTGAGGCTGGCGTACTGGTCATCCACTACCGCGCCTTCCTTCATCACCAGGCGCGACGAGGTGAAATAATACTTGTGGGTGAAATCCACCGACTTCTTGCGGTCTTCGTTGATGGTCATGGACGACAGCGCCATGTCGATTTTCTTCACTTTCAGGGAAGGAATCAGACCGTCGAACTCGCCTTCGACCCACACACACTTGACCTTCATCTCAGCGCACAAGGCATTGCCGATGTCGTAGTCAAAACCGACGATCTCGCCCTGGTCGGTTTTGGAGGCAAACGGCGGATAAGCCGCTTCGATACCGATGCGCAGGGTTTTCTCGGCGGCAAACAGGCTACTGCACGCCAACAGGCTCAGGGCCAGACCGGTGATGAGGGGGAACTTCTTCATATTCGTTCTCTCGCGGGTTGTTGTTGGTTTTGCAAGACAGAAGAAAAAGCAGAAACGGGGAAAGACCTTTTTTGTACTTATAATTCCATATTGGACTTTTACGTATAAACCGTCAATGAGGCAAATGCAGCCCGTGCCGGCCGATGGTCGGGAGGTGACTCAGCTGGATTTTTTGTGTCGCAGATGACGCCATCGCGGGCAAGCCTGCTCCCACAGGTTGGCGTCGTTCACTCATTTGAGAACAACTCAGAACCTGTGGGAGCAAGGCTTGCCCGCGATGGCGTACTTGAGAGCGATACAGGATTTACTGCTTCCAGCGATCCGCCGCCGCATGATCGCTGTCACGGCCCTCGACCCAACGCGGGCCGTCGCTGGTGTTTTCTTTCTTCCAGAACGGCGCACGGGTTTTCAGGTAGTCCATGACAAAGGCGCAGGCATCGAACGCTGCCTGGCGGTGGGCGCTGGCGGCGCCGACGAAGACAATCGGCTCGCCCGGCTCCAGCGCGCCGATGCGATGCAACACTTCCAGCTTGAGCAACGGCCAGCGCTGCTCGGCCTCGCTGGCGATTTTGCCAAGGGCCTTTTCGGTCATGCCCGGATAGTGTTCGAGGAACATCCCGGCCACGTCGAGCCCGTCATTGAAGTCGCGCACGTAGCCGACAAAACTCACCACCGCCCCGACGCCGACATTGGCAGCGTGCATGGCATTGACTTCGGCGCCCGGATCGAACGCCGTGGACTGCACGCGAATTGCCATGGCTCAGCCCCCGGTCACGGTCGGAAAAAACGCCACTTCATCGCCATCGCTGACGGGTTCGTCGAGCTGGCACAGGTCTTCGTTGCGTGCACACATCAGGTTCTGTTCGCGGAGCACGTCAGCCCCTTCTCGTTGCGCCAGCAGCGCCCGCACGTCGTCGACGGTGGCGAAGTGACCTTCGACTTTCAGCGAATCCATACCCAGCGTTTCCCGGTAACGGGCAAAAAACTTCACGGTGACGTTCATGGCTGATCCGCCTGGAAATGACCACTCTTGCCGCCGACCTTTTCCAGCAGGCGCACGCTTTCAATGGTCATGCCGCGATCCACGGCCTTGCACATGTCGTAGATAGTCAATGCGGCAACACTGGCGGCGGTCAGGGCTTCCATCTCTACACCGGTCTGCCCGGAGAGCTTGCAGCGCGCCACAATGCGCACGCTGTCGTCGCCCTCGGCACTGAGCTCGACCTTGACGCCCGTGAGCATCAGCGGATGGCACAGAGGGATCAGATCGCTGGTTTTCTTTGCCGCCTGAATGCCGGCAATGCGCGCCACGGCAAACACATCACCCTTGGGGTGACCGCCGCTGACGATCATCTGCAGGGTTTCGGGCAGCATGCGCACCAGCGCTTGGGCCGTCGCCTCACGGAACGTCACGGCTTTTTCGGTGACGTCGACCATGTTGGCGCGACCTTGGGAATCGAGATGAGTCAGCACGGGATTACTCCTGATCAGGAGCGTCGATTGTAAACCTGCGAGTCAATTTTCCGCACGCGCGATTATCGGGTCACCACAATCCCTGTAGGAGCAAGGCTTGCCCGCGATGGCGGTGTGTCAGTTGATAACAATGCTGACTGATACACCGCCATCGCGGGCAAGCCTTGCTCCCACAGGGGGATGTGTTTGCCATGAAAATGGGGTTTTGTGTCGGGCATGAAAAACCGGGCGGTGTTGAGGCCGCCCGGTTTGGCTGAAGCGGTTACAGATGCGATTCGGCGTATTCAGCCAGAATCGAACGTGGCACCCCTTGCAGGGTGATGTGCACGCCGTTGGGGAAATCCTTGAAGCGTTCAGTCAGGTAAGTCAGCCCGGAACTGGTCGCGGACAGGTAAGGGGTATCGATCTGCGCCAGGTTGCCCAGGCACACCACTTTGGAACCGGCGCCGGCACGGGTGATGATGGTTTTCATCTGGTGCGGCGTGAGGTTCTGGCATTCATCGATCAGAATCAGGCTCTGCTGGAAGCTGCGGCCCCGAATGTAGTTGAGGGATTTGAACTGCAACGGCACCTTGCTGAGGATGTAATCGACGCTGCCATGGGTGCTTTCATCATCCATGTGCAAGGCTTCGAGGTTGTCGGTAATGGCGCCCAGCCAAGGCTCCATTTTTTCCGCTTCGGTGCCGGGCAGGAAGCCGATCTCCTGGTCCAGGCCCTGCACGCTGCGGGTGGCGATGATCCGGCGGTAACGCTTGCTGACCATGGTCTGCTCGATCGCAGCGGCCAGGGCCAGGATGGTTTTACCGGAACCGGCAGCACCGGACAGGTTGACCAGATGGATGTCCGGATCGAGCAAGGCGAACAGCGCCAGGCTCTGATAGATGTCACGGGGTTTGAGGCCCCAGGCTTCCTGGTGCAACAGCGGTTCCTGGTGCAGGTCCAGGATCAGTAACTTGTCGCCTTCGATCTCCTTGATCCAGCCGACGAAGCCCTGCTCATCAATGATGAACTCGTTGATGTGCACCGCCGGCAGGTTGTCTATCAGCTTCACCTCATGCCAGGTGCGGCCATGGCCCTGACGGGTTTCGACCTTGCTTACCAGGTCCCAGAACGAACCCTTCATCTCGTGATAGCCATTGGGCAGCAACGACACGTCATCGACCAGTTGGTCGGTGCTGTAGTCCTCGGCAGCAATCCCGCAGGCGCGGGCCTTGAGGCGCATGTTGATGTCTTTAGTCACCAAAACCACGGGCAGTTTCGGATCGCGCGCGTGCAGGTCGATCAACTGGTTGATGATGATGTTGTCGTTGAGGTGCTCGGGCAGAATGATGTTCGGCTCGGCGCGCTTGCTCATCAGAATTGACAGCAAACCTTTCGGCCCGCTCTTGCCACGCTGGATCGGCACGCCCTGTTCAACGTCTTCCGGCGAGGCATCGCCCAGGGTCTTGTCGATCAGGCGAATGGCCTGACGGCATTCGGCCGCGACGCTGTGATGCCCGCTCTTGAGCTTGTCGAGCTCTTCCAGCACGGTCATCGGGATGGCGACGTGGTGTTCTTCGAAGTTCAGGAGGGCGTTTGGATCGTGAATCAATACGTTGGTATCGAGTACATACAGGATTGGCTGGTTGGAAGAAGAGCTACGTCCGTGATCATCCATACTCGGTCACCTTTGTCAGAGCCAGTGGACGCAATACCTGGGCGGTGCTGCGCCTCGAAGTGGCCGCCGATCTCACCTACGGAGACTTAAGTGACTGCAAACAAACGGGTCTTGGGAGACGCCACCTGTGTTGCAGGTTTCGGCGGTCTGTCTTCGTAATACTCCAAAACACATGACAGAAAAAAGCACTTTGACGCTTTTTTGAAGTTTATTTTGCAGAGTGACGAAAAGCCCTTGGCGGACTGCCATCACCCGTTTACAGTCGGAGATCAACCTGCAGCAAAATCCCTCCCAAAATCGCCCATCGCCCAATGTTTACGGGCTTTTGCCTTTTTCATCAAAAGGCGTTCTGACAGTCTTCCCAGCCGATACCGCTCTGCGCCGTATGCGTCATCAACCACGGCAGCGCCGTTTTCACGCCGTCCTGCTTCACATTGAAATTGATCACGCCATGACGCCACAGCAGCATCAGAGTCAGCACCCGCTGCGCGCTCTGATGGGCCTTGAGCTTGCCGGCACCGTCCTGGGCATCGATGTCCCACAGCGCCACGTGCAAACCCTGGGACTTGAAGAACGCCTCGGCATCCGACCGTCGCTGGCCATCGGGCGGGCGGAACAGCGGCACATAGTTTTCCGGCAGTTTGCTTTTGACCAGATCGACGCTGCGTCGCACCGAGTCCTGCCAGTCCTGCCAATGGCTGTGGGAACGGAACTCCCAGCCTTGCACGCCGATACACTGCGTCGAATAGGTCGCCTGCAAGTTGGCCACCGAACGCTCCGCCAGCCGCGCCTGGATATCCTTGCCCAGAACGAAGAATGTGCCACTCATGTTTGACTTGCGAAGGTACTCGGTGACCCAGTCCGTGTTGTCCGGCGCGGCATTGGCGGCGCTGTCGAATGTGAGCAGAAACAGCCGGTCATGCATCGCATCGCCATTGCGCTCGTAGTCGCCAAAACGATCGACTTCGCTGCTGGCTTGCGGAAACAGGGCAGCCTTGCGCAACTGCTCGTCCAGGTACTGGGCATGAAACAACCGGCTCGGTTCGGCCCACTTGATGTAGTAGCTGTCTTCGCCGATCAGGAACTTTGCGGCTTGTTCACGCAGCGTGGGCATGTCCTCGACCAGAAAACAGAAGGACGCATCCTGATCACAACTCTGCTGGGCGAAATTGAAGCTGGTCAGCAAGCGTTGCCACAGGCGCTGGCGAACGCGGTTGACCGATTCCATGTTGACCGTGCGCAAGCCCAGGCGCTGGGCCAGTGCGGGTTCATCCAGGGATTCGCTGGCCAGCAGCACTCGAGCGAACATGAGGATTTCGGCGCGCGATGCCACGTCGAACAGCGTCGGATTGTTGAGCTTTTCCGGCCAGGTGCTGCGATCGAGCGTAGCCACCTCGCCCGGCGCCGCCATGGCACCGACGCTCAGAAGCCACGTGACGAGTAGAAAAACGATACGCAATGGGATGTCTCCATAACAAAACCCGCGCGGCACTATAGCTGATCCGCCCTCAATTCCCGCATCACCCCGAACACCCTGTAGGAGCAAGGCTTGCCCGCGATGGCGGTGTGTCAGTCGATAAAAATGCTGGCTGGTACACCGTCATCGCGGGCAAGCCTTGCTCCTACAGCCTTGTGATATGCCACCGATCATCACCTATGGACTTGATAGCTGGAGTCATTAAGGACAACCCCCTAGAATCGCCCCCACGTTTAAAGGAGACGACTTCATGCTGATGGTGATTTCACCCGCCAAGACCCTCGATTACGAAACACCGCCGGCGACCCAACGCTTTACCCAACCGCAGTACCTCGACCATTCCCAGGAGTTGATCCTGCAATTGCGCGACCTGACGCCCGCGCAGATCAGCGAGTTGATGCACGTCTCAGACAAGATCGGTGGGCTCAACGCTGCGCGTTTCGGCAGCTGGACCCCGGCATTCACGCCGGAAAATGCCAAACAGGCGTTACTGGCGTTCAAGGGCGACGTGTACACCGGGCTGAACGCGCAAACCTTCAGCGAAGCCGATTTCGATTATGCCCAGCAACACTTGCGCATGCTCTCCGGCCTCTACGGCCTGCTGCGCCCGCTGGACCTGATGCAACCCTACCGTCTGGAAATGGGCACCAAACTGGCCAACGCCCGGGGCAAGGATTTGTATGCGTTCTGGGGCTCGCGCATCAGTGAGTGGCTGAACGAAGCCCTGGCCGATCAGGGCGATGACGTGCTGCTGAACCTGGCCTCCAACGAGTACTTTTCGGCGGTCAAGCGCAACGCCTTGAACGCACGCATCATCAATACCGAGTTCAAGGACCTGAAGAACGGTCAGTACAAGATCATCAGCTTCTACGCGAAAAAGGCCCGGGGCATGATGAGTCGCTTCGTCATCGAGCAACGCATCAACGATCCGGCAGCCCTCAAACAGTTCGACGTCCAGGGCTATCGCTACAGCGCCGAGCAGTCTAAACCGGACAATCTGGTGTTCCTGCGCGATCACGCTCCCGAGTGATTCGACCGGTCGGCGCACGGCATCAAAAACTGCCCTGCGCCGACCATTGATTGACGCCACTTTTCCCGCCCGCCTCGCCATTTTTATGGCGTCAAAATTATACCAGTCTAATTTCTAACTTTAGTTTCACTCGACTTCGATCTTTTTTTTCAGTAGTGGCACTGAAAATTTTTATCGGTAGTGGCAAAAAACTATCCGCTCGAATAATCCGCCTATATATAAAGGGCGAAACGGCAAGTGCTATCAATTTGAGAGCAGTGCCATCTTTCTCAATATTTCAAGAAATTTCAGAATTCGTGATGAGCGGACCGGAACTATGTCCGAATGCACCGCTCATACCACCGGTAACGATTCTCACAGAGCTTGTAGGAGATAACTTACGCAGAGCAGAGATCCATGTAGCGAAGTTGTCACATCAACTTTCGCTGACTAATCCCTGATTTGGGCAACACAGATACGGACAGGAGATAACCGATGATGACTATCCCCTACAGGGCCAAGGCAGCGCCCCTATAACGTGCTCATCCGAGCACCCGACCGCTTGATTCGACGGGCCTGCGGCCTGGAATCGAGCGCGCAGGACCATTGCACGAATATCTTCTGATATGAGGATTGGCTGCATTACAGGGCAAGTCATAACAATAAGTCCCGGTTACGCACACCTTGAGTGCACTTATTTAGACACTCGTAACTTATATGCCAGAACACGGCATCGTTGCGCCTGTAACACGCACTTGCGAGTGCACTATCACCGCTGAACACCATTAACTCCGGCCATTTAATGGCTTGATAAACACAGAGGTAATTTGCGATGCGCATCAGCATATTTGGTTTGGGTTACGTTGGCGCAGTCTGTGCCGGTTGCCTGTCTGCACGGGGCCATGACGTCGTTGGCGTCGATGTTGCAAAAGACAAGATCGATATGATCAATGCCGGTAAATCGCCAATCGTTGAACCGGGCCTGGGCGAACTTCTGGCCCAAGGTATTCAAACCGGCCGCCTGCGCGGTACCACCAACTTCGCCGAGGCGATTCGCGACACCGATCTGTCGATGATCTGCGTGGGCACGCCGAGCAAGAAGAACGGCGACCTGGAACTGAACTACATCGAAGCCGTGTGCCGCGAAATCGGTTTTGTCCTGCGTGACAAATCCACCCGTCACACCATCGTGGTGCGCAGCACCGTGTTGCCGGGCACCGTCGCCAATGTGGTCATCCCGATTCTCGAAGACTGCTCCGGCAAGAAGGCCGGTGTCGATTTCGGTGTTGCAGTGAACCCTGAATTCCTGCGTGAAAGCACCGCCATCGCCGACTACGACCAGCCGCCGATGACTGTGATCGGCGAGTTCGACAAGGCCTCGGGCGACGTTCTGCAATCGCTGTACGAAGAACTCGACGCACCGATCATCCGCAAGGACATCGCCGTCGCCGAGATGATCAAGTACACCTGCAACGTGTGGCACGCCACCAAGGTGACCTTCGCCAACGAGATCGGCAACATCGCCAAGGCGGTCGGCGTCGACGGTCGTGAAGTGATGGACGTGGTCTGCCAGGACAAGACCCTGAACCTGTCCCAGTACTACATGCGCCCGGGCTTCGCCTTCGGCGGTTCCTGCCTGCCCAAGGACGTGCGTGCCCTGACCTACCGCGCCAGTTCCCTGGACGTGGAAGCGCCGCTGCTCAACTCGCTGATGCGCAGTAACGAATCCCAGGTGCAGAACGCGTTCGACATCGTTTCCAGCCACGACAAACGCAAAGTCGCCCTGCTGGGCCTGAGCTTCAAGGCCGGCACCGATGACCTGCGCGAAAGCCCGCTGGTCGACCTGGCAGAAATGCTGATCGGCAAGGGTTTCGACCTTCGCATCTACGACAGCAACGTCGAATACGCCCGTGTTCACGGCGCGAACAAGGACTACATCGAGTCGAAGATTCCCCACGTCTCCTCCTTGCTCAACGCTGACTTCGACGACGTGATCAACAACGCCGACGTGATCATCCTCGGTAACCGTGACGAGAAATTCCGCTCACTGGTCAAGGACGTTCCTCACGGCAAGCAAGTGATCGACCTGGTGGGCTTCATGTCCAAGGCCACCAGCGTGACCGGTCGCACCGAAGGCATCTGCTGGTAACCGGCAGGTTGTAAGCGCTTCGCGCTGATCGCCAGCAAGCCGGCTCCTACAGATCACCGCAACCCTGTAGGAGCTGGCTCGCCAGCGAAGGCGTACCTGAGATCGCCATCGCCGGCAAGCCGGCTCCTACAGGGGGCGCGAGACTTGCAACTGACTTTAGGATTCCGATTATGCACAGGCTAAAGCACGGCCTACTCCAGGCCGCCGGTTGGCTGTTTTTTCTAAGTTTATTGATGGGCATCGCCATTGCGCTGCCTGTGTCCACATTCGACTCCGAGTCGAAGGACTTCATTTTCCTGATCGGTATCGTCGGTATCTGGCGCTACTCGATGGGTGCCACGCATTTTCTGCGCGGCATGCTGTTTCTGTACGTGGTCTACCCGCACCTGCGGCGCAAAGTGCGCAAGCTGGGCAAAGCGGCGGACCCGTCCCACGTATTCCTGATGGTCACCAGTTTCCGTATCGACGCCCTGACCACCGCGCAGGTCTACAGCTCGGTGATTCGCGAAGCCATCGACTGCGAACTGCCGACCACCGTGGTCTGCTCCATTGTGGAAATGTCCGATGAGCTGCTGGTCAAAAGCCTGTGGAAGCGGATGAACCCGCCGGCACGGGTCAAGCTCGACTTCGTGCGCATTCCCGGCACCGGCAAGCGCGACGGCCTGGCTTATGGTTTCCGCGCCATCTCCCGCCACCTGCCGGATGACCGCGCGGTGGTGGCCGTGATCGATGGCGACACCGTGCTCGGCGAAGGCGTGGTGCGCAAGACCGTGCCGTGGTTCCAGCTGTTCGGCAATGTCGGTGGCCTGACCACCAACGAATTCTGCGAAGTGCGTGGCGGCTACATCATGAGCGAATGGCACAAGCTGCGTTTCGCCCAGCGTCACATCAACATGTGCTCGATGGCCCTGTCCAAGCGCGTGCTGACCATGACCGGGCGGATGTCGGTGTTCCGTGCCACTGTGGTCACCAACCCGGAATTCATCGCCGACGTGGAAAGCGACTCGTTGCAACACTGGCGCCTGGGCCGTTTCAAGTTCCTCACCGGCGACGACAAGTCCAGCTGGTTCAGCCTGATGCGCCTGGGCTACGACACCTTCTACGTGCCTGACGCTGCGATCAACACCGTCGAGCATCCGCCGGAAAAGAGCTTCATCAAGGCCAGTCGCAAGCTGATGTTCCGCTGGTACGGCAACAACCTGCGGCAGAACTCCCGCGCCCTGGGCCTGGGGATGAAACGTCTCGGTCTGTTCACCTCGGTGGTGCTGTTCGATCAGCGCGTGTCGATGTGGACCTCCCTGCTGGGCCTGACCGTGGCGCTGATCGCCAGCTTCAAGTACGGCACCGCGTTCATCCTGGTGTACCTGCTGTGGATCGGCATCACCCGCCTGATCCTGACCCTGTTGCTGTCTTGCTCCGGTCACCGGATCGGCCCGGCTTACCCGGCGATTCTCTATTACAACCAGATCGTCGGCGCACTGGTGAAGATCTACGTGTTCTTCCGCCTCGATCAACAGTCCTGGACTCGCCAACCCACTTCTCTGTCCCGTGACCTCGCCAGCTTTCAACGTTGGTTCAACACCTGGTCGTCTCGGACCATGACCTTCTCCGCCGGCAGCATTTTCGTCGCCGCGCTGCTGCTGATGGTCTGACCCACCTTTCTTGAATTAACCCGGAAATCGCCCTTATGAATACCGCCGTCAACGCCAACGTAGTCCATGAATCCGAAGCCCAGCGCCAACACGCCCGGGTCAAAATCCCGGCCAAGCTGCGTTTCTTCGGACCCGACCGTACACCGGTCGAAGCGCGAGTGATCGACCTGTCCGCGGGTGGCCTGGCGTTCAACGCCGGTCAGTTGCCGCTGAAAATGGGTGACGTGTACAAGGCCCGCCTGCAATTCGTCATCGACAACCTCGGCCTGGCCATGGATGTGGAACTGCAGGTGCGTTCCTACGATCGCGATACCGGCCGTACCGGCTGCCAGTTCCAGAACCTGGAACCACGAGATATCTCGACCCTGCGGCACCTGATCACCTCGCACCTGGCCGGCGACATCGTCAGCATCGGCGAAGTACTGGCGACCCTGCAGCGCGACAACTTCACCAAGGCGCGCAAGATGAAGGACGGCGGCCATGGCATGACCGCGTTCGGGCGCATGAAGGCCGTGACCTTCAGCCTGGGGGTTTTCGTCGTTGGCCTGGCCGCGTTCGGGTTCATTTTCAAGTCGGTGTACGGCATGTACTTCGTCAGCCATGCCCAGGCCGGTCTGGTCAGCGTGCCGGGCGTGAACATCACCATGCCCCGTGACGGCACTGTGCAAAGCTTGGTGAAAGCCGACGGCGTGGCCGCCAAGGGCGCACCGCTGGCGACGTTCAGCACCAGCATGCTCGACGTGCTCAAGGGCCACCTGCAAGACGACCAACTGACACCCGCCAAGGTTGAAGAACTGTTTGGCAAGCAAATGACCGGGACCCTGACGTCGCCGTGCGATTGCACCGTGGCCCAGCAAATGGTTTCCGATGGCCAGTACGCCAGCAAGGGCGACGTGATCTTCCAACTGGTGCCACGCAACACCGAAGCCAATGTCGAAGCGCGCTTCTCCTACCGTCAGTTCGGCGACGTGCGGCCAGGCACCGCCGTGCGCTTCCAGATCGCCGGTGAAGACAAGACCCGCACCGGCAAGATCGTCAGCAGCACCAGCCTGAAAAGCGCCGACCTGTCGTCCGACATCCGCGTCCTGATCCAACCGGACGAAGCCCTGGACAGCACCCTCGCCGGCCGTCCGGTGGAAGTGAACAGCGACCGCGGACCGAACCTGAACTGGCTGATCGACAAAGCCATGGCAGCTGGTCTGTAACCGGAGGACATGCCTGTGACCATTCCACCAATACTCAGAACACCACAGACCCTGTGGGAGCTGGCTTGCCAGCGATTGGGACACCTCAGTCTTTCTGAAACACCGAGTCGCCTGAATCGCTGGCAAGCCAGCTCCCACAGGGGTCATATGGTGTGCTCGCTGGCATTGGCGGTAAGCCTCGCCGGTTGCGCCGGCCTGCCCGACCAGCGTTTGGCCAACGAAGCGCTCAAGCGTGGCGACACCGCCACCGCCGCCGCGAACTATCAGCAGCTGGCGGACCTGGGCTACAGCGAGGCCCAAGTTGGCTTGGCCGACCTTCAGGTCGACAGCCGCGACCCGGCGCAAATGAAACAGGCCGAGGCGACTTATCGCGCGGCCGCCAGTGTTTCCCCGCGTGCCCAGGCGCGTCTCGGTCGTCTGCTGGTGGCCAAGCCCGGTGCCACAGAAGCCGAACATCACGAGGCCGAAGGCCTGTTGAAAAAGGCTTCCGCCGCTGGCGAAGGCAACACCCTGATCCCATTGGCAATGCTGTACCTGCAATACCCGCACAGCTTCCCCAACGTCGATGCGCAGAAGCAGATCAGCCAATGGCGCGCCGAAGGCAAGCCGGAAGCGGGCCTGGCCCAAGTGCTGCTGTATCGCACCCAGGGCACCTACGACCAGCATCTGGATGACGTGGAAAAAATCTGCAAGGCCGCGATCAACACCACCGACATCTGCTACGTCGAACTGGCCACGGTCTATCAGAAAAAAGCCCAGCCAGAGCAACAGGCCGAGCTGATCAAGCAGATGCAGGCGGCGCACACTCGCGGCGCTGTATCCGCTCAACGGGTGGACAGCGTCGCCCGCGTGCTCGCCGATCCAACCCTGGGCAAGACCGACGAAAAAACCGCGCAATCGCTGCTCGAACCGATCGCACCGGGCTACCCGGCGTCGTGGGTCACCCTCGCGCAATTGCTCTACGACTTCCCCGAACTGGGCGACGTCGATCAGATGATGAAGTACCTCGACAATGGCCGCGCCGCCGACCAGCCGCGCGCCGAACTGTTGCTGGGCAAGCTCTACTACGAAGGCAAAATGGTCCCGGCCGACGCCAAGGTCGCTGAAGAACATTTCCAGAAAGCCGTCGGCCGCGAAGTCGCCGCCGATTACTACCTCGGCCAGATCTATCGCCGTGGCTACCTGGGCAAGGTCTATCCGCAGAAGGCCCTCGACCACCTGCTGACCGCTGCGCGAAACGGCCAGAACAGCGCCGACTTCGCCATCGCCCAACTGTTTTCCCAAGGCAAAGGCACCAAGCCTGACCCGCTGAACGCCTACGTGTTCAGCCAGCTCGCCAAAGCCCAAAACACCCCGCAAGCCACCGAGCTTGCACAAACACTCGAAGCCCAACTGCCGCCTGCGCAGCTGGCCGAGGCCCAGCGTCTGTTGAAACAGGAACAGGCGACCCGTGGTGCGCTTAGCCAGAACACACCGCAACTGCAGGCCCTGCAAGAAGACGGCGAGGAATCCCTATGAAATCGAATCCATTCGTACAGGCTGGCATCGGCCTGACATTCGCGCTGATCTGGTCGTGCCCGACACTGGCCGCGATGACTGAAGAACCGAAGAACTTCGGCCTTGAAGTGAAAATCACCGGCCAGTCCGAAGACGACCGTGACCTCGGCACCCGCAGCGGCGGCGACGTCAATGGCGTCGGCCTCGACCTGCGCCCGTGGGTCTACGGCGAGAGTGGCGCGTGGAGTGCCTACGCCATGGGGCAGGCCGTGACGTCCACCGACATCATCGAGACCGACACCCTGCAACAGTCCGACGGCGCCGAGAACACCGACAACAGTGATCGCCAGACCAAGAAAAACTACCTGGCGATGCGTGAATTCTGGGTCGGTTACAGCGGCTTCACGCCCTACCCTGGCGAGATCCTGAAATTCGGTCGCCAGCGCCTGCGCAACGACGACGGCCAATGGCGCGACACCAACATCGAAGCCCTGAACTGGACCTTCGACACCACCCTGTTGCGCGCCAACGCCGGTGTTGCCGAACGCTTCAGCGAGTACCGCACCGACTTGAAAGAGCTGGCGCCAAAGGACAAGGATCGCCTGCACGCCTACGCCGATGCGGCGTATCAGTGGACACCGGGCAACTGGGTCGGCATTCGCGGTCATCACACCCATGACAACGGCAAGCTCGACTACCCGGAACCGGGCGTGCCGGCCGATTCGCTGGACAAGAAACAGAACGGCGACATCAGTTGGCTGGGCCTGACCGCCGACAGCGACGCCTACAACTGGCGCAACACCAACACGGTCAATTACTGGGGCAGCATCACCGGCATGCGCGGCGACACCGACACGGTCAACCCGCTGAACGCCGATGGCACGCCTCCGACCGAAGCCAAGCGCGGTGAAGACCTCAACGGCTGGGCCACCGATGTCGGTGTGCGCTTGCGCCTCGATCCGCAATGGCAAGTCGGTGCGGCCTACGCCCGTGCCAGCGCCGATTACGAACAGAACGGCCTGGAAAGCAACCGCTCGAACTTCACCGGCACCCGCTCGCGGGTGCACCGTTTCGGCGAAGCCTTCCGCGGCGAAATGAACAACCTGCAAACCGCGACACTGTTCGGTTCGTGGATGCTCAACGACGAATACGATGCCAGCCTGATCTACCACAAGTTCTGGCGTGTAGACGGCAACAAGCCGGTCGGCAGCAACGGCATCAACGCCGTCGAGAACAACACCGACGACGTCACCGGTGCCGTGCTGTCCAGCACTTCGCTGCCGCTGAACGATGGTGAGAAAGACATGGGTCAGGAAATGGACCTGGTGGTCACCAAGTACTTCAAACAGGGCCTGTTGCCGGCGGCGTTGAGCCAGTCGATCGACGAGCCTTCGGCCCTGGTGCGGTTCCGTGGCGGCGTGTTCAAGCCCGGTGACGCCTATGGCAGTCAGGTCGATTCGTACATGCACCGCGCGTTCATCGACGTGATCTGGCGCTTCTGATGCACATTGCGAAGGGAGTCTCCCAGATGAATCATCAAGCCCGAAAAGGCTCGATCAGCCTGCTGGCCGGCGCTTTACTGCTGGCCAGTTGTGCTGGCTTCGCCCATGCAGTGCAGGCCAATGTGGAGCCGGCCGCGAAGCCGGTAACCATGGGCAAGGGGCTACAACAGGCCAAGACCTACACCGTCAGCAGCGCGCCAACCGAGCCTTTGGAACTGGCCACGCCGAAACTGCCGGACCTCTCGGGCTACACCGCCGAGGCTATCGCCGCGAAAATCGTGCGCAGCAAGGTCGGCAAAATCAGCGTGCGCCGGATGATGCAGGAAGACGCCCTGAAGGATTTCATCGGCGGCGACAACAAGATGGCCGAGTGGGTGGTGCGTCAGCACGGTATCCCCCAGGCGATCTTCGTCGACGATGGCTACATGAACCTCAAGGACCTGGCGAAGAAGCAACCCAAGTACGTCATCGAAACCGCACCGGGGGTTTACCTGGCAAAGTTGCCGATCGTAGTCGGCCGCCACGGCATCCTGGAAATCGACAAACAGACCCAGGAATTGCGCCTGTCCCAGGAGGCCGGCTCGTTCCTGGTCAACGACGGCCAGCTGTTTGTACGTGACACCAAAATCACTGGTTGGCGCGAGAAGGACAACGGCCCGGCAACGTTCAACTCGCCCAAGGAATTTCGTCCGTTCCTGCTGGCCTGGGGCGGCACCGAGACCTACATCGCCAACAGCAAGATCGCCAGTTTCGGCTACGCCAACAGTAAGTCCTACGGCGTGAGTATTTCCCAGTACACGCCGAACATGGCCAAGGTGCTCAAGCGTCCTGAACCGACCGGCTGGATCGTCGGCTCCGAGTTCTCGGACATGTGGTACGGCTTCTACTGCTACGAAACCCGCGACTTCGTGGTCAAGGGCAACACTTACAAAGACAACATCGTCTACGGCATTGACCCCCACGACCGTTCCCACCGTTTGATCATTGCCGACAACACGGTGTTTGGTACGAAGAAGAAGCACGGGATCATTATCTCCCGTGAGGTCAACGACAGCTTCATCTTCAACAACCGCAGCTACGACAACCACCTCTCGGGGCTGGTGATCGACCGTAACAGCGTGAACAACCTGATTGCCCACAACGAGATCTACCAGAACCACACTGACGGCATCACCCTCTACGAGAGTGCCGACAACCTGCTGTGGGGCAACAAGGTGCTCAGCAACCGCCGCCACGGTATCCGCATTCGTAACAGCGTGAACATTCGCCTCTACGAAAACGTCGCCATGGCCAACGGCCTGACCGGTGTCTACGGGCACATCAAGGACCTCACCAACACCGACCGCGACATCAAGCTCGACCCGTTCGACGCCCAAGTGTCGCTGATCGTGGTCGGCGGCGAACTGGCGGCCAACGGCAGCGGGCCGCTGTCCATCGACTCGCCGCTGAGTGTCGAGCTGTATCGCGTGTCCATGCTCGCGCCGACCAAATCCAGCGGCATCAGCTTCACCGGCATCCTTGGCGATCGTCAGGATGAAATTCTCGACCTGCTGGTACGCCAGCAGAAAGCCGTGCTGATCGACCCTGTCGAACGCCAGACCGAAATGCAGGACTGAGGATAATTTTATGCACCCACACTTGATCAAATTACTCAGCCTGTCGGCCCTGACCGCCGGCATTCTCGCCGCCAGCACTGGCGCCAGAGCCGACGAAGCACAAGCGCCGAAGTTCTCTGCCGAGCCCTGCTGCAGCCTGTGCCCTGCCGCCCACGACGCGAAGAATTACACCACCCGTTATCAGCAGAACTTCACCACGCTGGTGCAGGCCCAGGGCGACTGGCTGTTCCGTACGCAAGAAGACTTGCGCACCGAATTCGACACCACGCCCGCCGGCTACAAACGCATGAAACAGCTGCACGATGCATTCAAGAGCAAAGGCGTGGAGTTGGTCGTCGTGTACCAGCCGACCCGTGGCCTGGTGAACCGCAACAAGCTCAACCCGGCCGAGAAAGCCAGCTTCGATTTCGACAAGGCACTGAAGAACTACAAGACCATGCTTGGCCGTTTCGCGGCCATGGGTTACGTGGTGCCGGACCTGTCGCCGCTGACCAACGAATCGCTGCCCGACACCCTGCCCGCCCATGACTTCTACTTCCGCGGCGACCAGCACTGGACCCCGTATGGTGCCCAGCGCACAGCGAAAATCGTCGCCGAAAAGGTCAAGCAGATCCCGGCCTTCGCCGACATTCCCAAGCGTGAATTCGAGACCCATAAGTCGGGTCGCATGGGCAAGACCGGAACATTGCACAACATGGCCGGTCAACTCTGTGGCACCAGCTACGCGATCCAGTACATGGATCAATTCACCACCGAACCGAAAGGCGAAGCGGGTGATGGCGATCTGTTCGGCGATTCCGGCAACCCGGAGATCACCCTGGTCGGCACCAGCCACAGTGGCAAGAACTACAACTTCGCCGGTTTCCTCGAAGAGGCCATCGGCGCCGACATTCTCAACGTGGCGTTCCCCGGTGGCGGCCTGGAAGGTTCGATGCTGCAGTACCTTGGCAGCGACGAGTTCCAGAAGCATCCGCCGAAGATTCTCATCTGGGAATTCTCGCCGCTCTATCGCCTCGACCAGGAAACCATCTACCGCCAGATGATGGCGCTGTTGGACAACGGTTGCGAAGGCAAGGAAGCACAGATGTCCGGCAGCACAACGTTGAAGCCGGGCAAAAACGAACTGATGGTCAACAGCAAAAACCTGAACCTGCAAAACAGCAGTCACCAGGTCGACATCCGCTTCGCCGACACATCGGTGAAAACCCTGCAAGCCACCCTCTGGTACATGAACGGGCGCCACGAGGACATCAAGATCGACAAACCGGAAACCTCCGAGACTGACGGGCGTTTCGCCTTCGAGTTGCGCACGGACGAAGACTGGGCCTCGCAGAACCTGCTGGCCGTCGAAGTCCAGGGCCCTGAAGCGGGTGCCGCGCCACAGAAGGTCGAAGCGAAAATCTGCAAACGCAACGTATTCCCGGGCGAGCAGCGTACTGCTTCGGTCGGGCAATGAGGACTGCCATGCGAACTCCGACACTTGCGACATTGACGCTGTTGAGCCTGGCGATGTTCGCCGGCGCGACCCAGGCCGCCGCGCCACTGCGCCCGCCTCAGGGTTACTTCGCGCCCATCGAAAAAGTCAAAACCGGCGACAAGAGCGAAGGCTGCGATGCGATGCCGACGCCGTACACCGGTTCACTGCAATTTCGCAGCAAGTACGAAGGCTCGGACAAGGCCCGTGCAACCCTGAACGTGCAATCGGAAAAAGCCTTCCGTGACAGCACCGCCGACATCACCAAAATCGAGCGCGGCACCAGCAAGCGGGTGATGCAGTTCATGCGCGATGGGCGTCCGGAGCAACTGGAATGCACGCTCAACTGGTTGACGACCTGGGCTCGGGCGGACGCACTGATGTCCAGGGACTTCAACCACACCGGCAAATCCATGCGCAAATGGGCATTGGGCAGCATGGCGTCGTCGTACATTCGCCTGAAGTTCTCCGACTCCCATCCGCTGGCCAACCACCAGCAGGAGTCGCAGTTGATCGAAGCCTGGTTCAGCAAAATGGCCGATCAGGTGGTCAGCGACTGGGACAACCTGCCACTGGAACAAACCAACAACCACTCGTACTGGGCTGCCTGGTCGGTGATGGCAACGTCCGTCGCCACCAACCGCCGCGACCTGTTCGACTGGGCGGTGAAGGAATACAAGGTCGGCGCCAATCAGGTCGACGCCCAGGGCTTTTTGCCCAACGAACTCAAGCGCCAGCAACGCGCCCTCGCCTACCACAACTACGCCCTGCCGCCGCTGGCGATGATCGCCAGTTTCGCCCAGGTCAACGGTGTGGACTTGCGCCAGGAAAACAACGGCGCCCTGAAACGCCTGGGTGATCGCGTGCTCGCCGGGGTGAAAGACCCGGATCAGTTCGAGCAGAAGAACGGCAAGGAACAGGACATGACCGACCTGAAGATCGACTCGAAATTCGCCTGGCTCGAACCGTTCTGCACGCTCTACACCTGCGCGCCGGATGTGCTGCAGAAGAAACATTCCATGCAGCCGTTCAAGTCCTTCCGGCTCGGGGGTGACCTGACCAGGGTCTACGACCCGGCCAATGAAAAGGGCAATAAGGGGAGTTAGTAGATTTCCCTGTGGAATGAAGATCCTGTGGGAGCGGGCTTGCCCGCGATAGCGGTAGTTCAGTCGACATCAATGTTGAATGTCAGATTGCAATCGCGGGCAAGCCCGCTCCCACAGGGTTAATTGTCAGTTGTGAGATTTGAGTTATTGCCCCCGATTTTTCATGGGGGGTTTGGGGGGGCCGTTGGCCCTTGAATGTTGGTTAAACAAGGAGAGATCGGGATGGTTTTTTCGTCCAACGTATTCCTGTTTTTGTTCTTGCCGATCTTTCTCGGCTTGTACTACCTGAGCGGGCAACGCTATCGCAATTTGCTGCTGCTGATCGCCAGCTACGTGTTCTACGCCTGGTGGCGTGTGGACTTCCTGGCGCTATTCGCCGCCGTCACGTTGTGGAACTACTGGATCGGCCTGAAAGTCGGCGCGGCCGGGGTCAAGACCAAACCGGCGCAGCGCTGGCTGCTGCTCGGCGTGGCTGTCGACCTGTGCATCCTCGGCTACTTCAAGTACGCCAACTTCGGCGTCGAGAGCATCAACGCCATGATGACCTCGGTGGGTCTTTCGCCGTTCATCCTGACCCACGTGCTGTTGCCGATCGGGATCTCGTTCTACATCTTCGAGTCCATCAGCTACATCATCGACGTCTATCGTGGTGATACCCCGGCAACCCGCAACCTGATCGACTTCGCGGCGTTCGTGGCGATCTTCCCGCACCTGATCGCCGGCCCCGTGTTGCGTTTCCGCGACCTGGCCGATCAGTTCAACAACCGCACCCACACCCTCGACAAATTCTCCGAGGGCTGCACGCGGTTCATGCAGGGTTTCATCAAGAAAGTCTTCATCGCCGACACCCTCGCGGTGGTGGCCGACCATTGCTTCGCCCTGCAAAACCCGACCACGGGCGATGCCTGGCTCGGTGCCCTGGCGTACACCGCGCAGCTGTATTTCGACTTCTCCGGCTACAGCGACATGGCCATCGGCCTGGGCTTGATGATGGGTTTCCGCTTCATGGAAAACTTCAAGCAGCCGTATGTCAGCCAGTCGATCACCGAGTTCTGGCGGCGCTGGCACATCAGCCTGTCGACCTGGTTGCGTGACTACCTGTACATCACCCTGGGCGGTAACCGCAAAGGCACGTTGATGACCTATCGCAACCTGTTCCTGACCATGCTGCTCGGTGGTCTGTGGCACGGCGCGAACATCACCTACATCGTCTGGGGTGCGTGGCACGGCATGTGGCTGGCGATTGAAAAAGCCATCGGCCTGAACACCACACCGCGCAGTTTCAACCCGATCCGCTGGGTACTGACCTTCCTGCTGGTGGTGATGGGCTGGGTGATTTTCCGTGCCGAGAACCTGCACGTCGCCGGGCGCATGTACGGCGCGATGTTCAGCTTCGGCGACTGGTCGCTGTCGGAACTCAACCAGGCCAGCCTCACCGGCCTGCAAGTGGCGACCTTGATCGTGGCTTACGTGACTTTGGCGTTCTTCGGCCTGCGCGATTTCTATACCAACCAGCCGCCAGTCAAGTCCAAGCCTGAAGTGAATGTCGACGCCGTCGGCCCGGCCGCCGCGACGGCCGGCACGATCAAAGCCGTGCCTGGGGATAACCCGGCGAACATCCATCAGCCTGGCTACACCGTCGGCGTCGAAGCCCAGGTGCAACCGGCCTACTGGACCGCTGACTGGTCGCGCTACGTGATGCGCGCGCTGGTGCTGCTGCTGTTCATCGCCTCGATTCTCAAACTCTCGGCGCAAAGCTTCTCGCCGTTCCTTTACTTCCAGTTCTGAGGGATCCGGCCATGACCCGCTCATTACGCATCTTCTACATCGCCCTGTTTCTGGTGACCCTGCTGGCCCTGGGCCTGTGGTCGGTTCGCAGCTTCCTGGGCTTCAGCACCAACGCCGATGCAACGGTGCTCAACGGTCGCTGGACCAAAGCCGTGGAAACGCACTACGACGACGAGTTCCCGATCAAGCGCCTGGGCACCAACCTCTGGGCAGCACTGGATTTCAAACTGTTCAACGAAGGTCGTCCGGGCGTGGTGCTCGGTCGCGACCAGTGGCTGTACAGCGATGAAGAATTCCACCCGGTGGTCAACGAAGAGCTGAACCTGCAAGGCAACTATGCGCTGGTCGAAGGCGTGCGCCAGACCCTGAAGGACAAAGGCGTGCAACTGGTGATGGCGGTGGTGCCGGCCAAGGTGCGCCTGTACCCGGAACACCTCGGTGAGGTGAAACCAGCCAGCATCCACGCCAACCTCTACAAGGACTTCCACCAGCGCCTGGCCGCCGACCGGATTCCCGCGCCGGACCTGCTGGGCCCGTTGCAAGCCGCGAAAAACGACGGCAAGCAGGTGTTCCTGCGCACCGACACCCACTGGACCCCGGAAGGCGCCGAGATCGCCGCCAACCGCCTGGCCAAGACCATTGCCGAGAAATATCCACTGAGTGGTGAACCGCAAACCTTCGTCACTACACCTGCGGAAAAGATCACCCACAAAGGCGACCTGCGTCTGTTCCTGCCACTGGACCCGTTGTTCGAAAACCTGATGCCGGCCCAAGAGCCTTTGCAAAAGCGCAACACCGTGGCCGCCGGCGATCAGCCTGCCGGTGACGACGCCCTGTTCGCCAATACCGAAGTGCCCGTCGCGCTGATCGGTACCAGCTACAGCGCCAACCCCAACTGGAACTTTGTGGGCGCACTGAAACAAGCCCTGCGCAGCGACGTGGTCAATTACGCCGAAGACGGCCATGGCCCGATCCTGCCGATGCTCAGCTACCTCAAAAGCGATGCTTTCAAGAACAGCCCGCCGCAGGTGCTGATCTGGGAGTTTCCTGAACGATATCTGCCTGTGAACAACGAAATCGGCGACGCCGACCCGCAGTGGGTCGCAGAGCTTAAACAAGCCGGCGCGCGCCAACAAAACGTAGCCATTAACGCTAAATCCGAGACGCCCGACCGGGCGCAAAACTGAAAGAGAGAGGTACTACCATGACTTTCACGACTACTCCTCGTCGTCTCGCCAAGACCTTTGCACTGGCCGCGACCTTCAGCGTCCTGTCCATGAACGCTTTCGCCGGTGGCGACGCCGCGCTCTACGGTCCGACCGCCCCGAAAGGCTCGACCTTCGTGCGCATCTACAACGCCGGCAATTCCGAAGTCAGCGCCACCGTCGGCAGCACCAACCTGAGCGACGTCGCGCCGCTGTCGAGCAGTGACTTCAGTTTCATGCCAGGCGGTGACTACAGCGCCAAGGTCGGCAGTCAGACGCTGCCGGTGAAACTGGCCGGTGACCACTATTACACCCTGGTCAACAACGCCAGCGGCGCGCCGCAACTGATCGAAGAGCCGCCGTTCAAGAACAAACAGAAATCCCTGGTCCGTGTGCAGAACCTCAGCGACAAGGCACTGACCCTGAAAACCGCCGATGGCAAGACGGACGTGGTGCCGAACGTGGCGGCCAAGGGCCGTGGCGAACGTGAAATCAACCCGGTGAAAGTCAGCCTGGCGCTGTACGACGGTGCAACCAAAGTCGGCGACGTGAAACCGGTCGCCCTGGAACGCGGTGAAGCCGCCGTGCTGTACGTCACCGGCAGTGGCAGCAGCCTGTCGCCGGTCTGGGTGAAACGCCCGGTGTCGACACGCTAACCCTATTCCCCAATTGACGCAGTCTCCTTGGTGGGAGCGAGCCTGCTCGCGAATACGGTCTGACATTCAACATCAATGTCGACTGATACACCGCTTTCGCGAGCAGGCTCGCTCCCACAGGGGCTCTAACCAAACGATTTTCAAGGAGTAACACCATGATTCCAGTCATCCTCTCCGGTGGTAGCGGCTCACGTCTTTGGCCGCTTTCCCGTAAGCAGTTCCCTAAACAGTTCCTGGCCCTGACCGGCGAACACACCCTGTTCCAGCAAACCCTGGAGCGCCTGGTGTTCGAAGGCATGGACACGCCGATCGTGGTCTGCAACAAAGACCACCGTTTCATCGTCAACGAGCAACTGGCCGCCCGCAAACTGGAAACCCAGCGCATCCTGATGGAACCGTTCGGTCGCAACACTGCGCCGGCCGTGGCCCTGACCGCGATGATGCTGGTCAATGAAGGTCGTGACGAACTGATGCTGGTACTGCCGGCCGACCACGTACTGGAAGACCAGAAAGCCCTGCAACGCGCCCTGGCCCTGGCCACCGTCGCCGCCGAAAACGGCGAAATGGTGCTGTTCGGCGTACCGGCCACCAAACCGGAAACCGGTTATGGCTACATCAAGTCGACCAACGATTCACTGCTGCCCGAAGGCGTCAGCCGTGTCTCGCACTTCGTCGAAAAACCCGACGTGAAACGCGCCACCGAGTTCGTCCAGTCCGGCGGCTACTTCTGGAACAGCGGCATGTTCCTGTTCCGCGCCAGCCGCTTCCTCGAAGAACTGAAAAAGCACGACCCGGACATCTACGACACCTGCCTGCTGACCCTGGAACGCAGCCAGCAAGACGCTGACACCGTCAGCATCGACGAAGCGACTTTCGCCTGCTGCCCGGACAACTCCATCGACTACTCGGTAATGGAAAAAACCCGGCGCGCTTGCGTGGTACCGCTGACCGCCGGCTGGAGCGATGTCGGCTGCTGGTCGTCGCTGTGGGAAGTGAATGAAAAAGACGCCAACGGCAACGTCACCAAGGGCGATGTAGTAGTCCAGGACAGCCGCAATTGCATGATCCACGGCAACGGCAAACTGGTGTCGGTGATCGGCCTGGAAAACATCGTCGTCGTCGAAACCAAGGACGCCATGATGATTGCGCACAAGGACAAGGTCCAGGGCGTGAAGCAGATGGTCAACACCCTCAACGAACAGGGCCGCAGCGAAACCCAGAACCACTGCGAAGTCTATCGTCCGTGGGGCTCCTACGACTCGGTGGACATGGGCGGGCGCTTCCAGGTCAAGCACATCTCGGTCAAGCCGGGCGCGTGCCTGTCGCTACAGATGCACCACCACCGCGCCGAGCACTGGATCGTCGTCAGCGGCACTGCTGAAGTGACCTGCGACGAGAACGTGTTCCTGTTGACCGAAAACCAGTCGACCTACATCCCGATTGCCTCGGTTCACCGTCTGCGCAACCCGGGCAAGATCCCGCTGGAGATCATCGAAGTGCAATCGGGCAGCTACCTGGGTGAAGACGATATCGAGCGATTTGAGGATATCTACGGGCGCACCACGCCGATCGAGCGCGGCGTGTCGGTGAAGACCATCGCGCAGTAAGCCTCTGTAGACCTTGAGCCCCTGACCGGCCTGCTGCGTTCCCTATCCGCAGCGGGTTGGACAGGGGCTTTTTTTGATCTGAATTTTTTGTTGCCCGGGCTGGCCCTTTCGCGAGCAGGCTCGCTCCCACAGGTGATCTGTGGCGTTCACAAAACCAATGTGGGAGCGAGCCTGCTCGCGAAGGGGCCATTAAATCCAGCACAAAAATCACGCCCATCGCCAACCTCCCCTGCCCTTAGGTACGATGGCCCTCTCCATCCCCGAGGTTTGCGCGTCATGTTCATCGGTGTCCTGCTGGTCATCACCTGGGTGATCCTGTTGTTGCGCTACCCAGCCAAGGCCCTGCCCGTTTCCCTAGCTGCCGCCGTCGGCCTGGGCATCGTCGCCACCTGGGTCATCTGGATGGACCACCGCGAACTCAAGCAACTGCAGCGCCTGGAGTTGCGCATCAACTACGCGCCGCAACACTGCCCCGCCGACCGACCGCTGAAATTGACCCTGAACAACGGCAACGACGTGCCGATGACCGAGTTGCGCTGGCGGGTGGCCGCTTACGCACCAGGCGATACGGTCAACCTCGCCGACAATCAATACTCCGCGCCTCGCTACCGTGGCCCCGGTGAATTGCAGGCCGGCGGCAACTGGGAAGACTGTTTGCCGCTACCGCCACTGCGCCCCGGCTACCGTCCGGAAACCCTGGAGTTTCGCGCAGAGCGTTTACAGGGTAGCTTTTCTGACTGAGCTTTCTCCCACGAGCTTTCCCCCACTGATTGCACAAGGAACGCGCCATGCCCGTTGCGTTGATTACCGGATGTTCCAGCGGCATAGGCCGCGCGCTCGCCGATGCGTTCAAACACGCCGGATACGAAGTCTGGGCCAGTGCACGCAGGGCTGAAGACGTGGCCATGCTGAGCGCTGGCGGATTCACCGCCGTACAACTGGACGTCAATGACGGCCAGGCACTGGAACAGTTGAGCGAACGGATCAACCGACAGCATGGCGGCCTCGACGTACTGATCAATAACGCCGGTTTCGGCGCCATGGGGCCTTTGCTCGATGGCGGTGTGCAGGCGATGCAGCGCCAGTTCGAAACCAATGTCTTCGCCATCGTTGGCGTGACCCGCGCAATGTTTCCGGTGTTGCGCCGGGCCAAAGGGATCGTGGTGAACATTGGCAGCGTTTCAGGGGTGCTGGTCACGCCGTTCGCGGGTGCCTACTGCGCGTCCAAAGCCGCCGTGCATGCCTTGAGCGATGCCTTGCGCATGGAACTGGCGCCCTTCGGTGTCAGGGTCATGGAAGTTCAACCCGGTGCCATTGCCTCCAGTTTCGCCAAAAACGCCGGCCACGAGGCCGAACAACTGATCAGCGAACAATCGCCATGGTTTCCGCTGCGCGATGGCATACGCGCACGGGCCAAGGCCTCCCAGGACAACCCGACCCCGGCCAGTGAGTTCGCCGCCGGGTTGCTCAAGGCCGTACAGCAGAACAAGCCGCCGAGGCTGGTGCGGCTGGGGAATGGCAGTCGGGCGTTGCCGTTGATGGCGGGACTATTGCCAAAAGGCTTATTGGAGTCCGCGTTGATGAAGCGGTTCGGATTGCGCGGGCAGCTCTAGGACCGAGTCGCGGCCTTCGCGAGCAGGCTCGCTCCCACAATGGAAATGCGTTCCCCTGTGGGAGCGAGCCTGCTCGCGAAGGGGCCAGAACAGACACCAATGAATCTCAGGAAACAACATGTCCGACTTCACCGAATACTTTGACGAAGTGATCCAGGCCCACGTCGCCATCGAAAAATGGCTGGCCGAGGAGCAAGACCCGCGCGAACTCGAACGCCTGCTGACCCGATTTTCGCCGCAGTTCTCCATGGTCTCGCCCTTGGGCCGGGTGCTGGATTTTGACGCGCTGAACCAGTTGTTCATGCTGGCGGGCGGCAAGAAGCTAGGGTTTCGCATCAAGCTCAGCGAGTTGCATGGCCTTGCGCTGCACAACGGCGGCGCGACGGTCAGTTATCGCGAACAACAAACCGATGCCACCGGGCTGCACTCCGATCGCCGCTCGACCGTGGTGTTCGAGAAGGTGGATGGCAGAATTCTCTGGCGGCATTTGCACGAGACTTTTTGCAGCGCGTGAACGGTCACTGTATGTCTGGCAGACCGAGGCGCGGCATTCGCGAGCAGGCTCGCTCCCACAGGGGAATGCATTCCAATTGTGGGAGCGAGCCTGCTCGCGAAGAATGCGACTCGGTCTATCGGTTATGCACCATCGCCCTGCTTGACCACCACCGTACAAGTAATCCCCGCCGCCAACAGCACCCCCTCCGGCACTTCATCGATATGAATGCGCACCGGCACCCGCTGCGCCAGGCGCACCCAGTTGAAGGTCGGGTTCACGTCGGCAATCAGCTCGCGACTTTCCGGGTTGTCGCGGTCGTAGATCCCGCGCGAAATGCTTTCCACATGCCCCTTGAGCACTTCACCGCTCATCAGTTGCATATCCGCCTTATCACCCACGCGCACGTGGGGCAGTTTGGTTTCTTCGAAGAAGCCGTAGACCCAGAAAGAGTTCATGTCGACCACGGCCATTTTCGCTTCGCCGATGCGCGCATAGTCGCCGCGATGGACGTTGAGGTTGGTCACGTAACCGTCCACCGCCGCCCGGACTTCGGTGCGCTTGAGGTTGAGTTCGGCGGCTTCGAGTTGCGCCTGGGCCTGCTGATAATCGGCCAGGGCCGAGTCGGCGATGTTGCTGGCGTCGTCACGGTTTTCCTTGGAGATCACCAGGTTGTCCAGGTCGGCGCGGCGATGGGCGTTGACCTTGCGCATCTCCCACGTGGCCTTGCGCGAAGCCACCAGCGATTGCGCCTGCTTGACCGCGAGTCGGTAGTGCTCGGGGTCGATCTGCATCAGCAGATCACCTTTTTTGACAAGCTGGTTGTCACGCACCGGCACGCTCACCACTTCGCCGGTGACGTCGGCGGCGACGTTGATGATGTCGGCACGCACCCGGCCGTCACGGGTCCACGGCGTCTCCATGTAATGCACCCAGAGGGTGCGGCCGATCCATATCGCCAGGGCCAATACCAGCAGGGTGGCGAGCAGGCTGAAGAGCTTTTTCATCAAGGCATTCTCAACGGTAGACAGTCAGCGCCAACGCGCCGAACAGACAGGTAAACAGACTCAGGCGCAGCAGCGCCGGGTGCCAGAAGAAGCGGTACAGGTCGAACCCGGAGAGAAACCGGTCAAGCGCCCAGGCCAGCGCCGCGGCGATCAAAAACATCAGGGTCATGGTGGGCATGTACACGCCGTGGAAGGCGATTTCACGGGGCATGATCAAGTCCTTGGGGCTTGGCGGCGTGGGTGTAGCTGGACAGTGGCGATTGCGGGTCCAGCAGCGAAGTGCGGATGAAGTGCAGGTAGCTTTTCACCCGGCGCAACGCCGAGGTGTCGAAGTGCGGGGCGAAGGGTTCGTCAGTGGCCTGGACCCGGCTGATGGCGTGGTCGACCGCGATCAATGCACGTTCCAGATTGCTCTGGCCCGGTTGCAGAAACAGCCGCACCAGCGAGCGCCCCATCACGCGGATCGACTGGCGCCACGGCTGGGATTCGGCATAGGCCGGGTGCACCGGGAGGATCGCCTGCTCTTTACGTAACTCGATGATTGCGTGACCGACCTCCAGCACCACGAACATCCAGCGCAACAGATTGCGCTGCACCTGCGGCTGCCCTGCCGCGAACCCGTAGGCCTGATGCACCAGGTCGCGGGTACGGCTTTCGAAACTCGACGCCAGACCCTTGAGTTTGCCGCTGATGGCGTACACCACCTGGCCGCGCAGGTCCTGCTCCAGCCGTCGCCATAACCAGCGACTGTTGGGCGGCAGAATGATTGCCCCCGCCGCCGCGCACACCAGCATGCCGAGCACCATGGCGATGTAGTCGTTGATGAAGGTGTAGGGGTTATAGATCGTCAGGTTGTCCGGCACCGAACCGGTGCTGAAGAAGATCAACAAGCCCAACCCGACCCCGGCGTATTGCGGCCGCGAAGCCAGGAACGAGCCGAGCACGATCACCGGCGCGAGCATCACGCACAGCAAGGGAAAGCCATCGATCCACGGAAAGATGAAAAACATCTCGACGAAACCGATCAGCGCCCCCAGGAACGTGCCGCAGGCCATCTGGAACGACATGCGCTTGGGATTCGGCGTCGCGGCGGACAGGCCCACGGTGGCGGCGGCAATCAGGGTCATGGTCGCCCCGCTCGGCCATGCCGTGGCCACCCAATAGCTGCCCAATACGATGAGAATGAACGACGCGCGAATCCCGGACGCCGCGGCGGCCATCCAGTTGGTTTGCGGCGTGAAGGGTTCGTCCCAACGCTCTCGCTCATGGCTGTGATCCGCCAGGGACGCGTGAGTCTGTGCATAACTGTGCAAGTCATCGACAAAGCGATAGAGCAATTCGTAGGCGGTGTGGAAATCCAGTTGTTCGGCGTCGCCCGGCTCGCTCTCCTGGAAGCTCGCCCGCAGGCTGCGCACCCGTGCCGGCAAACCTGCCTTGTAGGCCGTCAGGGCCGTGACCAGTCGCGCTGCATCGGCGCTGGTCAGGGCGCGACCGCTGTAGCCGTCGAGCAACTCGGCCAGGTCCTGCAAGCCCGGCTTGATCGCCGCCTCGACGTGATCGGCACCGTTGCTGCGCAAGCGCTCGAGCAATTGATGCAAGGCGTTGAAGCGGGTGGTGATGCCCATGAACTCGCTGTTCAGGCGGCTGAGCCGGCCGTTGCGCCGACGCATGTGCGGGTCTTCGAATACGGTGACACTGCGCAAGCCTTCCAGGCCCACCGCCTCGGCGATGAAGCGCACGTTGCTGGCTTCGAATGCCTCGCGTCGGCTGCGCCCGCGCAAGCCGTCGGTGACGAACAGGGCGAACACCCCGAAGCGCTGGTACAAGGCGTTGCGCATGGCGGCACTGGCCGATTGCGGCAGGATCGCGGCGCTGATCAGGGTCGAGCAGAGAATCCCCAGGGAGATTTCCAGCACCCGCCAGACCGCCGCCATAAACGCGCCATCTGGATGGGCCAGAGCAGGCAGGCCGACCATTGCCGCGGTGTACCCTGCGAGCACGAAGCCGTAGGCGCGGAAGTTGCGGCAGCGGGTGGCACCGGCCGTGCAGATCCCGACCCAGATCGCCAGCGAGCCGAGAAACAGTTCGGTGTTCTGCGCAAACAGGGCGATCAACGCGACCATCACAGACGAGCCGGCCAACGTGCCGAGGAACCGATAGACGCTTTTGGCGAACACATGGCCGCTTTGCGGCTGCATGACGATGAACACCGTGATCATCGCCGTGCGCGGTTGCGGCAATTCCAGGCGCATGGCCAGCCACAGCGTGAGGAAGGCGGCGATCAGCACCTTGAAAATATAGACCCAGGTCACGCCATCGCTGCGTGCCCAGTCGAACAAACCCCGGCGCCATTCGAGGGAATACAGCCAGCGCAAAGGTGCGGGCAAGGGGGTCATGGAATCCTGCTCATTGAATTTAAGGCCAGACTCAGGACCTGTGGGAGCGAGCCTGCTCGCGAAAGCGGTGTGTCAGGCGACATCATCATTGACTGACTGGGCCTTTTCGCGAGCAGACTCGCTCCCACAGGTATCGTGTTCAACGCAGAAGGACCGGGGTTTTCGGCGCGGCGGTCCGGCTGTCTTTCGGCACGTCGTTACCCGCACCGAGCCCACCGCCGAGCGCCGTCACCAGCTCAGCGTGGGCGCTCAGGCGCGCGGCCTGGACCTGTTGCTGGACCTGCTGCTGCTTGAACAGCAGGGTCTGGGCATTGAGCACGTTGAGGTAATCGGTAAGCCCGCGCTGGTAGGCGATCATGGCGATGTCGTAGGTTTTCTGCGCGGTGGCCACCGACTCGGCGGCGAACGTTTGCTGCTTGTCCATGGACTCGCGACGGATCAGTTGATCGGAAATGTTTTTCAGCGCATTGACCAGCGTCTGGTTGTACCTGGCCACAGCGATGTCATAACCGGCCGAGGCCTCACCCAGCTCTGCGCGCAAGCGACCGCCGTCGAAAATCGGCAAGGAAATCGCAGGTCCCACGCTGTAGTTGAGTTTCTTGCCTGTCAAAAACTCCAAAGCCCCGCCGCCGGTGGCCATGTAGCCCAGGCTGCCGACCAGGTCGACGTTGGGGTAGAAACCGGCATGCGCCACATCGATGCCCCGGGCCTGCGCTGCGACTTGCCAGCGACTGGCGACCACGTCCGGACGTTGCCCGAGCAATTGCGCCGGCAACGACGACGGCAGTTTCAGCGCCGCGCCCAGCGACAGCGTCGGCCGTTGCAATTGCGCGCCCTCTCCCGGGCCCTTACCGGCCAACGCGGCCAGTTGATTGCGGCTCAGGGCGATTTCTTCGTCCAGCGCATCGATCTGCCGATGGGTTTCCGGCAGCGGGGTCTCGGCCTGACTGACTTCGAAATGGGTGCCGATGCCGCCGTTCAGGCGCTTCTGTGCCAGTTCAAGAATCTGCTGTTGTTGCTTGAGGGTCGCCAGGGCGATGTCCCGTTGTGCGTAATGCAACGAGAGTTCGATGTAGACGCGCACGATGTTGTTCTGCAACTCGAGCTGGGCCTGGCGCGCCTCGGCGACGGTCATGTGGGCCATGTCCACGGCGCGTTCGGTGTTGTTGCTTTCGCGGCCCCAGAGATCGAGGGCGTAACTGAAGCCCAGCGCAGCGTTGTTGTCCCAAGTGGTACTGTTGGCCAACTCGCCTGGCCCGTAGAACTGATCGGTGGGCCAGTTGTGACGCTTGAGGGTGGACTCGCCATTGATCTGCAACGACTCGGCCGCTTCGGCAATACCGGCCATGGATTTGGCCTGACGCACCCGCGCGGCGGCCATGGCCATGGTCGGGCTGCCTTGCACGGCAAGGTCGATCCAGCGGTTCAGTTGCGGGTCGCCATAGGCCTGCCACCATTGCGCGGTGGGCCAGTGAGCATCCTGAGCGGCGCTCTGGATGGCTTCGTCGGTGGCCAGTGAATTGGCCTCCAGTGCCTTGCCCTGCGGGGCAATACCTCCGGTTCCGATGCAGCCGCTGATTGCCAGGGTTAAAGCCAGAATACTGAGCGGCGAAAGCGCTCTGCTGATGCGACGCGGCACTGCTGAAAATTCCTGAGGAAAATGAGGCTGGAGCCTGTGGGAGCAAAGCTTGCTCGCGATGGCATCGCCGTGGTGGATCTGACGGACCTGGGTGAACCCATCGCGAGCAAGCTTTGCTCCTACAGGGATCGGCGCAATTCTAGGGGTGGGCTTTGAAAGCGATAAGCTGGGATTCCTGTGAATCTTTGTTACCGTTAACGAGATAATCCTTAAGTCTGGGGTCTCAGACTCTGAAACTTCGTGTCACAATTTGCCATCGAACCCGAGAGCACCCCATGGACACATTGCAAAACATGCGCGCCTTCAGTTACGTGGCCGAAGCCGGCAGCTTCACCGCCGCCGCCGTGCAACTGGACACCACCACCGCCAACGTCTCGCGCGCGGTCTCCAACCTGGAAGCCCACCTGCAAACCCGTCTGCTCAACCGAACAACCCGGCGCATCGCCCTGACCGAAGCCGGCAAGCGATATTTGCTGCGCTGCGAGCAAATCCTGGCCTACGTCGAAGAAGCCGAGGCCGAAGCCAGCGACGCCCACGCGCGCCCCGCCGGGCAACTGAAAGTGCACACCATGACCGGCATCGGCCAGCATTTCGTGATCGATGCCATCGCCCGCTACCGCAAGACCCACCCGGACGTGACCTTCGACCTGACCATGGCCAACCGCGTGCCGGACCTGCTGGACGAGGGCTACGACGTGTCCATCGTGCTCGCCCGCGAACTCCCGGACTCGGGCTTCGTCTCCCAGCGGCTGGGCATCACCTACAGCATCGTTTGCGCCTCCCCGGCCTACGTCAAAGCCAATGGCTGCGCGCAAAAACCCAGTGACCTGCTCAACCACGCCTGCCTGCGCCTGGTCAGCCCGGTCATCCCCCTGGAAAAATGGGCCTTCGACGGCCCCGATGGCCAGGAAATGGTCATCATCAACAGCTCACCGTTCCTGGTGAACTCCGCCGACGCCATGAAAAGCGCGATCACCAGCGGCATGGGGGTCGGCGTCCTGCCGCTGTATGCCGCGATCGACGGTCTGCGCAATGGAACACTGGTACGGGTCATGCCCAAATACCGCTCGCAAGAGCTGAACCTGTACGCCATCTACCCGTCGCGTCAGTACCTGGACGCGAAGATCAAGACCTGGGTGGAGTATCTGCGCGGATCGTTGCCAGAGTTGCTGGCGGCCCATCAGGCGGAATTGGCGGCGTATGAGTTGAGCGGAAGCCTGGCGGGGGCGCGGGTCGCAAACTGATCGTCTGAGCCTCTGTGGGAGCAAAGCTTGCTCGCGATAACGGTGTATCAGGCGCAATCAATATTGGCTGGGCCGCCGTCATCGCGAGCAAGCTTTGCTCCCACAGGTGCCGGCCCAGAGGCCGCCAAGTCAAAGAGCGTACGAAACTGACAGCGCCGTCAGTTAGCAGTCACTCTCCTGACCGCCAAACAGGTTTATAAAGGAAAATACCAACCTGTCGATCACCCTGCCCTGGCGCCTCACTCGCATGCGAATCCAGCAAAAACCCGTCCTGCTTGTCGCCCTTCTGATTTTCCTGGCAGCGCTGGGCCTGTGGTATGCCACCAAGCCCGCCAAGGCAAAGCTCGCGGCACCCGGCGCCATCCCCGTGCGGGTGGTCAGCGTCGCCGAAAAAGACGTCCCCCGCTACGTCAGCGGCATCGGCTCGGTGTTGTCGTTGCACAGCGTCGTGGTGCGCCCGCAAATCGACGGCATTCTCACCAAAATCCTGGTCAAGGAAGGCCAGTTGGTGAGCAAGGGCGACCTGCTGGCCACCATCGACGACCGTTCGATCCGCGCCAGCCTCGACCAGGCCCGGGCGCAACTGGGCGAAAGCCAGGCGCAACTGCAAGTGGCGCAGGTCAACCTCAAGCGTTACAAACTGCTGAGCGTCGACGACGGCGTATCCAAACAGACCTACGACCAGCAACAGGCGCTGGTCAACCAGCTCAAGGCCACCGCCCAGGGTAATCAGGCCTCGATTGATTCGGCCCAGGTACAACTTTCCTACACACAGATTCGTTCTCCGGTCAGTGGCCGCGTCGGTATCCGCACGGTGGACGAAGGCAATTTCCTGCGCATGACCGATGCCCAAGGCCTGTTCACCGTCACCCAGATCGACCCGATTGCCGTGGAATTCTCCCTGCCGCAACAAATGTTGCCGACCCTGCAAGGCCTGATCAATGATCCGCAACATGCCAGGGTCAAGGCCTACATCGGTGCCGACACCGACGGTGAGACCGGTAACCTGTTGGGTGAAGGCCACCTGACCCTGATCGACAACCAGATCAACGCCAACACCGGGACCATCCGTGCCAAGGCCGAATTCGACAACGCCGGGCAGAAACTCTGGCCGGGGCTGCTGGTGACGGTAAAAATTCAGACAGCCTTGGACAAAGACGCGCTGGTGGTACCGCCCACCGTCGTACAGCGTGGCCTGGACCAGCCTTTCGTGTATCGGGTCAAGGGTGACAAGGTCGAAACCGTACCGGTGCAGATGGTTTTTCAGGGCAGCAGCCAGAACATCATCAAGGGCGTCGAACCGGGTGATGTGCTGGTCAGCGACGGCCAGTCGCGGCTCAAGCCCGGAGCCACCGTGCAAGTGCTGACCGACCCGGCGCAAGTGGTGCAATCGGAGGCCGCGCCATGAAAGGCCACGGTTCGATATCCGCCTGGTGCATCGACCACCCGGTCGCCACGGTTCTGCTGACGTTTGCGCTGGTGCTGCTGGGCGCTATCGCTTTTCCGCGCCTGCCGGTGGCGCCCTTGCCCGAAGCCGAGTTCCCGACCATCCAGGTGGCGGCACAACTGCCCGGCGCCAGCCCGGAAACCATGGCCTCTTCGGTGGCCACGCCGCTTGAAGTGCAGTTCAGCGCCATTCCCGGCGTGACCCAGATGACGTCAAGCAGTGCCCTGGGTTCGACCAACCTGACCCTGCAATTCACCCTCGACAAAAGCATCGACACCGCCGCCCAGGAAGTGCAGGCCGCGATCAATACCGCCGCCGGCAAGCTGCCCAAGGACATGCCGAACCTGCCGACCTGGCGCAAGGTCAACCCGGCCGACAGTCCGGTCTTGATCCTCAGCGTCAATTCCTCCCTGATGCCGGGTCCCGAACTCAGCGACCTGACGGAAACCCTGTTGTCCCGTCAGATCAGTCAGATCGACGGCGTAGGCCAGGTCGCCATCACCGGTCAGCAGCGTCCGGCGATCCGTGTCCAGGTGTCGGCAGACAAACTCGCGGCCATCGGCCTGACGCTGGCGGACATCCGTCTGGCGATCCAGCAGACCAGCCTCAACCTGGCCAAAGGTGCGCTGTACGGGGAGTCGAGCATCTCGACCCTGTCCACCAACGACCAGTTGTTCCGCCCCGATGATTACAGCCAATTGATCGTTTCCTACAAGGACGGTGCACCGGTTCATCTCAAGGACGTCGCCAAGGTTGTCAACGGTTCGGAAGACGCCTACGTCCAGGCCTGGGCGGGCACGCAACCGGGGGTCAACCTGGTGATCTTCCGCCAGCCGGGGGCGAACATTGTCGAGACCGTGGACCGCATTCAGGCGGCCCTGCCGGGGCTGGAAGCGATGCTCCCCGCGTCGGTGCAAGTCAAGACGCTGATCGACCGCACCCAGACCATCCGTGCTTCGCTGCATGAAGTGGAAATCACTCTGCTGATCGCAATCATGTTGGTGGTGGCGGTGATGGCCCTGTTCCTGCGTCAGTTGTCGGCGACCCTGATTGTGTCGGCGGTACTGGGCGTATCGCTGATTGCCAGTTTCGCCCTGATGTACGTCATGGGTTTCAGCCTGAATAACCTGACGCTGGTGGCGATCGTGGTGGCCGTTGGGTTTGTGGTCGACGATGCGATCGTGGTCGTAGAGAACATTCACCGCCACCTGGAAGCCGGCGACGGTATGCGCGAGGCCGCGATCAAGGGTGCGGGGGAAATCGGCTTCACCGTGGTGTCGATCAGTTTCTCACTGGTAGCGGCGTTCATTCCGCTGCTGTTCATGGGCGGCGTGGTCGGACGCTTGTTCAAGGAGTTCGCCCTGACCGCCACTTCGACCATCATGATTTCGGTGGTGGTGTCGTTGACGCTGGCGCCAACCCTGGCAGCGCTGTTCATGCGTGCACCGGTGCATCACGCCCACGATAAACCGGGCTTCGGCGAGCGCCTGCTGGCCTGGTACGAAAAAGGCCTGCACCGCGCCCTCGCTCATCAACGCCTGATGCTCGGCGTGTTCTGCCTGTCCCTGGGCCTGGCCGTGACCGGGTACGTGCTGATTCCCAAGGGCTTCTTCCCGATTCAGGACACCGGTTTTGTCCTCGGCACTACCGAAGCTGCCGCCGATATTTCCTACGGCGATATGGTGAAAAAGCACCTCGCCATGGCCGAAATCGTCGCCGCCGACCCTGCGGTCGAAACGTTCTCGCACTCGGTCGGGGTCTCGGGCAGCAACCAGACCATTGCCAACGGCCGGTTCTGGATCACCCTGAAAAAACGCAGTGACCGCGATGTCTCGGCCAGCCAGTTCATCGACCGGATTCGCCCGCAACTGATGAAAGTGCCTGGCATCGTCCTGTACCTGCGGGCCGGCCAGGACATCAACCTCAGTTCCGGCCCGAGTCGCGCCCAGTATCAGTATGTGCTCAAGAGCAACGACGGCCCGACCCTCAGCACCTGGACCCAGCGCCTGACGGAAAAACTGCGCAGCAACCCGGCATTCCGCGACATTTCCAACGACCTGCAACTGGGCGGCAGCATCACCCACATCAGCATCGACCGCAGCGCCGCCTCCCGTTTCGGCCTGACTGCCAGCGATGTCGACGAGGCGCTGTATGACGCCTTTGGCCAGCGGCAGATCAACGAGTTCCAGACCCAGATCAACCAGTACAACGTGATTCTGGAACTGGACACCAAACAACGCGGCAAGGCGGAAAGCCTCAACTACTTCTACCTGCGCTCACCGCTGAGCGGTGAGATGGTGCCGTTGTCGGCCCTGGCCCGGTTCGATGCGCCAACGGTCGGCCCGCTGTCCATCGCCCATGACGGCATGTTCCCGGCCGCCAACCTGTCGTTCAACCTCGCGCCCGGCGTGGCATTGGGCGATGCGGTGATCATGCTTAACCAGGCCAAAGTCGACATCGGCATGCCGGCGGCCATCAGCGGCAACTTCCAGGGCGCGGCCCAGGCGTTCCAGAGTTCGCTGGCCAGCCAGCCATGGCTGATTCTGGCGGCGCTGGTGGCGGTGTACATCATCCTTGGCGTGCTCTACGAGAGCTTCGTGCATCCGTTGACGATCATCTCGACCTTGCCTTCGGCGGGCCTGGGGGCGGTGATCATGCTGTGGATCTGCGGCCAGGACTTTTCAATCATGGCCCTGATCGGGCTGGTGCTGTTGATCGGTATCGTCAAGAAAAACGGCATCCTGATGATCGACTTCGCCCTCGAAGCGCAGCGAAAAGGCGGCTTGCCGCCGGAAGAAGCGATCTTCCAGGCCTGCCTGACGCGGTTCCGGCCGATCATCATGACCACCCTCGCCGCCCTGCTCGGCGCCCTGCCGCTGATGCTCGGCTACGGCACCGGCGCCGAGTTGCGCCAACCCCTGGGGATCGCGGTGGTTGGCGGCCTGCTGGTAAGTCAGGCACTGACGCTGTTCACCACGCCGGTCATATACTTGTGGCTGGAGCGGCTATTCCATCGGCCTAAAAAAACAGCGTCCGCAACGACGCTGGCGACCACAGACTGAGGCGGGGTCATGCGCGTTCTGATTATCGAAGACGAGGAAAAAACCGCGGACTACCTGCACCGCGGCCTGACGGAACAGGGTTACACCGTGGACCTGGCCCGCGACGGTGTGGAAGGCCTGCACCTGGCGCTGGAAAGCGATTACGCGGTGATCGTCCTCGACGTGATGCTGCCGGGCCTCGACGGCTTCGGTGTGCTGCGCGCCCTGCGCGCGCGCAAGCAAACCCCGGTGATCATGCTCACCGCCCGCGAGCGGGTCGAAGACCGCATCAAAGGCCTGCGCGACGGCGCCGACGATTACCTGGGCAAACCCTTTTCCTTCCTCGAGCTGGTGGCGCGCCTGCAAGCGCTGACCCGTCGCAGCGGTGGCCATGAACCGGTGCAAGTAAGCATCGCCGACCTGTGGATAGATCTGATCAGCCGCAAGGCCACCCGCGCCGGCACACGCCTGGACCTGACCGCCAAGGAATTCTCGCTGCTCAGCGTTCTGGCCCGCCGCCAGGGAGAAATCCTGTCGAAAACAGCGATCGCCGAAATGGTCTGGGACATCAATTTCGACAGCGACGCCAACGTGGTCGAAGTCGCGATCAAACGCCTGCGGGCCAAGCTCGACGGGCCGTTCGAAGAGAAACTGCTGCACACGATTCGTGGCATGGGTTATGTGCTGGAGAGCCGTGGTGTCCAGTAACTCGATTGCCCTGCGCCTCAGTGGAATGTTCACCTTGGTGGCGCTGCTGGTATTCCTGCTGATCGGCTGGGCGCTGTATCAGCAGGTCGACAAAGGTTTGGGCCTGCTGCCCGAAGCCGAACTGGACGCGCGCTACAGCGTGCTCGAATCCACGGTCGGCCGTTACGGTACGCCCGAGCATTGGGTGAAGATCAACAACAAGCTCAAGCTGCTCGGTGAAGAAGACAAGCGCATCAGCTTCTGGATCATCAGTGGCGATCCACTCTACGAATACGGCAACCTGACACCGCAGATCCGCGCGTTTGCCCAAGGGCCGCTGGGCATGCGTGACATGAAATTGCCGGATCAGCCCTACCCGCTGAAAGTGCTGGTCAGTCAGTTCCCGGCCAAGGATCAGCGCCCACCGCTGCGCTTCATGATCGGCATCGACACCGAAACGTTCTACCAGACTCAACACCAACTGCTGATCGCCCTGATCGGCCTGGCGATTGTCGGCGTGCTGCTGGCCTCGGCACTGGGTTACTGGGTGGCGCGAATCGGGCTCAAGCCGCTGATCAAGTTGTCTCAGGAGGCCCAACGCCTCGCCCCGCCCTTGCGCTCAGGGCGTTTGCGAATGTCATCACTGCCACCGGAGCTGAACCAGTTCGTCAATTCATTCAACTCCACGCTGGAGCGGGTCGAGCAGGCTTACTCGCGCCTGGAATCGTTCAACGCCGACGTCGCCCATGAGCTGCGCTCGCCGTTGACCAACCTGATCGGCCAGACCCAGGTTGCGCTGACCCGTGGACGCTCGGCGGAGCATTATTTCGAGGTCTTGCAATCGAACCTTGAAGAGCTTGAGCGACTGCGCTCGATCATCAACGACATGCTGTTCCTCGCCAGTGCGGATCAGGGCAGCAAGGCCACCCAACTGATTGCCACTTCGCTGGCCGATGAGGTGGCGACGACCCTGGAATACCTGGATTTCATCCTCGAAGATGCCCAGGTGAAGGTACAGGTCAGCGGCGATGCCCAGGTGCGGATCGAGATCGCGCACCTGCGAAGGGCGCTGATCAACCTGTTGAGTAATGCGGTGCAGCACACCGGCCCCGGACAGGTGATTGAGGTGCACATCGAAGCCCAGGAGCATCAGGTCAGTATCGGCGTTGCCAACCCCGGCTCGCCGATTGCCAGCGAACACCTGCCGCGCCTGTTCGAACGCTTCTATCGCGTCGACGCCTCGCGCAGCAACAGCGGCAACAACCATGGGTTGGGCCTGGCAATCGTCAAGGCGATTGCGCTGATGCATGGCGGGGATGTGTTTGTGCGCAGCGATCACGGCATGAACACCTTCGGCATTCACCTGCCCGTCTGACCCCACCCCTTGTGGGAGCGAGCCTGCTCGCGAAAGCATCACCTCGGTTCCTGAGCTGTACCGAGTCGCCTGCTTCGCGAGCAGGCTCGCTCCCACAATGGTTTCAGTTTACGAACCAACTACTGTTGCTTTTTGTGTAACAGTCCTTTCATGAATCCGCTCTTTTTCCCATCGCCGGATATCCCTATCTTTGCCGCCATCAAACAGCACTTGCCAAGCAAGAAGGTTTTAAAGATGTCCAACAGTATGGGTATTGCCAGCGCTTTCGTTTTGTCCTCTTTGTTCGTAACCCCATTCGCCATGGCTGAAGAGTCGCAGACCTTCGCTGCACAAAATGCAGCACGCGTCGCCGCGTACGAACAGCACCAGATCGAGATGACAGCCAAAGCTCAGCAAGCCACCCAGGCCCCGCAAGCATCGAGCACTCAGGCCCAACCACAGGCCGAGAAAGACAGCTGATATCTGCGCCTCGCTCCAGTTTCCCTCGACACTTTTCATCGGCTCTTCCCTTTGAAAAGTTGTCTTCCAAGCCGCTGCCATCAGCGGCTTTTTTTCGTTGTGGATTTAAACCCGCCGGCTTCGGCACACCTGCCATAAACATCCCCGACCAGCAAAACAGTGACGTTTCAAGTTGACTCAAGGAGCTTTACCGCACGTGCGTTTCCCATTTCGATTCACACCGTTGTTCATTGCAATCGCTGCAACGATGGCCTCCAGCGCCCAGGCCGCCGATGATTCGCCCGCCGCAGGATTCGTCGAAGATTCGAGCCTTCATCTCAACGCCCGCAACTACTACATGAACCGCAATCGCTTGCAGCAGGCCGACGACAACATCGAGTGGGGCCAGGGTTTGCTGGGGGTCTTCGAATCGGGTTTCACTGAAGGCGCTGTCGGCTTCGGCATCGATGCCCATGCCATGCTCGGGCTCAAGCTCGACGGCGGTGGCGGCACGGACAATTCGAGCATCCTGCCGGTCAGCGATGGCAACGGCAAAGCGCCGGGGTCGTTCTCGACTGCCGGTGGCACCCTGAAAATGCGTGCTTTGGATACCGAATTGAAGGCCGGCGACCTGTTTCTCGCCAATCCGGTGATCGCCGGTGGCGAAACCCGCATGCTGCCCCAGACCTTTCGTGGGGTCAGCCTGACCAACCACAGCATCGACGGCGTGATGATCGAAGGTGGCCAGGCCAGTTTCACCAAACCGTACAACCAGAGTGGCCATACCCGCATCGGCACGTCCTACGGCAGCCTGCCCGAGGGCAAGGACAGCCAGCATCTGAACTGGGCCGGCGTAGCCTGGAGCAGCCTGCCGGGACTGACCAGCAGCCTGTATGCCGCCGAGCTGAAGGACATCTGGAACCAGTACTACTTCGACCTGGATTACACCTACGCACTCAATGACCTGATCAGCCTCAACCCGGGCCTGCACTTCTATCACACGCAAGACACTGGTGATGCGCTGCTGGGCAACATCGACAACAACACCTACAGCCTGCATTTCACCGTCGGCGTGGGTCATCACAGCGTCACTGCCGCTTACCAGCGGGTCAACGGCAACACCCCGTTCGACTACATCAGCCAGGGCGACAGCATCTTCCTCGACAACTCCCAGCAATACTCAGACTTCAACGGTCCGAATGAACGCTCGTGGAAACTCAAATATGCCTACGACTTTGCCGGACTCGGCCTGCCGGGTGTGACATCGGCCGTGTCGTACTCACGAGGCGAACTGGACCTGACCCAGGTTGACCCGGACAGTCCCGGCTATGCCGCGTTCTACAACGCCAACGGCAAACACGCCAGGCATTGGGAGCGTGACATTGACCTGAAATACGTGGTCCAGAGCGGTAAAGCCAAGGACCTGGCACTGCACCTGCAATGGGCGACCAACCGTGGCGGCAATGGTTACGGCGCCCTGGATCAGGACACCGATGAGTACCGGGTGATCGTCGACTACCCGATCAATGTGTTCTGATCAACCGCGTAACCTGTAGGAGCCGGCTTGCCGGCGAAGGCGGCGCATCAATAGACATGCGGGTGCCTGACACGCCGCTATCGCCAGCAGGCCGGCTCCTACAGAGATCAGAGGTTTGCTGTCGCGGGCCTTTTTCCTGGCTGCTACGGTTATGGGACTACGCTTACTCAGTCATTCCCGCAGACTTCAGCCCCATGACCGTACGCCGTACTTCCAATGGTTCAGGCAACGCCGGACGGCCCGAGATCCTGGTGATCCTCGGTAGCATCCTGACGGTCATTGCGATTCTCAGCATCGTCACCTTTCTGCTGATCCGCGAACACGCCAACGCCCAGCAGGCCGCCACACGCAGTGCAACCACCATCGCGCAATTGATCGACGCCGACGTGCTGCGCACCGTGGAGCTCTACGACCTGACCCTGCAAGGCTTGATTGCCGCGGCGCAACGGGATGACCTGAAACAGGTTTCGGCGCAAATCCGTCACCTGGTGCTGTTCGACCGCTCCACTACGGCGCGCTACAAGGGCGACATTCTGTTGCTGGACCAGAAGGGTGAAGTGCTCGCCGACTCGTCATTGATCGAGCCCAAGCCGGGTAACTTCGCTGACCGCGATTATTTCCTCGCCCATGTCCAGAACCGCGACAGCGGCATGTTCATCAGCCGCCCGTTCAAACCCCGTTGCGACTGCGCCTACAGTGACGAATGGCAAATCAGTTTCAGCCGGCGCATTTCATCACCCACCGGTGAGTTCCTGGGTGTCGCGGTGGCCTCGATGCGCCTGGCGTACTTCGATCAGTTGTTCAACAGCCTGGACATCGGTACTGGCAGTACGCTGGCCATCATCAATGACGACGGAGTTCTGTTGGCACAGAAGCCGTTTCTGCAAGACAACTCAATTGGCAAAAGCTTCGCCGGCCGGCCCAACGTCGTGCGCATGCTGCGCGAGGGCAGCGGCAGCTTCGACGGCGTGTCGAGCATCGACCGACAACAACGCCTGTATACCTTCAGCCGGGTCGGAAACCTGCCGCTGACGGTCATCGTTGCCCTTTCCGGCGACGAGGTATTCGCCACCTGGCAACGCACGGCCATTGTGATCAGCGGCGCCACCGGAGTCCTGTGCGCCGCGTTGCTCTGGCTGACCTGGTTGCTCTGTCGCGAACTGCGCCTGCGCCACTGCGCCGAGCAGGAACTGGCGCAACTGGCCGCCACCGATGCCTTGACCGGCGTGGCCAATCGCCGGACGCTCGACCAGACCCTGCGCCACGAATGGTTTCGGGCGCAACGCTCCGGCAAGCCGATGTCAGTGCTGATGATCGACGCCGATCACTTCAAGGCCTTCAACGATCGCCATGGCCACCAGGCCGGCGACGAGGCTCTACGCTCACTGGCCGAGGTCATTGGCGCCAACGTCCATCGCCCGACAGACCTGGTGGCCCGCTACGGCGGCGAGGAGTTTTCGGTGATCCTGGCCGAAACCGACCACGCAGGCGCGCGGCAGATCGCCGAACGCATCCGTACGCAGGTGGAACAGTTGCCCGTGGTGGCAGGCGATGACCAGCCGATGACCGTCAGCATCGGCATCAGCACCTGGACGACAGCGAGCGATATCAGCCTGGAGCAGTTGCTGTTTTTGGCGGACAAGGCGCTGTATCAGGCCAAGGAACGGGGGCGAAATCGGGTGGTTTGTGCCTGAAATGTGTGTCGCCTCTTCCGGCCCATTCGCGGGCAAGCCTCGCTCCTACAGGTTCGCGCAGACTTTGTAGGAGCGAGGCTTGCCCGCGAAGAGGCCCGACCAGGCACTACAAAAATCAGGGCATAAAAAAAGGCCACCCGAAGGTAGCCTTTAAAAACTAGAGAGGTTTTTTACTTACACGGCCGCAACAGGGCGCATGTAAGAAATCGGTGCAGTGCTGGCGTCTTCAAAGGTCACGACTTCCCAGGCATCTTTCTGTTCAATCAACTTGCGCAGCAGTTGGTTGTTCAGTGCATGTCCGGACTTGAAGCCCTTGAACTCACCAATCAGGCTATTGCCCAGCAGGTAGAGGTCACCAATTGCATCGAGGATCTTGTGCTTCACGAATTCGTCTTCGTAGCGAAGACCGTCTTCGTTCAGTACGCCATCCGAGTCGACCACGATAGCGTTTTCAACGCTGCCGCCGAGTGCGAGGTTGTGCTTGCGCAGGTACTCGATATCGCTCATGAAACCAAAAGTACGGGCGCGGCTGACTTCTTTTACGAACGAAGTGCTGGAAAAATCCACGCTTGCACTTTGTGTGCGATCACGGAAAACCGGGTGATCGAAATCAATCTCGAAACTCACCTTGAAACCTTCGAAAGGGACGAAAGTGGCGCGCTTGTCGCCGTCTTCCACTGTCACTTCGCGCAGGATGCGGATGAACTTCTTGGCGGCGTCCTGTTCTTCCAGGCCAGCCGATTGAATCAGAAATACGAAGGGTCCAGCGCTACCATCCATGATCGGGACTTCGGACGCGGAGAGCTCGACGTAGGCGTTATCGATGCCCAGGCCAGCCATGGCCGAGAGCAAGTGCTCCACCGTATCCACTTTGGTGTCACCGTTGACCAGCGTGGTCGACATCGTGGTCTCACCAACGTTTTCCGCGCGTGCAGGGATCTGCACCACCGGATCGAGGTCGGCACGACAAAACACAATGCCGGTGTCGATCGGCGCAGGCTTGAGGGTCAGGTAAACCTTCTCCCCGGAGTGCAGACCTACACCTGTGGCACGGATAATATTTTTCAGTGTGCGTTGTTTAATCATGGCTTGGGCCGCTTCAGCGCAAATTGCGAACTGGTATCAACAAAGGCTGGCGATGATAGCAGACCACGCCTTTGCTGAACACCAATCACCTTCATAGCCCTGATACATTTCATCAATCGGCCTGACGACGCAGGAAAGCCGGGATGTCCAGATAATCCAGATCATCCTGTGGATTCATCTTCGCGGCAGTCGCAGCACCGGCCTGAGCCTGGTTGCGCATGACGGTCGGACGGTCCAGGTCACGGTAGTTCACTGCTGGAGCTTCCTGACGAACAGGGGCTTGTTGTTGTGGCTGGGAAGCCATCGATGTGTGAACGGTATTGTCGATGACCTTCACAGGCTTCTCGATTTTAGCGCCCAGACCGGTCGCAACGACAGTCACGTGCAGCTCATCGCGCATGTCCGGATCGATAACGGTACCGACCTTGACCATGGCGTGCTCGGAAGCGAAGGCTTCGATGATGCTACCCACGTCGGAGTACTCACCCAGGGACAGGTCAGGACCGGCGGTGATGTTCACCAGGATGCCGCGTGCACCTTGCAGGTTCACGTCTTCGAGCAACGGGTTGCGGATGGCCGCTTCAGTCGCTTCACGTGCACGGTTCGGACCGCTGGCGCAGCCAGTGCCCATCATTGCCATGCCCATTTCGCTCATCACGGTACGTACGTCGGCGAAGTCGACGTTGATCATGCCCGGACGCTTGATGATGTCGGAGATACCGCGAACGGCACCGGCCAGTACATCGTCAGCCTTGGCGAAAGCCGACAGCAGGCTGGCGTCCTTACCGAGGATGGTCAGCAGCTTCTCGTTGGGAATGGTGATCAACGAGTCGACGCTTTCCGACAGCAGGCGGATGCCTTCGTCAGCCAGCTGCATACGCTTGCGGCCTTCGAACGGGAACGGACGGGTCACCACCGCAACGGTGAGGATCCCCATTTCCTTGGCCACTTCAGCAATGATCGGCGCAGCACCGGTACCGGTACCACCGCCCATGCCAGTGGTGATGAACACCATGTTGGTGCCCTGCAGGACTTCGGCAATGCGCTCACGATCTTCGAGAGCGGCCTGACGACCTACTTCAGGGTTTGCACCGGCACCCAGACCCTTGGTCACGCTGGTACCCAGTTGCAGGATGGTCCGCGCGCTGATGCTCTTCAGCGCCTGGGCATCAGTGTTGGCGCAGATGAATTCAACGCCTTCAATGTTGCTCTTGACCATGTGATTCACGGCGTTGCCGCCGCCACCGCCAACACCGATAACTTTAATAACCGGGCTTGCGGGGATGTTGTCTACGAGTTCGAACATTTTCCCTCTCCTTTACGTTCTCTAGTTTTTTCGCCTACTGCCTGTATCTACAACGGTGTAGCGGTGCTGCGGTGAATCTTAGAAATTGCCCTGGACCCAGCTCTTGATGCGATCGAGCAAGGCGCCTTTCGGTTCTTCGTTGCTGTAGCTGTCGCGACTGCCGATACCCGAGAACGAAATGCCGTCGGATTGTTTCTGCAGGCCGTACATCAACAGGCCGACACCGGTGGAATAAATCGGGTTGCGGACCACGTCATCCAGACCCCGCACGCCATGAGGCACGCCCAGGCGCACCGGCATGTGGAAGATTTCCTCGGCCAGTTCGGTAGCGCCTTCCATCTTCGACGTACCGCCGGTCAGCACGATGCCGGCCGGGATCAGGTCTTCGTAGCCGCTGCGACGCAGCTCGGCCTGGATCAGGGTGAACAGCTCGTCGTAACGCGGCTCGACCACTTCGGCCAGGGCCTGACGGGACAACTCGCGCGGTGGACGGTCGCCAACGCTCGGCACCTTGATGGTCTCACCGGCACCGGCCAGTTTGGCCAGGGCACAGGCGTAGCGGATCTTGATTTCTTCGGCGTACTGGGTCGGGGTGCGCAACGCCATGGCGATGTCGTTGGTCACCTGATCGCCCGCAATCGGGATCACCGCGGTATGACGGATCGCGCCTTCGGTGAAGATCGCGATATCAGTGGTGCCACCGCCGATGTCCACCAGGCACACGCCCAGCTCTTTCTCGTCATCGGTCAGCACCGAGTACGCCGACGCCAGTTGCTCGAGAATGATGTCGTCGATTTCCAGGCCGCAGCGACGCACGCATTTTTCAATGTTCTGTGCGGCGTTGACGGCGCAGGTGACGACGTGAACCTTGGCTTCCAGTCGCACACCGGACATGCCCAGAGGCTCGCGGACGCCTTCCTGGTTATCGATCACGTAATCCTGCGGCAGGGTGTGCAGCACGCGCTGGTCGGCCGGGATTGCCACGGCCTGGGCGGCGTCGAGCACACGCTCGAGGTCGGCGGAGCTGACTTCGCGATCACGAATTGCCACGATGCCGTGGGAGTTCAGGCTGCGGATATGATTGCCGGCCACGCCAACGAACGCCGAGTGGATGCGGCAACCGGCCATCAGCTGTGCCTCTTCGATGGCGCGCTGGATCGACTGCACGGTGGACTCGATGTTCACCACCACGCCTTTCTTCAGGCCGCGGGACGGATGGGTACCGATCCCGACGATTTCCAGCGTGCCGTCGCCCGACACCTCGCCTACCAGCGCCACCACCTTGGAGGTGCCGATATCGAGACCGACGATCATTTTGCCGCTTTGAACGTTTGCCATGGGTCCTGCCTCTCTTAATTCTTCGCGACAGCGGGTTGGGCTGTCGTAGGCGCTACAGGTTCGCGCCAGCCAACGGCCAGGCCGTTGGCATAACGCAGATCGATGCGCGCAATGTTCGTAATCTGTTCTTTAAGCGTCTTGTCATAGATGGCAATGAAACGGCGCATCTTTTCCACCAGGTTGCCGCGTCCCAGCAGCAGTTCTATTCCAGGGCCCGCACTGCCGGGGCCAGTGGTCAGGAACCAACTGCCTCGTTCACGCAACTCCAGGCGTGCAATCGAGAAACCCAGGGGCCTGAGCATCTGGCTCAGCACCTGGTATTGCTGCATCACTTGCTGTTGAGCCCGCTGTGGGCCGAACAGCTGCGGCAGGTGTTCATAATTCGCCAGCTCACGCGGCGTGAACGCCTGTCCCTGGTTGTTCAACAGCGATTCGTCGCCCCAGCGAGCCACCGGCAGTTGTTCTTCCAGGCGGATCACCACTTGATCCGGCCACACCCGCCGTACCTCGGCATGGGCAATCCATGGCATCTGTTCCAGTTCGGTGCGCATGCTCGCCAGGTCGATGGTGAAGAAGCTCGACGCCACATAAGGGGCGATTCGCTGCTGCACTGCCTGCTGGCTGATGTAGCTCAAGTCGCCCTGCACATTGATCCTGGTGATCGGTCGGTCGGCGTACGGCAGCAAACGCTGTGCGCCTTCGTAAGTACCGAACCCCAATGCGACCAACAGCACCGGCCAGAACAGACTTTTCAGAAAGCCGAAATTGGCTTTCGGCAGGCGCGCAGACATCGGCTCTTTGGCCACCATTCGGCTGGCACCCCGCGGCACCGGCTTGCGGCCGGGTGCGGGGGGCTGATGTCTCAACTGTGCGCCTTGCATGGTCTTAACCTCGCGGCTCTTGCTGACTGGCAGCGTTGCGGCCAACGCTCTCGGCCAGAATGGCCAGAACCAGTTGCTGGAAATCCAGGCCGGCCGCACGGGCCGCCATTGGCACCAGGCTGTGATCGGTCATGCCCGGCGCGGTGTTGACTTCCAGGAACCAGAACTGCCCTTCGGCGTCCTGCATCACGTCCGCCCTGCCCCAACCGGCAATACCCAGCGCCTCACAGGCTTTGGCCGTGAGGTCCATGAGTTCCTTTTCCTTGGCGCTGTCCAGCCCGCACGGAATGCGGTACTGGGTATCGTTGGCGATGTACTTGGCGTCGTAGTCGTAGAAACTGTGCGTCGTGCCCAGGGCAATGGGAGGCAACACCTGGTCACGCAGGGTGGCGATGGTGAACTCCGGACCTTGAATCCATTGCTCGACCAACACTTGCGAATCGTAGGTACTGGCCGCTTTCCAGGCGTCGATCAATTCGGACGCGGAAGTCACTTTGGCCATACCGATACTTGAACCTTCATGCGCCGGTTTGACGATCAAAGGGAAGCCCAGTTCCGTGGCCGCCGAAATACAATCGGCCTCGCTGCTCAGCACCGCGTGACGTGGCGTCGGAATGCCCAGGCTGTGCCAGACCTGCTTGGTGCGCAGCTTGTCCATGGCCAATGCCGAGGCGAGGATGCCGCTGCCGGTGTAAGGAATGCCCAGGCATTCGAGCAGGCCTTGCATGCTGCCGTCTTCACCGCCACGACCGTGGAGGATGATGAAGGCGCGGTCGATTTTTTCGTTCAGCAGACGCTGCAGCAGATCATCGCCCACGTCGAGGCCGAACGCGTCCACGCCCGCGCTTTGCAGCGCATCGAGAACCGCATTGCCCGACTTCAGGGACACTTCGCGCTCGGCACTCTTGCCGCCGAACAGCACGGCGACGCGGCCGAAATCTTTCGGCGCGACAGTGGAGACGAGGTTGGCGTAGGCAGCAGTCATTTCAACTTCCCCTCGACCGGCGCGGCCACGGCGCCGGCGAACAACTCGCTTTTCAACAGTTTTGGTGCGAGACCGCCGATATCACCGGCGCCCTGGCACAGCAGAATGTCGCCCGCACGCAGCAGCGGCTTGACCAGCGGCGCGAGGTCGACACCACGCTCGATGTAGATCGGGTCGAGCTGGCCACGCTGGCGGATGCTGTTGCACAGCTTGCGGCTGTCGGCGCCCGGGATCGGTTCTTCGCCGGCCGGATAGACTTCCATCAGCAGCAATACGTTGGCGTCGGCCAGTACATTGACGAAGTCGTCGTACAGGTCGCGGGTACGGCTGTAGCGGTGCGGCTGATAGACCATCACCAGTCGGCGCTCCGGCCAGCCACCACGTACAGCCTTGATCACCGCTGCGACTTCGGTCGGGTGGTGGCCGTAGTCGTCGACCAGCATGACGTTGCCACCGTCCACCGGCAGTTCGCCGTAGACCTGGAAGCGCCGGCCGACGCCCTGGAACCCGGACAGGCCCTGGACGATGGCTTCATCGCTGACGCCTTCATCGGTGGCGATACAGATGGTCGCCAGTGCGTTCAATACGTTGTGGTTGCCCGGCATGTTCACCGAGACATCCAGCGGCTCGCGATCCGGACGCAGCACGGTGAAGAAGGTCTGCATGCCTTGCTGGCGGACATTGATGGCGCGCACGTCACAGTCGTCGCCGAAGCCGTAGGTCACGGTCGGACGCTTGACCTGCGGCAGGATTTCACGCACCACCGGATCGTCCAGGCAGACCACAGCCAGGCCGTAGAACGGCAGGTTGTGGAGGAACTCGACGAAGGTTTTCTTCAGTTTGTTGAAGTCACCGTCGTAGGTCGCCATGTGATCGGCGTCGATGTTGGTGACCACGGCCACCAGCGGTTGCAGGTGCAGGAAACTGGCGTCGCTTTCGTCGGCCTCGGCGATCAGATAACGGCTGGTACCGAGCTGGGCGTTGGTGCCCGCGGCATTCAGACGGCCACCGATCACGAAGGTCGGGTCCAGGCCACCGGCGGCGAACACCGAAGCGATCAGGCTGGTGGTGGTGGTTTTGCCGTGGGTACCGGCGACGGCGATACCGTGGCGATAGCGCATCAGCTCGGCCAGCATCTCTGCACGCGGCACCACCGGAATGCGGCGCTCCAGCGCGGTGGCGACTTCCGGGTTGGAGGTGTTCACGGCACTCGACACCACCAGCACGTCGGCAGAGGCAGCGTTTTCGGCACGGTGACCGATGAAGATCTGCGCGCCGAAGGATTCCAGGCGCTCGGTGACCGGCGAAGCTTTCAGGTCGGAACCGGACACTTCATAGCCCAGGTTCAACAACACTTCGGCAATCCCGCACATGCCCACACCGCCGATCCCGACGAAGTGGATGCGACGGATGCGGCGCATTTCCGGTTGTGGCATGGCTTTCTTATTCTCAACCATGGGCCACCTCCAGGCAGGTATCGACCACATTTCGGGTGGCATCGGGTTTGGCCAGGCGGCGGGCCGCAGTGGCCATATCATTGAGTCGTTGCGGTTGCATCAGGACCTCTGTCAGGCGAGCGGCAAGATCCGCTGCGCCAGTCGTTCTTTGCGGCATCAGGAAGGCAGCGCCTTCGCGGGCCAAATAATCGGCGTTGCGGGTCTGGTGATCGTCGATCGCGTGGGGCAAGGGCACCAGCATCGAGGGCAGACCGGCGGCAGCCAGTTCACTGATGGTCAGCGCACCGGCGCGACACACCACCAGGTCGGCCCAGCCATAGGCTTGGGCCATGTCTTTGATGAAGGGCTGCACTTGCGCCTCGACGCCAGCCGCGCGATAGCGCTCTGCAGTCACTTCATCGTGATTTTTGCCGGCCTGATGGAACACTTCCGGACGCAAGTCGACGGCGACTTGCGACAGGGCGTCAGGCAGCAACTTGTTCAACGGCTCTGCCCCCAGGCTTCCGCCCAGGATCAGCAAACGTGCCTTGCGACCGCCCAGGGCAGGTCGCGGTGTCTCGAGGAACAGCTCGGTGCGCACCGGATTACCGGTGGTCCGTCGGCTGCTCGACAGGGTAAAGGTGTCGGGGAACGCTTCACAGACCCGGGCGGCCAACGGCACCAGCAACCGATTGGCGGTACCGGCCACGGCGTTCTGCTCATGAACGATCACCGGCACGCCGGCCAATTTCGCAGCGACGCCGCCAGGACCGGTCACAAAACCACCGAAACCAACGACACAAACCGGCCGCAACCGACGAATGATCGCCCGCGCCTGCCAGACCGACTTGAGAACCATGAACGGCGCCTTGAGCAAGGACAACTTGCCCTTGCCCCGCACACCGCTGGCGTTGATCCGGTGCAACTCGATACCGGCTGCCGGAACCAGGTCGTTCTCGATGCCGCGCGGCGTACCGAGCCAGTGCACCGTATAACCGCGGGACTGGAACTCGCGGGCACAGGACAATGCCGGAAACACGTGGCCACCGGTGCCACCAGCCATGATCAATACGTTAGCGCCCATGGTTCGGCTCCTCGGCGAAGTCGCTCTCATGGAACTCCATCTCTTCACTGCCCAAATGAGTTCGACTCTCCCACTCGATGCGCAGCAGCAAACCGAGACAGGCACAGCAGATCACCAACGAACTGCCGCCATAACTGAGAAATGGCAGGGTCAGGCCCTTGGTCGGCAGCAGGCCGACGTTCACCCCGATGTTGATCAGGAATTGACCAATCCACAGGAACGACAGGCCGTACGCCACATAGGCGGCAAAAAACTGCTTGGCCTTCTCGGCCCACAATCCGATGTACATGCCACGAATACAAACGAAGACGAACAGCGCGACCGTGCACAAAGAACCCACGGCACCCAGTTCTTCAGCCAGGACCGAGAACACGAAGTCGGTGTGGGCTTCCGGCAGGTAGAACTGTTTCTGCACGCTGTTGCCCAGGCCAACGCCCAGCCATTCGCCACGACCGAATGCGATCAATGCCTGAGACAACTGATAGCCGGCGCCGAACTGGTCGGCCCATGGATCGGCAAAGTTGGTCAGACGCGCCATCCGATACGGCTGCATTTGAATCAGCAACACCACCGCCGCGACCGCCAGCACAACCATCAGGGAAAAACGGAACAGCCCGACGCCGCCGAGGAACAGCATTGCCGCGGCAGCCCCCATCATCACGACGGTGGCACCGAAGTCCGGCTCCATCAGCAGCAGGCCCGCCATTGGCAGCAGAACGATGAACGGCTTGAAGAAGCCCATCCAGCTTTCCCGCACTTCCTTCTGGCGACGCACCAGATAACCGGCGAGGTAGATCACCACAAACACCTTGGCGATCTCGGACGGCTGCACGTTGAAGAAGCTGAAACCGATCCAGCGCATCGAACCGTTCACTTCACGGCCGATCCCCGGGACGATCACCATCACCAGCAAACCGAAGGCACCGATCAGCATCAGCCAGCCCAGGCGTTGCCAGGTGGCGATCGGAATCATCATGGTGACAACGCAGGCACCCAAGCCCAGCACCACATAAATAAGGTGGCGAATCATGTAATACAGCGGGCTGCCCGACTGTGCCGCCGCCACTTCGGTGGAGGCCGATGCAATCATGATCAGCCCCAGCCCCAGCAGCGCCAGGCAACCGGCGAGCATCGGGAAGTCGAGGTCGATGCCGCGCCCGGTGATGAGTGGCGATGGGAATGGCTTGATAATGCCTTTGAGGCTCATGCCAGATCCTCCACGGCGCGGACGAACTGGTGACCACGGTCTTCGTAGTTCTTGAACATGTCGAAGCTGGCACAGGCCGGCGACAGCAGCACCACGTCACCTGGCTGGGCAGCGGCGCGGCACTGTTCCACGGCTTCGACCAGCGAACCGGCGCGAATCAACGGGACGGCGTCGCCAATGGCCTCACCGATCTTGTCGGAATCACGGCCCATCAGAATGACGGCACGGCAGTTGGCTGCCACCGGAGCACGCAGATCCTTGAATTCGGCACCCTTGCCGTCGCCACCGGCAATCAGCACGATTTTGCCGTCGATGTCCGCGCCCAGGCCTTCGATGGCGGCCAGGGCAGCACCGACGTTGGTGGCTTTGGAATCGTTGTAATAGCCCACGCCTTCCAGGTCCCGCACCCACTGGCAACGGTGTTCCAGCCCGGCGAAGTTGCGCAGGGCCGAGAGCATGGCATCGAACGGCAGGCCGACGGCGTGGCCAAGGGCCAATGCCGCCAGGGCGTTGGACTGGTTATGGGCGCCGCGAATTTTCAGCTCGCGCACCGGCATCAGGTTCTGGAACTCGAAAGCCAGGTACTTCTCGCCGTCTTCTTCGCGGATACCGAAAGCCTTGAAGTCCGGTTTGTTCAGGCCGAAGGTCCAGCAAGGCTGACCCTCGCCCATCAGCGGACGGCTCAAGGCATCCTGGCGGTTGACCACGAACTGCTTCGCACCACGGAAAATCCGGTGCTTGGCCAGGTGATAGGCCGGCAGACCGCTGTAGCGATCCATGTGGTCTTCGCTGATGTTGAGTACGGTCGCCACTTCGGCGTTGAGCTGATCGGTGGTTTCGAGCTGGAAGCTCGACAGTTCCATCACATACAACTCGACGTCGTCGCTGAGCAGATCCAGTGCCGGCGTTCCGAGGTTGCCGCCGACGGCGACACGCTTGCCGGCCGCAGCCGCCATCTCGCCGACCAGGGTGGTCACGGTGCTTTTCGCGTTGGAGCCACTGATGGCCACGATCGGCGCCTTCGCGTTACGCGCGAACAGCTCGATGTCGCCGGACAGCTTCACGCCACGGGCAGCGGCAGCCTGCAGGGCCGGGGTCGCCAGCGCCAGGCCGGGACTCACGTAGAGCTCGTCGGCACGGCACAGGAACTCGACATCCAGCTCGCCACAACGCACTTCCACGTGCGGATAGTCACGCTTGAGCGTGGCCAGTTCCGGTGGATTTTCCCGCGTATCGGCCACGGCAAACGCCACGCCCCGGTTCGCCAGGAAGCGAACCAGGGACATGCCGCTCTTGCCGAGGCCGACAACGATGCGGAAGTGGTCAGAAGCGATCAGAGACACGAATTTCTACCTCAGCTTCAGAGTGGCAAGGCCGATCAGCACGAGAATCACGGTGATGATCCAGAAACGGACGATCACGCGCGGCTCGGGCCAGCCCTTGAGTTCAAAGTGGTGGTGAATCGGCGCCATGCGGAATACGCGGCGACCGGTCAGCTTGAAGGAAGCAACCTGAATGACGACTGACAGCGTCTCCATCACGAACACACCGCCCATGATGAACAGGACGATTTCCTGACGGACGATCACCGCGATGGTGCCCAGGGCCGCGCCCAGCGCCAGTGCGCCGACGTCGCCCATGAAGACTTGTGCCGGATAGGTGTTGAACCAGAGGAACCCGAGGCCGGCACCGATCAATGCGCCGCAGAACACGATCAGCTCGCCCGCGCCCGGTACGTACGGGATCAACAGGTATTCGGCGAATTTCACGTTACCCGACAGGTAGCAGAAAATACCCAGGCCACCGCCCACCATCACGGTCGGCATGATCGCCAGGCCATCGAGGCCGTCGGTCAGGTTGACCGCGTTGCTCGAACCGACAATCACGAAATAGGTCAGGACGATGAAGCCCGCACCCAACGGAATGCTGTAGTCCTTGAGCATCGGCAGGATCAGGGTGGTTTCCACCGGAGTCGCGGCGGTCATATAAAGGAAGATCGCTGCACCCAGGCCGAACACCGACTGCCAGAAGTATTTCCAGCGGCTCGGCAAGCCACGGGAGTTCTTCTCGATCACCTTGCGGTAGTCGTCGACCCAGCCGATGGCGCCGAACAGCAGCGTTACCAGCAATACGACCCAGACATAACGGTTGGTCAGGTCTGCCCATAGCAGGGTGCTGACACCAATGGACGACAGAATCAGCGCACCACCCATGGTCGGGGTGCCGGACTTGGACAGGTGCGATTGCGGGCCGTCATTGCGAACGGATTGTCCGATCTGACGGTTCTGCAGGGTGCGGATCATCCACGGGCCATAGCACAGCGACAAAACCAGCGCGGTCAGCACACCGAGAATCCCGCGCAGGGTCAGGTACTGGAAGACCGCGAAGCCTTTGTAGAACTGTTGCAGATACTCCGCTAGCAGCAGCAGCATTAATGTTTCTCCAGACTGGTCCCGCACAAAGCGGCGACGATGTTTTCCATCGCAGCGCTGCGCGAGCCCTTGATCAAAATGGTGGTGTTTGTGTCTTGCTCGGCGCCCAGGGCCTTGATCAGTTCAGCCTGCGTGCTGAAATGAAAGGCCTGTGGACCGAAGGCGTTGACGGCGTGAAGCATCATCGGCCCGACGGCGTACAGCGCAGAAACCTTGCCACGGGCGTATTCGCCCACGTCGCGGTGCCCCTGCTCCGCCCAATCGCCCAACTCGCCGATATCCCCGAGCACCAGGACGGTGCGGCCGGAAAAGCCGGCGAGTATATCAACGGCGGCGCACATGGAGGTGGGGTTCGCGTTGTAAGTGTCATCGATCACGCGCATGCCGTTGCTGGCCAGTTGTGCGACGGTGCGACCCTTGACCGGTTGCACCGCGCCCAAACCGGTGGCGATGCCGAACAGCGATACACCCAGTGCATGGGCGGCGGCTGCAGCGGCCATGGCATTGGCGACGTTATGGGTGCCGAGCAGGTTCAATTGAACACGCTCCACACCTTCGGGTGTGTGCAGGTTGAACGCCGGGCATCCGCGGGCATCGGTGGCCAGGTCGCTGGCATGAAAGTCCGCACTGCTGTTGGTCAGGGCGAAGGTCAGTACCTTGCGACCGGCTGCGCGCTTCTTCCAGATGTCGAACGCCTTGTCATCCAGATTGAGAACGGCGACGCCATCGGCATCCAGCCCTTCAATAATCTCACCCTTGGCTTCAACGATTTTTTCCGGCCCGCCGAACTCGCCCACGTGGGCGGTCCCGGCATTGTTGAGAATGGCCACGTGGGGCTTGGTCATGGCGACCGTATAGGCAATTTCACCCAGGCGTGAGGCTCCGAGCTCGATCACGGCGGCGGTGTGTTCCGGCGCCAGTTCGAGCAGGGTCAGCGGAACGCCGAGGTCGTTGTTCAGGTTGCCACGGGTCGCCAGCACCGGGCCCCGGGTGCGCAAAATGCTCGCGAGCATTTCCTTGACCGTGGTCTTGCCACTGGAGCCGGTGACCGCAGCGACCGGATGGCTATAGGCTGCACGGTTCAGTGCGCCCAATTGCCCCAATGCCTGACGGGTATCGCTGACCAGCAATTGCGGCAGTGTGCTGTCGGCGACTTCGCGCTCGACCAATGCCGCAACGGCGCCTTTGGCCGCCACGTCATTGAGATAGTCATGGCCATCGAAGCGCGGACCGGCCAAGGCAATAAACAACTGACCCGGCTTGATCGCGCGACTGTCGATGCTGACGCCGTCGAAGCTGGCATCGGCGCCGATCAGGCGGCCACTCAATGCGCCGGTCAGTTCGCTGAGTTTCAAGGCTTTAAGCATGGGCCACCTCCCACGCGGTCAAGGCGTGATCGGCCTCGACCAGATCAGAGAAGGCATGGCGCTCGCCGTTGATTTCCTGATAGTCCTCATGACCTTTACCGGCCAGCACGATCACGTCATCCGCCGAAGCGCCGGCGATCAACTGGGCAATCGCCTGGCCACGGCCAGCGACGAACGTCACTTTGTCCACAGCCGTGAAACCGGCGCGGATGTCATCGAAAATAATCGCCGGATCTTCGGTACGCGGGTTGTCGTCGGTGACCAGCACGCCGTCGGCCAACCGTTCGACCACTTCAGCCATCAGTGGACGCTTGCCGCGATCACGGTCGCCGCCGCAGCCGAACAGGCACAACAAGCGACCCTTGACGTGCGGACGCAGCGCGGTCAGGACTTTTTCCAGGGCATCCGGGGTGTGGGCATAATCGACCACCACCAGCGGCTGAGCGCCGCCACCAAGGCGTTGCATGCGACCGGCGGGGCCTTCGAGCTTCGGCAGCACCTTGAGAATTTCGTCGAGGGCGTAGTCCAGACCGAGCAAGGCGCCGACGGCAGCCAGCACGTTGCTCAGGTTGAAACGACCGAGCAGGGTGCTGCGCAAGTGGTGCTCGCCCTGCGGCGTGACCAGCGTGGCACGCACGCCTTCGTCGCCGAACTGCGCTTCGCGGCAATACAGGTAGGCGTTGCTGTCGAGCAGGCTGTAGGTAATCAGCCGCGACTCGCGTTTATCGGCGGCCAATTGCCGACCGAAATCGTCGTCGAGGTTGACCACCCGGCATTTCAAATCGGTCCAGGCGAACAGCTTGGCCTTGGCTTCGCCATAGGCCTGCATGGTGCCGTGGTAATCCAGATGATCGCGGGAAAGATTGGTCATCACCGCCACGTCGAACGCCAGCGCGGTGACCCGCCCCTGATCCAGGCCATGGGACGAGACTTCCATGGCCACGGCTTTGGCACCGGCCTTTTTCAGATCACCAAGGGTCGCTTGCACGGCAATCGGATTCGGCGTGGTGTGCAGGCCGCTTTCCAGGGCACCGTAGAAACCGGAGCCCAGGGTGCCGACGATGCCGCAGTGCTGGCCGAGCAGGTCCAGCGCCTGGGCCACCAGCTGGGTCACGCTAGTCTTGCCGTTGGTGCCGGTCACGCCGATCAGGTTCAGGTGATGGCTCGGCTCGCCATAAAAACGTCCGGCGATATCCGACAGTTGCGCCGCCAGGCCCTTGACCGGAATCAACGGCACGTCGGTAATCGGCAGCACGGTAGCGCCTTCCACTTCGTACGCCACGGCAGCGGCACCGCGCTGCAGCGCATCGCCAATGTGCGCACGACCGTCGAACTTGCCGCCCGGCACCGCGAGAAACAGGTCACCGGCGCGCACATTACGGCTATCGAGCGCCAATTCACGGATCAACAGATCGTGGCCGGCGTGGGGGAAAATCTTGTTCAGACTCAATGACATCAGCCGCGCCCTCCATTGGCTTTCAGCGGAACGACCGGGGTGGCGTTGGCTTGTTGAACAGGTGGCAGGTTGTCCGGTGTGACGTTCATCAGGCGCAGGGTGCCGGACATCACGCGACTGAACACCGGTGCCGAGACCAGGCCACCGAAGTAACCGGCCTTGGTTGGCTCATCGATGACGACCACGATGGCATAACGCGGATCGTTCATCGGGCCGAAACCGGCGAACAGCGAGCGGTAGGAGTTCTCGGCATAGCCTTTGGTGCCGACCGAGGTTTTACGCGCAGTACCGGATTTGCCGCCAACGTGATACGCCGGCACTTGCGCACGGAATACACCGCGCGGCGCTTCAATCACTTGCTGCAGCATGCCATGCATGGTTTTCGCCACTGCTTCCGGCAGCACCTGGGTGGTTTGCGGCGCCTTGTCGGTTTTGATCAGTGTCAGCGGCGCAAGGCGACCGTTGTTTGCCAGCGCCGAGAAGGCGTGGACCAACTGGATCGCCGTCACCGAGACCCCGTAGCCGTAGGACAGCGTGGCCGTCTCGGCCTTGCGCCATTCGCGGTAGTTCGGCAAGTTGCCGACACGTTCGCCCGGGAAGCCGAGACCCGTGTCCTGGCCGAGACCGAGTTTTTGTGCCAGGCGGAAAATGGTTTCGCCACCAATATCGAACGCGACCTTACTCATGCCGACGTTACTGGAATTGATCAGAATGCCCGTCATATCCAGCACCGGACCTTCGGTCTTGGAGACGTCCTTGATGGTGTACTTGCCAATCTGCAAGGAGCCCGGGTACACCTCGACGGTATCGCTCGGTTTCCAGCGTCCGGTTTCGATGGCGGCGCTCATGGAGATCGCCTTCATGGTCGAGCCCGGTTCGAACACGTCGATCATCGCGCGGTTGCGCATCATCGCCGGTTGCAGGTTGCGACGGTTGTTCGGGTTGTAGGTCGGCTGGTTGACCATCGCGAGGATTTCGCCGGTCTTCACGTCCATGATCACCAGGCTGCCGGCCTTGGCACCATTTTCGATGATCGCGTTGCGCAATTCGCGGTTGGCCAGATATTGCAGGCGCAGGTCAATGGACAACGCCAAGGGCTTTCCGGCCTTGGCGTTTTTGGTGACCTGGACATCCTTGATCAGCCGGCCACGCCGGTCCTTGATGACCTGTCGCTTGCCGGGGACCCCGGCCAGCCATTCGTCATAGGCCAACTCGACACCTTCTCGACCATGGTCGTCGATGTCGGTAAAACCAACCATGTGGGCGGTGACTTCTCCGGCGGGGTAGAAACGACGAAATTCTTCGATTCCGTAGACACCCGGCACTTTCAGGTCGAGCACAGCCTGACCCTGCTCGGGGGTCAGCCCGCGCACCAGGTAAATGAATTCTTTATTGGCTTGAGCTTCGAGACGCTCGGCCAGGGCTTTCGGATCTTGCCCCAGCGCGGCGGCCAGTGCTGGCCACTTTTCCTTGGCCAGCTGCATTTCCTTGGCATTGGCCCATAGGGTAGTGACCGGCGTACTGACGGCCAGAGGCTCGCCGTTACGGTCGGTAATCAGACCACGGTGAGCCGGAATCGGGATATGACGAACGCTGCGCGCGTCACCCTGGCCTTTGAGGAAGTCACGGTCGACCACTTGCAGATCGATGATGCGCCAGGCGATCGCCACCACCATGACGCCGAGCAAACCCAGCACCAGGCGAAACCGCCAGGGAAAGAGCGCGCCTTCGAGTTTCATCATGGCGCCACCATCTGCACTTCGGCGGCACCGGGAATGCGCATTTTCAGTTGTTCGGTGGCCAGGACTTCGATGCGGCTATGGGCAGTCCAGGTGCTCTGCTCGAGAATCAACCGGCCCCATTCGGCTTGCGCTTTGTCACGCACACTCAACTCGTTGTACAGCGAGTTGAGCAACTGACGATTCCAGTGCGCGCTATAGGACACGCCGATGGCAGACACGAGCACGCCAATGAACAGCAGCAGCATGAAAAAGCTTCCGCCGGGCAGTGGCTTGGCGAATAGCTTGCTCACCGCAGCTTCTCCGCCACGCGCATGACAGCGCTACGGGAACGGGGGTTGGCTTTGAGTTCGGCGTCGGAGGCCGTCTGTGCTTTGCCATGGACTTTGATTTTCGGTTCGAAAGCGACATGCCGAACCGGCAGGTTGCGCGGCAGGTTGTCGGCTTCGCCTTTCACCAGCTTGCGCATGAACAGTTTGACGATACGGTCTTCGAGCGAATGGAAGCTGATCACCACTAGGCGACCGCCCACTTCCAGGCACTCCAGGGCGGCTTCAAGACCGGTTTCCAGATCACCCAATTCGTTGTTGACGTGAATGCGCAGCCCCTGGAACGCACGGGTAGCAGGGTTCTTGCCCTTTTCCCACGCTGGGTTGGCGACTTTCAATACTTCAGCCAGATCGCCGGTACGCTCGAACGGCTTGATGTCGCGACGCTCGGCCACAGCACGGGCCATGCGCCCGGAAAAACGCTCTTCGCCGTATTCCTTGAACACGCGGGCGATTTCTTCCACCGGTGCGGTGTTGACGAACTCGGCCGCACTGATCCCGCGGGACGGGTCCATGCGCATGTCCAGGGGGCCGTCATTGAGGAAACTGAAGCCGCGCTCAGGGTCGTCGAGTTGCGGCGAAGACACGCCGAGGTCAAGCAATATGCCGCTGACCTTGCCTTGCAGTCCGCGTTCGGCGACTTCGGATCCAAGCTCGGCAAAGCTGCGCTGCACAACGACAAAGCGGCCGTCTTCGGCCGCTAGCGTCTGCCCGGTGGCAATCGCTTGAGGATCTTTGTCGAACCCGAGCAACCGCCCATCAGGACCCAGTTGGCTCAGGATCAACCGGCTATGTCCGCCGCGCCCGAACGTGCCATCCAGATAGCAGCCATCAGGGCGTACGGCGAGAGCCTCGACGGCTTCGTCAAGCAGTACGGTGATGTGGTTAAAGCCGCTATCAATAGTCACAGGATCAAATCACGCAGTTCATCAGGCATGGCGCCCGGTTGTTGAATAGCAGCCAGGTCAGCGGCAGAAACCGCATTCCAGGCATCCTCGTCCCACAATTGGAACTTGTTCAGTTGGCCTACCAACATCGCGTGCTTATCCAACTTGGCATATTCACGAAGACGCGGAGGAACCAGGAAACGACCACTGCCATCGAGCTCGAGGTCGACGGCATTACCAATCAGTAAACGTTGCAGGCGGCGGTTCTCTTCACGGAGCGAAGGCAGTGCGCGCAGTTTGGTTTCAATAATTTCCCACTCATCGAGGGGGTAAACACACAAACACGGATCAACGGCATCAATTGTGACGATTAACTGACCGGAACTACGCGAAACGAGCTCGTCACGGTACCGGCTCGGCATGGCGAGACGGCCCTTTGCGTCGAGACTGATAGCGTTGGCTCCGCGAAACACGTCAGCGTTTCTCCAAATATTAGCGTTTTGCGCTCAAAAAACCCACTTCATGCCACTTTCCGCCACTTGCGCACACTATAGGAATGCGCCCACCACACCGTCAAGGCGCGGATTGAAGGAAAACCCTTACAGAACTGAGATTTAGGAGCATAAAAGGAGGGGTAACGAGAATCCGGCAGATGCACCTGCCCGATAACTTGAATCAGCACAGAGGGCTGCGTTCGGAAGTTAAAGTAATTTATTAAGAGTAAGATTTTTTTGGTATTACGAAAGTGTTAATGCCGACGTTTCTGAAAGGAGGGAAATTGCTATCACCACCACCCTGCTCAATGATTTAAGCAGAGGGAAGAAAAAAGGTGGAGAGTCGATCTGTAAGCCGGGTTCTGTCTTGAACAGTCATTCGTCTACGATGGCCATCACTGGACATCTTTAGCAACCTACCCGGTCCCAGCGCGGGCCACGCCTTGGGACCCTATTTGGTCTTGCTCCAAGTGGGGTTTACCTAGCCACGAACTGTTGCCAGACGTGCGGTGCGCTCTTACCGCACCTTTTCACCCTTACCGGCGCCGAAGCGCTTAGGCGGTTATTTTCTGTGGCACTTTCCGTAGGCTCACGCCTCCCAGGCATTACCTGGCACTTCGCCCTATGGAGCCCGGACTTTCCTCCCCCCCCTAATTTTCATAGAGGGCAGCGACTGTCCGATCGACTCTCCGTCGCGAAGGTTAACGGCAGAGCGCTTGAAGAACAAGCGCTAAAAGCCTTTGGCCATGCCAGTGCGTCGGTTTTTACTCGCCCTTCTGCTTATCCAGCGCAACCTGATAGAGCACATTCTTGCGCTCACCGGTAATTTGCGCTGCCAATGCCGCGGCACGCTTGAGCGGCATTTCTTCAAGCAACAGGTTGAGGATGCGCATCGCCTCACTGCTGACCGCGTCTTCGCTCTCGGGTGCCGACCACCCCGCCACCAGCACCACGCACTCGCCACGCTGCTGATTACTGTCCGACTCGACGAACTGGCGCAACTCGGCCAGTGGCAAGCCCTTGAGGGTTTCAAACGTCTTGGTGATCTCCCGCGCCAGCAATGCGGGACGGTCGGCGCCGAACACCAGCTCCATGTCTTGCAGGCACTCGAGGATCCGGTGCGGGGCCTCATAAAAAATCAATGTGCGCGGCTCTTCCTTTATCGACTCCAGACGAGCACGCCTTCCCACAGCCTTGGCCGGCAGAAAACCTTCAAAGATGAAACGGTCGGAGGGCAGGCCGGCTGCCGACAATGCTGCAATCAACGCACAGGCGCCCGGAACCGGCACCACATTGATCCCGGCTGCACGAGCCTGGCGCACCAGGTGATAACCCGGATCGGAAATCAACGGCGTGCCTGCATCGGAGATCAGCGCCACATCGTCGCCCGCGAGCAGGCGGGTAATAAAGCGACTGCCTTCATCACGCTCATTGTGCTCATGGCAAGCCGCCAGCGGCGTAGGAATGCCGAAGTGCTGCATCAAACGCTGGGAGTGCCGGGTATCCTCGGCGGCGATCAACGCGACCTCGCGCAGGATTTTCAGCGCACGCGCACTGATGTCGTCCAGGTTGCCGATGGGCGTCGCCACCACATAAAGCGAGCCAGCAGCGGAATTCAAAGCACCTGGAGCAGTCAAAGCGCACACCTCATGATCGATAAAGCCGCCATTGTAACGCGTAGCGACGCTGGCGATATGCGCGAGCATCATCGGGTTTTGCAGCGGTTTGTGCCGCACCGCAACATTTACACCAGCTAAATTGATCGATTCACGCCAGTAACATCGCGCCCCGGCCAGCGCTTGGGTACAATTCCACGCTAATTTGATCGAGTATCAGGAACACTTACATGATCGCTTGCCTGCGGCTGTTCACTGCCCTCTGCCTCGCTGCCTTGCTGGCGGCTTGCGCCAGCTCGCCCTCTTCCAGCCTTGGTGAACTACCACGGACCCCGGATGCCAGTATCGAGCAACTGCTCGAGAAAGCCGCCCAAAGCAAATCGCCGGAGGACGCCGCCCTGTTGCGCCTGAGCGCTGCAGACCTGGCTTACCACCAGGGCAATCCCGCCCAATCCGCGCAAATCCTGCAGCAAGTGCCCGTGGAGCAACTCAAGCCCGGCCAGCAGGTCTTCGCCAATACACTGGCCGCCGAATTGGCATTGACCCGCAACCAGCCGAAAGCCGCGCTGACCGCCCTGAGCCACCCGAGCATGGCGCGCCTGGCAGAATTGCCGCAAGAGCAACAGGTCCGCACCGGCACCGTTCGCGCTCGCGCGCTTGAGGCCGATGGCCAGACCCTGGCCGCCGCAAAGGAACGTATCTTCATTGCGCCGATGCTCAGCGGTGACGCCGCCGGCAAAAACCACGAAGCGATCTGGGCACTGATCGCCTCACTGCCGACCGACCAATTGCAGCCGAACACGTCCGACGATCTCGGCGGCTGGATGGCCCTGGCACTGGCGGTAAAAACTGCCGGCACCGTGGAACAGCAGCAGGCCGCCATCGATAACTGGCGCGCACAGCACCCGAAACATCCGGCCGCCATTCAGTTGCCACTGCCCCTGACCAAACTCAAGGAACTGGCCGGCCAGTCCCTGAGCAAGATCGCCCTGCTGCTGCCGCAGGATGGTCCGCTGGCCTCGGTCGGCAAAGCATTGCGCGAAGGCTTCATGGCCGCTCACTACCAGGCGCAGCAAGCCGGGCAGAAACCGCCAGCCATCGAGTTTTATGACAGCTCGCGCCTGACATCCCTCGACGAGTTCTATCGCAAGGCCCAGGCCGATGGCGTGCAATTGGTCGTTGGCCCACTGGAGAAGCCGCTGGTCAAACAGCTGAGCACTCGCCCGCAATTGCCGATCACCACCTTGGCGCTTAACTACAGCGAAGGCGAGCAAGGCCCGGCCCAATTGTTCCAGTTTGGTCTGGCCGCTGAAGACGAAGCCCGCGAAGTGTCTCGCCGCGCTCGCGCCGACGGCTTGCATCGTGCTGCCATCATGGTGCCGAAAGGCGAATGGGGCGACCGCGTACTTCGAGCGTTCAGCCAGGACTGGCAGGCCAACGGCGGCAGCATCGTCGCCACCGAACGCGTCGACCAGCCGGTTCAATTGGCCCAGCAGATTGCCGACATGTTCCAGTTGCGTCAGAGCGAAGGTCGCGCCAAGAGCCTGCAAAGCACCGTCGGCTCGCAAGTCGCCGCCCAGCCTTCCCGTCGCCAGGACATCGAATTCATCTTCCTGGCCGCCACCCCGCAACAGGCTCAACAGATCAAACCGACCCTGAACTTCCAGTACGCAGGTGATGTTCCGGTTTACGCCACGTCCCACGTGTTCAGCGCCAGCGGCGATGTGAACCAGTACAACGACATGAACGGCATCCGCTTCTGCGAAACGCCGTGGTTGCTGGACGCCAATGATCCGCTGCGCAAACAAGTCACCGCTCAATGGCCACAAGCAGCCGGCAGCCTGGGCCGTTTGTACGCCATGGGTGTCGACGCTTATCGCCTGGCGCCGCGCCTGGGGCAACTCAAGGCCCTGCCGGACAGCCGCATCGAAGGCGAATCGGGCAGCCTGGGCATGACGCAGAACCAGCGCGTCGTGCGGCAGTTGCCGTGGGCCGAGTTCGTCAATGGCCAGGTTCAGCGCCTGCCGGACACATCGCGCTAATGCCTGACAGGTCACGCCAGCAAAGCGGTAAAGATGCCGAGCGCCAGGCGCTCGGGCATCTTCAACAACAAGGTCTGCGGTTGCTGGCGCAGAACTGGCTGTGTAAACGCGGCGAGCTTGATCTGGTCATGCTAGATGGCGATACAGTAGTATTCGTTGAAGTTCGCTACAGGAAAAACACTCAATGGGGTGGCGCGCTCGGCAGCATCGATGAGCGCAAACGGCAGAAACTGATTTTTGCCGCGCAGTATTTTCTTCAGCGCGAGTCGCGCTGGGCCAATTCCCCTTGCCGTTTCGACGTGGTTGCCATTGATAGCGACCCCGATCAGTTGAACTGGTTACAGAATGCCTTTGACAGCTGATCGCTTGCACCCGAAACCGGACAACACCCAACACTTTTGCTCTTTGCTTTGCGGGCTGCACATTCACGTGCCGGACAGCCGCGCTCATTAAGGTCACACAGATGGACATGCAATCCCGAATTCGCCAGCTTTTTCAGGCCAGTATCGACACCAAGCAACAGGCGATGGACGTACTTGCACCGCACATCGAGCAAGCCAGCCAGGTCATGGTCAACGCCCTGCTCAACGAAGGCAAAATGCTTTCCTGCGGCAACGGCGGCTCTGCCGGTGATGCCCAGCATTTCTCGTCCGAGCTGCTCAACCGCTTCGAGCGTGAGCGCCCAAGCCTGCCCGCCATCGCGCTGACCACCGATAGCTCGACAATCACCTCGATCGCCAACGATTACAGCTACAACGAAGTCTTCTCCAAGCAGATCCGCGCCCTCGGCCAGCCGGGCGACGTTTTGCTGGCGATTTCCACCAGCGGTAACTCGGCGAACATTATTCAAGCGATCCAGGCCGCACATGATCGCGAAATGATTGTCGTAGCATTGACCGGTCGTGACGGCGGCGGCATGGCATCGCTGCTACTGCCCGAAGACGTGGAGATTCGCGTACCGGCCAATGTCACCGCACGTATTCAGGAAGTCCACCTGCTGGCGATCCATTGCCTTTGCGACTTGATCGACAGCCAACTGTTCGGGAGTGAAGAATGACCCCTAATCGCCTCGGCCTACTGGCCTTGACCCTGTGCCTCGGCATCAGCGGCTGCACCTCGGTAGTGACTGCCAGCCGTGAAGCACCGATTGAAGATGACCGCGGTACTCGCACACTGGGCAGCAAGATCGACGACTCCCTGATCGACACCAAGGTTGGCGTTAACGTCGCCAAGGCCGACCCGGCCCTGGACAAGGATTCGCACATCGTCGTTACCAGCTTCAATGGCGTCGTGCTGCTCGCCGGACAAACCCCGCGCGCAGACCTCAAGGCCAAGGCCGAGCAGGCCGCTGCTGCCGTTCAGCGCGTGAAGACCGTGCATAACGAACTGCAAGTCCTGCCACCCTCCTCGCTGCTGGCACGCCAGAACGACACCTGGCTGACCACCAAGATCAAGACCCAGATGCTCACCGACCCGAATATCCCCGGATCCCGGATCAAGGTTGTCACCGAAAATGGCATCGTCTATCTGCTCGGCCTGCTGACCAAGCAGGAAGCGGCTCAGGCGACCAATCTGGTGCAGGGTGTTTCCGGTGTGCAGAAGATTGTAAAACTGTTTGAGTACATCGACTGATACCCCTTCCTGTAGGAGCCGGCAAGCCGGCTCCTACAGTAATAAAAAAGGCGATCCATCCGGATCGCCTTTTTTATTACTTCACCACTTTCAAACTTGGCCGACCGCTAGGGCGCGGTGGCTCGCTGTCCGGTGGCGGAAGATCGTCATCCGGTTCGATCTCTTCATCCTCGCCCATCGGCGGTTCCAGATCGAACACCATACCCTGACCATTCTCCCGGGCGTAGATACCCAGGATCGATGCGATAGGTACATACAGCGTATGCGGCACACCACCGAAGCGGCCTTCGAAGCTCACAGCCTCGTTATCCATGTGCAAATGGCGCACGGCTTGTGGCGATACGTTCAATACAATTTGCCCGTCACTGGCAAAACCTTGCGGCACCTGGACCGATGGATATTCGGAATTGACCAGCATGTGCGGGGTGCAATCGTTGTCCACAATCCACTCGTAGAGCGCGCGGACCAGATAAGGTCGACTGGAGTTCATAGCGGCTCCTTAAGCCTTAGCGCATATCGCGTTCGACACCAGACAGACTCGCCTGGAAAGCCTCACGCGCAAACTGGCGCTCCATGTAATCAAGCAACGGCTTGGCAGGCCGTGGCAGTTCTATACCCAGAATCGGCAATCGCCAGAGTATTGGCAATAGGCAGCAATCCACCAGGCTTTGTTCCTCACTGAGGAAAAACGGCTTGTCGGCGAACAAAGGCGAGACGCCGGTCAGGCTTTCGCGCAACTCTTTACGCGCCACCGCGCGAGCGGCTTCCTTGGTCCGCGAATCCAGAATCAGATCCACCAGCCCACACCAGTCCCGCTGAATACGATGCATCAGCAGACGACTATTGGCACGCGCCACAGGATAAACCGGCAGGAGCGGCGGGTGCGGGTAACGCTCATCCAGGTATTCCATCACCACTGTAGATTCCCACAACGCCAGGTCACGATCGACCAGGGTGGGCAAACTGCCGTAAGGGTTCACTTCGATCAGTTTAGGCGGCTGACGACCAGCTTCCACATAGATGATCTCGGCGCTGACACCCTTCTCTGCCAGTACGATTCGCACTCGGTGGGAATAGTGGTCGGCGGGGTCGGAGTAACAGGCCAACCGATTGGTCACGCCCATGGCGATCCTCCTCGCTTGTAGACATTATCGAAAGCGGAAAAACGAGCGCGCCCAAAGGGCGCCTCCCGTAACGCCTGGCCAGCCAGGCTCGTTACACCTTCAGAGACGCCCTTGGGCGCGCGCGATTAACAGCAAGTGCTTGAAGCTTTATCAGTGCACGTCTTTCCAGTATTCACGCTTGAGCAAGTAAGCGAATACGAAGAAGAACGCCAGGTACAGCAATACATACGTACCGATGCGCTGATGTTGCAGCTTAACCGGGTTAGCCGAGTAAGCCAGGAAGGTTACCAGATTCTTGACCTTCTCATCGAACTGCTCTTCGGTCAAAGAACCGCTCTTCGGCACGATGGTCATCTGATCGCACGCCTCATGAGTCAGCGCCGTGCCGGTCAACGGATCATATTGCTTCTTCCCGTCCTCGACGATCTGAACCTGCTTGCAACCGACGACCTGACGACCTTGCAGGCCGACCAGGACGTTAGGCATGCCGACGTTCGGGAAGACCTTGTTATTCACACCCCAAGGGCGCGAAGGGTCTTCATAGAACGACCTCAGGTAACCGTAGAGCCAGTCAGTACCACGAACGCGAGCAACCAGAGTCAGGTCGGGCGGTGCAGCACCGAACCAGGTCTTGGCGTCAGCCGGCTGCATGCCGATGCTCATGTGGTCGCCAATCTTGGCACCGGTGAACACCAGCTTCTCGAGCATCAACTCGTGGGGAATGCCCAGGTCATCGGCAACACGCTCGTAGCGCTGGAACTTGGCACTGTGGCAGCCCATGCAATAGTTGGCGAACGTACGCGCGCCATCCTGCATGGCCGCTTTATCGGAAACGTCGATGTCGACTTTTTCCAGCTCCGGGCCACCGTGTTCAGCAGCAAAAGCGAACACTGGCAGCGCAGCAAGCATCAATACAGCAAATAGTTTTTTCATCAGCCAGTCACCCTTTCCGGAACCGGTTTGGTCTTCTCGAGCCTGGTGTAGAACGGCATCAGAATGAAGTAGGCGAAGTACAGGAAGGTACATACCTGCGACAGCAACGTACGCTCAGGGGTCGGGGCCAATACGCCCAGCACGCCCAGGATCACGAACGCGATGCAGAACACCCAGAGCCAGATCTTGCTCAGCCAACCCTTGTAGCGCATCGACTTGACCGGGCTGCGGTCCAGCCATGGCAGGACGAACAGCACAGCGATGGCCGCGCCCATGGCGATCACACCAAAGAGCTTGTCCGGAACCGCACGCAAGATGGCGTAGAACGGAGTGAAGTACCAGACCGGAGCGATGTGCTCTGGGGTCTTGAAGGCGTTTGCCACTTCAAAGTTCGGCTTCTCGAGGAAGTAACCACCCATTTCCGGGAAGAAGAACACGATGGAACAGAAGATGAACAGGAACACCACCACGCCGACAATATCTTTCACGGTGTAGTACGGGTGGAAGGCAATGCCGTCCAGCGGTACGCCGTTTTCGTCCTTGTACTTCTTGATATCCACGCCGTCCGGGTTGTTCGAACCGACTTCGTGCAGTGCCAGAATGTGCAACACCACCAGGCCGAGAATGACGATCGGCAAGGCAACCACATGCAGGGCAAAGAAGCGGTTCAGGGTAATACCGGAAATCAGGTAGTCACCACGGATCCACTGGGTCAGGTCGTTACCGATGACCGGGATCGCACCGAACAGCGAGATGATCACCTGGGCACCCCAGTAGGACATCTGCCCCCACGGCAGCAGATAACCCATGAAGGCTTCAGCCATCAGCGCCAGATAAATCAGCATGCCGAAGACCCACACCAGCTCACGGGGCTTCTGATACGAACCGTAGAGCAGGCCACGGAACATGTGCAGATAGACCACGATGAAGAACGCCGAAGCGCCGGTGGAGTGCAACAGGCGCAGGATCGAGCCGTACTCGACGTCGCGCATGATGTATTCGACGGAAGCGAAGGCTTCTTCCGCCGACGGGGTGTAGCTCATGGTCAGCCAGACACCGGTGACGATCTGGTTGACCAGAACGAGCAGCGCCAGGGAACCAAAGAAGTAGAAGAAGTTGAAGTTCTTCGGGGCGTAGTACTTGCTGAGATGGTCTTCCCACATTTTGGTCGCGGGAAAGCGTGCATCAACCCAATCCATGAACTTGTTCATCACGCTTTCTCCGTATCGACGCCGATGACAATGATCTCATCGGTCTCATAGGAATGCGGGGGAACTGGCAGGTTCAAAGGCGCAGGTTGCGACTTGTAGACGCGGCCAGCCAGATCGTAGTGGGAGCCGTGGCAAGGGCAGAAATAACCACCTACCCAGTCCTTGCCCAGATCAGCGGGGGCGACTTCGGGACGGAATGTCGGCGAGCAACCCAGGTGCGTGCAGATACCGATCAGCAGCAGAACTTCAGGTTTGATCGATCGGGTTTGCGGATCGACATAGGTCGGTTGTGTCGAGTTCTTGGAGGTCGGGTCAGACAACTGGCCCTCGATCTTCTTCAGATTCCCCAGGATTTCCTGTGTACGGCGGACGATGAACACCGGCTGACCGCGCCACTCAGCAATCATCTGCTGGCCTGGCTCGATCTTGCTGACATTCACTTTCACCGGTGCACCTGCGGCTTTCGCCTTGGCACTGGGAAACCATGACCCCACGAACGGGACCGCAGCCCCCACCGCTCCTGCAGCACCCACCACGGATGTGGCTGCTACCAAGAAGCGACGCCGGCCTGCATTCACGCCGTCATTGCTCATTCAGTCCTCTCCCATCAGCTTTGTGGCCTGTTAAATCAGGCATCTACTAAATAAAACTATGCACTTATAAAAATTTTGCCGAATGGTAATGAAAAGCCCCAATTCTGACAAGGTAATTACCCTGGGGCGCTCCTCCCAAGCCTTGTAGTATAGGGCTTCTACGGATGTGGCAAGTTGTCACAGCGCAATTCTTTGATAAATCGCAGGCACAAAAAAACGCCCAGCTCCGTGAGGAAACTGGGCGTTCTTTTTTGAACGTGGAAGCGAATTAACGCTTCGAGTACTGCGGACGCTTACGCGCTTTACGCAGACCAACTTTCTTACGTTCAACTTCACGTGCATCGCGGGTTACGAAGCCAGCTTTACGCAGAGCGCTGCGCAGAGTTTCGTCGTAGTCCATCAGAGCGCGGGTGATGCCGTGGCGGATTGCGCCAGCTTGACCACTTACACCACCGCCGATCACGGTGACGTAGATGTCGAACTTCTCGACAGTCTCAGTCAATTCCAGCGGCTGACGAACTACCATGCGGGCAGTTTCGCGGCCGAAGAAATTATCCAGCGAACGGTTGTTGATGGAGATGTTACCAGTACCCGGACGCAGGAAAACGCGTGCGGTTGCGGTCTTGCGACGGCCAGTGCCGTAATTTTGAGTCGCCGACATAATGAACTATTCCGTTAAATCTTCAGTTCTTGGGGCTGCTGAGCAGTATGAGGGTGTGCAGCGCCCGCATAGACTTTCAGCTTACGGTACATGTCGCGACCCAGCGGGTTCTTAGGCAGCATGCCTTTGACCGCGGTCTCGATCACGCGCTCAGGGGCCTTGGCGATCAGCTTTTCAAAGTTGATCGACTTGATGCCGCCCGGGAAACCGGAGTGGGAGTAGTACATTTTGTCAGTGGTTTTAGCACCGGTAACACGGATCTGCTCGGCATTGATAACGACGATGTAGTCGCCGGTGTCAACGTGAGGAGTGTACTCAGGCTTGTGCTTGCCACGCAGACGGCTCGCGATTTCGGTGGCCAGACGACCCAGGGTCTGACCAGCAGCGTCGACGACAAACCAGTCGCGCTTTACTGTTTCCGGTTTAGCAGTAAAAGTTTTCATTCTTTATAGCCTCAGGGGCCGCCCTGTAAATTAGACGGCGGATCTTACTGAATAGTGCGTACTTTGACAAGTCAAAGGCAGCCGGATACAGACGCTTTCGGGGGCTCGGGTCGGCGCGTCCGTTCAACGGCAAGATTCTTCGGCGGCGGCGCATCACTTCCACTGCAGAAAGAGGTGCGCAATTATGCAGATTGCGAAAAATATTTCAACCTGCTTTTATGATTGTTTTGCCCAAGGAGCTCCCCGATGGAGTATCGCCAGCTAGGCCGGACCAATCTGAACGTGAGTGCAATCTGCCTCGGCACCATGACCTGGGGTGAGCAAAACAGCGAAGCCGAAGCCTTCGCCCAGATTGAGCGGGCCAAGAGCGCCGGAATCAATTTCATCGATACCGCCGAGATGTACCCGGTGCCGCCCAAGGCCGAAACCTACGCCACCACCGAACGCTACATCGGCAACTATTTCAAAAGTCGTGGCGATCGCGCCGACTGGATCCTGGCCAGCAAGATCGCCGGCCCCGGCAACACCATCGACTACATCCGCGACAAAAACCTGCGGCACAATCGACAGCACATCACCGAGGCCGTGAATGCGAGCCTCCAGCGCTTGCAGACCGATTACATCGACCTGTACCAACTGCACTGGCCGGAGCGCAGCACCAATTTCTTCGGGCAATTGGGCTACAAGCACAAGATCGAAGCCAATCTGACGCCGCTGGAGGACACGCTCGAAGCCCTCGATGAGCAGGTCAAGGCCGGCAAGATCCGCCACATCGGGCTGTCCAACGAAACCCCGTGGGGCACCATGCGCTTCCTCGCTCTCGCCGAAGCCCGTGGCTGGCCGCGCGCCGTATCGATCCAGAACCCCTACAACCTGCTCAACCGCAGTTTCGAAGTCGGCCTGGCGGAAGTAGCCATTCGCGAGCAGTGCGGCTTGCTGGCCTATTCGCCGCTGGCGTTCGGTTTCCTGTCAGGCAAGTACGAAGGTGGCGCCCGCCCGCCAAAAGGCCGCCTGAGCCTCTACAGCCGCTTCAGCCGCTATTTCAACCCACAGTCGGAAGCAGCGTGCAGCCGCTATGTGGCACTGGCCCGTGAGCACGGCCTGGACCCGGCGCAAATGGCCTTGGCATTCGTCACGCAACAGCCGTTCGTGACCAGCAACATCATCGGGGCGACGACGCTTGAGCAATTGGAGAGCAATATTGGCAGTTTTGATCTGAAACTATCGGAGGAAGTGCTGGAAGGGATCGAGGCGATTCACAAGGATCATCCGAACCCTGCCCCTTGATTGATTCATAGACCCATTCGCGAGCAGGCTCGCTCCCACAGGGATTGCGCCGTACCTGTGGGAGCGAGCCTGCTCGCGATGGCGATTCAACAGTCACCGCAGATCAAAGCGACCGCGCAATGATCTCCTTCATGATTTCATTGGTCCCCGCATAAATCCGCTGCACCCTCGCGTCAGCCCATGCCCGGGCGATCGGGTATTCCCACATGAAGCCGTAGCCGCCGTGCAACTGCACGCACTCATCGAGAACCTTGCATTGCAGGTCCGTGCCCCAGTACTTGGCCATCGCCGCCGTGGGCACGTCGAGCTTGCCTTGCAGGTGCAGTTCCAGGCAACGGTCGACAAAGACCCGGCCGATCTGAATTTCGGTCGCCATCTCCGCCAGTTTGAAACGGGTGTTCTGGAAATCGGCAATCGCCTTGCCGAATGCCTTGCGTTCGCGGGTGTAATCCAGGGTCCATTGCAACGCCGCTTCGGCTGAAGCCAGGCCGCCGATGGCCACGGTGAGGCGCTCCTGAGGCAGTTCCTGCATCAGGTAGGCAAACCCCATCCCGGCCTGGCCCAGCAGGTTTTCCTTCGGCACCCGGACGTCCTGAAAGAACAATTCCGACGTGTCCTGGGCCTTCATGCCGACTTTCTCCAGTCGCTTGCCCTTGTCGAAGCCCGGCGTATCGGCCTCCACCAGAAACAGGCTGGTGCCCTTGGCGCCCGCCTTCGGATCGGTCTTGGCCACGACAATCACCAGATCAGCGAGAAAACCGTTGGTGATGAAGGTCTTGGAGCCGTTGATCACATACTCGTCACCGTCCAGCACCGCCGTGGTCTTCAAACCTTGCAGGTCCGAGCCGGCACCTGGCTCGGTCATGGCGATGGCACTGACCATCTCTCCGGAGACCAGTTTCGGCAGGTATTTGTGTTTCAGCGTTTCACTGCCGTAATGCAGGATATACGGCGCGACGATGTCCGAATGCAACGAGAAACCGATCCCGGTCAGCCCCAGGCGCCCCACTTCCTCGATCACCACCGCACTGTAGAGAAAGTCCGCCCCCAGCCCGCCGTACTCTTCCGGCAGGTGCGAGCACAACATCCCCGCCTCCCCCGCCTTGTTCCAGAGTTTGCGGTCGATATAGCCTTGTTTTTCCCATTGTCCATGGAACGGCACGGCCTCTTTTTCGAGGAACATTCGCACGCTATCGCGGAAAAGTTCGTGCTCGGAACTGAACAAGGTTCTGGGGATCATGCGGCACCTGTCGTTGTTTTTTGTCGTCATTGACCTTCAGAGACTAAGCCCCATGTCCGATACAGGACACTGGACACATCCGACAAAAAATAAGACGATCCAGCCGTCTGGTGACCACTTTCCCCTATAAGAATAAAGTTGAATTATGTCTAACCAAGCCTCCACGCCCTTGCGGCGCGTCAGCATCCTGGCCATCGACCGGGTTTTCGCTTCCACCCTCATGCAAGCCAAGGATTTCTTCCACCTCGCGAGCCTGCGCTACGGCAAACAACTGGGTCACGGCCTGGTCCCCGCGTTCGAAACCCGACTGGTCAGTCCCGACGGAAAACCGGTAAACAGTTTCAGCGATGTCATCATGCCGGTGGACGGCGGACTGGAAAACGCCGACATCATCGTCCTCCCCGCATTCTGGGATGACTTCGAATCCTTGTGCCGCCGCTACCCTCAAGTCCTGCCCTGGCTGCGCCAGCAACATGCGCGCGGCGCGGTTCTGTGTGGCGAGGCCACAGGTGTGTTCTGGCTGGCCGAGGCTGGGCTGCTCGACGGTAAGGAAGCGACCACCTACTGGCGCTTTTTCAATGCCTTCGCCGAACGTTTCCCGCGGGTCTACCTCAATCAGGACAAACACCTGACCGACGCCGATAACCTGTACTGTGCGGGCGGCACCACCTCGGCCTGCGATCTGTACATCTATTTGATCGAGCGGTTCTGCGGCGCCAATGTGTCCCAGGCCGTGGCCCGGGATATTCTCTATGAAGTGCAGCGCAGCTACTCGCCGGGACGTATCGGCTTCGGCGGGCAGAAACTGCACCAGGACGTCATCATCCTGCAGATCCAGCACTGGCTCGAAGAGCACTTCGCCGACAAATTCCGCTTCGAAGACGTCGCCCGCGAACACGGCATGAGCATCCGCAACTTCATGCGCCGCTTCCAGACCGCCACCGGCGACAAGCCGCTGCACTACCTGCAACGCCTGCGCATCGAAACCGCCAAGGGTCTGCTGTCCGGCAGCCGCAAGAGCATCAAGACCATCAGCTACGAAGTCGGTTATGACGATGCGAGCTTTTTTGCACGGCTGTTCCGCCAACATACCGAATTGTCACCGAACCAGTATCGGCAGCAGTTTCAGCAGGCGGCGTAGCACTTTAAGTAAACACACCCCTGTGGGAGCGGGCTTGCCCGCGATGGCGTCGTGTCCGGCAACATTTACTTTGCTGACACTCTGCTATCGCGGGCAAGCCCGCTCCCACAGGGGATCTTCAGTGCATAAAAAAAAGGGCCTGCATCTGCAGGCCCTTATTATTTCCCGAATTACCCTACGGCTTATGCGCCCGGGACAGGAATTCGTGGGACTGCATTTCCAGCAAACGGCTCAGGGTGCGCTGGAACTCGAAGTTCAAGCGGCCACCGGTGTAGAGGTCTTTCAGCTCGACTTCGGCAGAAATGATCAGTTTCACGTTGCGGTCGTAGAATTCGTCGACCATGTTGATGAAGCGTCGGGCGATGTCGTCAGTGGTGACGCTCATCTGCTCGACACCGCTGAGCAGCACGGCGTGGAAGATCTTGCCCAGTTCGATGTAGTCGTTCTGGCTACGCGGGCCGTCGCACAGTTCGCGAAAGTCGAACCAGGCCACGTCATCGCAGGTACGCAGGGCGCGGATTTCACGATTCTCGATCATCAGCACATCGTTCTCGACCGCTGCCGTGCATTCCGGCGTCAGCGCGCGGAAGCTTTTGCGCAGGCTTTCGTGGGACGCTTCGTCGAGCGGGAAGTGGAACAGTTCGGCTTGTTCGAGGTGACGCAGGCGATAATCGACGCCGCTGTCGACGTTGACGATTTCGGTGTTCTGCTTGATCAGCGCGATGGCCGGCAAGAAACGCGCGCGTTGCAGACCGTCCTTATAGAGGCCGTCGGGCACGATGTTCGAGGTCGCGACCAGGGTCACACCGTTTTTGAATAGCTCTTCCATCAGGGTGCCGAGAATCATGGCGTCGGTGATGTCGGAGACGAAAAATTCATCGAAGCAGATCACGCGCGACTCGTTGGAGAAACGCTTGGCGATGATGGTCAGCGGGTTTTTCTCGCCACCCAGGGTCTTCATCTCTTCGTGCACACGCTTCATGAAGCGGTGGAAGTGCGTGCGGGTCTTTTCCTTGAACGGCAGTGCTTCGAAGAAGGTATCGACCAGATACGTCTTGCCGCGACCTACGCCGCCCCAGAAGTACAGGCCCTTGACCGGGGCCTGATCCTTCTTGCCAAACAGTTTGCCCAGCAGGCCCGGTTTGTTCTGCTCGGCCGCGACCAGGTCGTCGTACAGGCGCTGCAGATGACGCACCGCGGTTTCCTGCGCAGCGTCATGGAAGAATTCCGGGCGTTTCAGATCAGCTTGATATCGTTCTAGGGGCGTCATAATTCGTTAGCAAGGCAACAAAAACGGGCCGTCACTGTAGCGACGGCCCGTGGGAATGGCAATCGGCCCTTGGTATGACCGATCCGTTGATTATTCCTGAACCGGCGTCAGCGCGATCCGCAAAGTCTCGATCGCAGCATCCCGGGCGGCGCTGTCAGCGAACGCCGGGCTGTCCCCAACGCACTCGCCTTCCAGCCAGACACTGAAGCTCAGGTCTTCACTGCGCACATCCAGGGCCTGACCCGATTGCAGCTGCTTGGTCACCTGGCCTGCGGTTTTGCCATCGGCAAAGTTGCGCGACAGCAACAGTTGCACGCCATCGGCGGCCAGCAGACGGAAACGGAAACTACCGTCGTCTTCACGGAAGCTGACGAAACGCGCAGCCTTCGCGGCTTTCTTCTTGGTGGTCGCTGCCACTTGCGTCTGTGCAACGAAAGAACGCAGACCCACTGCTTCTCGCAGTTCGTTAAGGAACGGCGTCGCCACCGTACGGGCCTTTTTCGCACCGTGTTGCAGGATGTCCTCCAGATCTGCCGGACGCTCGATCAACTGGTGATAGCGCTCGCGGGATTCACCCAGTTCGTTGTCCAGCAGCTGGAACAGGCGATTCTTCGCTTCGCCCCAACCCAGGCCCTGCAACAATTCGCTGCGGAACTCGTCGGACTGCGCCGGGGTAGCAAACGCCTGGAACAGGGTGAACAGGTGGGAATTGTCCGGATCCTTCGCTTCGCCCGGCGCGCGGGAGTCGGTGACGATCCGCGAAATCGCGTCCTTCATCTCTTTGGCGCTGCTGAACAGAGGAATGGTGTTGTCGTAGCTTTTCGACATCTTGCGGCCGTCGAGGCCCGGCAGCGTGGCGACGCTTTCTTCGATCAGTGCCTCGGGCATGGTGAAGAACTCTTTGCCCTGGCCAAACAGGTGGTTGAAGCGTTGGCCGATGTCCCGCGCCATTTCCACGTGCTGGATCTGGTCACGACCGACCGGCACCTTGTGTGCGTTGAACATCAGGATGTCCGCGGCCATCAGCACCGGGTAGCTGTACAGGCCCATGGTGATGCCGGCGTCCGGGTCTTCACCGGTCTCGACGTTCTTGTCCACCGAGGCCTTGTAGGCATGGGCACGGTTGAGCAGGCCCTTGGCCGCCACACAGGTCAGCAGCCACGTCAGCTCGGGGATCTCCGGGATATCGGACTGGCGGTAGAAGGTCACGCGGTCCACATCCAGCCCACCGGCCAGCCAGGTCGCGGCGATTTCCAGACGCGAGCGCTGGATGCGCAGCGGGTCATCGCATTTGATCAGGGCGTGGTAGTCGGCCAGGAAATAGAACGAATCGGCATTGCTGTCACGGCTGGCGACGATCGCCGGGCGGATGGCACCGGCGTAGTTGCCCAGGTGCGGCGTGCCGGTGGTGGTGATGCCGGTGAGGATACGGGTACGGGTCGTCATGGGTAATCGCTTGTCAGACTGCAATCAATTCGAGAGACGCGGCAGGATCAGATCCTTGAGATCGGTCAGCTTGCCATGAAAAAAGTGTCCGCATTCTGCCACTTTCAGCAGCTCATGGGGACGTTCGAGCTTGTCGGACCATTGATAAACGACTTGCGGATCGATGACTTCGTCGGTTTCCGGCTGAATCAGGGTCAGTTCGCCGTGTTGCGGCAATTGATCCTGATCCCCCAGGCGCATGACTGCCGGCGCGACCATGAACAGGTGCTTGATCTGCTCGCCCTGCGCTTCCAGGCGCCCGCCGAGACTTGCTGCAACAAAACCGCCGAAGGAAAAACCGAACAGGGTCAGGGGCAACTCCGGGTGTCTGGCCCGAAACCATTCAGCCACGGCCTGGGCATCATCGACTTCGCCGGTGCCCATATCGTGAGTACCTTCGCTGGCACCGACGCCACGGTAGTTGAAACGCAGGGTGATCAACCCGGCATCGCGAGCGGTGCGTTGCAGGGTCGACACCACTTTGTTGAGCATGGTGCCGCCCTGCACCGGGTTCGGATGGCAGATCAGCGCCAGGCCGCGCGGTTGCTCATTGTCCAGGTACAGTGCTTCCAATTGGCCTACCGGGCCGTCAATCACTACAGGGGGTTCGCGCATAAGCAAGGAAGGAACTCCGTGACCTTGAATCGGGTCGACTCGTCTAGCAAATTGTCTGTGGCTGTCTATTGCGAGTGAATCGCGGTATACAGCGCAGGTTCGAGCCGTTAACGTAAAGCAAAGCCGTTTATAGAGGAAGGACTCGTGGAACACTCGCTCTTAGTTTGGTTGTTACCGACTCTTGCCCTGGTTGTGGGTGTCGCCATTGGATTCCTGATTGCTCGCCTTGCGCCGAATGCCGCGCCTAGCAGCACGCAACGTCAGCTGGACGATATTCAGGAACGTTTCGACAGTTATCAGAACGAGGTGGTGACCCACTTCAACAGCACTGCGACACTGGTCAAGAAACTGACTCAGAGCTATCAGGAAGTGCAGGATCATCTCGCCGAGGGTGCCAACCGCCTGGCCCTGGACGAGCAGACCCGCCAACGCTTGCTGGCCTCCCTGCACGCCGACGCGGCGCAGGCTCCACGGGAACGCCTGACGCCACCGCGCAATCAGGAACCGCCGCGCGACTACGCACCAAAAGCCCCGAACTCCCCGGGCATGCTCGATGAGCACTACGGCCTGAAGAAGTAAGCAAGCCCCTGTAGGAACACAGAAAAAAACCGCCCGATCTGTTGAGGATCGGGCGGTTTTTTTACACCTGGGGTTCAGTCAGGCGATCAAGGGTATTGCTGCACGGTGCCTTATTGCTGGGCGCCATACTGCTGGCCCGGAATCGCCTTGAGGTTGACCTCTACACGGCGGTTCTGAGCCCGGCCGTTGGTGTCTGCGTTACTGGCAACCGGACTGTCCGGGCCGGCGCCACGGGCGCTGAGGTTCGTACCGCTCACACCTTGCGAGGTCAGGTAAGTCGCAACGCTCTGGGCCCGACGCTGGGACAGGTCCATGTTGTGCTGACGGCTGCCGGTGCTGTCGGTGTAGCCAACGATTTCGATCTGGTTCTGGTTGAACTCTTTCAGCGAGCCGGCCAGGTTATTCAACGGCTGGTAGAAGCTGGAAGCGATATTCGCCGAATCGGTGGCGAATGTGATGTTGCCCGGCATGATCAGCTTGATCTGATCGCCCTGACGCTGCACTTCAACACCGGTGTTGGCCATGCTGGCGCGCAGCTTTTTCTCCTGCTGATCCGCGTAGTAGCCATAACCGGCAGCGGAAGCACCCACTACCGCAGCGCCGATCAGCGCGCCCTTGCCACGGTTATCATGGTTGATGGCGGCACCGGCCAACGCGCCGGCCAGAGCGCCGAGGCCGCCGTATTTGGCGGTTTTGCTCATGCCTTCGGAGCCGCTATCCGCCTGGCCCTGGGCCTGGCCACCGCCGTATGGGTTAGGCGAGGCGCAACCGGATAAAACGGCCACAGCCGTAGCGACAATAATCAAACGACGCGTGGTGAACATGTAGAGCTCCTACTTTTTTACATTCTGTGGTGCAGCGGACATAAGCATCGAACCTTTGCGGGCGTTGGATCGTTTCCGCAGGTGAAAATTCCACGTGTTACAAATCAGGCACGAACAAAAGGATTTTCGCGCATTTCATCCCCCAGACGGGTGTCCGGACCATGCCCGGTCACCACCGTCGCCTCTTCGTCGAGCGTATACAGACGCTGCTTGATCGAGCGCACGATAGTCGCCTGATCGCCGCCCCACAAATCCGTACGCCCCACCCCGCGACGAAACAGGGTGTCACCGGCAATCAGCAGCTTAGCCTCTGAAAACCAAAAGCTCATGGAGCCCGGTGTATGACCTGGTGTGTGCAATGCCACACCGCAACCGCAAGCCAACTCTTCATCGTCAGCCAGCCAGCGATCCGGCGACGGCACCGGCGTATAGGGAACACCAAACATCTGGCACTGCATCTCCAGGTTATCCCAGAGGAATTGATCTTCCTTGTGCAGGTGCAGGGTCGCGCCGGTTTTTTCCTTCAGCTGACCCGACGCCAGGAAGTGGTCGAGATGCGCATGGGTGTGAATGATGCTGACGACCTTCAAGCCCAAGGCATCGAGACGGGCGAGGATCAGTTCGTGATTGCCCCCCGGATCAACGACGATAGCCTTTTTCGTCACCGGATCGCCGATGATCGTGCAGTTGCACTGCAAAGGGCCGACGGGGAAGGTTTCGCGAATGAGGGTGGGCTGCTGGGACATCGGGGCCTGCTCGATAAACGGGGACGAGGGATTTTCGCACAATTGAGTATTCCGCGATTTACCCTGCGCTGAAACGTGAAGAATCCTTAACCCAACACCCCCAATTCCTTGGCCCGTGCTACAGCCTGCGTACGCCGTTCAACGCCAAGCTTGCTGTTGATGTGGCTGGCATGGGTTTTAACCGTGTGCAGGGAGATAAACAGCTGATCGCTGATTTCCTGGTTCGAGCAACCTTGGGCGATCAAACGCAAAACGGCCATTTCCCGGGTACTCAGTTGTTCAGCCGGCAGGACAGGCTCCAGCGCCGGACGGTTTGCCGGTGCCGGCAACTTTTCTGAAATGTCCTGTGAAACGGTGGTCGCCGCACAGCTTTGCAGTTGCCCGCGAAGCCATTCCGGATGCTCGGCCAACAATCCGTCAAACGGTTGCAGCGCGCCCCCTGCAGCGGCATCCAGCGCCTGAGCCAGTGCCTTGCGCGCCTCGGGTTCGCGCCCGTTGCCCAGCAACAAAGAGACTTTTTGAGTCAGGGCCATCGCACTGAGCAGCTGTCGGCCAGTTTGCTGCCCTTGTTCAAGCAGCGCATTCAAACGCCCTTCGGCCAACATCGGTTGCCCCTGAATGACTTCCAGCAGGGCCTGTTGCAGTTCGATATGCAGGGGAAGTTGCGGGTGGAACTCCGGGGGCGATGCCGGGTGTCCACCGTTATAGGTCTGGCCCAGTCGCGCCAGCCAGGCTTCGGCCAGATCGATACGCCCCTGGGCCAGCCAGAGCTCGCATTTGACCAGGGTGATCATCGCCAGATAATAAATGGGCGGCACGTCCCAGATATGCATCAGACGTTCGGCTTCGGCCAGCTCTGCAAAGGCCTTGGCGAATTCGCCGCTGCTGCCTTCAAGTCGGGCGATGACACAGTGGCCGATCAGTACACTGATGTCGCGACAGGCTCGGGCCTCGCTCAAGCCAACCTGTAAACGCACCCGAGCCGCTTGCGGTTGCAGGCGTAGCGCCAGCAGAAAACCTTCGTATAACGTCAGGCGTGCGCGTACGGCATAGAGTCGTTGCGGTGACAGCCCTTGCAAGCGTTGCAGCCCCTGCCGGACTTCATTCAGCGAACGCAGGATCTCCCCTCGTGCTTGCAGCACTCGCGCGCGGTCGTAATGGGCCAGCGCTTCGAACAATGGATTGCCGACCCGTTGCGCCAGCTCCAGTGAATCACGGTTCAGCCCACGCGCACGCCACAAATCACCATCGGCAATGGCCAGGTTGGACAGGGTCGAGAGGCACATCAGCCGCTGACCGTAACGCTTGCACGGAAGACTCTCCAGCGCTTCGGTGCAATAGCGCAACGTGAGCTCACGGTTACCGCGCCCACGGGCGATGATCCCGCTCAATGCCAGCCATTGCGCCAGCATCGACTTTTGCGCGGTGGCTGACGGGGCCGGCAGGAAGCGGCTCAAATGACTGGCCAGTTCCTCGGCGGCATCCAGCTGACAAGCCAGCCCCAGCGCCCAACTGTAGAGCACAATCAGTCGCGGTGTGCTGATCAGCAGACTGTCGGGCAAGTCCATTTTCCAGCGCAGCAACATACCGACATTCTGCTCGGCCAGCAGTTGCTCCTCCGACAGGTTTTGCACCAGGTTCGCCGCGACGTCCAGATGTCCGGCACGCAACGCCTGCTCTACCGCTTCATCGAGTAACCCCTGGGCATTGAACCAGCGACAGGCGCGCAGGTGCAGGCTGGCGGCCGGCACCATCGACTGGACAGCGGGCCGCGAGCGCAGCAGGTCGGAAAACAGATGGTGGTAGCGATACCAGTGACCATGTTCGTCCAGCGGCACCAGAAACACCTGGTGGGCCGCCAGAAAGCGCAGGATCTCGGCACTGTCATGGGCGTCTCGCACGGCATCGCACAGTTCGCTGCAGAAACGCTCCTGGGGCGCGGTGTCGTAGAGAAAGGCCTGCACCTCGGCGGGCAGGCAATCGATCACTTCTTCAAGCAGGTAATCGCGGATCAGGCCTTCCCCGCCGTGAAGCGCCTGGGGCAATGCGCCTTGCGTGCCAGCTTCCGACGCCGCCAACAGCCAGAAACGCAACCCGGCCACCCAGCCTTCGCTGCGCTGGATCAGGCTTTCCAGCGCCTCACCGCGCAAGGAGCTGCTGTGCCGGGCTAGCAGACTCAGGGCCTCATCGTGGGTCAGGCGCAGGTCCTGCTCGTGCAATTCCAGCAGCTGCCGCGACAGACGAAGCCGTGCCAGGTGCCAATCGGGACGCTGACGACTGGTGACCATCACCAGCAGGCCATCGGGAAGGTGGTTGAGGAAAAATTGCAGGCAACGATCCAGAACCGGCCCCTGGGCCAGATGATAGTCATCGAGCACCAGCAACAGCGGCGTCGCCGTCGACAGGTGCACGGCCAGTTCATCGAGCAATCCGTCCAGCCATTCTTCGAAGGCGAAGGGCTGATGGCGTTGACGCATTTTCAGTAGCCCGAGGGACTGCCTGCCCAGTTGTGGATAAAAATCCTGAAGGCCTTCGAGCAATCGCTCGAGGAATCGGCCCGGGTCGCTGTCCCTCGGACTCAAGCCCAGCCACAGACTTTGCCAATGCGCCGGCAGCGCCTGACAGAACTCCACCGCCAATGAACTCTTGCCGAACCCCGCCGGAGCGCTCACCAACAGCAGCCTGCCGCCGAGCCCCGCACTCAGGCGCTCGCACAGTCGCGGGCGCAGCACATGGCCGTCGGGCAATGGCGGTCGGAAAAAGCGCCCGTCCAGCGCGGTGATAGCGACGCTTGCAGGACCTGGTGGTCGGGTCAGATCAGTCATGGCCGGCTCTTGTTTGAATTGCGGGTGGCGGCGTTGCAGATGTCCGCAGACTAGCGGTAAACGATGAGGGAATGAAGATAATTGCTACAAATGGCTACAAAAAGACTACGAACCCATGTTTAAACAAAAAGTGCTCACGCCAACTGTAGGAGCGAGCCTGCTCGCGAAAAACCCGAGGGCTGCGCGGGTTGTCAGGTTTTACGCGTTATCGTTGACGACCCTTTCGATTCCCCCAAAAAAAACGCCCCGAACCAGTCGGGGCGTTTTCTGAGGATGCGGCCTCGGTTTCCAGAAGTTAGCGAATACCATCCTGACGCAAGGCGTTCGGGGTGAAGTCCGCGGTGCTGGCGGTGAAGCCGAAGTCATATGCCGACTTCTCTTCGTTCTTCATGCCCAGTGCCAGGTAACGGCCCGATTGCAGGTCGTACAGGGCCTCCAGGGTGTACCACGGCACCTGGACGTTGTAATAGTTCTGGGAGTGAGCTTCCGCCACACGCCAGAGTTGATTGCGACCGTCGTAGTGGTCGATCACCGCCGCCTGCCAGGTGTCCTCGTCGATGTAGAAGTCACGTTTGGCGTAGATGTGGCGCTGACCTTCCTTCAAGGTTGCCACCACATGCCAGACCCGACGCAGCTCGTAGCGAGCCAGGTCCTGGTTGATGTGGCCGGCCTTGATGATGTCGGCGTACTTGAGCTTCGGATCGTCGAGCTTGTAGGCATCGGAGGCGATGTACATCTCTTTCTTGCCTTCGAGCTTCCAGTCGTAACGATCCGGCGCACCGTTGTACATGTCGAGGTTGTCGGAGGTACGCAGACCGTCGGCGGCAGTACCCGGGCCGTCATAAGATACTTGTGGCGCACGACGCACGCGACGCTGACCGGCGTTGTAGACCCACGCCGAACGCGGTTCCGCCACCTGGTCGAGAGTTTCGTGCACCAGCAACACACCACCGGCCAGACGTGCCGGCGCGGTCACTTTCTGCTTGAAGTAGAACAGGATGTTGCCCGGGTTCGACGCGTCGTAATCCTTCATCTTGTCGCGGAACACGAACTGGTCCTGGAAGTACACCAGACTGAACGAACCGTTCGCCTGCGGCGTGGCCTGGGTCACCAGGCGGGTCACGCTGCCACCGCGATAACGGGTGATGTGGTTCCAAATGACTTCCACGCCGTTTTTCGGGATCGGGAACGGTACCGCGGTCTCAAAGTTTTTCAGACCGTTGCCGCCGGACACCAGCTCCGTGTTGGTGGCGTTTTTCTTGATGGCGGCGAACACGTCATCCGGCACGGTGGCACCGCGATGGGACGGGTAAACCGGCATCTTGAAGGTTTCCGGGTAGCGCTTGAACATCGCGTACTGGCCCGGAGCGAGCTTGTCCTTGTACTGGTCGACGTTCTGCGCCGTGATGGTGAACAACGGCTTTTCGCTGGCGTACGGATCGGACAGGAAGCCCTTGCTGTCGGCTGTACCGGCATTTTTCGGCATCGGCTTCCAGGCTGGAATCGAACCGTCGGCGTTACCCGCCATCTCGGCGCCCATCGGGGTCAGGCTCTTGCCCAGCTTGTCCGCTTCGGCCGCCGGGACCGCCGCCATTACGCTGGTCGCCAGCAGCGAAAGACCCAGGACACCGGCATGGAACAGACTCTTTGTTATTTTCATGTGTGTACTCGTCCTGAAAATAAAGTGCTTAGAAGTTCACGCCGAAGCTGAGCGCAACGAAGTCGCGATCATCCACGGTGGTGTACTTGCCGTCGAAGAAGTTGGTGTACGCCAGGCTTGCGGTGTAGGTGTTCTGGTACTCGGCATCGACGCCCAGGCTGACCGCCTTGCGGCCTTCCTCGAAGTTGCCGCCAGGACCAGGGGAGTAGCCGCTCACGTCGTGGGACCAGGCCACGTTCGGCTTGAGGTTCACACCGGCGAATACGTCGTTGTATTCCCAGATGGCACGACCGCGATAACCCCAGGAAGTCGGCGTGGTGAAGCCTTCGTCGGTGCAATTGCGGCTGAGGTTGTTGGTCGGGGAACCCGGACCGGCGCCGTTGATGGTGCTGGTGTTGAGTGCCACGCACGTGTTCACGCCGCCTGTGGCAGGCAACTCGCCTGGGCCGAAGACCGGGTCACGGCCATAACGGACATCAGAAGAGCTTTCCAGGCCGCCGACGTGGGTTACGCCCACTTCGCCCACCAGGGTCAGACGGCTGGCACCCATGACCTGATCGAAGAAGTGCGTCAGGGTGGTCTGGAACTGGGTGACTTCCTTGCGGCGGTAGCCGTGCAAGTCCTGGCCCGGTACGCCGGAAAGCAGCGAAGCGTTGGTCAGCGCGCCGCCCAGAGGACGGACACCGGCGAACAGGATGTCGGTGGAGTTGAGCTGCACCGGTGCATTCGGACGGTAGCTGACTTCACCGCTCCACGCCGTGCCGGTAGGCAGGGTGGTGGAGAAGCTCAAGCCGTAGAGGCGGATGTCTTCCGGATACTCGACGAAGTAGCTCGAATTACCCGCGACGATCAGCGGCGCCAGAGCGCGCAATTGTGCGGGCAAGGCCGCCACTCGGGCGAAAGTCGCTTGTGACGCACCCGTGGCACTGAAGATCGGCGCACGGCTGTGGTAGTTCATGAAATAGGCACCGAACTCGGTGTCCAGCGGGTCGAACATGTATTTGAAGGACGCCCCCCACTGACCGCTGTCACGCGCATCGCGGTCCGAGGCACGGCGCACCAGCACACCTTCGTTGTTGGCGTCGACACCCAACGCGGTCAGCGTCGGCAGCGCAGCGGCAGGAATCGTCGAACGGCTGTTCAGCACGCGCAGGTTGTTGTTGCAACCGTCGGCGATGATGTCGGGCTGAGAGAAGAAGGTGCCGCAGTTGTCGACAACGGTCTGGTCCCATTCGAGCTGGTAGAAGGCGTCGGCCGACAGATTGTCGGTGAGGCTCTGGGAGATGTAGAACATGTTGACCGGGATCAGGCCTTCCTTGATCTCGGCACCTGGTCGACGGAACGCGGAGACGTCGATCGGGTTGATCGAGTTGATGCCGCCGCCGATGAAGGTACTTTCACCCCAGCTCACCACCTGCTTGCCCAAGCGCACGGAACCCGGCAAGTCGGCGATGGAGTAGTTGTGATAAACAAACGCATCGAGGAGTTCGGAACCGGCGGACTTCGCGCCTTCCTTGCGGCCGTCGTCGCTGATGTCCTTGAACGGGCGGCTTTCGTCTTTCAGTTCAAAGTCGTACCAGTATTTGCCACGGACGAAAACGCCGGTATCGCCATACTTCAATTCAAGGTCGTGAATGCCCTTGAAGATCTTCGAGAAGGTTTCGCCGCTCTTGAAGTTCAGGTGACCGTCATCGGAAGTCTGGGACAGCCCGCGGCCGCCGTTGTTGACGCCGATGAGGTTCTTGTTCGGCTGCTCGGTAGACCAACTGGCACCGATCGACAGGGATGAGTCGAACTGACCTTCGATTTCGCCAACGTTGAAACTGACGCCGAATGCAGGTCCGGCGAGCGTAGAGGCAAGGCTGACGGCCAGGGGTAACTTAGCCCGGCGCCAGAACTGGTTTACTGATGTCATCGACGCTACTCCATGTGCATTTTATTGTTATGGCAGTGAGCACTTCTAAAAACGCTGTGGATAACCGGGAGCCAAGGCATCCCAAAGTCATTCCAAAGTTGCATCGCCCCAGTTTGTGCGGTTGCTCCGTTCTTAAAAATCCTTGAGCGGACTATAGCCAGCAGGTAGTAGTGCTTGATCCCTCTAAAGTGTGATTTGCACCTGCCAGCCACTCTGGAACAGTCCTTTCGCCAGTCCGACACCCGTCGGCCCGGCAAGAATGGCTGAAAATAAGAATTTAACAAGCCAAGCGCTTGCTTGGTGGGGCTGGCGTGCCCTTTCGGGCACGCCAGAGGAGGCTTAAAGCGTCGAGAGGAAGGTGCTGTTGGTGGCTTGCCATTCGGAGATGTCGACGCGAATTTTCTTCTTGTCGAGTTTGCCGACACTGGTCTTGGGAATTTCAGTAACAAGGGCGATCTGGCTCGGGATGGCCCACTTGCTCAGGTGCCCCAGCTCCACGAACGGTTTGAGGTGTTCCTTGAGTTCCCTGGCCCCGATCTCATGGCCTTCGCGCAGCACCAGCAAGGCAAACGGGCGCTCGCCCCACTGTGGATCGGCAATCCCCACCACTGCTACTTCGCGTACCGCCACGTGGCGACTGATCAGGTCCTCGAGGTCGAGGGAGGAGATCCACTCGCCGCCGGTCTTGATCACGTCCTTGATCCGGTCACGAATGTCGATCACGCCCATGCTGTCCAGGGTCGCGACATCACCGGTGTGCAACCAGCCCCCGGCCCAGAGTTCGACGCCTTTTTGCGGCTCGTTGAAATAACCCTCGGTGAGCCACGGCGCGCGCAACACCAGTTCGCCCTGGGTTTCACCGTCGGCGGGGAGGAAGTTGCCGTCGGTGTCGACGATTGCCGCCTCCACCAATGGCCCCGGCACGCCGGCCTTGATCCGATAGGTGGTGCGTTCGTCTTCGGTGCCGGCCATCAGTTCGTCGTTGAGGTGCGCGCACGATACCAGCGGCCCGGTTTCCGACATGCCGTAAGCGGCGGTCAGCTGAATGCCTTTGGCCTTGGCGGCTTCGTACAGCGCACGATTGAGCGCACTGCCACCGATGACGATTTTCCAGCCACCGAAGTCGATGTTTTGCGCTGCCTTGGAATTGAGGACCATTTGCAGGATGGTCGGCACGCAGTGCGAAAAGGAGACCTTTTCCTTGCGCCACAGCTCCACCAGGAATTCCGGATCGTAGCGACCGGGATAAACCTGCTTGAGCCCGAGCATGGTCGCTACATACGGCAGCCCCCAGGCATGAACGTGAAACATCGGGGTGATCGGCATGTACACGTCGTTGGTGCCCAGCAGGCGCACGCTGTCAATTGCGCCCATGATGGTCGACACGCCCATGGTGTGCAGGACCAATTGCCGATGGGTGAAATACACCCCCTTGGGATTACCGGTGGTGCCGGTGGTGTAGAAAGTGGTCGCGACCGAGTTCTCGTCGAAGTCCTGGAAGTCGTACTGCGGGCTCGCAGCTGCCAGCAACTGCTCGTACTCGCCGACGAGATTCGGCAGGTCAGCGGTCTTTTCCGGCAGGTCGGTCAACAGCAGGGTTTTCTCGACGGTGGTCAGGTGCCCGGCAATCGCGTTGTACAGCCCCACGAATTCGCTGTTGACCAGCACATAGCGGTCCTCGGCATGATTCATGGTGTAGAGGATCTGCTCCGGCGACAGGCGCACGTTGATGGTGTGGATCACGGCGCCGATCATCGGAATGGCGAACATGCATTCCAGATAACGATGGCTGTCCCAATCCATGACCGCCACGGTGTCCCCGGGTTTGACACCGGCCGCCGTCAACACGTTGGACAGCCGCGCGACCCGTTCGATCAGGGTCGGATAGCTGTAGCGCAACTGGTCGCGGTAAACGATTTCGCGGGTTTTCTCATAACGCGTACCGGACATCAAAAGCCGTTTGATCAGCAGCGGATACTGGTAAGCGCCTTCGGCTGGGGGGATAACGCGTGTCTGCAACATAAGAATCCCTTTTCTGACTACACGGTCGTGGCTGAAAGTAAGCACTGTAGTGCCCCTGCTCGCCAGCCAAATCAGCCAAAGGAATGATTTGCAGAGCCACACGAATGCTAGCGTTGCGCCAGCATTCTTGAGGCTATCACCCGAATGTAGGAGCTGCCGCAGGCTGCGATCTTTTGATCCTGCTTTATGAAGATCAAAAGATCGCAGACTGCGGCAGCTCCTACAGGGATAGATGTTTGATCAGTGCATCTCGGTGAACGCGAGCTTCACACCGATCGCGATCAGTACTGCGCCCATGGTCCGGTCGAACCAGTGACCCATGCGGGCGAACCCGGCACGCACGCGCTGCTGGCTGAACAGCATGGCCACCAGGCAGAACCAGGTTGCTGTCGCTGCCGCGAGGTAAATCCCGTAGCCGGCCTGCACCGCCAGCGGTGTATGCGGATTGATCACCACGGTGAACAACGACAGGAAGAACAACGTGGCCTTCGGGTTCAGGCCATTGGTCACGAACCCCGAGGTGAAAGCGCCGCGTGCCGTGCGCTCGCCGGCTTCCTTGTGCAGATCGTCCGTCACTGCCTTGGCCGGTTGCGCCCGCAGCGCCTTGAAACCGATGTACAGCAAGTAAGCGGCGGCGGCCCATTTCAAGGCGTTGAACAATACGATCGACTGGGACACGATCAGGCCGATGCCCAGCAGCGAATAGCCGACATGCAGGAAAATCGCCGTGCCGACGCCCAACGCCGTCCAGGTACCGGCGCGACGACCGTGGGTCACGCTCTCACGCACCACCACGGCAAAGTCCGGGCCGGGGCTGGCCACGGCCAGCAGGTGAATCAGGGCAACGGTCAAGAACTCTGTCCAGTACATGAGGGCTCCTTTAGGCCAAGCGTAACTATTCATTTCATCTGGTAGGCTCGGCAGATTACGCCTTCAGTTCATTGTACAAAAGGTACAGTTGATGACGAACATTCGCCGCGCCGTTTTCCTCGACCATCCGTCCCTGGATCTGGGTGATCTCGACCTCGGCCCGTTACGCGGGTGCTTCAGCGAATTGCAGCTGTTCGCCCAGACCTTGCCTGATCAAGTGATCGAACACCTCAAGGGCGCCACCGTTGCCATCACCAACAAGATCCAGATCGACGCCGCCGCCATCGCCGCCAGCCCCGAGCTGAAGCTGATTCTGATCACCGCCACCGGCACCAACAATGTCGACCTCGTGGCCGCTCGTGCCCACGGCGTTACCGTGTGCAACTGCCAGGGTTACGGCACACCGTCCGTGGCGCAACACACGATCATGCTGTTGCTCAACCTGGCGACGCGCCTGGCTGACTATCAGAAAGCCGTTGGCGAGGGGCGCTGGCAGCAGGCAAAGCAGTTTTGCCTGTTGGATTACCCGATTGTCGAGCTGGAAGGAAAAACCCTGGGGTTGCTCGGTCACGGCGAACTGGGCGGCGCGGTCGCGCGGCTGGCCGAAGCGTTTGGCATGCGGGTACTGTTGGGCCAGATCCCGGGGCGCCCTGCCCGGCCCGACCGTCTGCCGCTGGACGAACTGCTGCCGCAAATCGACGCACTGACCCTGCACTGCCCGCTGAACGAACACACCCGACATTTCATCGGCGCCCGTGAACTGGCCTCGATGAAACCCGGCGCGTTCGTGGTCAACACCGCCCGTGGCGGCCTGATCGATGAACAAGCGCTGGCCGATGCCTTGCGCAACGGGCATCTGGGCGGCGCCGCCACCGATGTGCTGAGCGTGGAGCCACCCATCAATGGCAACCCGTTGCTGGCCCACGACATCCCTCGGCTGATCGTCACCCCGCACAACGCCTGGGGCAGTCGCGAAGCTCGGCAGCGAATCGTTGGCCAGGTCACCGAAAACGCCTTGGGATACTTCAGCGGTAAGGCGCTGCGGGTCGTCAGTTGATAAACTGCGGCACTTTTTTCACAGGAGCAGTTATGGATCCGCGCAGTGAAGTACTGCTTCGTCAGGCTGAATTATTCCAGGGGCCAGTGCTGTTGGCCGGTTTGCCCGCCGACGATTTACTCGGCCGCCTGCCCGCCGCTCGTGGCTGGTGCTGGCATGCCGGCGATCAAGCTGCGCTGGATGCCCGCTTTGCCGGCCGCAGCGATTTTGGCGTGAATGCACCTGAGTTCGCGTTCGAATCCGCCGTGGTGTTTCTGCCCAAATCCAGGGATCTGACCGATTACATCCTCAACGCCGTGGCGTCACGCCTGGAAGGTCGCGAGGTATTTCTGGTCGGTGAGAAAAAAAGCGGCATTGAAGGCGCGGCCAAGCAACTGAATCCCTTCGGCAAGCCGCGAAAGCTCGACAGCGCGCGGCATTGCCAACTCTGGCAAGTCACCGTGGCGAACGCGCCACAGGCCAAATCATTGGAAAGCCTGGCCCAGGAATACGAGTTGCCGCTGGCCGAAGGCCCGCTCAAAGTCATCAGCCTGCCGGGCGTGTTCAGCCATGGCCGACTGGATCGCGGCAGCGCGCTGCTGCTCGAGCATCTGGACAAACTGCCAAGCGGTCATTTGCTGGATTTCGGTTGCGGTGCCGGCGTTTTGGGCGCGGCAGTAAAACGTCGCTACCCGCACAACCAGATCACCTTGCTGGACGTTGATGCGTTTGCCGCCGCCAGCAGCCGTTTGACCCTGGCTGCCAACGGTCTGGAAGCCGAGGTGATTACGGGTGACGGTATCGACGCCGCCCCCATGGGTCTGAATGCGATTTTGAGCAATCCACCGTTCCATGTCGGGGTGCATACCGACTATTACGCGACCGAGAACTTGCTGCGAAAAGCGGCAAAACATCTGAAAAACGGTGGCGAACTTCGCCTGGTGGCCAATAGCTTCCTGAAGTATCAACCGCTCATCGAGGAGCACTTGGGCGCGTGCACCATCAAGGCAGAAGGACAGGGTTTTCGGATCTACAGGGCTAAACGCGGCTGAAAATTTGTTCTTGCTCAAACGGATTTGCGTAGGCAGAATCCGCTCCGTCCTAGGGGAGTAGTCTCCCACGAGCGCCATGCTCGTCCGGCATGCGTCAACATACTTGGTCCTCAGACCATGGCGCATGCGACCCAAGCGTCCGCATCAGACGGATCGCAGGGTTTGACAAGACCTATGACACGAACACCTTACCCGGGGCGGGAAGGCTGTACGTGTCATAGCCGTGTCGACCCGCCCCTTAGGAAAACCCCTGATGCTGGATTCATTACTCGTTCCCACCGCAATCGTTGCCTTGGCCGAAATCGGCGACAAGACGCAGCTGCTCGCGCTCATTCTCGCTGCCCGTTTCCGCAAGCCGTGGCCGATCATCGCCGGCATCGTTGCCGCGACCCTGGCCAACCACGCGGCAGCCGGCGCAGTCGGCGCCTGGGTTGGCAGTTTCTTCTCGGACACGATGCTGCACTGGATCCTCGCCGCGAGCTTCGCCGCGACCGCCCTGTGGACGCTGGTGCCGGACAAGATGGATGACGACGAGGCCAGCACCGCTCGCAAGTTCGGGCCATTCGTGACCACGCTGATCGCGTTTTTCCTGGCGGAAATCGGTGACAAGACCCAGATCGCTACCGTGATGCTTGCTGCACAGTATCCAGAGTTGTGGCTGGTGATCATTGGCACCACCCTCGGGATGCTGATTGCCAACGTACCGGTGGTTCTGGCGGGTAACTTTGCGGCGGATAAATTGCCACTCACGCTGATCCGTCGACTGGCGGCGTCGGCGTTCTTCATTCTGGCGATTGTCGCGGTGTACAAGGCGATGCAGAGCAGTGGGTGGGTTTGACGCAGTAGGTCGTTAGACCGCGTTATCGCTCTTCGCGAGCAGGCTCGCTCCCACATTTGACCGCGTTCCAATGTGGGAGCGAGCCTGCTCGCGATGGCGTCAGCAGCTACGCCACATGACTACTTCTTCGCCTGCTCATACAGGGGCATCACCTTCGGAATCGCCGCCTGCAACGAAGCAATACGGCTCGACGAGTTCGGGTGAGTACTCATGAACTCCGGTGGAGCACCTTCCGAGGCCTTGCTCATCTTGTTCCACAGGGTGATCGCGGCATTCGGGTTGTAACCGGCGCGGGCGGCCAACTCCAGACCGATCAGGTCCGCTTCGTTTTCGTTTTCACGACTGTTGGGCAACGTCATGCCGTAGTTGGTCACGGCGTCAGCCAGGGCCAGGCTGTCCTGACCCAGACCGAACAAGGCTCCGGCGCCCTGCTTGGCCATCTCGATACCGTAAGCCTTGGACATCGCCTCGCGACCGTGCTCGCGCAGGGCGTGGGCAATTTCATGGCCCATGACCGCGGCGATTTCATCGTCGGTCAGTTGCAGCTTGTCAATCAGCCCGGTGTAAAAAATGATCTTGCCACCCGGCCCGCAGTTGGCGTTGAGTTCATCGCTCTTGATCAGATTGACTTCCCACTTCCACTGGGCCGCGTCCGGACGGAAGTTCGGTGCCTGGGCAATCAGCCGGTCGGCAATCGCCTGAACCCGTTTGGCTTCACTGCTGGACTTGTCCAGCACGCCTTTGCTGGACGCTTCGCCCACTGTCTTCTGATAGGACTGGGCATACATCTGGTCAACCTCTTGCGAGGACAACATGCTGAACATGTACTGTTTGCGCTCAACGCCTACAGCGCCACCGCTGGTGGTATTGACCGATTGGCAGCCGGCGAGCAGCAAACTTGCACTCAGCCCACATAAAACCAATATCTTGTTCATCAAAAAACTCCCTCAAAACATGTGCGTATCCTAGGCGTGGAAATGCATCGGTGCCAGATACAACGAGCGTAAGACGTACAATTCGGATAAAGCTCTCATCGCCGTAGAAAAAAATTCACAAACCACGGCGAGCCTCGATCGATAACGGCCTGCGCTGATTCAATTACGACATCAATCCCTTAAAAACAATCATTTCTTCGGCACCCGCTCATGCCCATCGGGGTCCTTGCCGATACACCTCCGCAGACGTCCTTTTGCGTGCGGAGTGCCCATGAAATTCAAATCAATCCAGTTTTCCGTGGCGGCCCTGGCCGGCGCCATCGTGCTCAGTGTGGTGGCAGCCCTGGTGGTCTACGCACTGTTTTCCGGCGCACGGACGCAAGACATGGTTCAGGAGCGGACCCAGACGCAATTCGAGCAGGTCATCGAACAGCGCCTGACGTCCCTGGCGCAAACCCAGGTCAGCCAGATTCAACGCGAACTCGAAGCACCGCTGCTGATTGCCGGGGGCCTGGTACGGGTCAACGCGCTGATCGGCACGCCGGGGACCGATGGCCAGCCTGCGCTGAGCCTCAGCCGCGAGCAATTGATCGGCCTGATCAAGGAAAACGTGGCCAGGAACCCGAAAATTCTCGGTACCTACATCGGCTGGGAAAAAGACGCACTGGATCACAACGATTCGGCCTACATCGGCACGAAAGTAGTGGGCATCGACGCCAGTAACGGGCGCTTCCTGCCCTGGTGGTTCCGCAACGAAGACGGCAGCCTCGGCCTGGACAAACTGGTGGACGTGGATGACCAGAAAACCTTGTCCACGGGTGTGCGCGCCAGCGAGTACTACCTGTGCTCGAAAGAGACCAAAAAATCCTGCGTGATCGATCCGGCGCCCTACAAGGTCGGCGACAAAATCGTCATGCTCGCCTCCTTTATTGAACCGATCATGCTCAACGGCGCCTTCCAGGGCATCGTCGGCGCCGACCTGTCGGTGAATTTCATCCAGGAAATGCTCCTGGGCGCCAACCAGAAACTCTACAGCGGTGCCGGGGAAATGGCCCTGATCGGCGGCAATGGCCGGATCGTTGCCTACACCAAAGACCCAAGCAAATTCGGGGAGAAGGTCAGCGATATCCTCGACAGCAAGCAGATTGCCAATATGGCCAACCTCAAGCGCGGCGAAGTCACCTACACCGTCGACAAGGCCCAGGGCCGGATCGAGCTGTATCTGCCTTTCGGCATCGGCCAGACCGACGCTCGCTGGACCTTGATGCTGCAATTACCGTTGAACGCAGTGATGGCCGACCTGCAAAAGCTTCAGGCCGACCTGAACAGCCAGCGCAAATCGGACACGTTCGGCATGGCCATGGTGGGCCTGTTGATCGCCGGTATCGGCTTGCTGGTGATCTGGCTGGTCGGCCATGGCATTGCCCGCCCGCTGAAGCAGATGGTCGCCATGCTCGACGACATCGCTCAAGGCGAAGGCGACCTGACTCGTCGCCTGAGCAGCGACCGCTCCGACGAACTGGGCTCGATCGCCAAGGGATTCAACACCTTCCTGGCCAAGTTGCAGGTGATGATCACCCAGGTGGTGACCTCGGTGCAGAGCGTCAGCGATTCGTCGGAGCACACCGCCGACATCGCCATTCGCACCAACACCGGCGTGCACAAGCAAATGGCTGAAATCGATCAAGTGGCCACGGCCGTGCAGGAAATGACCGCCACCGCCCAGGACGTGGCCCGCAACGCGACCCAGGCTGCGCAAGCCGCCAGCCATGCCGACCAGGCGGCCAGCCAGGGCAAACAGATTGTCCATGACACCTCGAACGCCATCGGTGCCCTGGCCGTGGAAATCGGTCGCGCCGTCGGCGTGGTGCAAACCCTGGCCAAGGACAGCGAAAACATCAATGCGATCCTCACCGCCATTCGTGGGATTGCCGAACAGACCAACCTGCTGGCATTGAACGCGGCCATCGAAGCGGCGCGGGCCGGTGAACAGGGTCGCGGTTTTGCGGTGGTGGCCGACGAGGTGCGCAACCTGGCACAGAAGACCCAGAAGGCCACGGAAGAAATCCAGACCATGATTCAACAGCTGCAACAAGGCACGCGGGATGTGGTGCGGGTCATGGAAGACAGCCAGAACCGCACCGACGAAAGCGTGCAGCATGCAGCCAAGGCGGCCGAGGCCCTGGAAACCATCACCCAGGCGGTATCGGTGATCAACGACATGAACACCCAGATCGCCAGCGCCGCCGAGGAGCAAAGCGCGGTGGCGGACGATATCAACCGCAACGTGATCAATATCGGGCAAGTGGCCAATGAAGTGGCGGGCGGCGCGGATGAATCGAGTGCGGCCAGTGCGGATTTGACCAAATTGGCCGAGCAGCAGCGGCGGTTGATCAATCAGTTCAAGGTCTGATCCGAAGCCCTCTTCGCTGGCAAGCCAGCTCCCACAGGGATTTGCGGTGTACACAAAACCTGTGGGAGCTGGCTTGCCAGCGATGGGGCCAGCACTGACACCAAAGACTTCAACCCGGGGTCAGGCACTCCGGCCCATTGAGCTTCGGATCATTGACCATATTGGCCAATACCCGCTCGCGCAAAGCGGCGGGTTCACTGGCCAGCAAGGCCTGCAAGGCATGTAACGGCGTTTCGGGATCGAGCCATATTTCCTGTGCCGCCGCATCGAGAATCAACGGTCGACGCTGACTGGCCGCCGGCTGGGTGATGACCGCCGTGCTCAGCCACACCTGCTCCTGCACCGGATACGCTTCCCAGATCGCCGCGAAAAACAGCGACGAGCCCTCCCCCGGCGTCAGCCAGTACGGGCGCTTGCGCGTGGTGCCGCGCCATTCGTAGAAACCGTTGGCCGGTAACAAACAGCGCCGTTCGCGAAGGGCCTGGCGAAACATCGGCTGTTCGGCCACGGTTTCGGCCCGGGCATGGGCGGGGGTGCGCGAAAGATCGGTCAGCCACGGCGGCGTCAGGCCCCAGCGCGCACGCGCCAACTCGCGCTGACCATCCGCACCGGCACGCAGCATCAACACCGAATCATTGGGGGAAATATTCCACTGGGCCTGCTGATCGGCGGGAAAGCCAGGCAGGGCCGCGAAGGCGGGATTCCAGCGAAACAGGGCATAACGTCCACACATGGGGCAGCACAACTCTTGATCAAACGAACCGCCAGACTAACAGACCAGCGTGCCGGGAAAGCTTTCCGGTTCATCTCCCGGAAGCGGCAGCGCGGCATTGTACGCCCTGATCAGCTCGCGGGCGTATTCGGCCTGGTCGTTATCCACAGACAGACCCAGCAGGCCGAAGATCGGCAGCTCTCCCGTCCCGCCCAGCAGATCGCGCCCCACCAGATGCGCCTCGATGCCCTCGCTGGCGAGCATGCTTTGCAGTAACTCGCCTTCCATGAGGTTTTCCGGTTCGTAGATTCGCTGCATGGATGCCCTCAATCGTTCTCACTGAACACTTCGAGATGCCATTCTTGTTCATGAACCTGCAAAACAAAGGTTATCGGCTTGCAGCACACCTGGCAGTCTTCAATATAGGTCTGATCCCCACCGGACAGATCCACAGTGGTCTCGACTTCCTCTCCACAATACGGACATTCATACACTGCGGCTTCCAGCATCGCGGTCTCCCAGGTGACTTGTGCGTATAATCGCCGGTCTATTTGCAGGGCTATTTTTGTCTGGCTACTTTTTCAGACCGTACCCCGCCGGTTTTCGATCCGAACCTTTACTTACCCTAGCCGTTTCTAACAAGAGAGCATGATGGGCGAATTCGATGCCATCCGACCTTACGACGACAGCGAAGTCCCAGCGGTGCTGGCAAGACTGCTCGGCGACAAGGCGTTTCTAGATATCCTCACCCACTTCCGCTTCCCGCGCTTTGCCGGCGCTTTAGGCTGGGCGCTCAAACCTCTTATAGCTCATCGTCTGCGTCGTGAGTTCGCCGGCATCACGTCGGTGGCCACTTTGCAGGACAAAGTCGAGTATTACGTCGACCACACCATCGAGCGGGCCACGGATGGGGTGACCTACACCGGTGTCGAGCAGTTCAAGTCCGGCAGCGCCTATCTGTTCATCGCCAATCACCGCGACATCGTGATGGACCCGGCCTTCGTCAACTACGCCGTGTACCACGCCGGCCTGCCGACCCCGCGCATCGCCATCGGTGACAACCTGCTGCAAAAGCCCTTCGTCAGCGACCTGATGCGCCTGAACAAAAGCTTTATCGTGCACCGTTCGATCACCGGCCGCCGCGAAAAAATGGCCGCTTATCAGTTGCTTTCGGCCTACATCAACCATTCGATCCGCAACGATTGCGCCTCGATCTGGATCGCCCAGGCCGAAGGCCGGGCCAAGGACGGCGATGACCGTACCGAGTCGGCGATTCTCAAGATGTTCCACATGAGCCGCAAGGACGAGCCATTCGGCGACGTCATCCGTTCGCTGAACCTGACACCGGTGTCGATCAGCTACGAATACGACCCGTGCGACCAGGCCAAGGCCCGCGAACTCTACATCCGCGCCACCACCGGCAGCTACACCAAGGCACCCGGCGAAGACGACGTGAGCATCGCCAAGGGCATCACTGGCTATAAAGGTCGGGTGCACGTGAACTTTGCCGCGCCGATTACTGAACTGTTCGAAGATACCAAGCAATTGGCGGTCGAGATGGACAGGCAGATTCTTGGCGGCTACCGCCTGTTCCCGGTGCATTACCTGGCTTACGCGCAGTGGAAAGACGCCGACCCGCAGTTGCAGGTGCCAAGCGCCGCCGAGCTGTTCGCGGCCGACGAACTGGCCAAGGCCCAGGAGCAGTGGCAGCAACGCCTGGACGCCTGCCCTGAAGAACATCGCCCGTTCCTGGTGCTGCAATATGCGACGCCGGTGCGCAATCAGTATCGAGTTAAGGCGGGGTTGGCGCTTTAATTAGAAATGCACGAGTGACTCTGTAAGAGCCGGCTTGCTGGCGATAGGGGTATGTCAGGCGCAATCAATGTTGCTGGATGCGCCGTCAACGCCAGCAAGCCGGCTCCTACAGGTCTACCGTCAGACGCGCGTGCTGATCCAGGATACAAGCAGTGCCAAGCCGAGGCAGGCAAAGCCGAAGCGGTAGAAAAACCGGTTCATGCGCAAGGTCGCCCAATCCAGCGTGGGCTCTACGCTGGGGCTGCTCTTGCGCTGCGCCTGGAGGCTGGCCATCGCGCGTTGTTCGCGACGCCGGGTCGCGTGCAGCAACCAGCCGCCCGGGAAGGCAAAGAACAAGGCCAGCAGGTTGATCAATTTGGCGGGATGGGCGGTTAACAGCGTCATCAAATGCAGCGACATCACTAGCCTCAAACAAAACAGGTGTGGCAGACGCCGAACCGACGACCGCGGCGCGGATTCTACCGAAAGCTTCCCTGCATGCCCCCCCTTTCCGACAAAAAACGCAGCAATTGACCAATGACTGTCCTGCGTCACGGCTTCGTCATCTGAATGCGCCAGTCTGTCGCCCCTCGAAACCGACAGGGATTGCGTCATGCTCCACGCCGAAAACCAGGATCGCCTCTATCTGATCAATCACAGCGACGAACAACAAATCCTCGTCGACAGTCTCGCCTTCAACGTTCAGGACCGTCATTGGCTGGTGTATTGCGCACTAGGCGGTCATCAACACGCGGATTTGCCGGAAGCGGATTTGCTGACGGGCGTGAGTATGCTGGACTTTTACTCACAGGCTGCCTGACACCCCCGAATCCTGTAGGAGCAAAGCTTGCTCGCGATAGCGTGGTGTCAGTCGACACCTCAGTTGAATGTGATGCCGCCATCGCGAGCAAGCTTTGCTCCCACAGTTATTCGCTGTACAGGAAAAAGCCCGGAGCCATTGCTGGCGCCGGGCTTTTTCGTATTGGGCGAAGGGTTATTCGCCGAGAATCTGACCCACGGTCGGGTCCTTGAACAGACGGGTCAGCGCATCGCTCAATACGTCGCTGACCAGCTTGGTGTTGGTTTCCTGGTTCGGCGCCATGCCGAAGCGCTGGTCCAGGGACGAGCCGTAACGACCGCTGTAGCGACGGTTGGCATTCTGTACATCGGAGCGGAATGTCGCACCGATGGTCGCCTCGGTCACATACATGCCTTCTTTAGGCGACTGATACTTCAGCTCGGCCAGGGTCACCGTCAATTGTGGAGCGTTCATCGCATTGGCCGTCGGGGTGAAGCCCAACAGACGCACGGCTGCTTCGGCCTGGGCCTGCAGCTTCGGCAGGATCTGCGCGCCCTGTACGGTAATCGCGCTGGTCTCCGGATACAGGCCACCACGGGTACCCAGGGTTGGTGACGGACGACCATCTACAACGCGCACCACCACCGGCTGACCGTGGCCTATCGGTGCCAGTTGCGCCGTCAGCTTGGGCTCCGGGTTCAGTTGTTGCGGGCTGTGGGCGCAGCCGACCAGCGTCAAGCTGGTCACAGTGATCAAACCGAACAACAGGCGTTGCAACATGCTCTTCTCTCCAGAATCAGGCACAAACAGGCCGGCAGTATAGCGGTGCGCCACTGCGGGTAACCAGCACCGCACAGTGTTTGATGAAATCTCTGACACACCCTTGGCAATGCGGTTCCTGTCACACAGATGTCACCGCTCATACACGTGTACGTCATGGCCTGCAGGCAATCTTTTCGGCAGTCACTCACACGGTACGTCACCATGCGTCATCTGATCTCTCTGTTCGCACCACGCCCACTGCACCGCTGCTTCGCCCTGCTCGACCGCAACGGCCACTGCCAGGCCTTCAGGCAGTGCAGCCTGCAGCCCATGGGCGATGGTTGGGTCGAGATCGAAGAGATCTGCCTGAATTGGCTGAATCAGCCGCTGCCGGCCGGTGCCCGCGTCGTCTCGCAACAGCATCAGCCACGCTCGCGTGCACAGCAGTTGATGACGACCTGACCAAACACCTAATAAAAGTCATTAAACACGACCATTTCCCTGCGTTTCTTAGATACAATCTCCCCCCGATTATAAGGACGTCTCCTGATCGGGCCTCGCAGCATCGTCAATGCGCTTGTATTGACACCCCGCACCGCCCACAGAGAGCCGCCCACACAGATCGAGTGAAGCTGGCGCGCTTGCTGTTTTGTTGAGCAAAACCTCCACTTTTCGCGAATCTGCAGAGCTGTCATTACGCTCGGTCACTGAGCTGTTTGCCCGTTTTGCCTGCCCTGTATCCCATGGCGGCAATCCATCCGGGCACGGTGCCAGGCTGGGACAGCCCTTTTTGAGGTTCACGTCTTCAAAAGAGCGTGAAAAAAACGGGTTTTCACAACTTCACAAGAGTGTGGCGAGCAAATGAATAGTTTTGCGTCTGAACATGCACCATTAGCGTCTACAACAGCCCGACGACACAGGACCGAGTATTCCTCGAACACCGGAGCCTGAAGCCTGTCCGCTACGGATTTGGTTGCACAAACGGATGTATCGACCATAAGTCGAATTGCCTCCCGCGCGCTGAAATGAGTTCATATGGCTCATAGGCCCGGCAGGTAGCGTCCGTCGAAGTTGCGATAAATTGCGAAGATTCGGACATGGCGATCCTGCCATGGGTACCTGGGCATCACAGACACGCCCCGGAACGCCTGGCAGCCATGCCGTCAATTTGGTGCTGCAGATTTTGGAGACGCGTTAAATGGCGCATAACGAAGCAGTCGACGTAGTACTGGTAGGGGCCGGCATCATGAGCGCCACCCTCGCCGTGCTGCTCAAAGAGCTCGACCCCGCGATCAAGCTGGAAGTCGTCGAGCTGATGGATTCCGGTGCCGCGGAGAGTTCCAACCCCTGGAACAACGCCGGTACCGGTCACGCCGGCCTGTGCGAGCTGAACTACACGCCGCAGGCTGCCGATGGCACCGTCGACATCAAGAAAGCCGTGCACATCAACACCCAGTTCGAGGTGTCGAAGCAATTCTGGTCGTACCTGACCAAAAAAGGCACCTTCGGTTCGTGCAAGTCCTTCATCAGTCCGGTGCCGCACCTGAGTTTCGTGCAGGGCGATAAAGGCGTGTCCTTCCTCAAGGAACGCTTCAAGGTGCTGAGCAAGCATCACGCCTTCGCCGACATGGAATACACCGAAGACAAGGCAAAACTGGCCGACTGGATGCCACTGATGATGCCGGGCCGTCCAGCCGATGAAGTCCTGGCTGCCACCCGCGTGATCAATGGCACCGACGTCAATTTCGGCGCCCTGACCAACCAGTTGCTCAAGCACCTGACCAGCGCACCCGATGCCCAGGTCAAGTACTGCAAGCGCGTGACCGGCCTGAAGCGCAGCAACGGCGGCTGGACCGTCAGCATCAAGGACGTCAACAGCGGCAACTCCCGCGAAGTAGATGCCAAATTCGTTTTCCTCGGTGCTGGCGGCGCGGCATTGCCGCTGTTGCAGGCTTCGGGCATCGAGGAGAGCAAAGGCTTCGGCGGCTTCCCGATCAGCGGCCAGTGGCTGCGTTGCGACAATCCGGAAGTGGTCAAGCATCACCAGGCCAAGGTGTACAGCCAGGCCGCCGTCGGTTCGCCACCGATGTCCGTGCCGCACCTGGACACCCGCGTCGTCGACGGCAAGAAATCCCTGCTGTTCGGACCGTATGCAGGCTTCACCACCAAGTTCCTCAAGCACGGCTCCTTCATGGACCTGCCGATGTCGGTTCGCGCCGGCAACATCGGCCCGATGTTGGCCGTGGCGAAAAACAACATGGACCTGACCAAGTACCTGGTCAGCGAAGTGATGCAGTCGATGGAGCAGCGCCTGGATTCCCTGCGTCGCTTCTACCCGCAGGCGAAACCCGAGGACTGGCGCCTGGAAGTGGCCGGCCAACGGGTGCAGATCATCAAGAAAGACCCGAAAAAAGGCGGCGTCCTGCAGTTCGGTACCGAATTGGTCGCGGCCAAGGACGGTTCCCTTGCCGCCCTGCTGGGTGCTTCGCCAGGTGCATCGGTGACCGTTTCGATCATGCTGGAACTGATCGAAAAATGCTTCCCGGGCAAAGCCAAGGGTGAGTGGGCTGGCAAACTGGCAGAAATTTTCCCGGCCCGTGAGAAAGTCCTGGAAACCGACGCTGCGCTGTATCGCAAGATCAACGCGCAGAACAACGTCGCACTGGAACTGGTTGAAGCCAGTAGCGAAACCGAAAGCTACGCTTGATCCAGCGCCAAAAAAACGCCCCGCCCTCATTGAGGGCGGGGCGTTTTTTTTGCCTTTCTGTAGGAGCAAAGCTTGCTCCTACAGAAACTGATTAACCGCGAGCCTTCTGGATCAGCTCGATGTAATCCGGCGCATTGCGTTGATCCTGGATGAGGGCAACGAAGTCATTGCCGTGCTCATCCTTGCCATTGACGTCGTAACCGGCCTCGACGAAGAACGTCAGGAAACGCTCGAAATCGTCGATACGCAGGCCACGATAGGCCTTGATCAGCTTGTGCAACGAAGGCGAAGTGGCGTCGACCGGTTCGAAATCGAGGAACAACTTGATCTGCTCGTCGCCAATCTCGTCACCAATCACTTGTTTCTTATCTTTACGCATTGCCGACTCCAGCTCGCAGACATTTCACGGGGCAGGCAGTTTACCCCTGCGCAGGCCCGGCACTCAACGCGGACGAACGCTGCCGGTGTGCAGGTCGGCCCAGACATGGCCGTTGGCGAAACTGAGGAACTGGCAATACACCGTGTCATTGCGCAACAAGTCGATCACCACCCGGTACTGAACCAGCGGGTAATAAAGCGTCAGGGTTTTGCTCTGGCCGTCGTAGACCGGTTTTTTCAGGCTTTTGCTTTCGCCATCGAAGTTGACCAGCACCTGATTGATTGTCGCCCCCTTGTTCAGGGATTTGCCCTTGAGGCGGATCAACAGCGGCGAAGTGACCGGGATCGGCTGCTGGTTGGACTGTCGCTGACTGCCAACCACCACCGAATACTCAGTGACTTGCAGCAATTGCTGTTGCTCGGGTTCCGCGTCACGCAGAGTCAAGTCGTCCGGGGGCAAAAACTGCACGTGCATCGGTGCCGGGGCAGCGGCCAGGGGTAGGCTGAAGACCAACATCAGGGCGGCGCAGCTGCGGATCAAAAGACTCATGACAGGCTCCAGGGACGAGGCCGAGCACTCTAGCATGATGATCAATCGGGCGAATAACCGATCCAGATCAATACCCTCAAAGACAAGGCTGGGCATACTAAAAGAGCCTTCAGCCCTATCTCGACGGCGTGCCGTCTACTGTGGAGTCCCTATGCCATTCTCCATCCCCCCGTTATTCGCCGCCTGGCGTCAAACTCTGCGTGCAGGTTATAGCCTCAGACGCTTGCGCGGCGACATCAGTGCCGGGGTGACGGTAGGGATTATCGCCATTCCCCTGGCCATGGCCCTGGCGATTGCGGTGGGAGTAGCGCCCCAGCAAGGTTTGTATACGGTGCTGATCGCGGCCCCGCTGATCGCCCTGACGGGAGGCTCGCGCTTCAATGTCAGCGGGCCGACAGCCGCGTTCGTGGTGATACTGCTGCCGATCACCCAACAATATGGCCTCGGTGGCCTGCTACTTTGCACCATGCTCGCCGGGGCAATCCTGATTGCCTTGGGGCTGATTCGGGCCGGGCGGCTGATTCAGTACATTCCTTATCCGGTGACCCTGGGCTTTACCGCCGGGATCGGCATTGTCATCGCTACACTCCAACTAAAGGATTTGCTGGGCCTGAGTACCACCGGGCATGCCGAACATTACATCGAGCAATTAGGTGCGCTGCTCCAGGCATTGCCCAGCGCCCGCCTGGGGGACGGAATCATCGGTGTCATGTGCCTGGCGGTTCTGATCGTCTGGCCGCGGTTTGTGCCCAGGGTTCCGGGGCATCTGGTGGCGCTGGCCGTCGGCGCAATGTTGGGGCTGGCGCTGGAAAGCGGCGGGTTACCGATTGCGACGCTGGGCGAGCGCTTCAGCTATATTGTCGATGGCGTCAGCCACCCCGGCATTCCGCCGTTTCTACCGAGCTTCGACTGGCCGTGGAATCTGCCAGGGCCCAATGGTCAGCCGCTGCATCTGTCTTACGACCTGATCCGCCAATTAATGGCACCAGCGTTCGCCATTGCCATGCTCGGTGCCATCGAATCGTTGTTGTGTGCAGTGGTGGCCGATGGCATGACGGGCAGCAAACATGACCCCAACGCCGAACTCCTGGGTCAAGGCATTGGTAACCTGGTCGCACCGTTGTTCGGCGGTATTACCGCCACCGCGGCGATTGCCCGCAGCGCCACCAACGTACGCAGCGGGGCGTTTTCGCCATTGGCGGCAATTATCCACAGCGCGGTGGTGCTGCTGGCGATACTCGTCCTCGCCCCGCTGTTCAGCTACTTGCCAATGGCCGCGCTGGCGGCATTGCTTGTGATGGTGGCGTGGAACATGAGCGAGGCCCGGCATGTCGTACACACCTTGCGCATTGCACCACGCAGCGATGTGTTGGTCTTGCTGACCTGCCTGAGCCTGACAGTGCTGTTCGACATGGTGCTGGCCGTTGCCGTTGGCCTGTTGCTGGCCGCCGGGTTGTTCGTCAAGCGCATGAGCGACCTAACGGACACCGCCGAACTGCCTCGAGAGTTCCATCAAGCCTTACAGGATTTGCCGGAGCATGTTCGTTGCTATGCGATACGCGGGCCGTTGTTTTTCGGTGCAGCGGAAAAGGCCCTGGGCGTGCTGCGCAAATTCAGCCCGGAGGTCAAAGTGGTGATTGTCGAGATGAGCGCCGTGTCCATGCTGGACATGACGGCGTTGGCAGCCTTCGACAATATCCTCAGGGATTACCGCACCGACGGCATCGGCCTGATTCTAGTCGGGACGGCTGCGCGCGTGCGCCTGAAACTCAGGCGCGCGGGCATCCATCGGGAACAGCGTCAGTTGGCTTATGTGAACAACCTGGAACAGGCTCGACGCAAAAGCGAACGCTGGCTCGTCGGGCAGGACTGAGCGCGCGGTTCAAGCGAACTGCGCACGCATTCGGGTGGAAGATCTGCCTTCATGCATAAACATGTCTGGCGGCTAAAACCGCCCCCAGACAGCTACCCTGCTTACATGCCTTTAACAGCAAAAATCCCGTTAGCGTTGCGCCAGTAGCCTTTGTAGTCCATGCCGTAACCGAAGATGTAACGATCGATGCACGGCAAACCGACGAAATCGGCTTTCAGGTCCGGGCGAGCCTTACGGTCGTGGTCCTTGTCGATCAACACGGCGGTGTGCACCTTGCGCGCGCCGGCGTGTTTGCAGAAGTCGATGATCGCGCCCAGGGTGTGACCTTCATCGAGGATGTCATCAATGATCAGCACGTCACGGTCGATGAACGATACTTCCGGCTTGGCTTTCCAGAACAGCTCGCCGCCACTGGTTTCGTTGCGATAGCGGGTGGCGTGCAGGTAGGACGCTTCCAGCGGGAAGTGCAGATGGGTCAGCAGTTTGCCGGAGAAAATCAACCCGCCGTTCATCACACAGAACACCACCGGGTTGCTGTCCGCCAGTTGATCGTTGATTTGTGCACCGACGCGGGCGATGGCCGCCTCGACTTCAGCTTCGGTGTACAGGCAGTCAGCCTCTCGCATGATTTGACGGATATGCTCGAGATCAGCGGACATGGCGCTCTCCAGGGGGGTACGGTTCAGGAAAAGCGGGCAAAGGTACGCATCCCGCACGGCCAGATCAAGCGTTTGTGGACTAACGTACTCTATGTCTATAGGACAACACCCTCGGATAGATTAATCTAGGCCGGTTTTTTTGCCCGCCGCCGGAGCCTTTCCCCATGCCCATCCTCGAGATCCGCCATCCGCTGATCCGCCACAAACTCGGCCTTATGCGCCGCGCAGACATCAGCACGAAGAATTTCCGTGAGCTCGCTCAGGAAGTCGGCGCCCTGCTGACCTATGAAGCCACCAAAGACCTGCCGCTGGAAACCTACGATATCGAAGGTTGGTGCGGCACCGTGTCGGTGGAAAAAATCGCCGGCAAGAAGATTACCGTCGTACCGATCCTGCGTGCCGGTATTGGCATGCTCGAAGGCGTACTCAGCCTGATCCCGGGTGCCAAAGTCAGCGCCGTGGGCGTGGCCCGCAACGAGGAAACCCTCGAAGCCCACACTTACCTTGAAAAACTGGTACCGGAAATCGACGAACGCCTGGCGATGATTATCGACCCGATGCTCGCCACCGGCGGTTCAATGGTCGCCACCATCGACCTGTTGAAGAAAGCCGGCTGCAAGGACATCCGCGCCATGGTGCTGGTCGCCGCGCCGGAAGGCATTGCCGTGGTCGAGAAAGCTCACCCGGACGTGACCATCTACACCGCTTCCATCGATCAAAAACTCAACGAACACGGTTACATTATCCCGGGCCTGGGCGATGCCGGTGACAAGATCTTCGGCACCAAGCAGAAGGACGCGTGACCATGCAGGATGAGTTCAACGATCCGCTCTGGCGCACGGTGCTGTCTGGCGCACAGATGCTGTTCGTGGCCTTCGGCGCCCTGGTGTTGATGCCGCTGATTACCGGCCTCGACCCGAACGTGGCGCTGTTCACCGCAGGCCTGGGGACGATTCTGTTCCAGATCGTCACCGGCCGTCAGGTGCCGGTGTTCCTGGCGTCGAGTTTCGCCTTCATCACCCCGATCATTCTCGCCAAGGGTCAGTTCGGCCTGGCCGCGACCATGGGCGGCGTGATGGCGGCCGGCTTCGTCTACACCTTCCTCGGCCTTGCGGTGAAGATCAAAGGCACCGGTTTCATCGACCGTCTGCTGCCGCCGGTGGTGATCGGCCCGGTGATTATTTCCATCGGCCTGGCCATGGCGCCGATTGCCGCCAACATGGCGATGGGTAAGGCTGGCGACGGCTCCGAGCTGATTCACTACCAGACGGCGATGATGATCTCGATGCCGGCATTGCTGACCACCCTGATCGTCGCAGTGTTCGGCAAAGGCATTTTCCGCCTGGTACCGATCATTTCCGGCGTGCTGGTGGGTTTTGGCATGTCGTTCTACTTCGGTGTGGTCGACACGGCGAAGATTGCCGCCGCACCCTGGTTCGCCATCCCGAACTTCACTGCGCCGGAATTCAACTGGCAGGCGATTCTGTTCATCGTTCCGGTGGCGCTGGCGCCAGCCATCGAGCACATCGGCGGCGTGATTGCCGTGGGTAGCGTGACCGGTCGCGATTACCTGAAGAAACCCGGCCTGCACCGCACCTTGCTGGGCGATGGTATTGCCACGACCGCAGCCGGCCTGTTCGGCGGTCCGCCCAACACCACCTACGCCGAAGTGACCGGCGCGGTGATGCTGACCAAAAACTACAACCCGAAAATCATGACCTGGGCGGCGATTTTCGCCATCAGCCTGGCGTTCATCGGCAAGTTCGGCGCGCTGCTGCAAAGCATTCCGGTGCCGGTGATGGGCGGGATTCTCTGCCTGTTGTTCGGTTCGATCGCGGCAGTCGGCATGAACACGCTGATTCGCCACAAGATCGATCTGGGTGAAGCGCGCAATCTGGTGATCGTTTCGGTGACCCTGGTGTTCGGGATTGGCGGTGTACTCGTCGGTACCGGCACCGGCCCCGATGACTTCGGCCTCAAAGGTATCGCGCTGTGCGCAGTGGTGGCGATTGCGCTGAACCTGATCCTGCCGGGCAATGACAGCTGGAAGCACAAGAAAGCGGATGAGCCGCTGATCTAAGCAGGTCTCGAAGACGCCATCGCGGGCAAGTCTTGCTCCCACAGGTATTGCACAAATCCTGTGGGAGCAAGGCTTGCCCGCGATGCTTTTAAAGGGCCAACGGTGCCCTTTCACATAAAGTGCTCAACGCCCGCACCCACTGCGGATCATCGTTAAGGCACGGCACCAACACCAACTCCTCGCCTCCCGCTTCGCGGAACTGCTCCAGCCCGCGATCACCGATCTCTTCCAATGTCTCGATGCAATCGGCAACGAATGCCGGGCACATCACCAATACTTTCTTCACCCCGCTTTTGGCCAATTCATCGAGGCGTGCTTCGGTGTAAGGTTCTATCCATTTGGCGCGACCCAGACGCGACTGGAACGACACCGACCACTTGCCATCCGGCAAGCCCAAGCGCTTGGCAAACTCCTTTGCGGTACGCAGGCACTGGCCGCGATAACAGGTCGCCACGACTTCCGGTGGCGCATCGGCGCAGCAATCGCCGCCGCCTTCGAAGCTGTGGCCGGGGTTGAGTTTCTTCAGGTGCCGCTCCGGCAGTCCGTGGAAGCTCAGCAACAAGTGATCGTAATCCTGTTGCAGGTAGGGTTTGGCCGTCGCTACCAGGGCATCGAGGTATTCCGGCTGATCGTAAAAAGGCTGGAGCACCGACAGCTGCACGTCGAGTTTCTTCTCGCGCAATACGCGCCTGGCCTCTTCAATCACCGTCGTCGTCGTGCTGTCGGCGAATTGTGGATAAAGCGGCGCCAGGGTGATCCGCTTGTAGCCCTGGGCTACCAGGCGCAGCAGTGCCGACTCAATGGACGGTTGGCCGTAGCGCATCGCCAGCTCCACCGGGCCGTGATGCCATCGGGAAGTCATGGCCTGTTGCAGGCGTCGACTGAGCACTACCAGTGGCGAGCCTTCCTCCCACCAGATCGAGGCATAGGCATGGGCCGACTGTTCGGGGCGCTTGATCAGAATCAAAGACACCAACAGACGCCGCACCGGCCATGGCAGGTCGATCACATACGGGTCCATCAGAAACTGATTGAGGTAACTGCGCACATCCGCCACCGAGGTGGAAGCAGGTGAGCCCAGGTTGACCAGAAGCAACGCGTGATCGGTCATGCAACGTCCTATTTCAGAGGCGGCTGGACAAATCGTCCAGGGCCGCGCGCAAATCAGTGAACTGGAAAGTGAAACCCGCATCAAGCAAACGAGCCGGCATGGCCCGCTGGCCACCCAGCAGCAACAATGACAATTCGCCCAGGCCGACCTTCAACACCAGTGCCGGCATCGGCATGAACGCCGGGCGGTGCAACACGCTGCCCAACGTTTTGGCAAAGTCGCGATTGCGCACCGGCTTCGGCGCGCAGGCATTATATGGACCGCTGGCTTCATTGCGATGCAGAAGAAAATCAATCAGGGCGATTTGATCGTTGATATGGATCCACGGCATCCACTGCCGACCATTGCCGATAGGCCCGCCCAGCCCACATTTGAACGGCAGCAATAGCCGCGACAAAAAGCCGCCCTCGGCAGACAACACCAGCCCGGTACGGATGAGTATCACCCGAATGCCCAGGGCTTCGGCGCGTTGGGCAGTTTCCTCCCAGGCGATGCACAACTGGCTGGCGAAGTCATCGATGACCGGTGGCGAGTCCTCGGTCAGTTCACGTTCGCCGCCGTCACCGTACCAACCGACCGCAGAACCGGAAATCATGACCTGTGGTTTCTGCTCGCGACTTTCGAGCCAGGCGAGCAGGGTTTCAGTCAGGGTGATGCGACTGCTCCAGAGCAGCGCTTTGCGTCTGGAGGTCCAGGGGCGATCGGCGATCGGTGCACCGGCGAGATTGACGATGGCATCGACGGGCTCCTGTCCCACGTCTTCGAGACGAGCGATACCACGCACTTGAGCGCCGCAGACTTTGGCGACTTTTGCAGGTGTCCGGCTCCAGACCGTCAGGCGATGCCCCTGACTCAACCAGTGCCGGCAGAGCTGACGTCCTATCAAACCAGTACCGCCGGTCAGCAATATGTGCATGACTTCTTCCTCGCGTGGCGTTTTACCCTAATCACTAGTCTATTTTTATAAGCAAGGGATCTTTGATATCGGGCAGGCTCTGTGTTTAACAATAGGCCAAGCTGTCGGAACAAGAACGCTAAAAGTTGTACCAAAAAACAATATTGTACAGGTTTCAACCCCGGCGTAGTCTGTACAGAAAGGTAAACGAGGCCCTTATGACTGTACCTATCGCAATCATCGGCACCGGCATTGCCGGACTCTCAGCCGCACAAGCCCTGACAGATGCGGGGCATGTCGTGCAACTTTTCGATAAAAGCCGCGGCAGTGGCGGACGCATGTCGAGCAAACGCAGCGATGCGGGTGCCCTGGACATGGGCGCGCAATATTTCACTGCCCGCGACCGCCGCTTCGTCACCGAAGTCCAGCGCTGGCAAGCCAACGGCTGGGTCGCCGAATGGACCCCGCAGTTGTACACCTACCATGGCGGCCAGCTCAGCATGTCGCCGGACGAGCAGACGCGCTGGGTGGGCACGCCTCGCATGAGTGCCATCACCCGCGCCTTGATCGGCGACCTCGAAGTGCATTTCGCCTGCCGGATCACCGAGGTCTATCGCGGTGAAGAGCACTGGCACCTGCAGGACGCCGAAGGCTTCACCCATGGGCCATTCAGTCACGTGGTGATTGCCACGCCGGCACCGCAAGCAACTGCATTGCTGGCTTCTGCACCGAAGCTCGCCGGCGCCGCCGCCGGCGTGAAAATGGACCCTACCTGGGCTGTCGCACTGGGTTTCGAAACCCCGCTGGATACGCCCATGGAAGGTTGCTTCGTGCAGGACAGCCCGCTGGACTGGCTGGCACGTAACCGCAGTAAACCGGGACGCGACAACACGCTCGACACCTGGGTATTGCACGCCACCAGCGCCTGGAGCCGGCAGCACATCGACTTGCCCAAGGAAGCGGTCATCGAGCAATTGCACGGTGCCTTCGCCGAACTGTTGCACGATTCCATGCCCGCGCCGAGCTTCAGCCTCGCCCACCGCTGGCTCTATGCCCGCCCGAACAGCAGTCATGAATGGGGCACGCTGGCCGATGCCGACCTGGGGCTGTATGCCTGTGGCGACTGGTGCCTGTCCGGACGTGTCGAAGGGGCCTGGCTCAGCGGTCAGGAAGCCGCCCGCCGCCTGCATGCACACTTGCAGTGAATTGCATCCATCCGAGCAAAATTGCTGCTGTCGAATTGGGCAGCAGCCCACCCGCAGGATTCTGCTCAGCCCTACCGATAAGTCCTATACAAAAAATTTGACTTGTACACCTTTGAATCTAAGATGAACTTATGTTGTACAGATTTAAATTTCTGTACAGGTTCCGATTCGAGGTGCTCTGATGCTTCCGCTCGCCACCAAACCGAAAATCGCCATCAGCGCTTGCCTGATGGGTGAGCAGGTGCGCTACAACGGCGGGCACAAGGCATCGCAACTGTGCAGCCGCGTTCTTACCGAGTACTTCGATTTCCTGCCGGTCTGCCCGGAAGTCGCCATTGGCCTGGGCACTCCTCGCGAGCCGATCCGGCTGGTTGGCGATCCGGAACAGCCTCAAGCCGTCGGCACGGTCAATCACCAGCTCGACGTCACCCGGCCACTGACCGAGTATGGCCAGCAGATGGCGGCGGATCTGGTCGATATCTGTGGCTACATCTTTATGCAGAAGTCTCCGTCCTGTGGCCTGGAGCGAGTCAAGGTCTACCACGCCAACGGCGCACCGGTGGACGGCGGCGGCCAGGGCATTTACGCCCGGGCGTTCTGCGCCTTGCACCCTGATTTGCCCGTGGAAGAAGACGGTCGACTCAATGACCCGGTGCTGCGGGAAAATTTTCTCGCCCGCGTATTCGTCTACAGCGCCTGGCAACAACTGCTGCAAGAAGGCCTGAGCCGGCGCGGCCTGACGGATTTTCATTCGCGCTACAAGTACCTGCTGATGGCTCACAACCCGGTGCAATACAAAGCCCTGGGCAACCTGCTGGGCAGCATGGGCCGCACCGATCCCCGGGAACTCGGCCCGCGTTATTTCCATGAACTGATGACCGCCCTGAAAAAATGCGCCACACGCCGCACCCACACCAACGTCTTGCAGCACCTGAGCGGTTATCTCAAACAGGCGATCAGCGCCGAAGACAAGCAGGAAGTGCAACAGGTTATCGGCCAGTATCGCCACGGCATCGTGCCTCTGGTGGTGCCGCTGACGTTGCTCAAGCACCACTTTCGCCAGCACCCCGCCCCTTACATTGCGCAACAGGTTTACCTGCAACCGCACCCGGAAAATCTCAGCTTGCGAAACGCCCTCTAATGAAAGCCCGACTCGACAGCAGCGCCAGCGAAGGACTCGGCACGGACTTCAGCAAAGCCCTCGACGAGGGCTGGCTACCGATTCGCGAAGTGGCCCGGCAGACCGGCGTCAACGCCATCACCTTGCGCGCCTGGGAACGGCGCTATGGCCTTATCGTGCCGCAACGCACACCCAAGGGGCACCGACTGTTCTCGGCCGAACATGTGCAACGAATCCTGACGATCCTCACCTGGCTGAACCGCGGTGTTGCCGTCAGCCAGGTCAAACAATTGCTCGAGACGCCACTGGCCTCTGGCGAACCTGTGGAAAACGACTGGCAACCGCTATGCCAGAGGCTGCTGCAGGCGGTCGCATTACTGAACGAGCGCGAGCTGGACGACACTGTCAACCAGGCCATGGCGCTGTACCCGCCACGGACCTTGTGCGAGCAACTGCTGATGCCATTGCTGGCTGAACTGGAGCTACGCTGGCAGGGCCAATTCGGTGCACACATGGAGCAAGTGTTTTTTTATTCCTGGCTACGCAGCAAATTCGGCGCACGCATCTACCATAACAACCGTCAGCTGCACACCGCGCCGCTGCTGTTGATCAATCACTCGGACGTGCCACTGGAACCTTATCTGTGGCTTACCGCGTGGCTGATCAGCAGTACCGATTGTCCAGTGCACGTGTTCGACTGGCCGCTGCCTGCCGGCGAGCTGGCGCTGGCGGTCGATTATCTGCAACCCCGGGGCGTACTGTTGTATTCCAGCAACGCCATAAACCTTTCGCATCTGACGAAACTTTTGAACGGCGTCAGTTGCCCAAAAATGATGGTCGGGCCAACGGTGCGCATTCACCACACCGAGTTGTCCGCAAGAACCTTCGTCATCGCTGATTTGTACCTGGCTGAAGATCCGCTGTTGGCACACCAGGCACTCGTTCAGCGCGGGCTGATTTAATGGGCATCACCATGCAATTGATCTGGCTGCGCAGTGATTTACGCGTAACCGACAACACCGCCCTCTGCGCCGCCACAGCGGTCGGCCCGAGCGTGGCGGTGTATTTGTTGAGCCCGCAGCAATGGCTGGAACACGACGATGCACCGTGCAAGGTGGACTTCTGGCTGCGCAACCTTCATGAACTGAAACAGGCACTGGGTGAACTGAATATTCCCCTGCTGATCCGCCATGCTCCGCGCTGGGAGGATGCGCCCAATGTGCTACTGGATATTTGCCAACGGCTGAACATCAATGCCGTGCACCTCAATGAGGAATACGGCATTCATGAAACCCGTCGGGACGCAGCGGTGACCGAAGCATTGAAGGCCCAGGGAATCGACGTTCACCGCTACCTGGATCAGTTGCTGTTCAAACCTGGAAGCGTACTGACCAAAACCGGCACGTATTTCCAGGTCTTCAGTCAGTTCCGCAAAGCCTGCCATGAACGTCTGTACCGCTCGTTACCCAGCCTGGTCAGCACCCCCATGGCGCAAGCGCCGTTGAGCATCGCCAGCGACGAGATCCCGACCCACATCGAGTGCTTCGCCCCACCCACCGGGCATTTGCGCGCCCTGTGGCCGGCCGGAGAAGCCGAAGCACGGCGCCGCCTCGACACCTTTACCGACGTACAAATCGATTATTACCAAAGCGAACGGGACTTCCCGGCGAAACCCGGTACGAGCCAACTTTCGGCTTACCTCGCTGCCGGGGTGATTTCCCCACGCCAATGCCTGCACGCCGCGTTACAAAGCAATCAGGGGGAGTTCGACAGTGGCAAGGTCGGCGCCGTGACCTGGATCAATGAACTGCTGTGGCGTGAGTTCTATAAACACATTCTGGTGGGCTACCCAAGGGTTTCCCGCCACCGCGCTTTCCGCGCGGAAACCGAAGCGCTGGCCTGGCGCGACGCGCCCGACGAACTCGCAGCCTGGCAACAGGCCCGCACCGGTTTGCCGATCATCGACGCCGCCATGCGTCAACTGTTGGAAACCGGCTGGATGCACAACCGCTTGCGCATGGTTGTTGCAATGTTTTTGACCAAGAACCTGTTGATCGACTGGCGCGAAGGCGAACGTTTTTTCATGCGCCACCTGATCGATGGCGACCTGGCAGCGAACAATGGTGGCTGGCAATGGAGTTCATCCACCGGCACGGACTCGGCGCCCTACTTCCGGATTTTCAATCCACTGAGCCAGTCGGAAAAATTCGATACCGAGGGCGTGTTCATCAAGCACTGGCTGCCGGAATTGGCAGGACTGAATAAAAAAGAAGTGCACAATCCGGCGAGTCTCGGTGGACTGTTCGGCGTGGCGGATTATCCGTCCCCGATTGTCGACCTGCACACTTCACGTGCACGGGCCCTCGCCGCGTTCAAGAACCTGCGACCACGGCAAAGCGCCGGGGGCGACTATGAGTAATTGGCTGAGCCGGACGAATTTCTGGCTGAAAGGGAGAATGGAATGAGCCTTACGCCTCCACGACGATATTGGCTGACGGGCGCCGGCAGTGGCATTGGCGCGGCATTGGCTGAAGAAATACTGAAAACCGGCGCCCACCTGGCCGTGAGTTCACGCTCGGAGGCGCCGCTGAAAATCTTGTCGCAGCGCTACCCAGGCCAAGTACTGGTGATGGCCGGTGACCTGACCAACAGTCAAACCGTGCGTGAAATCGGTGAACAGATCGCCGAGCAATGGGGCTCGCTGGATACATTGATCCTGAATGCCGGCACCTGTGAATACGTGGATGCCAAGCAGTTCGACGCCTCGATCATCGAGCACGTGGTGCGCACCAATCTGCTCGCCAGCAGCTACTGCATCGATGCCGCCTTGCCGCTCTTGCGGGCCGGCATCGCCCCGCATCTGGTTGGCATGGCCAGTTCGGTGACCTACCTGCCACTGCCCCGGGCTGAAGCCTATGGCACCTCGAAGGCCGGGATGCGAAGTCTTTTCGAGTCCCAGCGCATTGCACTGGCACCAGACGGTATCGAAGTTACCGTCGTCGGCCCGGGATTCGTCCACACGCCATTGCCGGAGAATAGCGATTTCCAGATGCCGCTCAGTTGGCCGGCTGATAAAGCCGCACGGCACATTTTCGCCAAACTCAATGAGCGTCCGCTGGAAATCGCCTTTTCGGGGTTGTTCATGGCTGCCCTATGGCCGCTCTCGCAAATGCCCGACCAGGTAAAGTTGGCAATCGGCAAGCCCATGGTACGCAGCAGTCCTCCAAACAAGGACTGACCAGGTGCATTGCGATGACGAGCACTCGATTAGAGCCTGGCACTTGGGGTAAAGCGTCCGTCCGAGCTTTTACACAGCACCGGGCGACTGCCTTACACTGCGCGGCATGAAAACCATCCCCCATCTGCAAATCGCCGAGACCGCCGTCACGTGCTCGACCTGTGCCGCCTGCTGCTGCCAGCTCGAAGTCATGTTGATCACCGACACAGGCGTGCCCGAACGGTATATCGATACCGATGATTGGGGTGGGGAAGTCATGTTGCGCCTGGATGACGGCTGGTGTGCCGCGCTGGATCGCGACACGATGATGTGCACCATCTATGAAAAACGCCCACTGATTTGCCGGGAGTTCGAGATGGGCGCGCCGGAATGCATTGATGAGCGCCAAGGTATTTCGACGGCGTATCGCTAAGCCCGGGAACACCTCTCCCCCTGTAGGAACAAGCTTGCTCGCGATTGCGATTTACCAGTCAACATAAATGTTGGACTAGAGGTCAATATCGCGAGCAACCTCGCTCCTACAGGGGCATTGGCAACTTGCTGAGCAGTGTTGATTACAACGGCATTGTGTAGTGAAGCGCGTAACTTTCCGTACCGTCGTTAGGCGTGGTCATCCCTGCGTTGGAATAGTGCGTCGCCCGTATTCCGACTTCATGTCCACCCGCAAAGCGCAGACCGAAACCGAAGCGGTCTTCGAACTGAAACGCGCTGCCTAGACTGTTGCTTTCGGTTTCGGTGCTGGAAAATAACGCTACGCCAACGCCCAGTTCGACGTACGGCTTGACGTTCTGGCCGGCGAACTCGTAAACAAACACGGGCGAAAAGGACAGGCTGTGATCGCTGGAGGTTTTATCACCCTGCCAATAGGTGTAAGCGCCGCTCCAGTAACCGGTCAAACGACCGACGTCTGCCTGCCACCAGCTCTTGTCCCAATCGAATTGCATGCCCAGTCGATAAGTCATGGTCGAATCGCTGGTCTGGCCGATCCCGAACTCCACGCCTGCCGCCTGTGCGGTAAAACTGTGCCCCATAAGTGCGGCCGCAATCGCGGCCAAGCAAAATAGTCGCTTCATTAGAAACTTCCTTTTCCAAACGATTTCTATTGGAATTTTTGTTGCTCGACACACACTGCTATAGAAGTCGGCGATTTATCAGAAGTTCACCCCTATTAATACAACGCCCCCCGGAACTTGCTTACCCTTCGAAGCTTCGCACAACGCCAGCGTTATTCCACAAAATCGGCAATATATTTCTGAAATGCTCCGGATCGGCACTGGTCCAGAACTGCGCCGTAGAGGCAGGTCCGTCAGCGAGCAGTTCACGCTCTGCCAGCAAACGTTGAAGTTGCCGTGCGACCGCAGCGCCAGTATCGATCAGGCTGATGTCGTCGGGGATCATCTGTTTGAGCAGCGGCTTGAGGAAGGGGTAATGGGTGCACCCGAGAATAATGGTGTCAGCGCCAGCACCGAGCAGCGGCCCAACGTAACTTTCCAGTAGCTGGCGCAGGGCGGGACTGTGCAGATCGCCCCCCTCGATCAACTCCACCAACCCGGGACATGGCTGGGTAATCACCCGCACATCGGTGGCGAAGCGGTCGAGTAACGCCGCGAACTTGGCACTCTGCAAGGTGCCGGTCGTGGCCAGCACCCCAACCACGCCACTGCGGGTAGCGGCCGCTGCCGGTTTGACCGCGGGCTCCATGCCGACGATGGGCCACTCGGGGTAATCGTGCCGCAGGTCTGCAACGCCGGCGACGGTTGCTGTATTGCAGGCCAGCACCAAGGCCTTGGCGCCCTGTTGTTGAAAAAACTCGGCCATGACACTGCAACGCTGTCGGATAAATCCCGGAGTCTTCTCGCCGTAGGGAATATTCCCGCAATCGGCGACATATAAAAGGGATTCGTTGGGCAATAAACGCCGGATCTCGGCCAGCACCGAAAGTCCGCCGACACCGGAGTCGAACACGCCAATCGGCGCTTCACGCATCCTTCGGCCCACAGACGCTGCAACCCGGATCACGCTTGACCCGCAACTCACGGAAGCGCGAGCCCAATGCATCGACCAATAACAGGCGTCCGACCAGAGGTTCGCCAAATCCCGCCAACAGCTTCAGCGCTTCGAGCGCCTGCAAACTACCGACCAGCCCCACCAACGGGCCGACCACCCCGGCCTCGCTGCAGGTCAATTCGGCTTCACTTCCGTGCCCATATAAACAGTGGTAACACGGGCTCTCCGGGCGGCGCGGGTCGAACACGGACAACTGCCCTTCGAGACGAATCGCCGCGCCGCTGACCAACGGTTTTGCGGCCACTACACAAGCGGCATTGACCGCTTCACGGGTGGCAAAGTTGTCGGAGCAGTCGAGGACCAGATCCACTCCGGCCACGGCAGCAGCCAGGGAGTCTTCGTCCAATGCCGCGCGATGGGCGACAAGCTGAATCTCGGGATTGATGGCCGTCAGGCGCTTGATCGCCGAATCGACCTTGCTCATGCCGACGCTGTCGGTGTCGTGAATGATCTGGCGTTGCAGGTTGGTCAAATCGACCGTGTCAAAGTCCGCCAGATGCAACTCACCTATGCCCGCCGCCGCGAGGTACAGCGCCACTGGCGCACCGAGACCGCCAAGACCGACGATCAGCACGCGGCTTTGCTTCAAGCGCAATTGCCCGTCGATATCGATGTGGTGCAACAGAATCTGTCGGCTATAGCGCAGCAATTCCTGATCATTCAGCATGGCAGGCGCCCCAGACTGATGCGTTGGTGACCGCCCAGATCCGTGCGGCTGTGGACATCTTCAAAACCACGGGTCAACAGCAGATCGCGCACAGCCTCGGCTTGATCGTAACCGTGTTCAAGCATCAACCAGCCACCGGCTTCCAGATGATCCGGTGCCTGGGCGACGATCAAGCGCAGATCGTCGAGCCCGTCGATACCGGCTACCAATGCACTGACAGGCTCGAAGCGCACATCGCCTTCCACCAGGTGCGGATCGGTTGCAGCGATGTAGGGCGGATTGCTGATGATCAGTTCAAAGCGCTGGTTTTGCAGAGCGCTGAACCAGTGACTGCTCAGCACCGTGGCGTTGTTCAAGTGCAGGCGCTGACGATTGCGTTCGGCCAGGGCCACGGCTTCGAGCACACGGTCCACCGCAGTGACCTTCCACGCCGGACGTTCGCTGGCCAACGCGAGGGCGATGGCGCCGCTACCGGTGCCAAGGTCCAGCACCTTTGCGGGCGTGGCCGGCAACAGTTCGAGTGCGGTTTCCACCAGCAACTCGGTGTCGGGGCGCGGGATCAACGTGTGTGGTGCCACTTCCAGGTCGAGCTTCCAGAACCCTTGCTGACCGAGAATGTAGGCCACCGGCTCACCACTGCGACGACGCTGCAAATACTCGGCGAAGGTCAACGCCGCTTCGCTCGGGACGATGCGCTCCGGCCAGGTGTGCAAAAAGCTGCGGGACTTGCCCAACGCCGCCGCCAGCAACAATTCGGCATCCAGGCGCGCCGTGGGCGAGTCGGGTAAATCGGCGGCGCGCAACAAACTGGCAATGATCGTCATTTACTCACCTATTGCTGCCAATTGATCGGCCTGGTATTCGGCCAGCAACGGCTCGATCACCGCATCGACACCACCGGCGAGGATTTCGTCGAGGGAGTACAGCGTCAGGTTGACCCGGTGATCGGTCACCCGCCCCTGGGCAAAGTTGTAGGTACGGATGCGCTCGGAGCGATCACCGGAGCCGACCAGCAGCTTGCGCTCGCTGGCGATTGCATTGGCGGCAGCGCTGGTTTGCTGGTCGTTGAGCTTGGCCGACAACCAGGACATCGCCCGCGCACGGTTCTTGTGCTGCGAACGCTCTTCCTGACACTCGACCACGATTCCGGACGGCAAGTGGGTGATACGGATCGCCGAGTCGGTCTTGTTGACGTGCTGGCCGCCGGCACCGGAGGAACGGTAGGTGTCGATCCGCAAGTCCGCCGGGTTGATTTCGATCGCTTCCTGCTCGTCCGGCTCGGGCAATACCGCCACGGTGCAGGCTGAGGTGTGGATACGCCCTTGGGATTCTGTCGCCGGCACCCGTTGTACGCGGTGGGCGCCGGATTCGAATTTCAACTTGCCGTAGACGTTCTCGCCTTCGACCCGGGCGATGACTTCTTTATAGCCGCCATGTTCGCCCTCGTTTTCCGAAAGGATCTCCACTCGCCAGCCACGACGTTCGGCGTAACGCGAATACATGCGGAACAGATCGCCGGAGAAGATCGCCGCCTCGTCACCACCGGTGCCGGCGCGGATTTCGAGGAACACGTTGCGTCCGTCGTTCGGATCCTTGGGCAGCAGCATGCGTTGCAGGCTGGCTTCCAGTTCGACCAGGCGTTCCTTGGCTTCGCGGACTTCTTCCACGGCCATTTCACGCATGTCCGGGTCGCTGTCCTTGAGCAAGGCCTGGGCGCCTTCGAGGTCGCCCTGGACCTTGAGCAACTGTTTATAGGTGTCGACAATCGGCTCGACTTCCGCGTACTCCTTGGAATAGGTGCGGAATTTGTTTTGATCGGAAATGACCTCGCCATCGCCAAGCAAGGCGGTCAATTCCTCGAAACGGTCCTGGAGGATGTCCAGCTTATTGAGCAGTGACGCTTTCATTGCGGTTTCTTATCCGAAAAGCTTTCCGATGAGCCCTCATTGAGGGCAAAGAGTTCCTGGGCCATCGCCAGCGCATCGAGGCGACCTTCGGCAGAGAGCTTTTTCAACTGCACGCTCGGTGCGTGCAACAGTTTGTTGGTCAGGCCACGGGCCAGTTGCACCAGCACTTCTTCGGCGCTGCCGCCGTTGGCCAGCATGCGCTGGGCCTTTTGCAACTCTTCGTCGCGCAAACGCTCGCTTTGTTGACGATAGGCCTTGAGCACGTCCACTGCCGCCAGTTCGCGCAGGCGGACCATGAAATCCTCGGCACCGATCGAGACCATTTCCTCAGCGGCCTGCGCTGCGCCCTGGCGGCTCTTGAGGTTCTCGGCGACCACTTCGTGGAGATCGTCGACGCTATACAGGTAAACGTCGTCCAACTCACCGACTTCGGGTTCGATATCCCGCGGAACGGCGATATCCACCATGAAAATCGGCTTGTGCTTGCGCAGCTTCAGGGCACTTTCCACGGCGCCCTTGCCGAGGATCGGCAATTGGCTGGCGGTGGAACTGATGACGATGTCACTGCGCACCAGTTCGGCCGGAATATCCGACAGCAGCACCGCGTGAGCACCGAACTGTTCAGCCAGGGTGCTCGCGCGCTCCAGCGTGCGATTGGCCACCACAATGCGCTTGACCCCCAAATCATGCAGGTGACGCGCGACCAGGGTGATGGTCTCACCGGCGCCGATCAACAAAGCCTGACTGCGTTGCAGGTCGCTGAAAATCTGTTTTGCCAGGCTGACCGCGGCAAACGCCACCGACACCGGGTTCTCGCCGATGGCGGTGTCGGTGCGCACTTGCTTGGCCGCGTTGAACGTGGCCTGGAACAGCCGCCCGAGCAATGGACCGATGGTGCCCGCCTCGCGAGCCACGGCGTAGGCCGACTTCATCTGGCCGAGAATCTGCGGCTCGCCCAACACCAGCGAATCGAGCCCTGAAGCGACCCGCATCATGTGACGAACTGCCGCATCGTCTTCATGCACATAAGCGCTTTCGCGCAGTTCATCGAGGCTCAAATGATGATATTCGGCCAGCCAGCGCAGCACGATATCCGCCGACAGGTGATCCTGTTCTATATAGAGTTCACTGCGATTGCAGGTGGAGAGGATCGCAGCTTCGCGGCTGTCGGTGAGTCGGCAGAGCTGCTGCAGGGCCTCAACCAGCTGCTCAGGGGTAAAGGCCACGCGCTCGCGGACGTCTACTGAAGCAGTCTTGTGGTTAATACCGAGTGCGAGGAAGGCCATTCAAAGTCGCTGATGGTGACGTGAAGCCGGCAATTGTCCTACTTCGTCAGATTCAGAACAACTACCGCTGACTATTGTCCTGGTAGCTGACGGCTATGAAAGGGGCAAAGACCTGCAGGAGCTGGCTTGCCAGCGAAGAGGTTTCAGGTCCTGTAGCGATCGAATGGGCGCCTTCGCTGGCAAGCCAGCGCCTACGGAGGGCGCTATAAACCGGAAAATGGCCGGCCGGTTATGTTTGGCCGAAGGCTTGTGTCATGATGATCCGACCGCAGGTTAGTCGTCCTCTTCCTATATGAATAGATCTTCCGCGTTGCTTCTCGCTTTTGTCTTCCTCAGCGGCTGCCAGGCTTTGATGCCGAGGTCGTCGGACGGTACGCCGCCGGCCGAAGACAGCACCCCGGCACCTGAAAAGCCCAAGGTTTACAGCTCATTCAGTGAAGACACCATCTTCAGCCTGTTGAGCGCCGAACTGGCTGGCCAGCGCAATCGTTTCGACATTGCCCTGGATAACTATGTGACCCAGGCCATCAATACCCAGGATCCGGGCATCTCCGAACGGGCATTCCGCATCGCCGAATACCTGGGCGCCGATCAGGCTGCCCTGGACACCGCGCTGATCTGGGCGAAAAACGCCCCGGACGACCTTGAGGCGCAACGCGCCGCAGCCGTGCAATTGGCGCGCGCCGGGCGCTATGACGACTCCATGGCCTATATGGAAAAAGTCCTGCAAGGCAAGGGCGACACCCATTTCGACTTCCTCGCCCTGTCCGCGGCTGACACCGATCAGGACACACGCAACGGTTTGATGAAGAGTTTCGACCGCTTGCTGCAGCGCCATCCGAACAATGGCCAGCTGATTTTCGGCAAGGCCTTGTTACTGCAGCAGGATGGGGATTCCCGAAGCGCGCTGAAACTACTGGAAGACAATCCCCCGGACGACGGCGAAATCGCTCCGATCCTGCTTCGCGCGCGCCTGCTGCAAACCCTTGATCGTGGCGATGAAGCCTTGCCGCTGCTGCAAAAAAGCATCAAGAAATACCCGGACGACAAGCGCTTGCGCCTGACCTACGCGCGCATGTTGGTTGAACAGGACCGCATGGGCGACGCCAAGGCCGAATTCTCAAGCCTGGTCCAGCAATACCCGGAAGACGACGAGCTGCGTTATTCCCTGGCACTGGTCTGCCTGGAAGCCAAGGCCTGGAATGAAGCCAAAGGCTATCTGGAGGACCTGATCGCCCGCGAAAGCCATGTCGATTCGGCGCACCTGAACCTGGGGCGCATCGCCGAAGAGCGCAACGATCCGCAAGGCGCGTTGATCGAGTACGGCCAGGTCGGTCCGGGTAACGACTACCTGCCGGCACAATTGCGTCAGGCCGATATCCTGATGAACAACGGCAAGACCGCCGAAGCCCAGCGCAAACTCGCAGCCGAACGTGACGAGCAACCTGACTACGCGATCCAGCTGTACCTGATTGAAGCCGAAGCCCTGTCTGCCAACAAACAGGGCGACAAAGCCTGGAATGTCCTGGAAAAAGCCCTGCAGCAATACCCGGACGACCTCAACCTGCTTTACACCCGGGCCATGCTGGCGGAAAAGCGTAATGACCTGGCGCAGATGGAAAAAGACCTGCGAACGATCATAAAACGCGACCCCGACAATGCAATGGCACTGAACGCCCTCGGCTACACCCTCTCCGACCGGACGACGCGTTATGCCGAGGCCAAGGCCCTGATCGAACAGGCTCATCAGATCAATCCGGAAGACCCGGCGGTACTCGACAGCCTCGGCTGGGTGAATTTCCGCATGGGCAATCTGGACGAAGCGGAACGCCTGCTGCGCCAGGCGCTGGAGCGTTTTCCCGACCAGGAAGTCGCCGCTCACCTGGGCGAAGTCCTGTGGGCCAATGGCAAGCAACGCGAAGCCCGACAAATCTGGGGCAAGTTCCTCAAGGAACAACCTGACAGCCCTACCCTGCGCAGTACCGTCAAGCGCCTGACCGGATCAGAGACTCTTTAAGATTATGTTTTTGCGCCACCTCATTGTTTTCAGCTTCATCGCCCTGCTCGCCGGTTGCGCGGGTTTTGGCGCCCGTGAATCGGTCGAAGGCCAGGGCAACCCCGCCCAATGGCGCGAACACAAGCAGCAACTCACCAACCTCGACGGCTGGCAGATCGACGGCAAGATTGGCATTCGAGCGCCAAAGGATTCGGGCAGCGGCACGCTGTTCTGGTTGCAGCGCCAGGATTACTACGACATTCGCCTCTCCGGCCCCCTGGGCCGCGGCGCCGCACGCTTGACCGGCCGGCCTGGCAAGGTGTCCCTGGAAGTCGCCAACCAGGGGCGCTACGAAGCACCGTCCCCGGATGTGCTGCTTGAAGAGCAGTTGGGCTGGAAACTCCCCGTTTCCAATCTGGCCTGGTGGGTCCGCGGGCTCCCGGCACCAGATAGCAAAAGCCGTTTGACGCTCGATGGCGACAGTCGCCTGGCCACGCTCGAGCAAGACGGCTGGCAGGTCGAATACACCGCATATACCGAGCAAAACGGTTACTGGTTGCCCGAGCGAATCAAGCTGCACGGCACCGACCTTGATGTCACGCTGGTGATCAAGGCCTGGCAACCGCGCAAACTGGGGATGTGACATGGACGCCAACCGCCTGACGTTGCCCTCCCCGGCCAAACTCAACTTGATGCTGCACATTCTCGGTCGCCGTGAAGATGGCTACCATGAGCTGCAGACGCTTTTTCAGTTTCTCGATTACGGCGACGAAATCACATTCGCCGTGCGCGATGACGGCGTCATTCGTCTGCATACCGAATTCGAAGGCGTCCCCCACGACAGCAATCTGATCGTAAAAGCCGCAAAAAAACTTCAGGCGCAATCCGGCTGCTCGCTCGGTATCGATATCTGGATCGACAAAATCCTGCCCATGGGCGGCGGGATCGGCGGCGGAAGTTCGAATGCCGCAACAACCCTGCTCGGTCTGAATCATCTTTGGCAGCTGGGCTGGGACGCCGATCGGCTCGCCACTCTGGGCCTGACCCTGGGCGCCGACGTCCCGGTTTTCGTGCGTGGCCACGCGGCTTTTGCGGAGGGCGTGGGAGAGAAACTGACGCCGGTGGAACCCGAAGAACCGTGGTATGTCGTGCTGGTACCGCAAGTCTCTGTAAGTACGGCAGAAATTTTTTCAGATCCGTTGTTGACACGTAACACTCCTCCCATTAAAGTGCGCCCCGTTCCCAAGGGAAACAGTCGTAATGACTGCTTGCCGGTGGTAACAAGGCGTTATCCAGAGGTACGTAACGCTTTGAATTTGTTAGGTAAATTTACCGAAGCAAAACTCACCGGAACTGGAAGTTGTGTGTTTGGGGGCTTCCCAAGCAAAGCTGAAGCTGATAAAGTCTCGGCCCTTCTTACAGAGACCCTTACAGGGTTTGTAGCAAAAGGAAGCAACATTTCGATGTTGCATCGCAAGCTGCAAAGTCTGCTCTAAAGGAACCGATTACAGGGTAATCGTTGCAACAGATACAGGGGCGTCGCCAAGCGGTAAGGCAGCAGGTTTTGATCCTGCCATGCGTTGGTTCGAATCCAGCCGCCCCTGCCATTTTCCTATACTCATCCAGGTTACCCTCAGCCTTCAGGTACTGCGCGTGTCCAAGATGATGGTCTTTACGGGGAACGCTAACCCCGATCTGGCTCGGCGTGTCGTACGTCAGCTGCATATCCCTCTCGGTGACATCTCTGTCGGTAAATTCTCCGACGGCGAAATTACAGCCGAGATCAATGAAAACGTCCGCGGTAAAGATGTCTTCATTATTCAGCCGACTTGCGCTCCGACCAACGATAACCTGATGGAACTGGTTGTGATGGCTGATGCCTTCCGCCGCTCCTCGGCTACTCGTATCACTGCTGTTATTCCTTACTTTGGTTATGCCCGTCAGGATCGCCGTCCGCGTTCCGCACGTGTGGCTATCAGCGCGAAAGTCGTTGCTGACATGCTTACCGTAGTCGGGATCGACCGTGTTCTCACGGTTGATCTGCATGCTGACCAGATTCAGGGTTTCTTCGATATTCCGGTAGATAACATCTACGGCTCCCCGGTTCTGGTGGATGACATTGAAGATCAGCGCTTCGAAAACCTGATGATCGTGTCCCCGGACATTGGTGGCGTCGTGCGTGCACGTGCCGTTGCCAAATCCCTGGGCGTGGATCTCGGGATCATCGACAAACGCCGTGAGAAAGCCAATCACTCTGAAGTGATGCATATCATCGGTGATGTCGAAGGGCGTACCTGTATCCTGGTCGATGACATGGTCGATACCGCCGGCACTCTGTGCCATGCGGCCAAGGCCTTGAAAGAGCATGGCGCTGCCAAGGTTTTCGCCTACTGCACGCACCCTGTGCTGTCGGGTCGGGCGATCGAAAACATTGAAAATTCCGTGCTGGACGAGCTGGTGGTGACCAACACCATCCCGCTGTCCGCTGCAGCACAAGCCTGTGCGCGTATCCGTCAACTGGATATCGCACCGGTAGTTGCCGAGGCGGTTCGCCGCATCAGCAATGAAGAATCGATCAGCGCGATGTTCCGCTAAGGGCCCTGCCCTTCTCGAAATGTCTCGTTGACGAAAAGCGCCCCGCCCCGGCATTCCTGTCGGGGCGGGGCTTTTTTGCCCATACCGTGTTCGGCGCTGGTCGCAAACGCCACTCGGTCATGGCTATTTTGGAGATACAACATGAACGATTTTACTCTGAATGCTGAAGTGCGTTCCGACCTGGGGAAAGGTGCGAGCCGCCGCCTGCGTCGTCTCGCAAGCCTGGTTCCAGCTGTAGTTTACGGTGGCGACAAAGCCCCTGAATCCATCAGCATGCTGGCCAAAGAAGTTGCCAAACTGCTCGAAAACGAAGCGGCTTACAGCCACATCATCGAGCTGAACGTTGGCGGCACCAAGCAAAACGTCGTGATCAAAGCCCTGCAACGTCACCCGGCCAAAGGCCACGTGATGCACGCTGACTTCGTACGCGTAGTCGCTGGCCAGAAACTGACCGCTATCGTTCCAGTGCACTTCATCAACGAAGAAGCACCGGTCAAGAAAGGCGGCGAAATCTCGCACGTTGTTGCCGAGATCGAAGTTTCCTGCCTGCCGAAAGACCTGCCTGAATTCATCGAAGTCGACCTGGCTAACGCCGAAATCGGTTCGATCATTCACCTGTCCGACATCACCGCCCCTAAAGGCGTTGAGTTCGTTGCTCTGGCACACGGCGATGACAAGGCTGTTGCCAACGTCCACGCTCCACGTGTTGCTCCAGAAGCTGCAGAAGGCGCTGCAGAGTAATTTCACTCTGTACGCCGGAGTGACCGGAAACATCGCGGACTAGAGCGTAGCGAGAAAGCGGGCGAGAACGCGGAGTTTACATCATGGTAAATGAGCAACTTTCGTCCACTTTCGCCGCTTTCCCTGATTGCGGCGATGTTTTCCACCACTCCAATGAAGGGCCCCTATCGTGACTGCCATCAAACTGATCGTTGGCCTGGGAAATCCAGGCGCTGAATACGAACAGACCCGGCATAACGCAGGGGCCCTTTTTGTTGAGCGCATCGCGAACGCACAAGGCGTGAACCTTGTGGCGGACCGCAAATATTTCGGCCTGACCGGGCGCTATTCGCATCAGGGTCAGGATGTTCGTCTGCTGATTCCCACCACGTACATGAACCGCAGCGGCCAGGCCGTGGCGGCACTCGCCGGTTTCTTCCGCATCAAGCCTGAAGAAATCCTCGTGGCGCACGACGAACTCGATCTGCCTCCGGGCGTCGCCAAGCTCAAGGTTGGCGGTGGCCATGGCGGTCACAACGGGTTGCGCGACATCATTGCGCAACTGGGCAATCAGAATACCTTTCACCGCTTGCGGCTTGGCATTGGCCACCCGGGCGTCGCCAGTATGGTTTCAAATTTCGTCCTGGGTCGTGCGCCACGCGCCGAACAGGAAAAACTCGATGCCAGCATCGACTTTGCCCTCGGCGTGCTGCCGGATATCCTCGCCGGTGAATGGAACCGCGCGATGAAAAACCTGCACAGCCAGAAGGCCTGACTCTTATCCGAGGGGAAACACCATGGGATTCAATTGCGGCATCGTCGGCCTGCCTAACGTCGGCAAGTCCACCCTGTTCAACGCCCTGACCAAATCCGGTATCGCGGCCGAGAACTTCCCCTTCTGCACCATCGAGCCCAACAGCGGTATCGTGCCGATGCCGGATCCGCGCCTGGAAGCCCTGGCTGCCATCGTCAATCCAAAACGCATCCTGCCGACCACCATGGAATTCGTCGACATCGCGGGCCTGGTTGCCGGCGCGTCGAAAGGTGAAGGCCTGGGCAACAAATTCCTGGCCAACATCCGTGAAACCGATGCCATCGCCCACGTGGTCCGCTGCTTCGAAGACGAGAACGTGATTCACGTCTCCAACAGCGTCGACCCGAAACGCGACATCGAAATCATCGACCTGGAACTGATCTTCGCCGACCTCGACAGCTGCGAGAAGCAACTGCAGAAAGTCGCGCGTAACGCCAAGGGTGGTGACAAGGACGCAGTGGTCCAGAAAGGGCTGCTGGAGCAACTGATTGCTCACTTCACCGAAGGCAAGCCGGCGCGCAGCCTGATGAAGAACATGGGCACGGACGAGAAAGCGGTGATCAAGGGCTTCCACCTGCTGACCACCAAACCGGTCATGTACATCGCCAACGTGGCTGAAGACGGTTTCGAAAACAACCCGCACCTGGACGTGGTCAAGGCCATCGCCGAAGAAGAAGGCGCCGTGGTTGTTCCGGTGTGCAACAAGATCGAAGCGGAAATCGCCGAGCTGGATGACGGCGAAGAGAAAGACATGTTCCTCGAAGCCCTGGGCCTCGAAGAGCCTGGCCTGAACCGCGTGATCCGCGCCGGTTACGAAATGCTGCACCTGCAGACCTACTTCACCGCCGGTGTCGAAGAAGTCCGCGCCTGGACCGTCCGCGTCGGTGCCACCGCACCGCAAGCCGCAGGCGTGATCCACACCGACTTCGAAAAAGGCTTCATCCGCGCCGAAGTAATCGCCTACAACGACTTCATCCAGTACAAGGGTGAAGCCGGTACCAAGGAAGCCGGTAAATGGCGTCTGGAAGGCAAGGATTACATCGTTAAAGACGGCGACGTGATGCACTTCCGCTTCAACGTCTAAGTTTTTCAAGACGAAGCACCCGCCCAAGAAAAAGCCGCGTTTGATACGCGGCTTTTTTGTGCCTGATGAATAGACATGATGAAAACCTGTAGGAGCAAAGCTTGCTCGCGATGAACGATAACGCGGTGCTTCTGACAAAACGCGTAACGGCCATCGCGAGCAAGCTTTGCTCCTACAGGGTAGCGGATCGTCAGGCTTTCTTGGTTCTTGGCAAGAATATCGCCAGCACGCCCAGCAACGGCAGGAACGAACACAGGAAGTACACGTATTCGATGCCGTGAATATCCGCCAAATGCCCCAGCAGTGCCGCGCCAATCCCGCCGAAGCCGAACATCAGACCGAAGAACACCCCGGCGATCATCCCGACATTGCCCGGCACCAGCTCTTGGGCGTACACCACAATGGCCGAGAACGCCGACGCCAGAATAAAGCCGATCACCACGCTGAGAATGCTGGTCCAGAACAGGTCGACGTGCGGCAGAATCAGGGTGAATGGTGCGACGCCGAGGATCGAGAACCAGATCACGGCCTTGCGCCCGATTTTGTCGCCGATCGGCCCGCCAAAGAAGGTCCCCGCCGCTACCGCACCGAGAAACAGGAACAGGTGCAGCTGCGAACTGGCCACCGACAGGTCGAATTTTTCGATCAGGTAAAAGGTGAAGTAACTGGTGAAACTGGCCATGTAGAAATACTTGGAAAACACCAACAGCCCAAGCACCACCAGTGCGCTGATCACCCGCCCCCTGGACAAGCCGTGGGTCGCCGCCTGACCTTGCTTGAGCTTGAACAGGTTCAAGTGGTTGGCGTACCAGCGGCTGATCCGGTAAAGCACGAACAGCGCGAAAACCGCAAACAGGCCGAACCAGGCCACGTGCCCCTGACCGAAGGGAATGATGATCGCCGCCGCCAGCAACGGACCGAAAGCCGAGCCGGCATTGCCGCCGACCTGAAAGGTCGATTGCGCCAGCCCGAAACGTCCGCCCGAGGCCAGTCGCGCCACACGTGAAGCTTCCGGGTGAAAGGTCGAGGAACCGATGCCAATCAGCCCTGCCGCCAACAGAATCAGCGGGAAGCTGCCCACCACCGACATCATCACAATCCCGACCAGGGTGCAGATCGTGCCAGCGGGTAATAGCCACGGTTTTGGATGGCGGTCGGTGTGATAACCGACCCAGGGCTGCAGCAATGAGGCCGTCAACTGAAAGGTCAGAGTAATGAGGCCGACCTGGGTGAACGTCAGGCCATAACTGGCCTTGAGCATCGGGTAAATCGAGGGCAGTACCGATTGAATCAGGTCGTTGATCAAATGCGCCAGCGCCACTGCGCCGATGATGCGCATGACCAGCGGACTGCTTTGTGAAGTGGCAGGCGCGGACTGAACGTTGCTGATAGTCATGAGAAATTCCGGACAACAGAGGGGTGCACACGGGCAGGTTCGCCAATGTGCCATTTTTCAGTGCAGCCGCGCCATCCCCTTAGCCTGCTAACGACCTTGATGTTCATCGCCAAATAAGTGATAGCGCATAGCCATGGTCTGAATCTTGCCTTGCTTATCCGCTTCAACGCGGCCCCCTTACAAAGGGGACCGAGAATGGGAAGTTTCGCCACAGAGTCGGCCTACAGAGCTGGCGAGGGTGAACTTTCGAGGCCTTTTAAAGGGGCACAATTCGGGGTCATACGCACCCTGATGCACGCCGACAGTGCGTGGTGTCCAAAGGAGTCATGGGGCATGCAGGCTTTTCTATCACCGGGGATCGGACTGCTGGGGCGTTTTGGTTTTGCGCGTAAATTCCAGCTGTTGTTCTTGCTGTTTATCCTGCCACTGGCCGGCAGCCTGTGGATGATCGGTCAGGACTATCGCGACAAATTGAATTTGATCTCCGGCGAACGTGCCGGGGTTCGTCAACTCCTTGCCCTCGATGCACTCGATAACCTGCTGGCTGCGCAACGTGACCGCGCAGCGCGTTGGCGCGCGACCGAAACCAACCGCCAACCGACGCCCGCTACCCTTGCCGCCATGGCCGCGTTCGATGCCGTTCAACCTGTGGTCGCCCAAGCCACCGCGGAGTTGAACAACGCCCTGCAACAGGAAGGCGCCGAGGGCCAAACCCTGACCCGTTATCAGGCGCTGCAAAATGCCCTTAACGGTCTGGACTCCAAGAGCCTGGGCAGCGTCGGCTGGTGGCCGGACGGCTACGACCGCTTCACCAGCGCCCTGAGTGCCCTGCAAGCCTTGCGAGAGCAGATTGCCATGGACAATCGCCTGACACTGGCACCGTGGCTGGAAACCTACCTGCTGACACAGATCTCCACACAGCATGCGCCGGACCTGATCGAACGGGTCGGACGCCTTGCAGCCGTTGGCCAGGCATCCGTGGTGTCAGGACAATTCACTCTGCAAAGCCGTCTGCAATTGCGCGACCTTCGCAGTCGAATCGGCGATGCCCGGGAGCAGCTCGTCAAAACCGCTGGCCTGCTCGAATCGCGTTTACCCAGCGCCCTGCAAACCTGGGCCGGGCAGTACCACGAAAGCCTGAAACGCCTTGATTCAGGCTTGAAAGTCATCGATGACGGTGTGTTCGGCGGCAGCATCACCCTCAAGCCGGAAGATTTCGAGCGCAGTCTCGACGCCCTGCTCACCGACCTCGCCGCGCTGCGTCAGCAGTCGCTGGTGTCGCTCGATCACCGCCTGGATGACTACCAGGGGTCGGCGATTCGCCAGTTCATCGTCGTGGCGAGCATTTTTGGTTGCCTGCTGCTGGCCGCGCTGTACCTGTTCATCTGTTTGCAGGCGTCGATCCGCCGCAGTGCCAGCGGCATCACCCTGTTGGCCGAAGCCCTGCGCGATGGCAATCTGAGTCTGCAAGTACCGGTACAAGGAAGGGACGAACTGGCAGCCATCAGCACCGCTCTCAATGTCGCCGTCGTGCAACTGCGTACCAGTCTACTGGACGTCGATCACGAGACGTCGCAATTGAGCAACGCGGTGAAAACCCTCAATCATCACTCCAGCGATGCCCTCGGTGAAGTGGAAGCCCAGCAGCTGCAAATCAGCCAGATCGCCGCAGCGGCGACGCAATTGGCCGCCACTTCCCAAGGGGTGGCCGAAAGCTGCGAGCGGGCCTCCGGAAGCGCTCAGCACACCCAACGCATAGCCGCCGACAGCAGCCGTGACAGCCAGATCACGACGGCGAGTATCCAGCAGCTCAACCAACGCTTGAACGATACCGCAGCCGCCCTGGGTCGGGTCAGTGAGCAAGGACAGCAGATTCAACTGGTGGTCGACACCATTCGTGGCGTCGCCGAGCAAACCAATCTGCTGGCGCTCAACGCCGCCATTGAGGCCGCTCGCGCGGGCGAGCAGGGTCGCGGTTTCGCGGTGGTGGCCGACGAGGTGCGCAGCCTGTCGCAACGCACCCAGTCCTCGACCGCCCAGATCGCCGGCACGGTCGATAGCCTGCGCAGTACTGTGAACGAAGCGGTTAGCCTGATGGAGGCCGCCTGCGGCCAGGCACAATCCGATGCACAAGCCGTCACCGGCCTCGGTGAGCGCCTGGGGGAAATTGCCATTGCGGTGCAGGGTGTCACCGATACCCTGTCGCAAATCGCCACGGCCGTCGACGAGCAAGCGAGCACCGCCGATGAAGTCAGCGGCAATATCCAGCAGGTGGATCAGGCGGCGGTCCGCTTGCTCGAAGGCGCACGGGCAGTGAATCAGGCAGCCGATACCTTGAGTCAGGGCAGCAAGGCGTTGAGCGAAAATACGGGGCGGTTTCGTCTGAGTTGAAGCCATCGCGAGCAAGCCCTGTTCCCCTGTAGGAGCAATGCTTGCTCGCGATGATCGTGAACGATAACGCGCCCTGTCTTAAAGATCGCGTCGTCTGGACCCCCATCGCGAGCAAGCTTTGCTCCTACAGGAAAAGCGGAACCAGGCACCTTCACGCCTGGTGGCCTCAGATCACCGCCTCCGGAAAGTCCTGCTCCAGCTCGGTCTTCAGCCACTGGATAAACCACGACACGTCCGCCGAGAGCTCGGCGGATGGCGTCAACACGCGATAGCTTTCCAGTTTGACCTCCGCGTCCAGCACCCGCACCAGCGCGCCACTCCTGAGCTCTTCACGCACCAGCACTTCGTTGGCCAACGCGATGCCCTGCCCGCTTTCGGCCACCGACAGCGCGTGGTCATTGTTGACGTACAGCATGTCCGAGTTGAGGTGCACATCCAGATCATGGGCGGCAAACCACAGGTTCCACCACTCGCCATCATCGACGTGAATCAGGTTGTGTTTCACCAGGTCAGCGGGACTGTTGATGGGGGCGATGCCGGCCAGATAACCCGGGGTGCAGATCGGGAACACCCGCGGGCGGATCAGGCTGGCGCGGGAATGGGCATATTGTCCGTCCAGGCCGTAGACAATGCCGAGGTCGGCACTTTTACCGTCGACATCGGTGAAGGTGGAGTTGGGCTCGATGGCGAACTTCAGGCCGGGCCGCAAATGACGCATGACCTCAATGCGCGGCATCAGCCAGCGCTTGGCAAACCCCGGCACCACCATGATGCGCAGCCATCGCTCGGCGTCCTTGGGCCGCGCCTCCTTGCCCGCCTCGATAATCAGCTGCAGGGCCGCCGCAATCTTGCGGTGATATTTCTCACCTGCCAGCGTCAGGGTCACGCCACGGGACGTGCGCTCAAACAGTTGAGTGCCCAGCCATTCCTCCAGCAACTTCACATGCCGACCGATTGCAGGCTGGGTCACGTGCAGCGCCCTGGAGGCTTCGACATAGCTACCGAGACGGGCCGCCGCATCAAAGGCTCGCACCGCGTTCAGCGGCGGTAAACGGTGATCAGGCATGGTTGCGGGCACCCTCTGCTGTTAAATTATTTAACAGCTCGTATGTTAAAATTGAAGTTTCGCCCCCGCAACCCCTCACTGATAATCGACGCACAGCAAAACAAAAAACAGCTGGCTCAATACACCCGAACACATCTCGATCCTGCCCAAAAAAATAATATCCATGGCCCGACGGCACAGCTGATTTCAGCGTATCCGCAGGCGATGGGGGAATCGGAGGTAACGCATGAATGCCCTGCATTCGCTGCAAACACTGGCGGTGTCCATCCGCTCGGTGCGCAAAGTCTACGGTGATCCGAAGACCGGCCCGGTGGCGCTGAAAAGCATCGACCTGGACATTCGCGACAACGAATTCTTCACCCTGCTCGGCCCTTCCGGCTGCGGCAAAACCACCCTCCTGCGGATGATCGCCGGGTTCGAATTTCCCACCGAAGGCGAGATTCTGCTCTACGGCGAAAACATCGCCGATCGACCGCCCTTCGAACGTCCGGTCAACACGGTGTTTCAGCACTACGCGCTGTTTCCGCACATGACCATCGCCGAGAACCTGGCCTTCGGCCTCGAATCGCACCCGATGGGCAAGGTGATGACCAAAGCCCAAGTCGCCGAGCGCGTACGCGAAATGCTGGCGCTGGTGCAGATGGAGCGCTTCGCCACACGCAAACCGGCGCAACTGTCCGGCGGCCAGCAACAGCGCGTTGCACTGGCACGGGCGCTGGCGCCGCATCCCAAGGTCTTGCTGCTCGATGAGCCACTCTCGGCCCTCGACCTCAAGCTGCGCCAGGCCATGCGCGAGGAGCTGAAAACCATCCAGGCCAAGACCGGCATCACCTTCATCTTCGTCACCCATGACCAGGAAGAAGCGCTGACCATGTCCGACCGCATCGCCGTGCTGTCCGAAGGCGAAGTGCAGCAGGTCGGGCGCCCGGAAGACATCTACGAGCGGCCGCGCAATCGCTTCGTGGCGGACTTCATTGGCGAAACCAACTTCATCGAGGGCACCGTGACTCGCGTCGAAGACGGCCTGGCCTGGTTCGCCGGCCCCGCCGGGCATCCGTTGCCGGCGCAGCCCTGCAGCGATGTTCAGGTCGGCGCCAGCGTTGCGCTCTCCGTGCGTCCCGAGCGCCTGCACCTGACGCCTGCCAGCACCGAAGGCGCATTGCCGTGCCGGGTCGATGCTCAGATTTACCTGGGCACCGACCTGCAATATCAAGTCAGCCTCAGCGACGGCTCGCGCCTCACCGTGCGTACGCCCAACTGCGTCGACCGCAAACTGCGCTTCGCCGTCGGCACCCAGGCCGGTCTGTTGTTTGACAGCGGCAGCGCCAGCGTCCTGCACGATTGAGCACGAGGATTTGCCATGCACGCGATACCGATCGCCAATACCCTGGAGCGTCGTCGGGCGTTCCAGAGCTTTCTCGGGGTCAGCCCGGCGCTGATCGCCATCGGCCTGTTTCTGATCGTGCCGATCCTGATTGTCATCGCCTATTCATTGATGGAAGCCAACCCCTACGGCGGGGTGAACAAAGTCTTCAGCAGCGACGCCTACACCTCGTTGCTGTTCGAACGACAACTGGATGACAGCCTGGCCTTCGCCGATTCTTACCTGTTGATCGCCCTGCGCTCCATTGGCATCGCCGGGCTGACGACCCTCATTACCTTGCTGATCGGCTTTCCGGTGGCGGTGTGGCTGGCAATGCAGCCGGCACATCGGCGCGGCCTGCTGATCTTTCTGATCACGGTGCCGTTCTGGGCCAACCTGTTGATCCGCACCTACGCCTGGATTCTGTTGCTGCGTAACACGGGCGTGATCAACAACAGCCTGATAGGCCTTGGCGTCATCGACCAGCCGTTGCAACTGCTCTACACCGACGGCGCAGTGCTGCTGGGGTTGGTCTACACCTACGCGCCCTTCGTGGTGCTGCCGATTTACGCGACGCTGGAAAAGATGGACATCCGCCTGCTGGAGGCTGCCCAGGATCTCTACGCCGGACGTGTACGTACCTTGCGCAAGGTAGTGCTGCCGATTGCCAGACCGGGGATTTTCGCCGGCGCAATCCTCACCTTCGTGCCGTGCCTGGGCGCGATGATCGCCCCGGAACTGTTGGGCGGCGGCACGCGCATGATGCTCGGCAACCTGATCTTCCGGCAGTTCAGCGATGCACGGAACTGGCCTTTCGGCGCGGCGCTGTCGCTGGTGCTGATGGCTGCGGTGATGCTGGTCCTGACGGTGTATGCCTTGCGCGCCGAACGTCAACGCATTGCCAAGGGAGGTGCATGATGCTGCGTCCATTCAAACGAAACGGCCTGGGTGTGCAGGATTTTCCGGGCTTCGGTGGCTTCAGTTTCCTGTTCTACCTGTACCTCTACGCGCCGATCGTGGTGCTGGTGGTGTTCTCGTTCAATGCCAACCAGTCTGCCACGGTGTGGACCGGGTTCAGCCTGGACTGGTACCGCGCGGCGTTCGCCAATCAGGCCCTGCGCCAGGCGGCCGGCAACAGCCTGTTAATTGCCGTATGCGCCAGCATGATCGCCACGGCGATTGCCACCCTCGCCGCCCTCGGCACGTCCCGTGGCGCGAAATTCAAGGGCCTGCAACTGTCGATGGGCGCAATCATGCTGCCCTTGGTACTCCCGGAAATCGTGGTGGGCGTCGCCACGCTGGCGCTGTTTTCCACCCTCGGCCTGTCCCTGGGCTACGGCAACCTGATCATCGCCCACACCGTGTTTTGCATCCCGTTTGCCTACTTGCCGATTCGGGCGCGGCTCAACGACATGGACCTGTCGCTGGAACAAGCCTCGGCCGACCTCTATGCCGGTCCATGGCGAACCTTTCGCAAGGTCACCCTGCCGCTGCTGATGCCGGGGATTTTCTCCGGGCTGATGCTGGCGTTCATCGTGTCGCTGGATAACTTCGTGATCTCGATGATGGTCTCCCAGGCCGGCACCACCACCCTGCCGATCTTTATCTTCGGCCTGTTGCGCATGGGCGTGACACCCGACGTCAACGCCGTGTCGACCCTGATCCTGGGCGTCTCGGTGCTGTTCGTCAGCCTCTCCTGGCTGCTGGGCAAAAAGAACACCTGAACCTTCTACGTACCGTGGGGAAATAGCATGAGCAAGTTGATTGCAAGCATCGGGACTTCGTTGTTGTTGACCTTGGCCGGCGGCGTTCAGGCCGCGGAAAAGCTCAATGTGGTGAGCTGGAGCGGTTACTTCTCGCCGGAGATCCTCGCCAAGTTCCAGAAACAGACCGGCATCGAAGTCACGGTGGATTCCTACGACTCCAACGAAACCTTGCTGGCCAAGCTGAAACAGGGCGGCGCGGGTTACGACGTGGCCATTCCGTCGCACCAGTTCATTCCGATCCTGATCAAGGAAAACCTGCTGGAACGCTTCGACCCGGCGAAAGAGCCCTACTACGCCAGCGTCGTCGATAACCTGAAAAAACCCTCCTGGGACCCGGAAGGCGCCTATTCCGTGCCATTCATCTGGGGCACCACCAGCGTGGTGCTGAACACCGAACGCTACAAGGGCCCGGCCGACAGCTACAAGGTGCTTTACGAGCCACCGGCCGAGTTGCAGGGGCGGATCAACATGTTCGATTCGGTCAGCGATGAGATCGACATGGCCAGCCTGTACCTGAACATCCCGTTGTGCAGTGAAGACCCCAAGCAGATGCAGCAAGTGCTGAGCCTGCTCAAGGCGCAGAAACCGTTCGTCAAGACCTACAGCTCCAAGGCCGGCTCGATCCGCGAGAACCTGGCCGCGGGCGAAGTCGACATGTCGATGTTCTGGGGCGGTTCGTCAATGCGCGCCCGGGAAATGAAACCCGGCCTGAAATACCTCTACCCGAAAGAAGGCGTACTGGCCTGGGTCGACAACATGGTGATTCCGACGGGCAGCAAGAACCCGGCAAACGCCAAGGCGTTCATCGAGTTCCTGAGCCAGCCTGAAAATGCCGCCATGACCCAGAACTTCCTCAAACACCAAAGCCCGATCAAGGGTGTGGAACCATTCCTCGACGCCAGCCTCAAGGACGCCCCGGAGCTGCATATTCCCGAAGGCACCCAGGTGGTGTTCAGCAAGACCTGCGGCGAAGGTGCAATCCGCCTCGCCGACCGTCTCTGGACCAGCCTGATGCGTTGATTTCTACCGCCCCGTCCGGTGACGGGGTGTTTCTCCAGCCGTCCGAAAGGCAGCGTTGCAATGACTTCTAATAACATCAGCGAACTGGTCCTGCTGCAGGCCCATGAACTCGCCGAGCGCATTCGCTTGCGCCAGGTTTCCTGCCGGGAAGTGATGCAGACTTACCTGGCCCATATCGACCGATTCAACCCGCGGGTCAATGCGCTGATCAGCCTGCAAGCGCCGGAAGATTTGCTGGCTCAGGCCGACCTGCGTGACGCCGAACTGGCAAGGGGTGACTACCGCGGCTGGATGCATGGCCTGCCCCATGCGGTCAAAGACCTGTCGCTGACCCGCGGCATCCGTACGACGCTGGGTTCGCCGCTGTACAAGGACTTTATCCCCGATCGCGACGGGATCATGGTAGAGCGGCTCAAGGCGGCCGGCGCGATCATCATCGGCAAGAGCAATACCCCGGAATTCGGCCTCGGCTCGCAGAGTTACAACCCGCTGTTCGGCGCCACCGGTTGCGCCTTTGACCCGAGTAAAACCGCCGGCGGAAGCAGCGGTGGCGCGGCGGCGGCGCTGGCCATGCACCTGGTGCCCGTGGCCGACGGTAGCGACATGATGGGCTCGTTGCGCAACCCGGCCGCGTTCAACAACATCTTCGGCTTCCGCCCGTCCCAGGGGCGTGTGCCCTTCGATGACAGTGCCGATCTGTTCATTGATCAACTTGGCTACGAGGGCCCTATGGGTCGCAGCGTGCGCGACGCCGCGTTACTGCTGTCCGTGCAGGCGGGTGCCGACGCCCGGGCGCCGCTGTCCATCGCCGAATCCGGCAGCGCCTTCACGGCACCGCTGGAGCGCGACTTCAAAGGTACTCGCCTGGGCTGGCTGGGGGATTTCAACGGCTATCTGCCAATGGAGAAAGGCATTCTCGAACTTTGCGAAAAGACTTTCGCCGACTTCGAGAGCCTCGGTTGCCACATCGAAGCGGTGCAGCCCGAATTCGCCCCGCAGCAGCTGTGGAGCAGTTGGCGCACTTTGCGTCACTGGATGGTCGCCGGCTCTTTGGGGGCGACCTATGCCGACCCGCAAAAACGTGCACTGCTGAAGCCCGAAGCCTGCTGGGAAATCGAACACGGCTTGAAACTGTCGGCCAGCGATGTGTTTGCCGCCTCCGTGGATCGCAGTAATTGGTACCGGGCGATCTCCCGGCTGTTTGAAGACTTCGATTATCTGCTACTGCCCAGTGCCCAGGTGTTCCCGTTCGATAAAACCCAGCCATGGCCCACGTCGATTGAAGGCGTGGCCATGGACACCTATCACCGCTGGATGGAGGTGGTGATTCCTGGCACCTTGTCCGGCTGCCCGGTGGCAAACGTGCAGGCAGGCTTCAATTCGAACGGTTTGCCGATGGGCCTGCAAATCATCGGCAGGCACCAGGCCGATTTCGCCGTCCTGCAATTGGCCCACGCTTATGAACAGGCAACTCGCTGGTTTCAGCGCTGCCCTTCACCGCTGTTGAACGAGGGATTTTGATAAACGGTTGATAGTGTAGAGAAATATTTTAGATTTACGCTTGACGCATCTGCATTCCCGGTGAATAATGCGCGCCACTTGGCTACATAGCTCAGTTGGTTAGAGCATAGCATTCATAATGCTGGGGTCCGGGGTTCAAGTCCCTGTGTAGCCACCAAGTACTAAAAACGGCTTACCGAAAGGTAGGCCGTTTTTTTATGCCTCGAGAAAAGCGACCGCATTGCAGGAGCGAGCCTGCTCGCGATGGTCGTGAACGATGACGCTGGCAGCCTGATGCCCCACGGCGCCCTTTCGTTCATCGCGAGCAGGCTCGCTCCTACAGGTATCAGGTGCGAATGGTTGGCAGCGCCGACAACGCCCGCTCCCAGATCTGCCAGGTCCGTAGCCAGACCATCGCCTGCCAATCGCTATCAGCCGGATAGAACTGTTCAAGCAGATTCAGTTTGATTTCACGCCCCACGGCATCACTCGGATTGCCATGCAAATGCAGCCAGTGGTCGTCGCGCAGATGACGATGCACATCCGCCCCCGGATAGGTCCCGCATTCGATGACGAACGGCATCAACCGTACCTGGGGCAGCGCATCGATCAACGCCTGGGAGGTGTAGCCGGTGGCGGTGGCCGCCACGCCGGTTTCGCTCAGCGCCTGCGCGCCAGTCTGCAAGGTGTAGAGCCACGGGCCATAAATCGCCTGGGCATCGGCCAGCGCCGGATAGGCGGTTTGGGTAATCGTCAGCAACATCGGATGACCGTACTCGCCGGCACCGGTGTGCAAGTCGAAGCACAGGGCGACATCGGCATGAGATACATGCTTCTGAATGATCTGATGCAACGTCCGGTTCGACCAGCTCGGCGCCAGCCCACCATAAAACAATCCGTCCGGATGCCGGTGTTGACCACCTTCGACAATCGACATCACCGCCGGCCAGCCATGTTGGCGGACTTGCTCGTCGAGCAGCGCATCCGCGCGATCACGCTCGGGACCTTGCAACTGCGAGCACGCATAGATTTCGTGCAGCGCGTCATAGGCCTGGTTGTCCGGCAACGGACCGTCGAAGTTCAGGTGATTGCGGTTCAGGTCGATATTGTCTTCGTTGACCCGCCGCAACCACGCCATGCCCCAGGGATTGATCGAATGGATCATCACCACGGCCACATCCGCCGGCAACGAGCGCTTGCCCATTTCCTGCAGCCATTTGATCTGACAACCCGAGCCATAGTAGCCCTCGACGCCATGGGTACCGCTCAGCGCAATCAGCAGGCGTTTGGCCGCAGGATCGCCCAGAACCGCCACGTCGGTGCTCAAGTCCTCGCCGAACGGCCCTTTGAGCGGGTGTGGGTACTCGGTGAGCGTCGCCCCGGCCGCGGTCGCCACCGCGAGGAATTGTTCACGCTGGGAGCGGTAGCTTGGCTGGGTCGGGAACTCGGTGTGCATGATTGCCTCTTGTTGATTTTCTGGCCTGGTTGTTGGCAACGACCCTACAGACATTCCGCCCATTCATGAAGAGCAAAAACGTCTTTGTCACGGGCGCCGGTTTGCGTCACTGCGTGGTGGTCGATAAAGTCCGCTGAACCTTTATCCAACGGACGGAGTGCCCAACGTGTTTTCAGCCTTCCACTTGAGCCGCTTTCGCCTGACAGCGTTGTCGCTGATCGCCACTGCCTTGACGTTGGCTGCCTGCAACGCCCCGCCCTCTTCACCTTCCCAGTCGACGTTGCCACTCGCACCGGAAAGCGCTTCCGGTTATCGCACCGATCTGCAGACCCGACACGCCACACAACACATGGCGGCTGCCGCCAACCCGCTGGCGGCTGAGGCCGGACGGGAGATGCTGCGTCGCGGCGGCTCGGCCATCGATGCGGCGATTGCGATGCAGGCGGTGCTGACGCTGGTCGAGCCACAATCGTCAGGCATCGGCGGTGGCGCGTTGATCGTGCTCTGGGATGGCAAGTCCGTGCGCACGTACGATGGTCGAGAAACGGCACCGGCGGGTGCCACCGAGCGACTTTTCCTGCAAGCCGACGGGCAACCGATGCCGTTCACCCAGGCGCAGATTGGCGGGCGCTCGGTGGGGACGCCTGGCGTATTGCGCGCCCTTGAGCTGGCCCATCAAAAGCACGGACGCCTGCCTTGGGCGCAACTGTTCGAACCGGCCATCGAACTCGCCTCGCAAGGCTTCGCCATATCACCGCGCCTGTATGGGTTGATCGCCTCGGATTCGTCCTTGCGCACTTCACCCGACATGGCCGCGTACTTCCTGAATGCCGACGGCAGCCCGAAAGCCATTGGCACACGCCTGAAGAACCCGGCACTGGCCGCGGTGTTCCAGCGCATCGCCAAGGAAGGGCCGGATGCCCTGTACAAAGGCGCCATCGCCCAAGAGATCGTGGCCAAGGTTCAGGGCCACGCCAACCCGGGCAGCCTGTCGCTGAACGACCTTGCGGGCTATAGCGCCAAGGAGCGCGCGCCCCTGTGCACTGACTACAAACGCTGGCAGGTTTGCGGCATGCCGCCACCGTCATCGGGAGGGATTGCCGTGGCGCAGATCCTCGGTACCCTGCAGGCCTTGGAGACACGCGACAAACGCTTTGCCCTGGCGCCGATGAAACCGGTCAAGACCAACGCCCCCGCCGGCATCGAACCGTCTCCCGATGCTGTGCACTTGATATCGGAAGCCGAACGCCTGGCCTACGCCGACCGCGCCCAATACGTGGCCGATACGGACTTCGTGCCGGTACCCGTCAAAGGCCTGGTGGAGCCGACCTACCTGGCCGGCCGCGCCGCCCTGATCGGAAAGCGCAGCATGGGCACGGCCCAACCGGGTACGCCACCGGGCATTCAGGTGGCTTACGCGACGGATCGTTCACCGCTGCGAATCTCTACCTCGCAAGTGGTGGCTGTCGATGACCAGGGTGGCGCCGTGTCCATGACCACCACCATCGAATCCGCCTTCGGCTCGCACCTGATGGTTCAGGGCTTCCTGCTCAATAACGAGATGACCGACTTCTCGTTCATCCCCGAAGAGAACGGGAAAAAAGTCGCCAATCGCGTCGAGCCGGGCAAGCGCCCACGCTCATCCATGGCCCCAACGCTGATCTTCGACCGCCAGAGCGGTGAATTCGTCGCCAGCGTCGGCTCACCCGGCGGCTCGCAAATCATCGAGTACGTCGCCAAAACCACCGTCGGCCTGCTCGACTGGAACCTGGATGCGCAAACGGCCATCAACCTGCCCAACTTCGGCAGCCGCAACGGCCCGACCGAACTGGAGCGCGGACAGTTCAGCCCCGCACTGATCAAGGCGTTGAAGGACAAGGGGCACAGCGTGAGCGAGATCGACATGACCAGCGGTACCCAGGCAATCGTTCGGGTCAAGGATGCGCAGGGCAAAGCGTCATTGGCTGGCGGCGCGGACCCTCGGCGTGAGGGGGAAGCGTTGGGGGATTGAGTCGTACGCAGGCGTGAGAAAGGGCTTACCGGGAGGTAGGCCCTTTTTCATGGAAAATCTTAAATTAGGCCGGCACACCCAAAATGATGTGCGACGCCTTGATCACCGCCGTCGCACTCACACCCGGGGCCAGGCCCAGTTCAGCCACGGCATCGCGCGTGACGATCGAGTAGACCTCGGTGCCGCCGTCGAGCTGGATGACGACCTCGGCGTTCACCGCGCCATCGGTGACGTGGGTGACCTTGCCTTCAAGGCAGTTGCGCGCCGACAGGCGTATGTCGCTGGAGTCGGTCATCAGCATGACCCAAGGTGCCTTGACCAGCGCGACCGCTTCCTTGCCCACCGCCAGGCCAAGGTTCTTCACGCTTTCCATCGTGACCACCGCCACCAGCTCATTGCCACCGGGCAGTTTCAGAGATATTTCCGCGTTAACGGCACCGGATTGCACTTGGCTGATGGTGCCTTTGAAGACGTTGCGGGCGCTGACTTTCATTGGTTTGTAGCCTCTGATGGTTATTTTTGTATACAACCCACAGCATCATTCTGTCCGAATGGGCATGACGCAATGTCGCACCCGCCTATCGACTGATTTTCAGAGCCCGTCGAGCCTGGTGTTTTTCCAAGGCCAGTTCGATCAGCCGCGTGACCAGTTCACTGTAGGTCATTCCGGTGGCTTGCCACAGTTTCGGGTACATGCTGATGCGGGTGAACCCCGGCAGGGAGTTGATTTCGTTGATCAGCACTTCGCCACTGTCGGTCAAAAACACATCGACCCGCGCCAGACCGGAACACCCCAGCACCTGAAACGCTTCGACCGCCATGGCACGGATGCGCTCGTTGGCCTCGACGCTGATGTTGGCCGGCACCACCACTTCAGCGGCCTTGTCGTCGATGTACTTGCTGTCGTAGGAATAAAACCCGCTGTGCACCACGATCTCACCGCAACCGCTGGCGATGGCGTTTTCATTGCCAAGCACCGCGCATTCGATCTCGCGGCCACTGACGGCGGATTCGACCAGCACTTTTTCATCGAACCCCAGTGCCAGCTCGATCGCCGCCGTGTATTCGGCTTCGTCGGTGACCTTGCTCACCCCTACGGATGAACCCTGGTTTGCCGGTTTGACGAAGAGAGGCAACCCCAATTTCCCCACCACTTCGTCGAATCGGCTGCGTGCCGCGCTGGCGCGGGTCAGGGTTACGAACGGCGTGACCGCCAGCCCCGCATCCCTCAACAAGCGTTTGCTGATGTCCTTGTCCATGCACACTGCCGATCCGAGCACATCGGAACCGACAAACGGCAGATCCGCCATGCGCAGCAGGCCTTGCAGGCAGCCGTCCTCACCGAGAGTGCCGTGGACAATCGGGAAAATGACATCGACATGTCCCAACAGCTCCTGACTGGAAGTTTCCACTAACTGCTGGCTGGCCTTGCCCGGCACGACCGCCAACTCGCGATTGGATTGATTGAGCGCAATCAGGGCCGGATTTTCCTGGTTCAAGAGGAAGTTCGAAGGGTCGTTGAGGTGCCAGTGGCCTTGTTTGTCGATGCCGATCAGCACCGGTTCGAAACGCGAACGATCCAGGGCATCGACGATGTTTTTCGCCGACTGCAGCGACACTTCATGCTCCGCGGAGCGGCCCCCAAAGATAATTCCTACACGCAATTTGCTCATTGCCTGCCCCCAATGTGAATGTGCTTATGGCTCGCGTATTCGCCACCTTACGGCTGCAAGGTCTGGCCGTCCACCGGCTCGCCGATGGTTAAAAAGTGCCCACCCGCCACATGATGCAAGGTGCGCAACGCGTCCTGGCCTTCGAAGTGCCAACGCCCATCACTGAACACGCGCTCGTCGGCCTGGGCGGCAATCACTTCAGCCAGAAACAGGTCGTACTGTTGATGGTTATCGGGCTCCGGCAGCAATCGGCATTCCAGCCAGGCGACGCAGCCATCGAGCATCGGTGCGTCGATCAATTCGGCATCGAAGGTCGGCAGGCCATAGGTCTGGAACTTGTCACGTCCCTGCTCCCGAGTCAGTTCCAGCCCGGACGTCGTACCGACGGTTTGCACGATATCCGCCTGCGCGGCGCAGGGAACGTTGAGCACGAAGGTGCCCGAGGCTTCCAGCAGTTGCCGGGTCCAGGTGGATTTATCCAGCACCACGGCGATTTTCGGCGGTTCGAAATCCAGCGGCATGGCCCAGGCTGCCGCCATGATATTGCGCTCGCCACCATGGGCTGCGCTGACCAGCACGGTCGGCCCGTGATTGAGCAAACGATAAGCCTTTGGCAACGGGACCGGACGGCGGTGGGAAACGCTCATGGATGTCTGCTCCTGGGGAAAGGAGCCGATTGTAGCGGGTCCTTCTACCTGTAGGAGCGATGCTTGCTCGCGATGGGCGTTTGGACTACGCGGGCACCCAGGCAGCTCGCGTTATCGTTGAAGACCATCGCGAGCGAGCTCGCTCTTACAGGGGAGCGCCTCAGGTCGACAACTGATTGGCGAATTGTCCTACGGCGTTCACCACCTTCTGGGCTCCGTCCTGGATCTCGACGATGACCGTGCCTGCCTCCGCCGCGAGCGCCAGGCCCTGTTCCGCCTGGAGCTTGCCGTCGGTCATCAGGGCCACGGCATTGCGGGCCATGTCCTGGTTTTGACGCACCACCAGCACGATCTCATCGGTAGCCTGGCTGGTGCGCGAGGCCAATTGCCGGACCTCGTCCGCCACCACGGCAAATCCTCTTCCCTGCTCGCCGGCGCGGGCCGCTTCGATGGCGGCATTGAGCGCCAGCAGGTTGGTTTGCTCGGCAATGCCGCTGATGGTTTTGACAATGGTGCCGATCACCAGCGACTGCTCGTTCAGGGCTTCGATGCCATCCCCGGCGGTTTGCATGTGCTTGGCCAGATTTCGCATTACATCCACCGCCTGCGTCACCACGGCATTGCCACGCTGGGCACTTTGGTCGGTTTGCTGGGAAGTGCCGTAGGCGATATTCGCCGCTTCGGCAACGGCTTGTTCCTGATTGACCTGATCGGTGATCACCGTGGCGAACTTCACCACTTTGTAGAGTTTGTTGTTGGCATCAAGTACCGGGTTGTAGGAAGCCTCCAGCCAAACCGTACGACCATGGCTATCGATACGTTTGAAACGGTCAGCCACGTACTCACCCGCGTTCAGACGGCGCCAGAAATTCTGGTACTCGGCACTGTTGGCCTCTTCCGGCAGGCAGAAGGTGCGGTGATGCTTGCCCTTGATCTGCGCCAGGCTGTAACCCATGCCGGAGAGAAAACGATCATTGGCGGTCAGTACGATGCCATTGAGGTCGAACTCGATCACTGCGGTCGAGCGCACCAGGGCACCGATCAGGTTTTCATGTTCGCGGGAGGCTTCGATGGTACGGGTCAGGTCGCTGGAGAAAATCGAGAATTGCTTGATCCGGCCGTCTGCCGAGCGCACGGGCTGCAAGATCGAGCGCAACCACGCCTCCTGACCCGTGCCCCGCAGCAGGCGTAAAGCACCCGCAAAGTGCTCACCACGGTTCATTGCAGTTTTGAAACGCAGCTGGAATTCGTCCGTTTTTACGTGATCCGGGAAGATGTCTTCGATGTGCCGTCCGATCAGCTCGTTGCTCTTGTAGTGCATCTCGCTGAGAAAGTTCTGATTGACCGATTGAACCCGCCCATCAGCATCAAGGGTCAGCACGAGCATCTCGCTTTCCAGACTTTCCTTCACTTGCTGAAGGCTGGAGAGTTCTTCGCGAAGAGCCGACAGCTCCTGCTTCAAGCGTTTATTGAACATGGGGTGCACCGATGGACTGGGATAGAAAGCGATATGCAGCCTAACCATCGGCCCTTTGAGCCTTTTCTGAAGAGCGTTTCAGCTTTGTCCTACAAAAATAATTGCGACGCGCCAGCAGCCCCTTCTGCTTACATCGCGCCAGCAGCCGAGCAGTTGGCCATTCTCGGCATCCGCGCGCCGAAATACGCCCCGCTGGCTACACCCACCGCGCCCATCACCGCGCAGAACATCACGCAGATCCAGGGGCTCCAGGGCATCAGACCGATCAACAGCAACGGTGTGATACTCGCCCACGCGGCGTAGGCAATGTTGTAGGTAAAGGAAATGCCCGAAACTCGAATCCGTGCCGGGAACAAACTGACCATCACCGACGGCACCGCACCGACCACACCACAGGCGAGGCCGGCCACGGAATAGGCCAGGCCGATCCAGTTACCGCCACCGATCAGGCAGGCATAGAGCACGCCAATTCCCAGCGGCAGCAACAGGCTGTACAGCATGACAGTGCGCCAGGCGCCGATGCGGTCGACCAGCAATCCGGCGAGTACGCAGCCAATGTTCAGAAAAACGATACCCAGCGCACTCAAGGCGAACGTGTGGCTGGCGGTCATGCCGAAGGTTTTCTGCATCATGGTCGGCGTGATGACCACGAATACCACCACCGCCGAGGTCAGCACGCAGGTCAAAATCATCGCCGGTAGCATGGCCAGCCGGTGTTCACGCAGGACCGCCCGCAGCGGCAACTCGACCGCCTCGTCGCGTCGGGCCTGCATGGCCATGAACACCGGGGTTTCGCTGAGCCAGCGACGCAACCAGACGCCAATCACACCGAACACACCGCCCAGCAGGAACGGGTATCGCCAGGCGTAATCGAGGATTTCCGCCGGGGTAAAGGCCTGGGCCAGGAACGTTGCCGTCAAGGCGCCGAGCAGGTAGCCAAAGGTCAATCCCGCCTGCAAAAAACCCAGGGCGTAACCGCGATGCCCCACCGGCGCATGCTCGGCAACGAATACCCAGGCGCTCGGTACCTCGCCGCCTACCGCCGCGCCCTGCAGGACGCGTAGCAGCAACAGCAACAGCGGTGCGAAATAGCCAATCTGGGCGTAAGTCGGCATGATCCCGATCAGCAGACACGGCAGCGCCATCATCAGAATGCTCAGGCTGAAGACTCTCTTGCGCCCCAACCTGTCAGCGAAATGCGCCATCAGGATCCCGCCAAGCGGTCGCGCCAGGTAACCGGTGACGAAGATGCCGAAGCTTTGCAACAATCGAAGCCATTCGGGCATTTCCGGCGGGAAGAACAGCTGGCTCAAGGTCAGCGCAAAAAATACGAAAATGATGAAATCGTAGATTTCCAGCGCCCCGCCGAGGGCCGCGAGCCCGAGGGTCTTGTAGTCCGAGCGGCTGAACGGCGCCGGGCGCGAATCGATATCGACAGTCATGAAAAGAACTCTGGCACAGGCAAAAACCAAGGCGCCCATGGTCTACGCAAACGCGCCTGCGGACAACCCGTTAGACCAAAGTCCCATAGCCACAAAACAGCCCCGCAAAAAACCTCCGCTTGATTTACTGTTAACGCCTGTCCAGACGGGCCTCTGCCGCCCCGAAGACCACAACAAACATAAAAATCCGAGGTACTCCCGTGGCCGCTGATATCGAAGATAGCCGCTCCGCCCGCTTTGCCCTGCGCTGTTCAAGCTTTGCCGAACGCTGGTTCCCCGACTCCTGGGTGTTTGCCGCCCTGGCGGTGATTATCGTCGCCGTGGCTACCATGGTCATGGGCGCCAAACCCACCGATGCCGCCATGGCGTTTGGTGATGGTTTCTGGAGCCTTATCCCGTTCACCATGCAGATGGCTTTCGTGGTGATTGGCGGTTATGTGGTCGCCAGCTCGCCACCGGCGGTGAAGCTGATCGATCGCTTGGCGAAACTGCCGAAAAACGGCCGCTCTGCCGTGGCCTGGGTCGCCTTGATTTCCATGGTCGCGTCGCTGCTGAACTGGGGCTTGTCGCTGGTTTTCGGCGGTTTGCTGGTCCGCGCCCTCGCCCGCCGTACCGACCTGAAGATGGATTACCGCGCCGCAGGTGCAGCGGCTTACCTCGGGCTGGGGGCGGTGTGGGCGCTGGGCCTGTCGTCGTCGGCGGCACAACTGCAGGCCAACCCGGCGAGCCTGCCACCGTCGATTCTGTCGATCACCGGGGTAATTCCGTTCACCCAGACGATCTTTCTCTGGCAGTCCGGTGCGATGTTGCTGGCATTGATCGTTATCTCACTGATCATTGCCTACGCCACCGCCCCGGGCCCGAATTCGGCACGTGATGCCAAAGCTTGCGGCGTCGACCCGAGTTTCAACCTGCCACCCCTGCAACCGCGCACCCGTCCCGGCGAATGGCTGGAGCACAGCCCGCTACTGATCATCCTGTTGGTGCTGCTGGCCGCCGGATGGCTGCTCCATGAGTTCTCGACCAAACCGGCAATCAGCGCGATTTCCGGCCTGAACACCTACAACTTCCTGTTCATCATGCTCGGAGCTTTGCTGCACTGGCGTCCGCGCAGCTTCCTCGATGCCGTGGCCCGTGCAGTACCGACTACCACTGGCGTGCTGATCCAGTTCCCGCTGTATGGCTCGATCGCGGCGTTGATGACCACGGTCAAAGGCGCCGATGCCCAGACCCTGGCCCACCACATCTCGACCTTTTTCGTCAGCATCGCCTCCCACGACACCTATGCACTGTTGATGGGCGTGTACTCGGCGATTCTCGGCTTCTTCATTCCGTCCGGGGGCGGCAAGTGGATCATCGAAGCGCCGTACGTGATGCAAGTGGCCAACGACCTGAAATATCACCTGGGTTGGGCCGTGCAGATCTATAACGCCGCCGAAGCCTTGCCCAACCTGATCAACCCGTTCTACATGCTGCCGCTGCTGGGCGTGCTGGGGCTGAAGGCGCGGGACCTGATCGGATTTTCGTTCGTGCAACTGCTGGTGCATACCCCAGTGGTGCTGTTCCTGCTGTGGGCACTGGGGACGACGCTCGCCTATACGGCACCGGTGATGCCGTAGAAGCAAAAGGGGCCGATATTTTTATCGGCCCCACTCGTTGTCTGGTCATGTCTGCTTCAATAGGTATTGGACCTACACGCTGAAAAGGACCTGAGCATGCTCAAACTTGCTGGACTTGCCCTCGCGGCCCTTACCCTGAGTGCCACTGCCCATGCGGACGTCAGCCTGGTGCTGGGCAGCCCTGAACGCCTCACCCGCCTGTTTTCCTATCCGAACAACTGCAACGTGATTTGCTTTCGCAACTGGACGCTGGAGCAAACTGTCGAACATTACCTGACCCAAAGCGTGCAGCGCGACGGCTACAGCGACGCGAAGGTGCTGGTCAAAACCGATAACGGTCAGCTCTTCACGAAAATTAGCGGGGTGCCCAACGGTTATGAAAAGCCGTTGGTCGCGCTGCTCGATGCGGGCGATCTGGCCTACAACGGCGCCAGCAAACTGAATGCCGATGGCAAATGGGCCTTTAGCTGGTACCTGTTCCTGCCGCTGGGCATGGCGCTGGAGAACCGTAAAAGCGTCGAGCTGCTGCACTTCCCGCCAGACTATTCGTTGACCCAGGCCCAGGATTACCTGAGGTCCGCCACAACCGATCGCTGGGCCTCGCTGTTGACCATCAACGGCATCCCGGCCGAGCAGACGCCGGGCTACCAGACGATCATCGATATCGCCCCGATTGCCGCCCCGTCCAACGCCGGCAAGGACTTGGAGGGTGTCTACGACTACTTCAAGGATTACCAGACGGCGATGGTCAAGGAAATCAGCCAGAGCGCCAGTGGCGCGGCGCTACCGATGGTCGCTTTCGGTGCACCGGTGCGTGACTGGGTCAAACGGCAATACGGGCCGACCGTGAATGTGTTGAGCCTGGTCAACATCAGCCCTGATGCCGGGGTAAAAGTGCCAGTGCTGGGTTCCAACCATCCGAGCTACATCTGGTACGCCGCCGATCCGGCCAACTATTCCGGCAACGATGCAAAAGCCAAGGCCGATTCTGCGGGTCTGAAAGTCATGGGTCAGGACTTGAGTGTCGCCTGCTGGCAGGCCGCCATGGGCCGTCAACCGGACAGCAATCCCGACATTGAGCTGAAGACTTGCACGCAAACCTGGCAAGTTGCCCAGAAAGAGAAAACCTGCGAGCTGTTCTACACCTCGATCCGCAACCTGACGCCCGCACAGGCCACGGGCAAATGCGCGTCAGCGGCTATCGCGCCCCAGCTCAAACAACTGAAGGCGCCAGCACCTGCCACCGCGACCCCGGTGCCACCGCTATAAAACGATGAACGGGTGTCGCACTGTCAAATATGACAGTAGACCACCCGTTCCATCTGCGAGAGGCTTGTACTGCCCACATGTGCTGCAGCGCTGACAGGATCGTCAGCCGATGGACGTCGCAGCACCTAGCCGACAAGGATCGTTATGAAAGCCAATGCATGGCGCAAGCCGCTTGCTGCACCACCTGCGGGTGTTTATCCCTTTGCCCGATTGTCTCTTCAGCACGGATTTCCCTCCCTCGCCGACTTCGAGATCCTCACGAACAACGAGGGCACGCCGGTAGCTGTCATAGCGCGACGGGAGTTTCCCCGAATCAGCCGAATCTGTCGGGTTTCAGGGCATTTGCTGACTTATCGCTGCCGACATACCCGGCAACTCGCGCCCGGCGTACATGCCTACGATCCGAACTTCTGCGGATTGCTGTGGCATTCCTGCGACCCCAATGTCTACCTCGATTTCAGCGATCTGTGTTTATGGGCGCTGAAGGACATTCAGAAAGGCGACCGGCTGACAATGGATTACACCGTCAGCGAAGACAAACTGCTGCGTCAGTTCGCGTGTCGCTGTGGCTCACACAACTGCCGGGGCTGGATCACCGGCCACGATGAACCGCCGAACGCCGACGGCCAGCGTTTTCTACAACACTGGCGTCGGCCGTAGGAGCGAAGCTTGCGCGCGAAGGCGGACTCAGCACGCTCAGCGCCTACAAGCTTTACAACGGCTCGAACGGACGCAAACGGTACTGCGGCGGCAATTGTTCGAAGCCGCTGATGGTGGTGTTCAAGCTTTTCCAGCGACCGTCCTTGATGCCGTAGATGCAGCCATGAATCGACAGGCTCTGCCCGCGATGCCAGGCGTTTTGCACGATGCTGGTGTGGCCGACGTTAGCCACTTGCTGGATCACGTTGAGTTCGCAAAGGCGGTCGACCCGCTCTTCTTCTGTGGCCAACAGGGCGAGCTCTTCGCGTTTTTCGTAATAAAGATCGCGAATCGACCGCAGCCAGCCATCGATCAGGCCGAACTGGCGATCCTGCATCGAGGCGCGCACACCGCCGCAGCCATAGTGGCCGGTGACGAGGATATGTTTGACCTTGAGCACGTCGACCGCGTACTGAATCACTGACAGGCAGTTGAGGTCAGTGTGCAGCACCACGTTGGCCACGTTGCGGTGTACGAACAGGTCGCCCGGCAACATGCCGACGATTTCGTTGGCCGGCACCCGCGCATCGGAACAGCCGATCCACAAGTACTCCGGCGTCTGTTGGCGCGCCAGCTTGGCGAAGAAGTCCGGATCTTCCTTGGTGATCGCGTCAGCCCAACGTTCGTTGTTATCAATCAGGTCTTGTAAGTCGTGCATGCTGGGAAGCCTCAAGAATGATTCGCTGCTTTGACAGACAACCGCCCGTCGGGGTCACCAAAGGATCGCAGGTGTTTTCGTTGGAATTCTCGTGTGCCCGGTGGGTCCACTGTAGTAAGGCCTACAGTATGAGGCCTACAGCATGAGGAATGGCCATGACTGATTCACGACGCCCATACGATGCGGTGCAACCGGAGCCCATCGATGATAACGAAGACCGCATGGGTTCGGTGCATGAGCTGGATTTCGACGACGAACTGCCCGGCGCAAAAATCGGCGATGAGCTGCCCAAGCGTGAACGCAAACAATTGATGCCGCGTGAGCGTGTTCGTAAAGCGGGCATGACCGGTGGCTCAACGGCTGACCATGAATCCACTGACGACGATATGAGCCCTGAAACCCTGATCCGTGAGGATGGTGCACGGGATGCCCATGAAGCCGGTGCGGACAGTCGGGCTGATTGGGACTTGAGCATTGTCGATGAAGAGGATATCGGAGGCGGCAAGGGGCTGGATGAAGCGGAACTGGCGCAGCGCGATCCGCTCGATAAAAAACGTTAATCTTCAGAGCCTGACAGATCGCCTTCGCGAGCAAGCCCGCTCCCACAAAGGCTTGGGTTGCTCACAGTATTTGTGTACTCATCACAATCCCTGTGGGAGCGAGCCTGCTCGCGAAGCTTTCAAGCTCAGTCGACCAAGGTGCAGGCCATGACCACCGCATCTTCGCGCCCACCCACCGCCGGGTAGTAATCCCGTCGCCGGCCGATCTCATTAAAGCCATAGCGCTCATACAGCTTGAACGCTGCGGTATTGCTGTCGCGCACTTCCAGGAAACACTCCCGGGCATCGGCCTTATAGGCAATCGACATCAAATGCTCCAACAGCGTCAGACCCAGGCCACGGCCCTGATTTTCCGGTTTCACGGTGATGTTCAGCAGATGTGCTTCATCGAGAATAATCTGAACCACGCCGTGGCCAACCTGCTGCTGACCTTCAAACATCAACCAGATCTGGTACTTGCCCAGGCCATCGAGAAAAATTCCGCGGGTCCAGGGATGGCTATAGGCGGCGTATTCGATTTTCAGTACGGTTTCCAGGTCCGCCTCGGTCATCGGGCGGAACGATACAGCGTCACTCATTCGATTCTTTCCAGCGCGCCATCAGCCGACGCATGGCTTGCCAGACATCAGCTTTACGCTGTGGCTCTTCCATTAATAATTCCAGGCCCGGCAAGGCCCAGACCGAACCCAGGCCTTCGACCTGGAGTTCGCGATTAAACGATTCGGCATTCGCCTCACCGGCAAAACGCACCGCCGGCAGGCCGATCAGCCACAGGCAGACGCACGGCGCATCCTCCAGCCGGGCCGAGAGAAATCCCTGCACGAAGTCGCGGGCGGCTTCCGGACCTTGATCCATGGTGCCTCGGACCAGCAGCGGCCAGCGCACCGGCTCGCCGACAATCTGCGGGCTGTCCGGCAGACCGGCGGCGCGCAACATGTCCTTGAGCAGTAAATAAGCGGGGTCGCGGGTCTGGAAGGCTTCGCCTGTGGGTAACTCCACCAGCACCAGGCAACGCCCGGCGCGCAGCAATTGCAGGGCAAAACGCGGGGGTGGCACCGGTGCGACCCTGGCGACGACCGGTGCCTCTTCGGCCTCATCCGCCGGTTTGGCGCCGGTGCGGGTGCTTGCCAGCGATGGCCGCGGCACTTCGACCTTCACACGCTCGGCCGGTTTGGCCACCGGTTGTACGGGCGCATCGACTACTGCCGCCGGCGCTATCGGGGTGGCGACCAATGGCTCAGGCGGCTCCAGCAGCTCGGGCCGCGACGGCGCAGCAAAGGGCAATTCGGTGCGCGGCAGCCAGTTGACTACCTGCATGGCGCTCAGATAGGCGCGGCGACGGGACTCGATAAGCAAAGGTCAGCCACTTGTGGATAACTAAAGTGCGGAGATTCTACCGCCCTTCGCTCAAGATCGCCCGCAGTTGATCGATAGACTTGACCTGAATAAAAGCGACAGCCCGTCCCGAGAGTGAATCGCATCCTGCGTGATGCAGTACAATCGCGGCTTTTAATCGCCAACCAGCCGGCCATTCCGATGATCGAACCCAAGCGCGTCTTGCGCGCCCTCGCTGAACACTGGGCACTTCTGGAGCCTCTGTGCGAGCACTTCGACCAAGGCACCCTGAGCCTCAACGAATTGCGTTCACAGTTGGCCGCCCAGCAACTGGACAGTACGCCACAGGACATCACCAGCCTGCTGGACGTGTGGATTCGCCTCGACATTCTGGTTCCCGTGGCGAAAAGCCCGAACCGTTTCGAGCTCAATGCGCAGATTCACGACTTCCTCGCCTATCTGCGCCGTGAACACCGCTTGGGCCTGTGCCTGGAAATCGAAGCCTACCTGCGCCATCTCGAGCGCCTGGCCGGTTACATCCAGGACGCCTTCGACATCCGCGACGGCAACGATCTGGCCCGCCAGTTGCGCCTGCTGGACATGCGCGTACGTGACGTACTGAAAAAACTCGACAATGACGAACAGGCGCTGGTGGCCGTGGCCGAACGGGCCAAGACCAGCGACCGGCAGATCCCCTTGCGCCAGCGTTACGCTGAAGTGTTGGCGACCTGGGATGAATACGTCGAACCGATGATTGACCTGGTCAACGCCGACGGCGCCTTCGAGCAAGGCGTGCGCAAGGTCGAAACGGTTCTGCTGAAGATGCTCAGCGAACAACAGCGCCTCGGCCATCTGGTCGACGACGACATGCTGTTGCGCACCCACGCGCGCATCCTTGAAATGCAGACCAGCGCCCAACTGACCCTGCGTCACGCCCGCGAACTGTTGCTGCCGCTGCGTGAAGAAGCGCGCCGCCACAATGCGGTGACCCGTGGTGCGGCGCTGGCGCTGTCGATGATTCGTCGCAAGGGCATCGATGCCGTGCCACAAGCGGCAATGCCCATGTTCACCCGGCCGCAAAGCACCTTTCTTGGCAGCGCCAGTCAGGTCGAGGCCTACGTTTACGCCCTGGCCCGTTTCGAACCGAAACCGGCGCGTTTCCCCAAGGCCCACAAGACCCAGAAAGGCGAAGCCCCGCGCGCGCCACGCACGGTTCGGGAGATGCTCGACCGTTGCGAAAACGCCCTGCCGATGCCAGACCTGATGACCTGGCTGCTGGAGCAGGAGCCGGACGGCGCCACCGACGAGTTGCTGTACTGGTTCTCGCGCCTGTCCCGGGAAAAACGCTTCAAGCGCGAGCGCCTGGAACGTCGCGACTACTTCACACACGAGCACCAGGTCAGCCTGCGCTCCTTCGCCCTGCTCTCGGCCGGTCCTGATACCACCGAGAATTCTGCGAGCACACCACATGCATCTTGATCTATCCGAACTGTCCCAGCTGGCGCCGATCTTTCGCGAGCTGTTCAAGGGTTACCACGTCAGCCGCCGTGATCCGGAGCTGTACGCACAGTTGTCGAACTTTCAGGACCAATACCGCACGTTGTTCAAAGCCTTGGGCTTTGAACTGGTATGCGACACCCGTGGTTTCTACTACTTCGTGCCGGACCTCGCCGCCGCCGCGGTGAACAAGACCGCCCAGCGCCTGGCGCTGTTCACTTTCATCCTGGTCGAGCACCTGGCTGACCAGGGTCGCGACCCGATCTCCGTGCTCGACGGCGGCAGCCTCGGCCGCGATGAGTTGCCGTCATTGCTGGAAAAGTACCGCGACCTGTTTATCCAGGCTGAAGTGCAGACCCAGGATGAGCTGGAAGAAAAGATCATGCGCCGCATGACCCAGCTCGGTTTTGCCAGCGAGGAAAATGGCATCTACCGCTTCCTGCCGCCGATGCACCGCTTCCTCGATGTCTGCCTGTCGGTTCAGCAGGACCGCGACCTCGCCGCCAGCCTGCACAGCGTATTGCCGCTACCGGCGCCCGTGCTGATCGACGAGGACAGTGACGAAAAACTGCTGGAAACCGACGACCCGCTGGATCTCAGTGAATTTGAAGGTGAAAGCGAAGAAGACGCCCTGGCCCGTGCCATTGCCGAAGAACAGGAGCTCGACGCATGAGCAAGGAACGCTACGGCATCCGCCGCTTTGCCCTATTGAACACCGCCGGCTACAGCCTCGGCCTGTTTCCGCTGGAAGAGCCGCTGTCGGTCTACGGCGCAAACAACCTCGGTAAATCCGCGTCGATCAACGCGCTGCAATTCCCGATCCTGGCGCGCATGTCGGACATGAGTTTCGGCAAGTACAGCCTGGAACAATCCCGGCGTTTCTACTTCGCCTCGGACACCAGCTACATCCTGGTAGAGGTCTCGCTGCCCCACGGTCCGCACGTGATCGGCGTGGTCGGTCGCGGCCCCGGCGGCGGCTTCGGTCACCAGTTCTTTGCCTACGCCGGCAAACTGGACCTGGCCCATTACCAGAAAAACGACACCTGCCTGCGCCAGAAAGAGTTGTTCACCAACCTCGAGCGCGAAGGCCTGAAAGCCTATGAACTGAAGCCGGACGAACTGCGCCGTCTGCTGGTCGGTGGTCACACCTCCATTCCGCTGGATTTGACGCTGATCCCGCTGCGCTCCACCAGCGAACAGAGCCTGAAGACCTTCCGGGCGTTGTTCATCAACCTGCTGCACATGCGCGAGATCACCGCAGCCAAACTCAAGCAGTTGTTCCTCGATGCCTTTGAGCACAGCCTGCGTTCCGGTAGCGTCGATTACATCGCCGCGTGCGAAGAAGCCTTCCGTGACGTACGACGCATGGAGCAGGACTACAACTCGCTGGTCGCTGCCGGCCCGTTGGTCGAAGCACTGGCCAACGGCGTGAAGCAGCGTGACGTGCTGCGCGGCAAGCTGCATCGCCTGTCGCCGCTGCTCGACTCGTTGCTCGGCACTTGGTCGGACTACGCCAGTGCACGCAAGGAAGAGCTGACCATTCAGGCCGAACACTACCGTCGCGAGCAGGACGACCTGCAAAACGACCAGCGTGGCGGCACCCAGGAACTGATGCGCCTGGAGCGGGAAATCACCGGCATTCAGCGCTGGCTCGGCGAGTTGTCGGTGCTCAAGCATCGTTTCGCCCTGGTCGATGACGTCAAGGTGCTGGAGCAACAACTGCTTGCCGCCAAGGACGCCCACGATGAACTGGCCGGCGCACTGGCCCAGTCGCGCCAGTTCAGCGCAGAAGACCTCGAAGAGCGCCTGCGGGACTTGGAAAAACGCCTGAAGTCGGTCAAGCAGCAACTCGATCACGCCGACAACAACAGCTATGCCCGATTGCGCGAAGAGTTCTCGCAGCAAGACGTCGAGCGCCTGATGCGCCTGTTCAACAGCGCCCTGTTCAGCCTGCCCCTGGGCGAACACGGTATTGCGCTGGACGACAACGGCGACTGGGTCAAATCCGTGGAGCTGATTCTCGACGGCTTCAAGGGCGAGCGCTTCGAAGTGCCGGGCCTGTCCATCGACCTCTCGCACATTGAGCCACCGGCCCTGCAAGCCCTGGCTGATCGTGCGGCATTGCGTGACCAGAAAGAGCGCCTGGACAAAGAACTCAAGCAACTGAAAACCCAACAGGCCGTGGCCGCCGACCGTGCCGCGAGCAAGACCCAGACAGAAGCCCTCTACCAGCAGGTGCTGGATGCTCAAAAGGCGCTGGAAGATTTCCGTCGCACACAAACATTGAGCGCCGAGGAAGGCGACAAGCTGGAACAGCTGGCGCAGATGGAAGCCGCACAGGAAGAGTTGAAGCGCTCCAGCGATGCGTTCACCGAGCGCGTCCAGCAACTGTCGGCCAAGCTGCAACTGGTTGGCCGGCAGATCGCGGACATGGAAGCCAAGCAGCGTACCCTCGATGACGCCCTGCGCCGCCGTCAACTGCTGCCGGCGGACCTGCCGTTCGGCACGCCGTTCATGGACCCGGTCGACGACTCCATGGACAACCTGCTGCCGCTGCTCAACGACTATCAGGACAGTTGGCAAGGCCTGCTGCGTGCCGACGGCCAGATCGAAGCGCTGTACGCTCAGGTGCGCCTTAAGGGCGTGGCCAAGTTCGACAGCGAAGACGATATGGAGCGTCGCCTGCAACTGTTGATCAACGCTTACGCACACCGCACCGATGAAGCCCTGACCCTGGGCAAGGCCCGTCGCGCGGCTGTGACCGACATCGCCCGGACCCTGCGCAACATCCGCAGCGACTACGACAGCCTCGAACACCAACTGGCGCTGTTCAACCGCGAGATCAACAAGCGTCAGGTGTCCAACCTGCAGAGTTTCCGCATCGTCCTTGCACCGAACAAGGAAGCGCTCAAGCATATCGACCAGATCATCCACAGCGCCGGCCAGTACGAAGAAGGCGAGACGCTGTCGGTGTTCGACCTGAGTCAGAGCGCGGAGCAGGACAACAAGAATGAAGAGGCCAAGGAATACCTGGCGCGACTGGTGGCCGCCAACCACAACCAGCTCGGCCTCAAAGACTTGTTCGAACTGGCGTTCGAGATCACCAAGGTCAACGGTCAGCCGGTGATCCATACCGACATCGATGGCGCGGCGTCCAACGGCACCACCATGACCATCAAGGCACTGACCAACATGTACTTGTTGCTGCACGTGATGGATCGCGACCTGGCCGGGCGTGTGCGCTTGCCGTACTACCTCGACGAGGCGGCGGACATCGACGAGAAGAACCAGGCAGCCCTTCTGGAAACCAGCCTCCAACTGGGCTTCGTGCCGATCCTGGCCAGTGTGAAGCCGCAAGTCTGCGCCAGTGTCGCCATCGACCTGGAAGGCGGCAGCGGCCCGGCCGGGATCTACATCGACGAAGCAGACTGGAAGTACATTCGTCGTCACGACCAGGTGAAAGCGACGGTCAATGTCGAAGCGGACGAACCGGAGCTGGATGCGGTTTGATTGGCTTTAGTTGATGGCAACAAAAAGGCCGCGATCCAATAGGGATCGCGGCCTTTTTTGTGGGCATTCTTTCAGGGGTGCGGTGAACTTCAGGGGCTCTTCGCAGGCAAGCCAGCTTCCACAGGGTTCCAGGTTGATCACAAGACTGTGATTCACCCAGATCACTGTGGGAGCTGGCTTGCCAGCGAAGGCGTCGCCACAGACAGCCTCAATGTCCGGCTATTTACCCAGGGAGATCTTCGGCGCCCAGGTCAGCCATTCCTCTTCAAACTTGTCGAACAACGGGAACGTCTGCTCCGGCCGTGCCGCACTGCCCATGCGATCGCCGTCCGGTGTGGCAAACGCTACGCCGCCCTGAATCATGGTTTCCAGCGATTCGGTACGCATCGTCGCGCCCTTGAACAGGCCGACATCAAAGTCAAAACCACTGGTGTTCCAGAAGCGGGTACCGCTACGCACCAGGGGCGCATATTTCGGTTCGATCAAAATGCGGATCAACACCCGGTCCGCGGTCTGGCCCAGCTCATATCCCGTCACCTTACCCACGGTGATTTCGCGGTAGGTTACCGGCACCCCGGCCTTCAGCGAGCCCCGGCGGGGAGCGCTCAAGACCAGGCTCAACCCGGCTTCCTGTTTTGCAGCTTCTGGCGGATTGACCAGGGCGATAAAGTTCTTCTGCGGACCCAGATTCTTCGGTGCGGGCTGCACTTCGATGTATTGCCCGGTCACCAACGTCTCAAGGTTCGACGTCTTGATCAGCCCCAACTCCGGCTTGACCACCCAGAACTCGCTGCCGACCCGCGCAATACGCTCAGGCACTTCAGTGATGCGTGCCGTCAGCAATACCGATTGCAAGTCATCGCTGAGGTCCACGTTTTCAATCTTGCCGACATCCAGCCCCTTGAAGCGAATCGGCGTCCCGGCGCGCAATCCATCGGCGCGGTCAACCTTGATCGTGATCATCGCGCCCTTTTGTGTGGCATCTTCATGGCTGGCGAACAACCGGAAACGAGGAATGCGCTTTTGCAAGGGTGCCTTGGCCTCTGGTGTCTCGAAAGCAATGCCACCCGCCATCAGGCTTTGCAACGACTCACTCTTGACTTGAATCCCGCCGGTCAGCCCACCTGTCAGCGTGATGCCGCTGGCGTTCCAGAACCGTGTCGAGGCGTTGACCAGGTTTTCGTATTCCTTCTCGATGTGAACACCGATTACCAATTGGTTTCTCTTGCGCGAAAACTGATAGCTCTGAACCGAACCCACCTTGACCTGCTTGTAGAGAACCGGGCTGCCAACCTCCAGTGAACCGAGGTTTTCGGTAAACAACACCAAGTGCAGTCCCGGCGAGCGCAGATCCAGCGGCGGCGCCTTGGGCCGTGCCACGAATTCCCGTTGCGGCGCTGCGCCTTTGTCTCCGGGACGCACGGCGATGTAGTTACCTTTGACCAGCGCCTCAAGGCCCGTAATGCCGGCAAGGGAGATCGAAGGTTTGACCACCCAGAACTGGGTGCCCTCGACCAGGTAGTCTTCGGCCAGCGGGTCCAGCGTCAACTCCGCGCTGGCGGCGGACAGATCCGGGTCAATCTTGAGCGCCTTGAGCGTACCCACCTGGATACCTTTGTACATCACCGGCGTGCGACCGGCCTGCAAGCCTTCGAAATCACTGAGCTTGACCTTGACCTTGATCCCGGCGGCGGCCGCATCGAAGTCTTCGTAAAGACGGAACGGCAGGCTCGGGTCGGTGGGCGGGCTGTCCTTGCGGTTTTCCGGCGTGGCGAACGCAATCCCCCCGGCAACGATACTCGCCAGGGATTCACTGCGGACTTTCACGCCAGACAGATTGGCATCGATGCTGATGCCGCTGGCGTTCCAGAAACGCGTGTGCTTGCGCACGAGTTTGGCGTAGGTCGGCTCGATGAACACCTTGAGCTCAACGGTGCTTTGGTCCTCGGACAGCACGTAGCTCTTGATCTGGCCAACCTTGATTTGCTTGTAGAACACCGGGCTGCCACGGTTGAGCGAACCCAGTCGATCGGCCTTGATCGTCAGATGCAGGCCAGGCTGGGCGTCGGACAGTGGAGGTTCTTGAGCGAGCGCCTTGAACTTGCGGGTAGGCTCGCCTTCGCCCGGACTGATCGCCACGTAGTTGCCCGAGACCAGCGTCTCCAGCCCCGTGATACCGGCCAGGCTCACGCTCGGCTTGACCAACCAGAAACGCGTGCTGGTGCGCAGGTACTGCTCCACATCCTTGTTCATTTCGATGGTCGCAATCACACCTTTGGAGGCGCCTTCGTCATCCAGCTTGAGCGCCTTCACCTTGCCAACCGACATGCCTTTGTAGACCACTTCGGTCTTGTTGGCCTGAATGCCTTCGCCGCTTTCGAAGCGCACCTGAATTTCGATGCCGGTCTCGTTGTACGCACGCCAGCCAAGCCAGCCGCCGATGATCAACGCGATCAGGGGCAACACCCAAATGGCAGACCAGTTCGAGGCCGGTCGGGTTTTCGCTACAGGCAAATCAGTCATGGTCGTCGTCCGACTCCGTGTTATCCCAAATCAGTCGGGGATCGAAAGTTACTGCGGCAAGCATTGTCAGAATCACCACACTGGCAAACGCAATGGCACCAAGATCGGCTTCGACACTGGCAAGTCGTCCAAAATTCACGACCGCCACCAGGATGGCGATCACAAAGATGTCGAGCATCGACCAACGGCCGATGAACTCGATAAAGCGGTACATCCAGATGCGCTGCCGGGCCGAGAGTGGCTGGCGACGTTGCACGGAATACAACAACAGTGCGATGCCTACCAGTTTGAAGGTGGGCACCAGGATACTGGCGATGAACACCACGGCCGCGATGGGAAACATGCCGTGCTGAACCAGCTGAATCACTCCGGACATAATGGTGCTCGGATCACCTTTGCCCAGGGAACTCACCGTCATGATCGGCAGCACATTAGCCGGTATGTAGAGAATCGCCGCGGTGATCAGCAACGCCCAGGTCCGTATCAGACTGTTTGGGCGGCGAGCATGGACCAGTGCCCCACAGCGAGTGCAGACCTGCTCGTCGGTATCGGCTTCCTGCCTGTTCAACTCATGGCATTCCGTGCAAATCAGAATGCCCGCATCAATCGCCCGCATGGACATCCTCTCCTGATAATGCCTGCCAGATCTGGTGAGGCGACATCACAACCTCCAGCAATACCTGAACCAATAACAACCCTATGAAGCAGGCAAGCCCGAGACCTACGGTCATGGCGGCCATATCTGCCAGTTTGACGATCGCTACCAGCACGCCCATGAGGTAAACCTCAAGCATCCCCCAGTCTCGTAAATGGTGATAAATACGGTAGAGCAGCAAGCCGTAGCTGCGTCCAATATCAAAACGGATACTCAGCAGGACGACGAGTTGGCAGAGCAGTTTGAGCAGCGGGATGCCCATGCTGCACAGGAACACAATCACGGAAACGCTTTGCATGTCCGAATTGAAAAGACCGACAACACCGCTCCAGACAGTATCCTGCGATGACTGACCGAGTAAGTTGAGCTGCATGATGGGCAAAAAGTTCGCCGGCACATACAACAAGAGTGCCGCTATCACTAAGGCGAGACTGCGCTGCACGACGTTGTATCGATGGGCATAGAGCTCGTAACCGCAACGCGGACATAAAGCTTTCTCGCCATGGGCGAGTTCAGGCTTGCTCATCAGCAAGTCGCACTCATGACACGCCACCAAATCATCCAGTGGTAATTCTGACAGCCCTGAGGTGTCAACCGGATCTGGCATAAAGGCTCTGGCTCCGAAAAAGTTGGACCTATTCTAGTGTCCTGAATCGAAAATAACTGTGCAAATTTGTCCTTAGCTACATCGTGCTTTTCTAGCGCGCAAAACAAAACCCCTACCTGCATACGCAGATAGGGGTTTCGGAATTTAATCTTGACGATGACCTACTCTCACATGGGGAAACCCCACACTACCAT